>NZ_CAMFKO010000027.1 GCF_945957265.1 uncultured Dechloromonas sp.
CCTACACCCTCTACCGCTGGGAAATGAACATCCGCATGGCCGCCATCCTCGGCTTCGTCGGCGCCGGCGGCCTGGGCCAGCTGCTCTATTTTGAACTGTCGCTGTTCCACTACGCCCAGGCCAGCACCGTCATCATCGCCATGCTGCTCCTCTCCATCGGCGTCGACCAGGCCAGCGCCTGGTTGCGGCGGCGCCTGCGCTGAGCGAATCCTCGCCGTCGCGCGCAGACCGGCGTATATTTCGCCCTCCCCGTGCCGCCGGCTTGCAAAACCGGCGGCGAAAACCGCTTCATCGCCGTAGAAACATGCCGCTACCGACCTTCGACATCGCCCAGTACCCAGCCCAACTCGCCACCAAGGCGGCCGGATTCGAACGGAATTTCGCCGAGTTCGGGGTCGGCGACATCGCCATCCACGCCTCCGAGCCGCTGCATTACCGCATGCGGGCCGAGTTCGGCGTCTGGCACGACGGCGACGACCTCGACTACACGATGTCGGACCCGGACGACCCCAAGCAGAAAATCCGCCTGGAGACCTTCCCGCCGGCCACCGCGGCCATCTGCGCCGTCATGCCGCGCCTGAAGGAACGCCTGGTCCCCAGCGACGCCCTGCGCCGCCGGCTGTTCCAGGTCAACTTCCTGGCCACCCTGAGCGGCGAGCTGATGATCACGCTGATCTACCACCGCCCGCTCGACGCCACCTGGGAAGCCGCGGCCCGCGAACTGGCCGGCGAACTCGGCGTGCAGCTGATCGGCCGCAGCCGGGGCCAGAAGATCGTCATCGACCGCGACTGGCTGCTCGAGGAATTCGAACTCGACGGCCGCCGCCTGAAATACCAGCAGGTCGAAGGCAGCTTCACCCAGCCCAACGGCGAGGTGAACCGCAAGATGCTCGCCTGGGCCCGCCGGCAAGCTGCCGGCATCGGTGGCAAGCTGGTAGAACTCTACTGCGGCAACGGCAACTTCACGCTGGCGCTGGCCCCGCTGTTCGAGCGCGTGCTGGCCACCGAAGTCAGCAAGACCTCGGTCCATGCCGCGCAGTACAACATCGTTGCCAACGCCGTCGACAACATCGACCTGGTCCGCATGTCGGCCGAGGAATTCAGCGCCGCGCTCGCCGGCCGCGAGGAATTCCAGCGCCTGAAGCACATCGACCTCGACGCCTTCCGCCACGCCACGCTGTTCGTCGACCCGCCGCGCGCCGGCCTCGACGATGCCACCGTCGAACTGGCCCGCAACTTCGACCGCATCCTGTACATCTCCTGCAACCAGGACACGCTGCGCAACAACGTCGCCGCGCTGAACGACAGCCACCGGATCGCCGCCTCGGCCGTCTTCGACCAGTTTCCCTACACCCACCACCTGGAATGCGGCGTGCTGCTGCAGCGCCGGTAACAATCCGTAACAAGCCTGTCCGGCAAAGCGCATTCGCGGATGCTAAAATAGAAGCCGTAATATTCAGGATTCATGGTTGTGCGCCGTATTTTCGCCTTAGCGCTCGCAGCGCTCTTCTCGCTGACTGCCCTCGCCTCGGATACCGAGGATCAGGTTTCGTTCGTCGACGCCTCGATTCCGCACGCCGACGTGACGATCACGCCGATCCCGATGCCGGCGGCGGTCACCGAACTGCTGCCGCCGATCAACCCGGCAGCCAAGCTGCGGGCGGCGAAAAAGGCCAAGCAGGCGGCCAAGGAAGCCTTGCCGGCCACCCTGCTCAGCCGTACCGAACGCCACCAGATGGCGCTGATGGTCGCCAAGCGCAAGAACAGCGAGGCACCGGTACACAGTGCCGAGGATGAGGACGAAGGCCAGTCGCACGACGGCGAACACGTACTGCACCAGTTCTACAGCCGCCCCAGGCTGACCAAGGAAGACAAGCACGACGATCCGGAAGCCGACCTGATCGCGATTTCCGACACCGCCCGCGTTCGCCTGATGATGGCCCGCCTGAAAGCGCTCGAAGCCCATGCGCTGGCGCACGTGGCCGATGACGGCGAAGCCTTGCCCCAGCGCGTCACCGACCGCCTGAAGGAAGCCCGCGCCAAGGCGCTGGAAGCCCACCGCGCCAAGTTCTCCTGAGCGCTTGCAGGCCTGCCGCGCAGGCCGAACCGCCTTTCACGGCTGGTCGAACTGGCCGAAGCGACCAGCCTGGCTGACAAGCTCGTCGCCTTCTGATTCCTGCCCCGGGCGAGCGCTGTCGCTTGCCCGCCGCCACCCCGCTTGCGCCGGCCCGGCGCGAGGTGTAAAACACGCCGTGTGAATGACCATTCCTTTCGCCGCCCCGGGTAGCGAAAGCCCCATCCCCGCTCCCACCGGAAAACGACAAAAAAAGCGCGCCGGCAGACCATGACTCCGTCCAACCTCCACTTGTGGAAGCGTTTCTGGGCACTTGCCACGCCCTACTGGCGGCATGAGGAAAAATGGCGGGCCTGGGGGCTGATCATCCTGCTCGTCGTCCTGCTGCTCGGGCAAACTCGCTTCGCCGTGCTCTTCAACGAGCAGACGGGCGAATTCACGTCGGCACTGGCCGCGCAGGACGAAGAGCGCTTCTGGAATTCGATCAAACTCTGCCTCGGCCTGCTCGCCTTCGCCATCCCGGTCTACGCCTTCTACTTCTTCGTCCGCGACACGCTGGGCATCTACTGGCGGCGCTGGCTGACCGGGCGCTTCCTCGACAGCTATTTCCGCAACCGGCATTTCTACGAGCTGAACGCCAACGCCGCCATCGACAACCCCGATCAGCGGATGACCGAGGACATCGCCACCTTCACCCAGCGCTCGCTGTACTTCCTGCTCATCATCGTCAGCTCGACCCTGCAGCTGGTCGCCTTCAGCGCCGTGCTGTGGTCGATCTCCCACGAGCTGGTCTACTTCCTCGTCTTCTACGCCACGGCGGGCACCTGCGTGGTCATTTTCGTCTTCGGCCAGCGGCTGATGAGCCTCAACTTCAACCAGCTGCGGCGCGAAGCCGATTTTCGCTTCAGCCTCGTTCGCGTCCGCGAAAACGCCGAATCGATCGCCTTTTACCGGGGCGAGGCGCTGGAACTCGGACAGGTCAAACACCGCTTCGGTGCCGCCTTCAGCAACTTCAAACGCCTTGTCCGCACCCAGTTCTGGCTCAACCTGTTCCAGCAGGGCTACTTTTTGTTCACCCTGATCATCCCCAGCGCCATCATCGCCGACAACGTCCTTTCCGGCGACATGGAGGTCGGGCGCGCCGTGCAGGCCGCCGGCGCCTTTGCCGCCGTGCTCGGCGCCATCTCGATGATCATCGAGAACTTCGAAGGGCTGAGCCGCTTCGCCGCCGGCATCGACCGCCTCGACATGCTCGCCAGGTACCTGCCGCCCGACCCGGTCGATGAGCACCGTTCCGGCAACACCATCGACACGCAGGATGCGCCGCAGCTTGAAATCGACGACCTGACGCTGATGACGCCCAACGCCGAACGCGTCCTGATCCAGAACCTGTCGCTGACCGTCAGGCCCGGCGAAAGCCTGCTCATCGTCGGCGAGAGCGGCAGCGGCAAGAGCTCGCTGCTGCGTGCCGTCGCCGGGCTGTGGTACGCCGGCAGCGGCAGCATCCGGCGGCCGGCGCCGCACGACATGCTGTTCCTGCCGCAACAGCCGTACATGGTGCTCGGCAGCCTGCGCAACCAGCTGCTCTATCCGAACGCCGACCTGCCGGTATCCGACGACGACCTGCTCGCCGCGCTGGAGCGGGTCAGCCTGCCCAACCTCGCCCACCGCGTCGGCGGTCTCGATGCCGAACGCGACTGGCCCAAACTGCTCTCGGTCGGCGAGCAGCAGCGCCTCGCCTTCGCCCGCCTGTTGCTGACCAGGCCGCGCTTCGCCATCCTCGACGAGGCGACCAGCGCCCTCGACATCGCCAACGAAACGAACCTCTACCAGCAGTTGCTCGACACGCAGACGACGGTGATCAGCGTCGGCCACCGCACGACCATCCTCAAGTTCCACACCCAGGTGCTCGAGCTCGACGGCTGCAGCGCCTGGCGGACCGTCGCCGCGGCCGATTACCGTTTCGAGCATTGAGCCACGCCGCGGCGGGGTAAAATCCGCCCTTTCGCACCCCGCCCCAACCGCCATGACCTTCTCCCAGCTCGGCCTTTCCGCGCCGCTCCTCCAGGCCCTCGACACCCTCGGCTACCAGGAGCCGACGCCGATCCAGGCCCAGGCCATCCCCGCCGTGCTGGCCGGGCGCGACCTGATGGCGGCGGCGCAGACCGGCACCGGCAAGACCGCCGGCTTCGCCCTGCCCCTGCTGCAACGCCTGAGCGAAAGCGAGGACAGCGTCGCCAGCAACAGCATCCGCGTCCTGGTGCTGGTGCCGACGCGCGAGCTGGCCGAACAGGTCATGAGCAGCTTCCGCCAGTACGGCGAACATCTCGCCGTCAGCTGCTACGCGGCCTACGGCGGCGTCAGCCTGAACCCGCAGATGATGCGCCTGCGGCGTGGCGTCGACATCCTGGTCGCCACGCCCGGCCGGTTGATCGACCTGTTCACCAAGAATGCCGTCAAGCTGCGCCAGGTGCAGACGCTGGTGCTCGACGAAGCCGACCGCATGCTCGACCTCGGTTTCGCCAACGATCTCGACATCGTTTTCCAGGCCCTGCCCAAGAAACGCCAGACCCTGCTCTTCTCGGCCACCTTCTCCGACGACATCCGCGGCATGGCCAGCACCCGCCTGCGCGATCCGCTATCCATCGAAGTCAGCCCGCGCAACACCGCCGCCAAGACCGTCAAGCAATGGGTCGTGCCCTGCGACAAGAAGCGCAAGACCGACCTCTTCCTGTTCATGCGCAAGGACCGCGGCTGGGGCCAGGTGCTGGTATTCGTGAAGACCAAGCGCGGCTGCGACGAACTGGTCGACCGCCTGCAGGCCAGGAAAATCTCCGCCGACACCATCCACGGCGACCGCCCGCAAGCCTCGCGCCTCAAGGCGCTGGACGCTTTCAAGTCGGGCGAGGTGGAAATCCTCGTCGCCACCGACGTCGCGGCGCGCGGCCTCGACATCGACGACCTGCCGCAGGTGGTCAATTACGATCTGCCCATCGTCGCCGAGGACTACATTCACCGCATCGGCCGCACCGGCCGCGCCGGCGCCACGGGCGAAGCGATCTCGCTGGTCTGCGCCGACGAGGCCCCGCTGCTCGGCGCCATCGAAACCCTGCTCAAGACCAGCCTGAGCCGCGACGAGGAACCGGGCTTCGAACCGACCCACCGCGTACCCGCCACCGGCCCTGCCGCTGCCGCGCCCAAGCCGAAGAAGCCGAAGGTGGCCGGCGGGCGTTCAGGCAAGGGGACGCCAGGCAATTGGGTGGGGTTCGACGACTTCCCGGACAAACCCGCCCGCCGGCCCGGTCCTCGCCCGACGGGCGGCCCGCGCAAGGGGCCGGCAAAGCCTCGCGGAAGATAGCCGGAACAGGCGGCCCCACGGCCACCGCTGGCGATCCGCTCAGGACGCCCCGTCCGCAGGCGCCGGCGCCTGCGCTGCAAACGGCATCCGAAGCCGATTGTCGCCGTAAGTCTTGATGATTTGGGCGATCACCACCTGGTAGCCATCCAGCCACCTCGCCTGCTGCGCCTTCGCTTGCCGATGCAAGGGATGATGCATCAGGGTGTGCAAAGCCTCGAGCGACTCCCAGTAGTACACCGTCGATATCAAACCGGTCGCTGGGTTTTCCCAGGCCTCTTCGCCCAGATACCCCGGAATCGACTTGACCGCCTCGGCGATGGCCTGATCGAGGCGATGGTACTCATCGTCGTATTGCCCCTTGGCGAAGGTAAAAGTTGAGGAATACATGGTTGATCTCATTACCGAGCGCTAGCCGCGCTGTTCAATGTTCAGCCGGGCAAAATGCCCGGATCCGATGACCATCAAGGTCGCTGGCCAGACAGGTATAGCCAAAATCCAATTGTACAGGCGCCTGCAAAATCGTGATGCCTGCGGCTGACCATCGTGCGAAGTGCTCATCGACGCGCTGATCGCTCTCCAGCGAAATGGCCAGTTCGCACCCGCCTCCCGTCGTTGCCGGTGCGGGATCGGCCGTGTGCTTCGACCACAGGCCAAGCATGATGCCGGAATCCAGCGCGAACATGGCGAAGGTCGGGGATACCTCGAGCGGATCGACACCCAGGATCTTTTTATAAAAGACCGCGCTGTCCTCAGGACGGTCAACGAACAAGATGACGAAATTCGGGTGGGTCATTTGCAATGCTCCTCGGTCAGGAAATGGCGAATTATCCGGAAGCGGCGTCGATCGAATCTGCCAATTTCCATTGATAAGGTGTCACCCACGCCAAGCGGACCTTCAGCCGGCATCGATACGCTGCCGGTCACCGAGCCACGATCACTCGCCGGCAGAGAAGAAGTTGCCAGTCACGCCCTCTTTAGCCAGGTTCATGGAAAACAGCACCCGGTCCTCCCCTTTGCCATCGTATCCCTCCACCACCTGCACGCCATCCATCACCCGGTCACCGGGAAGCATGTGAAAACCCATACGGAGATGGAATGCGATGGAGCCTTTGTTGATCGGCGCAGTGACGGAATGCACGGTATGCACGCCCGCTTCCATCACCGAGGCAAAAAATCGCTCATACAAGGCGCGCCCGAGGTTCCGGCTGCGGTACTCGGGGTGGATGCCGACAAAGTGGATATAGGCCTCGTCGGGAAAGGTTTGCGAGACGAAGCCGACGATAAATCCCAGCACCTCGCCCGCACGCTCGGCAACAAAACTGGTGCCGCGAAAATGCACGAAGAACAGCTTGGGCAGCATGTCGGCCATGTGTCGCCCTCCCCACCAGTGATCGACCACCTCGATCACGCGCTGATAGTCGGCGGGAGTTGCCTGGCGAATGACGATATCTTCCATGGCGTGTATCGGGCTGGCTTGAGTGTCCATCGATTCGCTCACAGTTCAAGTTTCAACTTCCGCCCGCCGCTGATCGCAAACCCTTCGCGTTCATAAAAAGCGAGGGTTCGATCAAACTGCGGCAGCGGCGGCGTGGTGACTTCCAGGCGCGTCCAGTTACGGGTGGCGGCGAATGATTTGGCGGCGGCCAGCAATTCCAGGCCGACATTCCGTTCGCGAAATCCCGGACGGACATAGAGTTCGGGAATCGTCCCGAAAGCCCCCTCGGCATAAAGCGCATGACTTTCGTATAGCGCGATGAAGCCCACGGCGCTCCCGTCGCCGCATCGGGCGACAAAGGCAAAATATTTCTCCTGATCCAGAAACCCCTGAAGCCGCTCAACTGTTTCGGCCAAGTCGAAATTGAATGCCCGAACGCCCAGTACATCCATGATTTCAGCCAGGAGTTCTCCGACCATCACGCCGACATCCGTCACGTCGCTGGCATTCGCGCGGGAAATCGCAAGCTCATCTGTTGTCGGATTATTTGAGATAGACATGGGTATGTTCCATAAGGTATCCGCCAGCGCCTACGCTGGCCTCATTCCGAACCAGTGCGCCTAATTCGAGGCGGTGTTACTCAGGTGCTTATAGCCCGACAGCCACTGTCCCAAATATTCGCCCGCTCGCGTAAGAATGCCCTGAGGGGCAAAAACGAATACTTTGCTGTCTTCCTGAGCCAAAAGCGCGATCCATCCCGCACCTTCAATCGTCAAGCTCTGTTCCGTAGTCAGCACCTGCCCGGGAGCGACTGCATGCTCGGTCAAGCACACCAAGCCATGGTGCAAGCTAATTTTCCCGGAAAGCAGGAAAACGCCTGTTCCATGGTCAACCTGAAGATCGTAGCGTTCGCCGCGCCCAAGTTGAATATCAAAAGTCAAAGGAGTGATTCTTGGCATTAAATGGTCAGAAAATGGCATTGCTCATCGATAGCCGTTATTACGACCGGTTCTGAAACAATTTACATGCTGCCTATCTGCCGACACCGCCCAATTGCAGTGAAAAGATGCCAATCCGCCATTTCTGTTTTCGCAACGTGCCGCCAGGAAAACCGTCGTCCGCTCAGTCAATTCTCTTGAGATAGACAGCGTACACCACCCCGTTAATCGCCGGGGCATCCGACACTTTTTCAAATCCCATCCGTCGATACATCGGCAGCGCCACGTGCATGATTTCGCTGGTATGCAGAGCAAAAAAACGAGCGCCGTCTCGCTTGGCCAGACTCAAACATGCCTCGGCCAGCGCCCGCCCTATGCCTCGCCCGCGAAAATCAGGAGCAACGACCAGCATTCTCATGATGGGCCATTCACGTTGAAAAAAATCGGCTTTGGGCTTACCAGGGCCGACATAAGCCACAGCCCCGACGATCTGCCCATCGATTTCGGCAACAAGCAATTCCCCGGTATCTGCCAAGGATGACATCCCGGCTATTTTTGCGCGAAAGCCCGGCCAATCCTTGTAAGCATTCCGGAATTGCTCGAATGCCATCAATGCCAAGCCATTAACAGTCAATGCATCAGCAGGCTTGAATTCTCGAATGAACAAAATCGCATCTCCCTGGAATCAAGCGGCGGTTAGTTTCCAATAGCCGGCTCGTCGTTTTTATTTGGAAACCATCAAAACATGGCCTGGCCGCACCAGCATGCCGCGTTTCGGCAGAACCTCGCGAATGGCGGAGTCAGCGACTGGAAACGGTGTTGCCATGATCAACCCTTCCCGGACAAATGCGCATTGATGATGGGTGCAAGGATCGCCGCATGCGTCTCCAGCAAATCGTGATCGCCGGCGCTGACCACATGTAGCTCAGCCTGCGGGAACAAGCCGGCCAGGCGTTTTCCAACGCTGACCGGGCTGATGGGGTCTGAGTCGCCCCAAAGCAACAAGACGGGCATCGTGAGTTCTGCCAGCCGATCGGAAAGCTCATGCTGATCGCTCGAAAACCACTCCGGAAGATGCGGATTCGCCTGTCGAAAGGCTGGACGCCAGTCCGCCCCGCCCAGCCCCCGCACATCGACTCCGCCGGAGGTCACCGCCAACACCAGATGCGTAATCAGCGCCGGCTTTTCCAGGGCGGCACGAATTGCGACCACTCCGCCCATCGATTGAGCCAACAGGGCCGTCGGCTTGTTGATACGAGCCACAACCAGCCGCACCAGATCATCGATTCCAGACACCAGTGGATCGGAGGGTGTCGATCCGAATCCAGGCCAGCCAAAATGAATGCGTTCACCGGAATGTGCAAGCTGCGTGGAAATCGGACGCCACTGTGCGGTTCGCCCCAAGGCACCGGGCAAGAAAATAAGTTGGGAAAGCATCTGTGTCCTATTCTTCAATCGGCCGATGGGCCGGGATCAGCGCTTGCGTTGCTACGGCCCCGTGTCCCCGGATGCACCAAAAAACCAGTTGTCGCGCGCAACCTCGACCAGATTGACGAAGACATTGTTTGCCTCGACGAATCCGCTGGAAACCAAACGCTGGTTCAATTGCGCATAAAACATCGACTTCAGCTCAGTCGAGCGGCCTTCATTGAGCGTAATTTGAATAAAAACGAGCTTTTCCAAGCGAGCCGGCGAACAGCTCTCCGGCGCATGCAGGATCGCGCCCTTTTCGTGTGATTGGGAAACGATGAAGTTCTCCCGAGGAGGGATTCCGAGAACTTCCTGCATTGCTGTGTTAACAACTTCAGCGACGGCCTGAGCAAAACCCGTTGGCTGGCCCCGCGTAAAGTCAATTCGAACAATTGCCATATCACCTCCTGCTCGGCACGATGGTTGGGGGAAAGACTTTCAGCTCACGGCGACGCCCCGCTGCAAGCCACGCCATATCCGGATTGGGTACTGCCGATTGTCGTCGATGTGCCTGTCGATGTGTTACTGGAAAACACTTTACCCAAGCCAAGGCTGGCAAAATGGACGACCTTCAGTGAAATACCGCCAGATCGATGTCTCCAATTGAAACTCCACACGATTCAACTCACGAGCCGGCGACGAGGCGTCGTGTCTATGTCCTTCTGTTTCCCGGCTTTGTCCTGCTCGATGCCACCGGACCCATCCAGGTTTTCTCGACAACCAACAATCAATGTCATGATGAAGGGGTACCGGCCAGCTACGACATCCACGTTGTCTCTCAAGGCGGAGGCCCCGTCACCTCGGCTTCCGGCGTTACGCTGCTGAGCGAACCGCTGCCGAAAGAAGAGGAACTGTCCGGCGCAACGCTGCTGGTTCCGGGGACGCAGGATTTGTCGATTCTGGACCAATCGCAGGCGCTCTGTGCCTGGTTGAATCGTTCGCATGAACACGCGGATCGGACCTGCTCGGTATGCACCGGTGCGTTTTTGCTTGCCGCCGCCAGCTTGCTGGATGAGCGCCGGGCGACGACCCATTGGATGGATGCTCACGCCCTGCAAACCCGTTTTCCGCAAGTGCATGTCGATGCCGACGCGATCTACGTTCAGGACGACCGGGTGTGGACATCGGCCGGCATCAGCGCCGGGATTGATCTCGCCTTGGCTTTGGTCGAAAAGGACCTGGGACGCCCGCTGGCCCTGCGCATCGCCCATCGTCTGGTGCTTTATCTCAAGCGCCCCGGCGGGCAACGCCAATACAGCGCGGAATTGCATGCCCAGACGGAGGAAAGCTCGCTGAGCGGACGTTTGAGCAAGTGGCTGCTCGAACGGCTGGACAAGAGCGTGAACGTCGATGAAATGGCCAGCGCACTGGCGGTTTCATCGCGTACCTTGCATCGGCAGTTGATCAAGGAGACCGGCCGGACACCCGCCGCCTGGCTCAAGCGCCTGCGCCTGGAAGCGGCCTGTCGCGCGCTGGCCAATCCCGAACTCTCGCTCAAGCAAATTGCTTACCGAAGCGGCTTTGGCGACGAATACAACATGCGCCGGACGTTCAACCTGGAACTGGGCGTCACGCCATCGGAATATCGCAAGCGGATCGGCGCCTGACGCCTCGATGCCGGCAGCAATCGAAACGGGCCTCCCTTGATATCCCGAACCCCGCTCGCCTGGCCCGCATTTCTGTTTCAAATCGGCAAAAAGCCCGGCCAAGCTGGCCGGGCCTTGCTTTTCCGGTTTCCCGACACTCAAACCATCATCAGCACCGACTTCTGCTCCAGGTAGGCATCGAGCGCCGCCCGGCCCATTTCCTTGCCGAAGCCGGATTGCTTGTAGCCGCCGAACGGCAGGGCCGGGTCGAGCATGTTGTGGCAGTTGACCCAGACGGTGCCGGACTTGATCCTGGGGATCAGGCGATGGACACGCGACAGGTCGTTGGACCAGATCGAGGCGCCGAGGCCGAAGGGCGTGTCGTTGGCCCAGGCGGCGACCTGGTCGAGGTCGTCGTAGGGCATGGCGACGACGACCGGGCCGAAGATTTCCTCCTGCACGACGCGGGCTTTCTGGTCCACCTTGGCGAGCACGGTCGGCTTGACGAAGTAGCCCTTGTCGCCGGCACGACCGCCGCCTGCCACCACCTCGGCGCCCTGCTGGCGGCCGATGTCGATGTAGCCGCAGACGCGGTCGAGCTGCTCGCGCGAGACCAGCGGGCCGAGCTGGGCGCCCGGGTCCATGCCGTGGCCGATGGTCAGCGCGTTGGCGTGGTCGGCCAGGTCGGCGACGACGCGGTCGTAGTTCTTCTTGTGCACGTAGAGGCGTGAGCCGGCGCAGCACACCTGCCCCTGGTTGAAGTAGATGGCTTGCGCGGCCCCTCCGGCGGCGACGGCCGGATCGCAATCCTCGAGCACGATGACCGGCGACTTGCCGCCGAGTTCGAGGGTGATGCGCGTCATGTTGTCCATCGCCGCCTTGCCGATCAGCTTGCCGACTTCGGTCGAGCCGGTGAAGGTCAGCTTGTTGACGCCGGGGTGGCGGGTCAGCGGCGCGCCCACCGACGGGCCGTCGCCGGTCACCACGTTCACCACGCCTTCCGGGAAGCCGGCCTGGAGGACCAGTTCGGCCAGGTAGAGCGCGCTCAGCGGCGTCTGCTCGGCCGGCTTGAGGACCACCGTGCAGCCGGTGGCCAGGGCCGGCGCCAGCTTCCACGAAGCGAGCAGCAGCGGGAAGTTCCAGGCGACGATGGCGCCGACGACGCCGACCGGCTCCTTGCGCGTATAGCCGACGAACTCGTTCTGCGGGGCGAAGGGGATGGACACGTCGAGCGTGCTGCCTTCGATCTTGGTCGTCCAGCCGGCCATGTAGCGGAAGTAGCTGGCTGCCAGCGCGACGTCGACGGCTTCGGCGATGGCCACCGACTTGCCGTTGTCGAGCGATTCGATCTCGGCCAGGGTGCGGGCGTTGGCCTCGATCAGGTCGGCCAGGCGCAGCAGCAGGCGCTGGCGCTGGTCGGGGCGCATCTTCGCCCAGCCGGGTGCCTCGAAGGCCTGGCGGGCGGCCTGCACGGCACGGTCCACGTCGGCCTCGGTGGCCGCCGGCACGGTGGCGAGCAGGCTTTCGTCGGCCGGGTTGAGGACTTCCAGCCTCTGGCCGTTGCTGCTGGCGACCCACTGGCCGCCGATCAGCATGCGGTGGTTGCGGCGCGCCAGGAATTCGGTGGTCGCCGCGGTGAGGACGGGGTTGAGCGGTGCATTCATGGTTTGTCTCCTTCTGGGTTTTGGTTTGACCGGTTCAAGCCGCCGGTGCGGGAAAAATCGGGTTTTAGTCGCGGACGACCGTACCGACCGCCGAGAACATCAAGTCCCCCTTGGCCAGCGGAACGATGGCCGTGACGGCCAGGCGGTCGGGGCGCACGACGGTTTCGAAACTCTGGCCGCCATCCTTGCTGAGCAGCGTGGTGCCGGCCAGGCCGACCGCCCGCACGCTGCCGTCGGCGTGCTGGGCGATGCCGGTCAGCGACTGCTGGGTGCCGCTGGCCAGGTGGGTCCAGTGTTCGCCCCGGTCGGTGCTGCGATAGAGGTGGCCGCGCATGCCGCCGAGCAGCAGGCTGCCGTCGGCCAGCTCGGCACCGGCCCAGAACGAGCCCTTGTTGTCGGTCTGGATCGCCTTCCAGCTCTGGCCGGCATCGGTCGAGCGCAGCACGGTGCCGGCTTCGGCGGCGACCAGCAGCAGGCCGTCGCGGCCGGGGACGATGGACAGCAGGTGGCGCTCCCCCGCCTCGCCGTCGACCAGCTGGCGCTCGCTCCAGCTCTTGCCGCCGTCGCGGGTTTCCAGCGCCAGGCCGAATTGCCCCACGGCCAGGCCGCGCTCGGCGTCGGCGAACCAGATGGCCATCAGCACCTGGTCCTGGCCGCGCATTTCGCGCAGCACGCTCCAGGTCTTGCCGCCATCGACGGTGGCGATCACCGTGCCGTCGTGGCCGGCCGCCCAGCCGCGCAAGGCGTCGAGGAAGAACACCGAGGTCAGCGGCGCGCGGGTCGGCACCTCGGCTTGCACGAAGCGCTCGCCGTCGTCGCTGTAGATCACGAAGCCGTAGTCGCCGACGGCAATCGTTCGCTCGCCGGCCCGGGCCGCGGCGTAGATCGGCGCCTTGGTCGGCACCGCCAGGTGGGGCGCGCTGCGGAAGTAGTCGGGGGCCGCCTTGCCCTCCCCCGGCGCCGCCGCCAGTTGCGCCGAAAGCGGCGCCAGCAGCGCGAGGCTGGCGGCCAGGGCAAGAATCTTGAACGGGAATTTCATGTTGCGCTCTCCATCAGTGGCCGATGGCCGGTGCCTTGACCGGGCCGCGACGCGGGAAAAGTGAATCGAGCTTGACCGCGAAGGCCGGCAGCACGGTGATCGCCATCAGCATGTTCACCATGAACATGAAGGTGAGCAGGATGCCCATGTCGGCCTGGAACTTGAGGTCGGAGAAGGCCCAGGTGGCGACGCCGACCGACAGCGTGATGGCGGTGAAGATGGTGGCCACGCCGACTTCGCGCAGCGCCCCTTCGAGCGACTCCTTCATCGACTCGCCGCGTGCCAGGTGGATGAGCAGGCGGTTGTAGATGTAGAAGGCGTAATCGACGCCGATGCCGGTGGCCAGCACCATGACCGGCAGCGTGGCGACGGTCAGGCCGATGTCGAGTTCCTTCATGAACCAGTAGCCGAGGAAGGTGGCCAGCGTCAGCGGCACGCAGCAGGCCAGCATGGCGCGCCAGTCGCGGTAGGCGAGCAGCACGAGGACGACGATGGCGGCATAGACGTAAAGCATCATCGGCAGCTCGCGCATTTCCACTTCCTCGTTGGTCGCCGCCAGTACGCCGACGTTGCCGGAGGCGAGGCGGACCTCGATGCCCAGCGGCTTGCCGTCGAACTGCGCGCGGAAGGATTTCACCGCGTGGATGGCCGGTTCGATGGTCGTCGCCTTGTGGTCGGCCAGATAGACGTTGGCGGCCATCATGGTGCACGCCCGGTTGAACAGGCCGCCGGCCTCGGGCAGGTAGCCCACCGCCACCTGCAGCGCCTTGCTGTCGCGCGGCAGCGCGATCATCTTCGGGTTGCCCTCGTTGAGGCCGGCATTGGCGAACTTGGCCAGCGCCGACAGTGACTGCACCGACAGCACCCCCGGCACCTGCGACATGTGCAGCGTGAATTGCTCGATGTAGTTGAGCACCGGGTAGTTGTTGCACGAGTCGTTGGGCGTCTCGAAGACCACGGTCAGCACGTCCATGCCGAGATCGAAGCGCTTGACGATGTTCTCGATGTCCTGGTTGTAGCGGGCGTCCGGGCGCAGTTCCGGGGCGCCGGGCTGCAGCGCGCCGATGTGGCGGCCGTGGCTCTGCCACACGGCGATGCCGAGCAGCACGGCGGCGACGGCGAGCACCAGCCGGGCGTGGTTGATGTCGGCGATGAAGCCGAGGCGCTGTATCCACTCGCCGCGCCTGGCCTGGATGGCTTCGAGATGCAGTGCGTAGTCGCGCGAGAAGCGGAAGAAGGACGCGGTCAGCGGCAGCATGATCAGGTTGGTGACGATCTTGTAGCCGACGCCGATCGACGCGGTGATGCCCAGTTCGCGGATCATCGGGATGGGGATGAGGACCAGCGTGATGAAGCCGACGAAGGCGGTGACCAGCGCCAGCGTGCCGGGGATGAACAGGCTGGAGAAGCTTTCGCGCGCCGCCTCCAGCGAATCGGCCCCGCCGGCCACCGCCTTGGAGATGGCGTTGATCTGCTGCACGCCGTGCGAGACGCCGATGGCGAAGACCAGGAAAGGCACCAGGATGGCCAGCGGATCGAGGCCGTAGCCGAGCAGCGTCAGCGTGCCGAACTGCCAGACGACGGAGACCATCGAGCAGAAGATGGGCAGCGCGGTCAGCATCAGCGAGCGGCAGTACCAATAGACGGCCAGCGCGGTGAGCAGCGTGGCCAGCGCGAAGAAGACGGCAACGCCCTTGGCGCCGTCGGCGATGTCGCCGATCTGCTTGGCGAAGCCGACGATCTCGATCTCGTGCGTCGGCGTTTCGTATTTGGCGCGGATGTCCTGCTCTAGCTTGCCGGCCAGCGCCAGGTAGTCGAGCTGTTCGTGGGTGCCGGGGTCTTCCTCGAGCAGGTCGGCGACGATCATCGCCGCGCTGCCGTCGCTCGCCACCAGGCTGCCGGTATAGCCGCCGCGTGCCGCGCGGTCGCGGATCTGGGCGATCTTGCCGGCGTCCAGCGCATCCGGCGTCACCGTGCCGCCGATCACGTCCTCGGCCTGGAAGCCCTCCTCCGTCAGCTCATAGACGCGGGTGTTCGGCGTCCACAAGGACTGCACCGAGCGGCGGTCCACGCCGGGCAGGTAGAGGACGGCCTCGGTCACCTCGTGCAGCTTCTTCAGCGACTCGGGCGTCCAGATGTCGCCGTCGCGGGCGCGGACGACGACCATCACCCGGTTGGAGCCGAACAACTGGGTGCGGTACTTGAAAAAGGTGTCGGTGTATTCGTGACCGACCGGGAGTTGCTTGTCGAAACCGGCCGACATGTGCAGCTGGGAGGCCAGCATGCCCATCACGGCGGTCAACACCAGCAGGGCCGACAGCGTGATCAGCCGGTAGCGGAAGAAAAAATCTTCCAGGCGTTTGACGAAACCAACGATGCTCACCATGGGGATTCAACCTCGTAATTGTTATGTGCCCCCTTGCGGAGGTCGGGCGGCGCCGTGTGCGTGACAGGCAGCGCCGCCCTGTGAAGCGGATCAGAAGGTGTAGGAAACCGTCATCGACGCAATGTCGCGGTCGCGCATCAGGTTCAGGTTGCCGCCGCCGAAGAAGCTGCTGTAGCCGAGGCCGACCTTCCACTGGTTGTGGTAGTCGAAGTTCAGGCCGACCGCCAGCGCCTTGCGCCCTTCCACGAACGGGATGGTGTTCGGGCTGGTGCCCTTCACGTCGTGGTAGAAATCGACGATCGGGGTGGCCGTCCAGCCGGAATTGAACACGTTGGCGTAAGTCAGGCTGACTTCCATGACGTAACCCCAGGAGGTCCTGGTCGGCATCTCGTAGTTGTTCAGCAGGTACGGGATTTCGCCGTTCAGCTTGAGCCCCGGGTAATGCGCCACCGCCACCTCGGCCAGGAAGGCGCCGTCGGCGGCGCCCAGGGCGCGGGTCAGCTCCGGCGGCAGCCAGGTGAAGGCGGTGACGTGGCCCTGGTACTTCTTCTCGTTCACGTAGCCGTTGGCGACGGTGTTGCTGGGCAGGCTGAACACGCTGTAGCGGCCGGCCGTGGGAACCGTCGGGTCGATCGCCACGCTGTCGCGCGGGCGGTAGGACAGTTCGGCCCCGAAGGCCCAGTCGCCGACCTTGGTGTTGGCCGACAGACCGAACAGTTCCTTGTCTTCGCCATACTGCTCGACGACGGTGATGCCGCCGAACAGGTTGTTGACCGCCGGGTTGAGCTTGAAGCCGACGAAGGGCAGCTTGTCGTGGTAGCGGATGTAATAGGCGGCGAACTCGGTATCGGCGCCCGGCGGCTTGTAGCGCAGGTTGAAGCCGTACTGGCCGTTGTTGGACGGCTTGGTCTGCTCGACCGGGATGAAGCCGCCGGCCGCATCGATACTGGCCAGCGAGCGGCCGCGCGTCGGATCGAAGTCGCCGATGCCGCCGTAGCTGGACGGAATGAAGGCCCCGCGCTTGCCGCCCTTGCCGATGAAGTCGGCGGTCGACCAGTAGGTGCCGGCCGGGTCGAGCTTGAAGCTGTTCCAGGCGAACTGGTAGTACATCTCGGTCGAGAAACCGGCACCGAGCGCCATGTTCAGCGAGGCCATCGGCGCCGGAATCAGGATTTCCTTGACCTGGGTGCCCGGGATGTGGGCCTTGCGCAGGTCGAAGGCGTGGATGGTGTTGATGCCGCCGAAGATGAAGATGTCCTCGCCCCAGTTGATGACCTGGTTGCCGAACTTGAACTTGGCCGAGTTGTCGCCGACCTTGAAGTCCTTCGACACCCACAGGTCGAGCAGCGAGACGTTCTGCGTCATCGCCTTCTTGGCCTCGTCGTCGAGCGGCGTGCGCACGGTGTTGGCGGCGGCGAAGTCGGTGGACCACGTCACCCGGCCGAGCGCCGCCCAGTTGCCGCGCTCGCCGAGGGCCAGTTCGTGCGTCCCCTTGAGCACGGCGGCGACGATGTCGCCCTTCTTGTAGTTCAGGTTGCCGTCGTCGATGTTGGTGTAGTTGAAGTCGGGATTCGACGTGGCGCCCTGCCCCGGCCCGTTGACCAGGGAACCGAGGGTGCCGCTGGTCGGCACCGAACCGCCGTTGTCGTTGCCGACCATGGACTTGTTCGGCGACTGCATGCGGCGCTGGACGCCGAGCGAAATGGTCGAATCCAGCGAGCCGCTGATCCCGTTGTCGAGATCGAACTTGAAGGCCTGCGCCTGCCCGGCCACCCCCAGGCCGAGGGTGGCGACGACGACGGCCAGCGTGCTGCGCTTGAAGCAATGTTGTTGATGCATGATTTACCCCTCCGTGTGCTTCAGGTCAGCGGTCGCCGGCGCGGCGCAATTCGTCGGACTCGAAGCGCTTGGCGTCGATGCGTCCTTCCTGCCCGGCCAGCCAGTCGGTGTGCTTGGCTTCCTGGGTCGAGTTTTCGGCCATGTAGCGGTTGACCGTCAGGTCCCACGACATGAACTCCTGGCTGACGCAGGCGCCGAGTTCAACGGCCGGGTACAGCGAGCCTTCCATCACGCGCCACAGCTTGCCCTGGGCGTCGTACTGGTCGGCGGCGAGGATCATCCAGGTGTCTTCGTCGAGGTAGAAGGTGCGCTTGGCGAACATGTGGCGCATGCCCTGCTTGACTGTCGCCTCGACCTTCCAGACGCGGTGCACTTCGTAGCGCATCAGGTCGCGCTTCGGATACATGCCCTCATACACTTCCTTGGCCGGCCGCTTGGCGACGAACTTGAAGCTGTTGTACGGCACGACCATCTCCTGCTTGCCGACCAGCTTCCAGTCATAGCGGTCGAGCGCGCCGGCGAACATCGGGTACTGGTCGGCGGTTTCCAGGTTCTCGTAGCCGGGGATCGGGTTGTCGTACTCGAAGGCCGGCAGGCGGCGCACGCGGCGCTGGCCGGGGAAGTACATCCAGGCATCGTTCGACTTGCCGAGGAAGTAATGGGCCAGGATGATCTCGCCGGTGCGCGCGGCCGGCGCCGTCGCCAGGTTGAGCAGCTTCATCTGCACGCCTCCGACGTCGTCGATGGACTTGGCCTTGGGCGAGGCGAACGGGGTGATCACCACCTGGTCCTGGGCCAGGCCGTAGAAGGTGCCGTCCGGATTGATGAAGTTGGTCTGGTAATACTCGATCCGGCCTTCGCCCTGCCAGCGCAGGCGATGGTTCCACACCGCCTCGGCGCCGTTCTTCGGCACGGCGAACGGGAAGCCGCCGCCGACCGCCTGGGCCAGGTTGTCCTTGCCGTCGGCCGTCAGCTTGGCGCTGGTGGCGTTGACCCTGGTCTGGCCATAGACGGAATCCGGGTAGCCACAGCTGCGGTGCGTCGGGTAAACGTCCATCCGGTAGCCCTTGCGGGTCTTGATCAGCTCGATCTGGCCGGCCGACAGCTTGTCCTTGTACTTGTCGACGTTGCTGGCGTCGATCGAATACAGCGGCTTGTCGGCGGCGAAGGGGTCGACGCGGGCGTCGCCCACCTTGTGTTTGCCCTTGGGCAGACCGCCTTCCCATTTCGGGATGCTGCCGTCCTTGTTGCCGGCGCGCTCGGCGCCGACCGGGGTCAGGTCCTTGCCGAGCTGGGCGGCTTCCTGCTCGCTGACTGCAGCGAGCGCCGTGCCGCCGGATTGGCCAATGAGGCCGATGAGGCCTGCGACGACCAGCGCCAGCGGTTTGGCTCTGTGGTTGGGGTGCATGATTGTGGTCCTCCTGTCGAAAGATGAATTGCCCTGTTTCGAGTGTTACTCGATTGATATGCCCTGCGCTTTCAATTCGCTGATGATCGCCGCCCGTCTTCCGGGGACGTCGGCCAGTCGATTGGCGCGCAGTTGTCGTACTTCTTGTTCGCTATAGGGAAGCGTGCCGGCGGGAACTTCCGCTGCGCTGAACTGCTGCAGCATCCAGTTCATCATCACGGCCACGTCGGCGTCGTTCATGCTGGTCTGCGAAGTGCCCGGCACCTGGATCAGGAACTCGCGGCCATGCCTGGCCTTGAGGAAATGCCCGATGGCGCCGCGCATGTCCGGAATGCCGACCTCCGGGTTGCCGGCGCCGGCCGGGCCATGGCAGCCGGAGCAGTGCAGCATGTAATTAACCTTGGGCGAACTGCCGGCAGCCCCGGCCTGGCTTGCCAGCAGCGCGACCGCCACGGCGACGACCGAGCGTTTCATGATCAGCCTCCTGCGGGCAGGCGCCCGCGCATCTTGTGGGTTTCGTTGGGGCTGCCGCCGGCCTGGCGGGTTGCCGCCAGCTGTTCCGGCGTCAGCCAGGCGAGGTCGGCGACCTTTTCGTAGCCGGCCAGGACATGGCGCAGCACGGCCGCCAGTTCGGCATCGGACAAGGCGACGGCGAAGGACGGCATGTTGCCGGTGTAGCGCACGCCATCGACCGTGATGCTGCCGATCATGCCGGTCAGCGCGACGCGCATCAGGTAGCGCCGCCCCTCCTCGTTCGCCGCATGGCGGCCGATGTTGCCGACCAGCGGCGGCGCGATACCGGGCGCGCCGACCGCGCCCGGCTGGTGGCAGGCCTGGCAATGGGCGGCGAACAGCGCCGCGCCGTCGGCCTGGGCCAGCGCGCCGCCGCAGGCGGCGAGCAGAGCCAGGGATGCGAATACCCGACGCGCCATGGCTCAGCCCTTGCCGTCGCTGACGCCGACGATGGCCGCCACCGTGCAGTTGTACATGTTGCTGCTGTTGGCCATGCACCAGTTGATGTCGTTATGCACCCCCATGCGGTAGCCGGGGCGCTCGCGTTCGTTGCGGTTGCAGCCGCAATGGCCGCAGGCCGTGGCCCCGCAGCAGTCGTTGTAGCTGATCAGGTAATCCTTGCCGTCGCCCGGATTGCGGCAGGTGCCGACCCAGGTCACCTTGGATATCTCGGTCCCCGGCGGGCAGCTGGAAATCGTGCCGCCGCAGCAGGTGCAGAGGAAGCCGTCGAGCGCGCAGTAACGCCAGTAGTCGCAGGTCGTGTCGTCGTTGGCCTTGCTCGGCGCGGCGGCGTGGGCGCCCTGCCCGATCCGGTCGAAAGGCAGGACCGGCAGCACGAAGGCCGTGCCGACGAAGATCTTGCCGAGCCTGGCCAGCGCGCTGCGCCGCGACGAGGACTGGGCGACGCGCCGGGTCTTGTGCTCAAAAAAGTCATCGAACCATTTCATTTTCTGTTTCTCCTTGCTGGGGCGCGCTTCAGGCGCGTTGATCGATGTATTCCTGGATCGAGGCCACGCCGGCCTCCTTGGCGGCAAACAGGCTTTCCAGCTGCTCGCGGGAGTTGACCAGGCCCTTGCCGCGGATCGCGCCGTCCTCGCCGATCAGCACGGCGTACGGCAGCTTGGCGATGCGGTAGGTCATGCCGAGGTCGGTGGACAAGGCGTAGGGGAAGTCCTGCAGCTCGGCCTTCTTGTAGAACTCGGCATGCGCCGGCAGTTCGCCGTCGCTGGCCAGGGTCACGTCGAGCCAGGCCGATTCGTCCTGGCGGATCGACTTGAGGACCGGCAGCAGCTTCTTGCACACCGGGCAGGTCGGCGACAGGAAGAACAGCAGCTGGCTGCGGCCGCGGTTGCCGCCGACCTGCAGCTTGCCGCCGCCGATGCTGTCGAGGTTGAAGATCGGTGCCGCTTCGCCGACCTTGGGGCCCTGGTCCATCATCAGGGCGCCCATCGGGGCGATGCGTTCGTAGAGAATGCCGATCTGGCGGGCCAGGGCGAGGACGACCACGACCAGGGCAAGCAGCACGACCCACAGCATGGCGTTGGAGATGAGGATTGCATCGTTCATGTTGAATTCCTTTTCTTGTTACCGGCGAACGGCCAGCACCCGCGGGGCGTTGGTCATTAGTTGATTGGCGATGGTGTAGAGGCCGAGCAGGCCGAGGACGACACCGACGGTGGTGAGGTAGTCGGCCCATACCAGCGGGCGGCTGGCGCCTTCCCGGGCGGCAAGCAGGGCGATGCCCATGAGCACGACGTTGCGGGCGACGAGCGACCAGGCCAGCGGCTGGCTGGACAGGCCGCCGCAACCGCAATCGATGGCGGTATGGCCGCGCAGCAGGTTGATGACGACGGCAGCGGTGACCGCGGCCAGCAGGGCCAGCGAGAACCAGGCACCGGCTGCCGCCGTGTCGTTGAGCAGGAGCAGCAGGCCGGCCGCCGCTTCGCTCAAGGCCACGGCCCAGGCCACCGGCGTCACCAGCGACTCGGGCAGCAGGCGGTAGTTGTCGACCGCGGCGGCGAAGACCACCATGTCGCGCAGCTTCTGCCAGCTCCCGATCAGCAGCAGCACGGAGAGCATGGCTCCCAGGCTGCGCGTCACCACCGGGTCGTTGAGGAAAGCCGTGACGGCGTCCATCACTGGGCCTCCAGCAGGGTCGGCGTGAAGCCGAAACCGCCCTTCATGCCGGCCAGCTTGAGCTTGGTCGTCCCGTCGTAAGCGGCAACCTGGGCCTTTTCGGTATCGAAGGCGAACAGACGCGGCGCCGCGCCCTGGCTGACGGCCAGGCCGGTGCTATGCACCACCTTGTTGCGGGCCACCAGGCGCTGCGCCTTGAAATCGTAGGTCCAGACTTCGTGTGCCGGATTCTTGTGGCTGCCCTCGTAGCCCTTGGGGTGCATGCCGACATACAGCGTGCCGCTGTCGCGATGCAGGGCCACCGGCTGGTAGCCGCCCGGGCGCCAGCCGCCCTTGGCATCCTTGGCGCTGACCAGCGGCCACGGTTTGCCGGCCTGGGCGGTCTCGCCGGAGAGATCGACGCTGACCGCGTTGCCCTTGAAGGAAACGAAGTGATAACGGTCGCCTTCCTGCGCGGCCGTCACGAACAGCGCATCGTCGTCCGGATCGAAGAAGCGGGCGCTCTTCTGCTTGCCGGTCGGCTTGCCTTCGTCGTCGAGCGCGATGGTCAGCATGGTGCCGTCGCCGCACAGGGTCGACACCCGGTTGGCGGTCTGCGCCGGATAGACGTTGTAGCAACCCGGCGTCGCGATGTCGGCGACGAGTTTCTGGCTCTTCAGGTCGACGATGCCGATGGAGGTGGCCGGGGTGGCGTTCTGGATGAACAGGAAACGCCCGTCGCCCGAGGTGCGCATTGTGCCGCGATAGGGCAGCGCCTGGGCATGACGGGCCGGATAGGGAATCTCGGCCTTCAGCTTCAGCGTCGCGGCGTCGTAGACCAGCACCTCCTCGCTGCGCTCGCCGTGGTTGCCCTTGCTGTAATAGGTGGTGACCGCGTAGATCTCCGAGCGATCCGGCGACACCGCGGTCTGGCCGAAGGTGCCGGTGGCGACCATGCCTTCGACCTTGAGGTTGCGGCCGTCGATGATGGTCATCTTGCCGTCGAGCAGCGAGAGGATATTCACATCGGTGAAATACAGACGATAGGGATGCGGCGCCGGCATGCGGGCGACCGTGATCTGGTCCAGCGGCAGTTCGGCGTGTGCCGTCAGGCTGCCCCCCAGGGCGGCGACGACGGTTAGCAATGCAATTCTCTTGGGTATCACCAGCGACCTCCTTTTTTCTATTTGGATCGGGAGCGGAACAAAAACTGTCCCGTTCGATGGCTCAAATTGTGTTGGCGGAGAAGTCGAAGGCGGTATCCGAAATCGGAACCGAAGCGATGCGAAAGCCCGGTTTGATATCCGATTTCGGAAAAGACGACAAAAAAACCGGAAAAACACGATCTGGATCAAAGCGCCGGGAAATACCCCATGGCAGCCAGCGGCCGGTTTCCGAAAGATGCGGTCGCCGGCCGGCCGCAGCGACTGGCACCGGTTTTGCATAAACAGCCACGAGCCTCCGGTTCCGGCGATGGCGAATCGGCAAAAACGAAGCATCCAACTGTTTTAAAAGAATTATTTTCAAAACAAAAGGAAGGCAAAATGTGTGCATGAACCTACGAAAACGCCCCGTTGTGGCGCATTCATGCCAAGACCCAACGCCCTGCCATCAACAGGCCGTAGCCGAAACTGGAAAAAACCCCATGTCACCAATCAAAACCTGTTTCCCTAAACGAAATTCTGATCTATCCTGAACCGCATAGAGGCCGCTCCAATCGGTCATGACGACATTGGCCCGGTCATTCATTCCAGGTGTGCCCATGCCCCTCTCCGCCACGTCGACGAATTACTCATTTTTCAACCGCACAACCCGCGACTCGGACGAGCACGCCGAATCGCTGCAAGGCTGGGACCAGACCTACGACCAGCTGTCGCCGGGCAACTTCGAAGGGCGGGTCGTCGATATCCGCTTCAAGGGCCTGCAAATCTTTCGCGAGACGACCAATCGCGCGGTAGCGCAGAGCGGCATCTCCTGGGATGGCTGTTTCGTCGTCGGGATTCCGGTGGCCATGAAGGGAAGCTGCCTGTTTTCCCGGCAGGTCCTGACCCGCGACTCGATGCTGACCTTCCATAGCGGCCAGGAATTTTCCCTGACCTCGCCCGAGGAATTCGACATCGTCGCCCTCGCCATCCGCAAGGAAGCCCTGCTCGACACGATGTCCCCCGAAGGCCAGGAAAACCTGCCCGGCGTTTTCCCGAACGCCCCGACCGTGATGGTCGCCGACCGGCAACTGCTCGACGAGCTGCGCAATTGCCTGCTCGCCATTTTCGACCCGTCCAACTTCGAACCCTCGCTGCTCCGCTATCCGCAGGTACAGCGCTCGATGAGTTCGGCCATCATCGGCCATCTCACCGAAGTGCTGCAGGCCTCCAACCGCGCGCCCCTGCCCACCCGCTCCTTTGCCGGGCGCTGCCAGGTGGTGCGCGAGGCGACCGATTACGCGATGACCCATACATCCGAACCGATCACCGTCGCCGACCTCTGCCAGAAGCTCAATATCAGCCGGCGCATGCTCAACTACTGCTTTCAGGACGCGCTCGACATCAACCCCGTTCAATACCTGCGCTCGCTGCGCCTCAACGGCGTCCGTCGCGCGCTGCGCGACCCCGACGGCAGCGGCCAGCAGATCCGGGACATCGCCGCCAAGTGGGGCTTCTGGCACCTGCCGCGCTTTGCCGCCGAATATCGCGCCCTGTTCGGCGAACTCCCTTCCGACACCCTGCGCCAGACGCGGCAGTAAGCGCGCCGCCGACGGGCGCGCCCGGCCTCGTCCGCGGTACCGCCCTGCCCGCCTTTCCCCGAGCTCGCCGCCCCGGCCGGCCACCGGTTTGCCCGCGTATCCGCCCGCCTCGCTCTTCGCCTGCGCCATGCCGGCCATTGAGGCCGCAGCGAGCCATCCGGCGCACGGACAAAATGTCCCACCCGGCAGCCAAAAGGACAAAATGTCCCAACCCCAAGAGGGCCGCCGCAAGCCGATTCCCCATCGTTCAATGACTTACGAAAACTGGCCTGCTCCTTGCTGCGTTCTGCCATTGCGACACGGAGTCGCATACGGAGGAAAAACCTAAATGAACATGAACAGGCGGCAGTTCTTCAAGGTCTGCTCCGCCGGGCTCAGCGGGTCATCCATCGCACTGATGGGTTTCTCGCCGACCGCAGCCCAGGCGGAAGTACGTACCTTCAAGCTGGCCCGCGCCACCGAGACACGGAACATCTGTCCGTACTGCTCGGTATCGTGCGGGGTACTCATCTATTCGACGGGGGACAAGTCCAAGAACACCCCGGCCGAGATCATTCACATCGAAGGCGACCCGGACAATCCGGTCAACCGTGGCACGCTGTGCCCGAAGGGCGCCGGCCTGCGCGACATGGTGCAGAGCGCCAATCGCCTGAAGTGGCCGGAAGTTCGCGAAGCCGGCAGCAACGAGTGGAAGAAGATTTCCTGGATGGAAGCCTTCGACCGCATCGCCAAGCACATGAAGGCCGACCGCGACGCCAACTTCATGGCCCAGAACAAGGATGGCCTGACCGTCAACCGCTGGACCAGCACTGCATTCCTCGCATCATCGGCAGCACCGAATGAGGCCGGCTACCTGACCGTGAAGACGATTCGCGCGTTGGGCATGACCTCGATCGATACCCAGGCGCGCATTTGACACGCTCCCACGGTGGCCAGTCTGGCTCCGAGTTTTGGGCGTGGTTCGATGACCAACCACTGGGTGGACATCAAGAACGCTGACTTGATTTTCGTGATGGGCGGCAACCCCGCTGAAGCGCACCCCTGCGGCTTCAAGTGGGCAATCGAAGCCAAGAAGAACCGCAAGGCGAAGCTCGTGGTCGTCGACCCGCGCTTCAACCGCACGGCTTCGGTGGCCGATTACTATGCGCCTGTCCGCTCCGGTTCCGACATCGCCTTCCTCGGCGGCGTCATCAATTACCTGCTGACCAACGACAAGATCCATCACGATTACGTGAAGGCGTACACCAACGCGTCCTTCCTGATCAACGAAGGATTCACTTTCGACGACGGCATCTTCACCGGCTACAACGAGGAAAAACGCAGCTACGACAAGTCCACCTGGTCCTACCAGATGGGTGCCGACGGCTTCGTCAAGGTCGACGAAACGCTGCAGGACCCGCGTTGCGCCTTCCAGATGCTCAAGGCCCACTACGCCCGCTACACGCCGGACGTCGTGCAACAGGTCTGCGGCACGCCGAAGGAAGCTTTCCTGAAGGTCTGCGAGTACATCGCCGAAACGGCCGCACCGAACAAGACGATGACCAACCTGTACGCGCTGGGCTGGACCGAGCACTCCGTCGGCTCCCAGAACATCCGCTGCATGGCGATCATCCAGCTGCTGCTCGGCAACATGGGCATGGCGGGTGGCGGCATCAACGCGCTGCGCGGCCACGCCAACGTCCAGGGCATCACCGACTTCGCGCTGTACGCCCAGAACCTGCCGGGTTACCTGGCGGTGCCGACCGACGCCGAGCCGGACCTGAAGACCTTCCTCGACAAGAAGACGCCGAAGCTGCTGCGTCCGGGCCAGATGAACTACGGCCAGAACCTGTCGAAGTGGTACGTCAGCCTGCACAAGGCCTGGTGGGGCGATGCCGCGACCAAGGACAACGGCTTCGCCTACGACTTCATGCCCAAGCTGGGCGGCGCATCCGACGTGCTGTCGATCTTCGACCAGATGTACCAGGGCAAGATCAACGGTTTCCTGTGCCAGGGCTTCAACCCGCTGGCTTCCGTCGCCAACAAGAAGAAGGTGGGCGACGCGCTGGCCAAGCTGAAGTGGATGGTCGTCATGGACCCGCTGGCCACCGACACCTCCGAGTTCTGGAAGCCGCACGGCGAGTTCAACGACGTCGACCCGAGCAAGATCCCGACCGAAGTCTTCCGTCTGCCGGCCACGCTGTTCGCCGAAACGACGGGCAGCTTCACCAACTCCGGCCGCGTCATCCAGTGGCGCTGGAAGGCTGCCGACGGTCCGGGCGACGCCAAGGACGACACCGAGATCATGGCCACGCTGTTCCTGAAGCTCAAGGAAATGTACGCCAAGGACGGCGGTGCCTACGCCGAGCCAATCCAGAAGCTGACCTGGGCCTATCGCATCCCGAACAAGCCCTCGCCCGAAGAACTGATGATGGAGTTCAACGGCAAGGCGCTGGCCGACGTGCTCGACCCGAAGGATCCGACCAAGGTGCTGGTCAAGGCCGGCGATCAGCTGCCGAGCTTCGCCATGCTGCGCGACGACGGTTCGACCACCTGCGGCAACTGGATCTACTGCGGTGTCTGGTCGCCTGCCGGCAACCTGTCGGCACGACGCGACAACGCCGATCCGTCCGGTTTGGGCCAAACCCTGAACTGGGGCTTCGCCTGGCCGGTCAACCGCCGCATCCTGTACAACCGCGCCTCGGCCGACGTTTCCGGCAAGCCGTGGGATCCGAAGCGGACCGTGCTCAAGTGGCTGGGCGACAAGTGGGGCGGCAACGACGTGCCCGACATGCGTCCGGACGCCAAGCCGGAAGAGCACGTCATGCCCTTCATCATGACCGGTGAAGGCGTTGGCCGCCTGTTCAGCCTCGGCCTGATGAACGAAGGTCCGTTCCCGGAACACTACGAGCCGTTCGAAAGCCCGCTCGACGCGAACCCGATGCACCCGAAGAACCCGAAGGCCCGCGCCAACCCCGCGGCCCGCGTGTACAAGGGCGACATGGAAGCGTTCGGCACGGCCAAGGACTTCCCGTACGTGGCGACCACCTACCGCCTGACCGAGCACTTCCACTACTGGACCAAGCAGAGCAAGATCAACGCGATCATGCAGCCGGAACAGTTCGTGGAAATCGGCGAGGAACTGGCCAAGGAAAAGGGCATTGCCGTGGGCGACCGCGTCAAGGTCCGCTCCAACCGCGGCTTCATCAAGGCCGTGGCGGTGGTCACCAAGCGCATCAAGGCGCTCGATGTCGACGGCAAGAAGGTGCACACCATCGGTATCCCGATCCACTACGGTTTCAAGGGGGCGACGAAGCCTGGCTTCATCACCAACACCCTGACCCCGTACGTCGGTGACGCCAATACGCAGACGCCGGAGTACAAGGCGTTCCTGGTCAACATCGAGAAAGCGTAAGGGAGAGCTGATATGGCACTGCAATCGCTAGACATCAAACAGCGCTCCGCGACGACGACGCCCTCCACGCACGTGCGGGAAACCATCGAAATCGCCAAGCTCATCGACGTTTCCGCCTGTATCGGCTGCAAGGCCTGCCAGGTCGCGTGTTCGGAGTGGAACGACATCCGCGACGAAGTCGGCAACTGCCACGGGGTGTACGACAACCCGATGGACCTGTCGGCCAAGTCGTGGACGGTCATGCGCTACACCGAGGTCGAGCAGAACAACAAGCTCGAGTGGCTGATCCGCAAGGACGGCTGCATGCACTGCTCCGACCCCGGCTGCCTCAAGGCCTGCCCGGCCCCGGGCGCGATCATCCAGTACAGCAACGGCATCGTGGATTTCCACCAGGAAAACTGCATCGGCTGCGGCTACTGCGTGACCGGCTGTCCGTTCAACGTCCCCCGCATCTCCAAGGAAGACAGCAAGGCCTACAAGTGCTCGCTGTGCTCCGACCGGGTTGCCGTCAACCAGGCCCCGGCCTGCGCGAAGGCCTGCCCGACCGGCGCCATCCAGTTCGGTTCCAAGGAGGACATGAAGGACTACGCGGCCAAGCGCGTCACCGACCTCAAGGAACGCGGCTACGACCAGGCCGGCCTGTACGACCCGCAAGGGGTGGGCGGCACGCACGTCATGTACGTCCTGCACCACGCGGACAAGCCGAACCTGTACGCCGGCCTGCCGGAAAACCCGTCGATCAGCCCGCTGGTCTCCCTGTGGAAGGGCTTCGCCAAGCCGCTCGCTACGCTGGCCCTGGCCGGCGTTGCCCTGGGCAGCCTGTTCCACTACGTGACCAAGGGTCCGAACGAGGTCTCGAAGGAGATCGAGGACGAGATCGAACGTGAAGACAAGGAGGAAGCAAAATGATCCGCGATCCGAAGGACCTCAAGCGTTACGAGCCCAAGGAACGGGCCAACCACTGGGTCGTGGGCATCAGCTTCATCCTGCTCGCGCTCTCCGGCCTGGCCTTCTTCCACCCGGCGTTCTTCCCGCTCACCCAGCTGTTCGGCGGCCCGACCTGGGCCCGCATCATCCACCCCTACATCGGGGTGCTGATGGCGGTGTCCTTCCTGGCCATCTTCATCCGCTTCAAGCATCTGAACAAGATGACGCCGGCGGACAAGGAATGGCTGGCCAAGGCGAAGAACATGGTGGACGGCAACGACCACGACATGCCGGAACAGGGCAAGTACAACGGCGGGCAGAAAGTTATGTTCTGGGTTCTCGCCGTGTGCATGCTGCTGATGACGGTCTCCGGCCTGTTCATCTGGCGTGCCTGGTTCGGCTTCGACATCACCGTGGTCCGCCTCGGTGCCGTCGTCCATGCCGCGGCCGGCGCCGTGATGATCGCCATGATCATGGTCCACGTCTATGCCGCCATCTGGGTCAAGGGCACCATCCGCGCCATGTGGTACGGCACGGTCACCCGCGCCTGGGCCAAGCAGCATCACCGCGGCTGGTACCGTCAGGTCACCGGCAAATAAGCCGCATCCGGTCTCGCCTGCCGCCGCGGGCGAGACCGACAACCGTTTTACCTTGCGTTTTGGGGGCTCTGCGAAGAACATTTCGCATCCCCCAGTTTTTTTGAATGATCCACCCTCGGCACCGACCGGATAAACACCTGAAACTGTCCCCATGCACAGCCAACCGATAGATTTCCACCCGCCGGCAGAAGAAGCCGCACCGATCCTGCTGCCGGTCACCACCACGCTGTTCGCCGACCGGGCCACCCGCTTCGGCACCCTGGCCGACCAGCACAGCCTGGCCGACTGGCTGAGCTTCCTCGGCGACCTGAGCCGCGCCCAGCACGACGTGATCAAGGGTCTGCCCGCGCTGCCCCTGCCCGACGCAGCCGCGCTCGAACAAGCGCGCACGCACGGCATGCCGCCCCTGAACGCCGCCTCGCTGGCCCGCCCCGCGGCCTGGCGCTTCGCCCTGCAGCAAATCGTGCAGCGCCTGGAAGCCGACGCCCCGGAAGGCGCCCAGGCAACGCTCAGGAAGCTCTTTGCCGCATCCGAAGCCGAACTCGAGCAACTGGCCGACATGCTTCTCAAGGGCGAGCCCGACATGGCCCACGCCGCCGAGCTGCCCTTCGTCGCCGCCGCGCTGCAGGTCGCCTTCACCCAGATGGCCAGCCAGCTCGACGCCAGCCATGTGCAGAAACTCGACGCCCACGGCGTCTGCCCCTGCTGCGGCAGCCTGCCGGTGGCCAGCGTGGTCAGGCTCGGCGCCACGATCAACAACCTGCGCTACCTGCACTGCTCGCTGTGCAACACCGAATGGAACGTGCCGCGCGCCACCTGCACGGCCTGCGACACCGACAAGGAAGTGTCGCTGCACGAAGTCGAAGGCAGCAAGGGTGCTGTCCGCGCCGAAACCTGCGATGCCTGCCAGAGCTACCTGAAGATCGTGTACCAGGAAAAAGACCCGAATGTCGATCCGGTGGCCGACGACCTCGCCACGCTGGCCCTCGACATGCTGGTCGACGAAGCCGGCTACGAGCGCTCCGGCCCCAACCTGCTCCTGATCGGTGCGCATAGCGGCTGATTCCGGCCAATTTTTTAACCTTTCTGCCCGGTCCGGGCGAAAAGCCATGAACCCAAACCAACACCTTCCCGCGGTCGACCGCGTCCTGCAGCAACTCCCCGCCCTGATCGAAACCCACGGCCGCCAGCTGGTCACCGGCTGCGTCCGTGCCGAGCTGGCCGCCGCCCGCGAGGGCCTCAAGCACGGCCTGCCGCTGCCCGACGAAGCCGCCCTGCTCGCCGCCATCCACCGCCGCGCCGACGACGCCGGCCGCGCCAACCTGCGCCCCGTCATCAACCTGACCGGCACCGTGCTCCACACCAATCTCGGCCGCGCCCAGCTGGCCGAGGAAGCCATCGCCCTGATGGTCGACGCCGCGCGCGCCCCCTGCGCGCTGGAATACGACCTTGCCTCCGGCGGCCGCGGCGACCGCGACGACCTCGTTTCCGGACTGCTCGCCGAGCTGGTCGCCGGCGGCTCACCGGACATCGCGGCGACCATCGTCAACAACAACGCCGCTGCCGTGCTGCTCACCCTCAACGCGCTGGCCCAGGGTAAGGAAGCGGTCGTCTCGCGCGGCGAGCTGGTCGAGATCGGCGGCGCCTTCCGCATCCCCGACGTGATGCGCCGCGCCCAGGTCCGCCTGCACGAAATCGGCACCACCAACCGCACGCACGACAAGGACTACGCCGAGGCCATCGGCCCGAAAACCGCGCTGCTGATGAAGATCCACACCAGCAACTACGCGGTGACCGGCTTCACCAAGTCGGTCGATGAAAAAACCGTCGCCGACATCGCCCACGCCGCCGGCCTGCCCTTCGTCGTCGACCTCGGCAGCGGCACGCTGACCGACTTCGCGGCCTACGGGCTGCCGCCGGAACCGACGCCGCAGCAGGCGCTGGCCGCCGGCGCCGACATCGTCACCTTCTCCGGCGACAAGCTGCTCGGCGGCCCGCAGGCCGGGCTGATCGTCGGCCGCAAGGATCTGATCGCGAAAATCAAGAAAAACCCGCTGAAGCGCGCCCTGCGTGTCGGCAAGACCACGCTCGCCGCGCTGGAAGCCACGCTGCGCCTGTATCGCGACCCGGACCGCCTGGCCGAACGCTTGCCCACGCTGCGCCTGCTGACCCGCCCGGTCGCCGATATCGAGGCGTTGGCGGCCCGCCTGCAACCGGCCGTCCAGGCCGCCCTCGGCGAGCGCGCCACGGTGGCCATCGCCCCGTGCAGCAGCCAGATCGGCAGCGGCGCCCTGCCCGTCGAGCGCCTGCCGTCGGCCGCCCTGGTCTGCCGCCCGGGCGCGAAAAAGCCGGGCAAGGCCCTGCTCGCCCTCGAAGCCGCCTTCCGTGGCCTGCCGACGCCGGTTATCGGCTACATCCGCGACGACGCCTATCACCTCGACCTGCGTTGCCTGGAAGCGCAGGACGAAGCGCGCTTCGTCGCCCAGCTGCCCTCCCTGAAATTCTGAGCACGGCCTCGCACGGCGGTCTGCGTACCGCCTGCCGTCCTCGCCCGCGCCGGCAACGGCGCACTTGTAAATCCGGGCATCTCCGTGCCCGGGTGGTTTACCGAATGGAGACAACCCGATGAGCTTGAACCGACGACAATTCCTCGCCGCCGGGGCGGCGCTGGGCGCGACAGCCAGCATCGCCGCGCCGACCGGCCCGCTGCCCTTCCTGATCCAGATGCAGGCCGATCCGCTGCTGCCCAAGGCCACCGGCAAGCGGGTGGTCATCTGCGGCGGCGGCTGGGGCGGCGTCACCGCCGCCAAGCACCTGCGCCAGCTCGACCCGAGCCTCGACGTCGTGCTGCTCGAGCGCAACCCGGTGTTCTTTTCCTGCCCGATGAGCAACAAGTGGCTGGTCGACATCGTCGATGCCCAGTTCCTCACCTTCAGCTACCTGCCGGTCGCCCAGAAATACGGCTACACCTTCATCCAGACCGAAGTCACCGCCTTCGAGCGCGACCGCAAGCGCGTCATCACCGCCCAGGGCTGGATCGACTACGACTACCTGATCCTCGGCAGCGGCATCCGCTACAACTACGAGGCCTGGTTCGGCAACGACCGCAAGGCCGCCGACTACACCAAGGCCATGTTCCCGGCCGCCTACATTCCCAACGCCGAGCACTTCCGTCTCAAGCAGAGCATCCAGAACTTCCAGGGCGGCGACCTAGTGATGACCCTGCCGCCGCCACCCCACCGCTGCCCGCCGTCGCCCTACGAGCGCGCCTGCCTGATCGCCGGCCTGTTCAAGCAGCGCAAGATCAAGGGCAAGGTCATCATCCTCGACCCCAAGCCGAGCCCGGCGCCGATCACCGGCGGCTTCCAGGAAGCCTTCGCCAACCTCTACAAGGACCAGATCGTCTACGTGCCCAAGGCAACGATCCAGGAAGTCGATCCCTTCAACAAGAAGATCAAGACGGCGGCCGGCGACTTCAGCTTCGACCATTCGATTCTGATGGCCCCGCACCAGGCCGGCGACATGGCGTGGAAGGCCGGCGTCATCGGCCGCAACGAGGAAGGCAAGCCGACCGGCTGGGCCGGCGTCGATCCCTTCTTCCTCAACCTCAAGGACGACCCCGATGTCTATGTGATCGGCGACTCGGTCGGCGTCGTGTCGCCACAGTTCCGCTTCTACCCCAAGGCCGGCCACGTCGCCAACGCCCATGCCCGCATCGTCGCCAACTACATCGCCCAGCGCGTCAAGGGCCGCGACCCCAGGTACGCCCTGCCCGACAACCTGTGCTTCATGATGGTCAATACCGAGCCGCGCGAGGATATCGCGGTGCGCTTCAAGTACTACGTCAACGACAAGGGCGTCATCATCCAGGACCAGGACGACGACAACCTGCGCCGCGACGAGCTGGTCACCGAGGATTTCGCCTGGGCCGGCCGCATGTACGAGGACATGTTCGGCTGACCGACCATGCCCCCGCCCGACCGTTGGCGCGGGGGCGTGTCAGAATACGCTTTTTGACGAACCGGCCTCGATCATGTCCCACTTCCTCTTCCTCAATGCCAGCACCCGCGAACCCGGCCATGTCGGCAACACCGAGACGCTGGCCCGCCGTGCCGCCGCCGGCCTGCCCGCCAGCACCCGCCAGACCTGGTGCAAGCTGGCCGACCTGGAAATCCCGCCGTTCGTGGATTTGCGCCATACCGCCGGCACCTATCCGATGCCCATCGGCGAGGCCAAGCCCCTGCTCGACCTGACCCTGGAAGCGAGCGACCTGGTTTTCGTATCGCCGGTTTACTGGTTCTCCGTGCCGTCGCCGCTGAAAACCTATCTCGACCACTGGAGCGCCTGGCTGCGCATCCCCGGCGTCGAATTCAAGGAAAGGATGGCCGGCAAGCGTCTGTGGGTCATCGCCACCAGCGGCGACCGCGACAAGGCCCAGCCGATGTTCGACAGCTACCGCATGTGCGCCGAATTCCTCGGCATGCAGTCCATGCCGCCGCTGTGGGGCAAGGGCGGCGCCCCCGACGCCGTGCTCGCCGACGCGGCCGCCCTGGCCGCCGCCGACACCTTCTTCCGGGCCGACTGACGCCATGATCATCGGCACCGCCGGCCACATCGACCACGGCAAGACCACGCTGGTCAAGGCGCTGACCGGCGTCGATTGCGACCGCCTGAAGGAAGAGAAGGCCCGCGGCATCACGCTCGACCTCGGCTACGCCTACACCCCGCTGCCGGCCGGCGGCACGCTCGGCTTCATCGACGTGCCCGGCCACGAGAAGCTGATCCACAACATGCTGGCCGGCGCGACCGGCATCGACTTCGCGCTGCTCGTCGTCGCCGCCGACGACGGCCCCATGCCGCAGACCCGCGAGCACCTCGACATCGTCGAACTGCTCGGCATCCGCCAGGGCGCCGTGGCGCTGACCAAGATCGACGGCGTATCGCCCGAGCGCCAGGCGCAGGCCACGGCCGAAATCGCCGACCTGCTCGCCGGCACGGCGCTGGCCGATGCCCCGGTCTTTCCGGTCGCCGCCGTCACCGGCCAGGGTATCGCCGCGCTGCGCGGCCATCTCGACCGGATGGCCGCGGCCATCGGCGAACGTACCCGGCAAGGCGGCTTCCGCCTCGCCATCGACCGCTGCTTCACGCTCTCCGGCGCCGGCACCGTCGTCACCGGCACCGCCTTCTCCGGCGCCGTGAAGGCCGGCGACCAGCTGCTGCTCTCGCCGCCGGGCAAGCCGGTGCGCGTGCGCAGCCTGCGCGTTCAGGACACGCCGGCCGAATCCGGCCACGCCGGGCAACGCATCGCGCTGGCCCTGGCCGGCATCGAGAAGGCCGAGGTCGAACGCGGCATGTGGCTGCTCGCGCCCGCCCTGCACGCCCCGACCCACCGCTTCGACGCCACCGTCCGCGTCCTGCCCGGCCAGCCGCCGCTCAAGCACTGGACGCAGGTCCACTTCCACCTCGGCGCCGAAGACGTCCCCGCCCGCATCGCCCTGCTCGGCGCCGACGAGATTCCGCCGGGCGGCGAACACTGGGCCCAGATCGCGCTGGAGCGCGACATCGGCACCCTGGCCGGCGACCGCTTCATCCTGCGCGACGCCTCGGCCCGCCACACCATCGGCGGCGGCCGCGTTCTCGACATCTTCCCGCCGACGCGCAAGAAACGCAGCCCGGAACGCCTGGCCATGCTCGCCGCGCTGGCGAACGACGACCCGGCCGCCGCCCTGCGACTCGCCACCGAGCAGCAGGTAGCCGGCGTCGAGCTCGACGCCTGCGCCCTCAACCGCAACCTCGACGCCGCCTCGCGGCAAACGCTTGTCGACCAGCTCGGCTTGCGCCTGGTCGGCAACACCGCCTTCTCGCCGGCCAACTGGCAGTCGCTGTCGGAACGCCTGCTGGCCGCCCTCGCCGCCGAGCACGAGCGCGCCCCGGACATGCCCGGCGTCGAACGCGACCGCCTGCGCCGCCTGACCTTGCCCACCCTCGGCCGGCCGGCCTTCGACGCCCTGCTCTCCGCGCCGCTGGCCGACGGCCGTATCGCCCAGACCAACGCCTGGCTGCACCTGCCCGAACATCGCGTGCAGATGGCCGCCGGCGACCGCGACCTGTGGCAGACGCTGAAGCCGCTGCTCGACGCCGCGCCCTACGGCCCGCCCCGTGTCCGCGACGTGGCCAAGGCCACCGGCGTCGGCGAAGACACCGTGCGCGCCCTGTTCAAGCGCGTCGCCCGCATCGGCGAAGCCTACCCGGTGGCGCACGACCACTATTTCACCGCGGAAGCCGTCGCCGACCTGGCGAAACGCGTCGCCGCCATCAATGCCCGCGACGGCATGGCCCGCGCCGCGCCCCTGCGCGACGAAATCGGCGGCGGCCGAAAAGTCGCCATCCACATCCTCGAATTTTTCGACCGTATCGGCTACACTCGCCGGGTCCGCGATACCCACGTATTGCGCGGCAATCCGCAGCAATTCGGCGCATGAACAACGGAAGAGATCGTTCCCCGGTGGGACGGCCGGTCTTCAAAACCGGCAGGACCTGTCAAACAGGTTTGGGTAGGTTCGACTCCTGCTCTCTTCCGCCAATACCCGCCCCGGCCATTTGCCGGTGCATGCCGGAAAAAACCCCGCCGCAGCGGGGTTCCGGATGCCTCAGGCCGTGGCGGCCCGGCGTAGCAGCCCGTACAGCTCATCCTTCAGCACCAGCTTTTCCTTCTTCAGCGACTCGATTTCCAGATGCGTCGCATGTCCGATGTGCGCCTCCAGATTCTTGATCTGCTGGTCCAGATCGTTGTGCCGGTCAAACAGGTTGAGAAAGTGGCGGTCAGTTGTTTTGAGTTGGGTAATCAGGTCGCGATACTCGGGAAACATAGGCTAACTCTCATGGTTGATGGTTACAAAACAGACAGCCCCACGCTAGCAGGCAATTCGCCTTGATGTATTGCGCTGCGTCAACATTTCGCTTCCTCGACCGGCCTTCGCTCCCGTGCCAATCGCCGGCCATCCGGCCGCCGCTGTCGCTTTCCCGAGCCGGAATGCCGCGCCGGGGTTAAACTTCCGCATCCATCCAATTCCCCTCCGCCCATGGCTCATCATCCCTTCCACGGCAGCGTGCCCGACGACCGCCTCTACTGCCCCGGCCACGACATGTGGGTCCGCGTCCAGGAAAACGGCGAGGTGCTGATCGGAGCGACCAGCTTCGGCATTTTCCTCGCCGGCGAGATCATCGCCTTTACCGCCAAGCCGAAGGGCGCCCAGGTTGTCGTCGGCAAGGGCCTGGGCACCGTCGAGTGCCGCAAGACCGTGCTCGCCGTCCACGCGCCGATCTCCTTCACCCTGCTCGAAGGCAACGAGGCTGCCGAAGAACGCCCTTCCCTTGTGGACAAGCAGCCCTACGACGCCGGCTGGATGGTGCGCGCCCGGCCTACCGACTGGGAAGCCGACAAGGCAACGCTGGTCGATGCCGCGGCCTACCGCCGGCACATCCTCAAGATCGAGCCGGAGGCATGCTTTGAGTGAGCAGCTGGCCATCCTGATCTGCTCGCCCAGCGTCGAACGCCCCGAGCTGTATTCGACGCCGCTGGTCCACGCCCTGGCCGCGCACGCCCTCGATGCCGAGGTCGAAATCCATTTCGCCGGCCCGGCCATCCGCCTGCTGGCGGAGGGCGTGGCCGACACGCTCTACCCCACGGCCGCCCGTGAAAAATCGATCGGCGAATTCCTGCGCGAGGTCATCGCCGAGAACATCCCGCTCTTTGCCTGCGGCATGGCCCGTGCCGGGTGGATCGCCGAGAGCGAGGCGCTGATCCCGCAGGCGCGGGCCGCCGGCGCCACCGCCTTCGTTGCCCGCACGCTCGACCCGGCATGGCGCACGCTGGTCTATTGATGGCCTGCCCGCCGATCACCGGCGTTCTCCTTGCCGGCGGACAGGGACGCCGCATGGGCGGCGTCGACAAGGGGCTGCAGGAGCTCCACGGACGCCCGATGGGCGCCTGGGTCGTCGAACGCCTGGCGCCCCAGGTCGATGAACTGCTCATCAACGCCAACCGGAATGCCGAGCGCTACGCCGAATTCGGCTACCGCGTCGTCGCCGACCAAATTCCCGACTTCGCCGGCCCGCTGGCCGGCCTGCATGCCGCGCTGTCGGCAGCCGCCCACCCCTGGGTCGCCACCGCGCCCTGCGATTCGCCGTTTCTGCCGACCGACCTGGTGTCGCGGCTGGCCAGCGCGATGCGGGCTGCCGATGCCGACCTGGCCGTGGCCCGCACCTTCGACCAGCCGCACCCGGTGTTCTGCCTGTGCAAGCGCGACCTGCTGCCGCACCTAACGGCCTACCTGCAGAGCGGCGAGCGCAAGTTCGACCGCTGGTACGCCAGCCTGAAGACCGTCGAGGTTCCCTTCGACGACGTCGCCTCGGCCTTCGAAAACATCAACACCCGCGAAGAACTGCAGCGCTTCGACGCCCCGCGCTAGGCGCCGGGCAAGCGGGCATCCGGCGGTCATTCAGGGCCGCGCAGCCACGTCGCATAACGACTCCCCAACCTGTGGAAAACCCTTATTGCGTCGCACAAGATTGCGCCTAAACTGCGCGCGCAGGATCACAAAACCACATAAAAGGTAAACAGCAAATGAACGTCAAGGTGCACTACCGCATCACCCAGGATCGCGCCGGCATTCCGCAGGATTTTTGCGGCGCCCGCCACTTCGTCGCCTGCGAAGACAAGGCTATCGAGGATATCGCCCGCACCCAGCTGGCGGCCGACTACCAGATTCCGCAAAGCGCCGTCGTCATCTCCCGCATCGAGGCCTGATCGCGCTGGGCAAGTCGCCCGGCCGGCTTGCTTCAGTGCAGCATTTTTGTCGCGATGCCCCTCAGGGGCGTCGCATCGCCATGTGCGCCCGGATCATCTCGGGAATCAGCCGCTCCAGGCCGCTGCTCCGCCTGACACCGAACATCAGGTGCAGAATGCCGCTGGTAAAGGCCCAGGTATCGCGCGCTGCGGCCTCGGGGCTGACGGCGGTGCGCAACATCCCCTTCTCGGCCGCCAACCGATAGACGCCTTCCATTTTTTCGAGAAAGTGCAAGGCTGGCCGACTGACCTCTTCCTGAACGCTGGCGAATTCGTCGACGTATTCGCAGCGCGAAATCATGACCTCGAACACCTCGCGTACGGTGACGTCGTTTTCCAGCACGCTGAAAAACTCGACCAGCGAGGCTTCGATGGCATCGAGCGGATTGGCATAATCCGGTGAATAGAGGAAAGCGTCGGTACGCAGGATCACCGGCGCGAAAACGTCCTCGCGCATGGCGAAGAACAGTTCGGCCTTGTCCTTGAAGTGCCAATACACGGCGCCGCGCGTCACGCCGGCCGCCTTGGCGATCTTTTCCAGCGTCGAGCGGCTGACGCCGCACTCGTGAAACACCTGGCGCGCCGCCACGACCAGATCCTTGCGCGTCCGCTCCGCGTCCTCCTTGGTTTTCCGGGCCATATTCCGTTCGTCAGTCTGTTGGCGATGGGCTACATCGAATCAATCAATTTTCCCGGATTAAGAACATTGTCGCAATCCAGTATTTTTTTTACCATTTTCATTAGTTTAATCTCTTCCGAACTTCGACTGATCGAAAGCCAGGGCTTTTTCTCCAGTCCGATCCCGTGTTCTGCCGACACCGAGCCGCGGAAACCGGAAAGACCGCCGTAGACAAGCGCCTCGACCCGGGGTCGCGCCAGCGGATAGTCGGCGGGCGGCACCTGGACAATGACATGGAGGTTGCCGTCGCCCAGGTGGCCGAGGACGAAGAGGCGGTGATCGGAACCGATCGCCTCGGGCAGCGCCGACTTGAGCCGGTTGATGTAGTTATCCATCTCGCCGATCGGCAGGGAGATGTCGAAGATGATCGGCGCCCCGCCCTCGAGGACCAGTTCGACGCTGTCGCGCAAGGTCCAGAACCCCTGGCAGTCGGCCTCGGACTGGGCGATGGCGGCGTCGGCGACAATCCCCGCCTCGTAGGCGGATTCGATCGCGTTGTTGAAGCGCTGGTCGTCCAGCTCGCGGTCCGCGCCCTGGCTTTCGACCAGGACGTAGAAAGGATAGTCCTGCGGGATCGGCGGCGTCTTGCCGCGAGGGGGCGTGCTCACCAGTTTGTAGAAATCCTGCCACATGACCTCGAATGCCGACAGCGTGCCGCCCAGGCTGCGGTCCATGTGCTTGAGCAGCCTGGCCATGCTGTCGAAGCTGTCGAGGCCGATGAAGGCCATGTTGGTGGTCAGGGGTTTTTCGCGCAGGCGCAGGAGCAGCCGGGTAATGACGCCGAGCGTTCCCTCGGAGCCGATGAAAAGCTGCTTGAGGTCGTAGCCGGTGTTGTTCTTGATCAGCGAGTTGAGCGAGGAGACGACGGTTCCATCGGCGAGCACGACTTCGAGGCCGAGTATCATGTCTCGCGTCATGCCGTAGCGGATCACCCGGTTGCCACCGGCATTGGTCGCCGCCATGCCGCCGAGCGTCGCCGTGCCGCGCGCGCCGAGATCCAGCGGAAAGGCGAGCGCATGGGTGTCGGCGGCCTCCTGCAGGCTCTGCAGGGTGACCCCGGCCTGTACGGTGGCGATGCGCTGAACCGGGTCGATGCCTTCGATGGCACGCATGTTTTCCAGCGACAGAATGACCTGGTCGGGTTGCGCGTCGCCGCCGTGGACCAGGCCGGTCAGCCCGCCCTGGGTGACGACGGAAATCCCCTGCGCGCGGCACCAGCGCAGCACGGCGGCGACCTCCTCCGTCGTCCTCGGGCGAGCCAGCGCAGCCGCCTTCAGGGTATCGGGCCGAAAGGCGCCGGCCGAGCGCGTGGCCACTTCGGCGGCATCCAGCACGCCGCTTGCGCCGATCAAGGCACGCAGTTCCTTGACGATATCCATGTTGTACCCCTCCAGATGGCGTTATGACTGACCTCTGCCTGATTGGGCAGACATGCCTCGCTCCTTTCCATTGGAGCATTGGATGAGTAGAACTCTCATCCCCCCCTCGGGGGAAGAAAATAGGCCCCGCAAGGAACTGGCCGGCTGAATTGCCCGGCGTGCCGGGTCAGGCTAGCGGGGGATGCGTACGGTCAGCGCAGTCCATAGCGCCCCGAACAGCGACAGGCAAGCAACGACCAGCATGCCGACAGCGAAACCCCCCGCCTGCTCGCTGAGCTTGCCGATCAGAACCGGCCCTGCGAAGCCGCCAAGATTACCCACCGAGGCAATGATGCCGATACCGACGGCGGCAGCCGACGGCGCCAGCATGCGGGTGGGAATCGTCCAGCTCATGGGCACCCCGGAGAGGATGCCGACGTGGGCGATGCACAGCCCAAGCAGCATTCCCGGCACGCTGCCCAACTGGCTGGCCGTCACCGCATAACCAGCGGACCCGAGGGCGAAACAGAAGGTCAAGTGCCAACGGCGCTCCTGGGTCCGGTCGGAATGGCGGCAGATCAACAGCATGGCGACAACCCCGACCAGGTTGGGCAGCGCCACCAGCAGGCCGATATCGAGGCTTGAAGCAACTCCTGCGTTGCGAAACAGGGTCGGCATCCAGAACGACAGGCCATAGCCGCCGCAGACCAGCAGGAAGTAGATCAAGGCGCAGTTCCAGCTCCAGAAGTTGAAAAAACCCTCCTTCACGGAAGCCTTCGGCCGCTCCTGGTTGCCAAGGCTCTGCTTGAGGACGGCGCGTTCGCGTTCGTCGAGCCAGGCGGCCTGATCCGGATGATCGGTCAACAGCCGGTAGATGGCCGCGCCGACCAGCAGGGAGGGCAGCCCTGTCGTGGTCATCAGCCACTGCCAGCCGGCAATGCCGGCAACGCCGTCGAGGTACTGCATGATCGCCCCGCAGAGCGGACCGCCAAGCACGCCGGAGATAGCCAGCCCGGTCATGAACAGGGCCATGATGCGGCCGCGATGCGAGACGGGGAACCAGTAGGTCAGGAAGAGCACCACGCCGGGGAAGAAACCGGCCTCGGCAAAGCCGATGAAGAAACGGATGAGGTAGAACTCCATCGGCGTGCTGACGAAGGCCAGCGCCGCGGTCGCCAGGCCCCAGAAAACCATGATGATCGGCACCCAGCGCCGGGCGCCGATGCGCTCGAGGATCATGTTGCTGGGCACTTCGAAGAAGAAGTAGCCGATGAAGAACATGCCGGCGCCGATGCCGAAGGCCACGTCGTCCAGCCCGAGCGCGGAACTCATCTGCAACTTGGCGAAGGAGATGTTGATGCGGTCGATGAAATTGATCAGGTAGGCCAGGAACAGGATGGGGACCAGGCGCCAGGCGGCCTTGCGGACGACGGCATCGACCTCGCCGGTGGACGGCGCGGTGACGGTGGGTTCGCTACGGGAGGCCGCAGTCGCGAAATCGCTCATGATCTTGTTCTCCGGAGTCAGGGTTTCAGGCAGGCGCGCCCGGGGTCTGGCTGCCGCCAGTGCGTTGAGTGAGAAGGTCCACCGCCGTGTTGGCGATTTCGTCGAGATCGCCGGACAGGACGTAGACGCCGTCGTTGAGCAGGCGGGCCAGGCCGTGCAGCGTGGCCCAGCTGGCTTGTGCCGTCCGCAGGGCGGGATGGGTAGCGGGTAGGACCCCTTGCAGTTGCAGCTTGCCGACCATGTCCACCCACAGGCGGAAACTGGCCCTGGACACCTGGTGCAGGACCGGCGTCGGCGCTCCCCGCTTCCAGATTTCCTTGCCGTACATCAGGTCGTAGGTTTCCGGGTTGTCATGGGCGAAGCGGATGTAGGCATGGACCCAGTTCTCGAACAGCCGGGCGCCGTCCTCGGTGCCGATGTCGTCGATGACCGAACGGATCATCCGGTCCTGGTCGGCAAAGCCCATCTCGGCGATCGCGCACAGCAGATCGTTCTTGTCCTTGAAATGATGGTACGGCGCCATGCGCGAGACACCGACCTGATCCGCCAGCCGGCGCATGGACAGGGCGTCCACGCCCGCTTCGCGAATGATGCCGTTGGCCGCGGCGAGCAGCGCCGGGCGGAGTTCGCCATGATGGTAGGGCTTGGGTTCGGGGGCATTCATGGGGCCGGTATCCGATGCAATAAAGTCAACTTGACGGCGTCAAGATACCCGGGTAACTTGACGCCGTCAAGATACACTCCGCGCTGGAGTTTCGTGTAACCGTACCGTGAGGATCGCCACCATGAGCGCTAACCGTTACCCCCACCTTCTCGCCCCGCTCGACCTGGGCTTCACCACCCTCAAGAACCGGGTCCTGATGGGTTCCATGCACACCAACCTGGAAGAACAGCCCGGCGGCTTCGAGAAGCTGGCTGCCTTCTATGCGGCCCGTGCCCGGGGCGGGGTCGGCCTGATCGTCACCGGCGGCATCGCGCCGAATATCCACGGCGTGGTCTTCAGGGGCGCCGCCCGGATGGACGACGAGGCCGAGGTGGCGCATCACCGCATCGTCACCGATGCCGTGCATGAAGCGGGCGGCAAAATCTGCATGCAGCTGCTGCACGCCGGGCGTTACGCGATGACCAAGGATTCGGTTGCGCCGTCGGCGATCCAGTCGCCGATCACCCGCTTCCTGCCCAAGGAACTCAGCGACGCCGAGGTCGAGCAGCAGATCGACGACTATGCCCGTGCCGCCGAACTCGCCCAGCGCGCCGGCTACGACGGCGTCGAACTGATGGGTTCGGAAGGCTACCTGATCAACCAGTTCCTGGCGCAGCGCACCAACCAGCGCAGCGACCGCTGGGGCGGCAGCTACGAGAACCGCATGCGCTTCCCGCTGGAGGTCATCCGCCGCGTGCGCGAACGGGTGGGCAGCAACTTCATCGTCATCTATCGCCTGTCGATGCTCGACCTGGTCGAGGGCGGCAGCGACTGGGAAGAGATCGTGACGCTGGCCAAGGCCGTCGAAAAGGCCGGCGCGACCATCATCAATACCGGGATCGGCTGGCACGAAGCCCGCGTCCCGACCATTGCCGCCAACGTTCCCCGCGGCGCCTTCACCGGCGTTACCGCCAAGCTGCGCGCCGAGGTTAAGGTGCCGGTCATCACCTCGAACCGCATCAACGTGCCCGAAGTCGGCGAGCAGGCCATCGCCTCCGGCCAGGCCGACATGATCTCCATGGCCCGCCCCTTCCTGGCCGACCCGGAGTTCGTCGCCAAGGCTGCCGCCGGGCGTTCGGAGGAGATCAACACCTGCATCGGCTGCAACCAGGGCTGCCTCGACCACGTGTTCGAAGGCAAGATGACGACCTGCCTGGTCAATCCGCTGGCCTGCCGGGAGATCGAGCCGGGCGTGACGGCGACGGCCGAGTCGCGGCGCATCGCGGTGATCGGCGCCGGCCCCGGCGGCCTGATGGTCGCCGCTGTGGCCGCCGAGCGCGGCCACCGGGTCACGCTGTTCGAGACGCGCACCAGCCTGGGCGGCGAATTCGAAATCGCCGGCCGCATTCCGGGCAAGGAGGAATTCTACGAAACCCTCCGCTACTACGAAAAACGCCTCGACAAGGCGGGCGTCGAAGTGCGCCTGGGGCAGACCGCCGACAAGGAAGCCCTGCTCGCCGAAGGCTACGACGACGTGGTCGTGGCGACCGGCGTCCGCCCCTGGACGCCGCCGATCCCGGGCGCCGAGAACGCGCAGGCCCTCGACTACCTGGATGTCCTGGAGCACGGCAAGCCGGTCGGCAAGCGGGTGGCGATCATCGGCGCCGGCCCGATCGGCTTCGATGTCGCCGAATACCTGACCGAATCCGACGATCACGCGCACCAGGGCAAGGAAGGCTACATGGCCGAATGGGGCGTCGACGCCCGCTTCGAGGCGCGCGGCGGCCTCGCCGCACCGCGCCCCGCCCCGGCTGTGGATCGCCAGATCCACCTGCTGGAGGTGCGCGACATCAAGGTCGGCGAGGAACTGAGCAAGACCACCGGCTGGATCCACCGCGAGGTGCTGAAGAAGCGCGGCGTCCAGATGTGGGGCGGCGTCGTTTTCAAGCAGGTGGACAAGGGCCGCGTCGAACTCAGCTATCGCGGCGAAGACAAGGTGCTCGAGGTCGATACCGTGATCATCTGCGCCGGCCAGCGCGCCCGCGCCGACCTGGCGGATCAGCTCGAAGGCAGCGGCATCCGCGTGCATCGCATCGGCGCCGCGCGGGATGCGCGCGGCATGGACGCCAAGCTGGCCTTCGCCGAAGGGCTGGAACTGGCAAAGGCCCTCTGACCGCCCGCTCTCCGTCGTTTCCCGACAGACCGAACGCAGGGAAGGCAAGCGCCTTCCCTGTTTTTTTCCGAACACGGCAAGCGAGGCGGCGACGAACCCCGTTTTTGCTGATCGGGCACATCACGAAAAGTGATTTTCCCGGATGGTGCAATCTCTCTAGAGTGGCTTCGCTCCCCCCTCCGGGCGGCGAGCAGACCAGATAAGGAGACACCACATCATGTTCAGCTTGCTGCAATCCCGGGCCGCCCGCGAGGCCGTTCCCGCCGACCAGGTCGAAGCCGCCTACTACCGCCTGCGGCTGCGGGCGCTGTTCGGCATATTCATCGGCTATGCCGCCTATTACATCGTCCGTTCCAATTTCACGCTGTCCACGCCCTACCTGATGAAGGCGATGGCGCTGACCAAGACCGACATCGGCATCCTGAGCAGCTGCATGCTGATCACCTACGGCCTGAGCAAGGGCCTGATGAGCCTGCTCGCCGACAAATGCAATCCCAAGTACTACATGATCTGCGGGCTGCTGCTCTCCTGCCTGGTCAATTTCTTCCTCGGCTTCAGCAGCGAATTCTGGATGTTCGTCGTGCTCATCATCGCCAACGGCCTGTTCCAGGGCATGGGCGTCGGGCCGTCCTTCATCACCATCGCCAGCTGGTTCCCCCGCCTGCAGCGCGGCCGCACCGGCGCCATCTGGAACATCTCGCACAACCTGGGCGGCGGCATCGTGGCGCCGATCTCGGTCGGCGCCTTCGCGCTGTTCGGCGCCGAGCACTGGCAGGCCGCCTCCTACTGGGCGCCGGCGGCGCTGGCGGCGGTGATCGCCGTGGTCTTCATGTGGGTCGGCGTCGGCACCACCTACAACGCCGGCCTGCCGCCGGTCGAAAAGATCCTGCCCGACGTGGCGAAGAACGACCTGATCCGCGACAACAGCGACCATGCCCCGGACAACCTCTCGGCCTTCCAGATCTTCCGCCGCTACGTGCTGCCCAACAAGAACGTCTGGTTCGTCTCGCTGGCCGACGCCTGCGTCTACCTGGTGCGCTTCGGCGTCATCAGCTGGCTGCCGATCTACCTGCTCCAGGTCAAGGGCTTCTCCAAGGGCCAGATGGGCGTCGCCTTCGCCATCTTCGAGTGGGCGGCGATCCCGGCCACGCTGTTCGCCGGGGTGATTACCGACAAGTACCTGCGCGGCCGCCGCATGCCGCTGGCCATGTTCTGCGTCACGGTGATCTTCGGCGCCCTGTTCGTCTATCACGAAAGCAGTTCGCTGCTCGTCGTCACCGCGGCCGCCGGCGTCATCGGCGCCTTCATCTACGTGCCGCAGTTCCTGCTCTCGGTGAGCACCATGGAAATCGTGCCCAAGTTCGCCGTCGGTTCGGCGGTCGGCCTGCGCGGCTTCATGAGCTATATCGTCGGCGCCACCATCGGCACTGCGCTGATCGGCAAGCTGGTCGACCTCTACGGCTGGGATGCCGGCTTCTACACCCTGCTGACCGGCGCCATGCTCTGCTTCGTCTTCTGCCACCTGACCCACCGCAGCACGCTGAACCTGGAAAACGCCCGCCAGGCAGCGCCGCAACTGGCCAACAACGCCGCCTGAGGCCGCGCGCCGCACGCAGCGAGGGGTGGCGCTTCCTGCGCCGCCCCTTTTTGCGCTAGGCTTGCCCCCGACCATGCCCCTGCCCGCCTGCCGCCTTTTCCTGCTCATCCTGGCCCTGCTCGCCGCCCCGCTGGCGAGCGGCAGCCAGCGCATCGTCGTCGTCACCTCGTTCAGCAAGGAAATCACCCAGTCCTACAAGAAGGCCTTCGAAGCCGACAACCCGGGCCTGCGCGTCGAATTCCTGTCGCTGCCGTCGCCGCGCGCCTTGACCTACATCCTCGGCCGCCATCTCGAACCGCGCCCCGACCTGGTCTGGTCGTCGGCGCCGGAAACCTTCGACCAGCTCGCCGCGCAAGGCTACCTGCAACGCCTCGCCCCGCCACCGGGCGATGCCGCGGTCGACGCCTCGGCCCAGCCCTATTTCCTGGCCCAGGCCTGGTCGGGCTACGGCATCATGTGGAATACCCGCTATTTCGCCGCCAAGGCGCTGCCGCCGCCGGCCACCTGGACCGACCTCGGCCAGCCGGCCTATTTCGGCCACCTGATCATGACCTCGCCGGCGCGCTCGGGCACCACCCACCTGATCGTCGAGCAGATTTTGCAAAGCCACGGCTGGGAGGCCGGCTGGCAACTGCTGCTGCGCATCGCCGGCAACTGCGCGGAAATCAGCGAACGCAGCTTCGGCGTCCCCAACGCCGTCGGTCGCGGGCAGTACGGCGCCGGGCCGGTGGTCGACTTTCTCGCCCTCGGCGCCCGGAATTCCGGCACCCCGGTCGCTTTCATCTACCCGCCGCAGACTTCGATCATCCCGGCCAACATCGCCGTGCTCGCCGCCGCGCCCAATCCGGACGGCGCCCGGCGCTTTCTCGCCTTCACGCTGTCGCCGGCCGGCCAGGCCCTGCTCAACCGCCCGGAAATCAGCCGGCTGCCGGTATTGGCGCAAGCGCAAAACCCGCAGCACGCCCTGCTCCCGCACCTGGCGCAGGCCGGGCAGCGCTTCGACCGCGCCTTGTCGCAACACCGCTACCAGTTGATCGGCGTGCTCTTCGACCAGGCCATCACCTTCCGCCACGCCGAGTTGCGCGAAACGACGCGCCTGCTGCACGCAGCCGACAGGCGGCTGGCGCTTGCCCCCGAGCCGCAGGCCGCGGCGCTGGTAGCCGAAGCGCGCCGCCTGCTCTACCGGCCGCCGCCCGAGATCGCCGGCGCCGACGCCGCCCCGCTGGCGGAGCGCCAGACCCTGCTCCTCGAAAACCAGGTCGCCCGCGCCAGCCAGGCCAACTATCGCCAGGCCGGCGAGCAGTTGCGCCGCGCCCTCGACCTGCTGCGCTGAGTGCCGGACATGCTCACCCCTGCCCCCGCGCCTTCCGCCAGCCAGACCCGCTGGCCGGAACGCCTGGCCAACGGCCTGTTCGCGCTGAGCACGCTGGTCTACCTGCTGCCCTTCATCGTTCTGCCGCTGCTCGCCCTGCTCGTCAACGGCCTGAGCCTGGGGGGCAGCGCAACGCCGCTCGACAGCCTGCTGCTGGCCTGGGCCAACCCGACCTACCGCGCCGCGCTCGGCAACAGCCTGCTGCTCGCCGGCGCCACCGCCGCCGGCTGCTGCCTGCTGGCGCTGCCGGCGGCGGTGATCCTGCTCCGCCAGCCGAAGGCCTTCGCCGCCTGGCTGCCGCTCGGCCTGCTTCCCTTATGCACGCCGCCCTTCCTCGCCGCCGCCGCGCTGAAAGGGGCGCTCGGCCCGGGCGGCTGGGCCGGCTGGCTGAATCACCCGGCCGGGCTGCTGGCGGTCGAGGTCGTGCATTACTTCCCGATGCTGCTGCTCGCCATCCTGCTCCCGCTGCGCCAGCGCCAGCAGGAGATCGACAGCGCGCTGCTTTGCGCGCCGCGCCACGGGTGGCGTTTCCTGCGCCGCATCTTCCTGCCGCTCGCCCTGCCCGGGCTGACCCTCGGCTGCGCGCTGATCTTCAGCCGCGTCCTCGACGACATCGCGACGCCGCTGATCCTCGGCCAGGGCACGCTGCTCGCCCCGCTGCTCTACCTGCGCGTCGGCAGCCACGGCTTCGCCGACCCGGTCAACAGCGTGCTCGCCCTGTGCCTGCTCTGCCTGACGCTCGGCGCCTGGCTGCTGGCCAGCCGGCCGTTCGCCCCGGCCAGCCTGTTCAGCCCGCTCGCCCTGCCGCCTGCCGACGACGAACGGCCACCCCTGTCGCCCGGCGAACGCGCCTACCTGGCGCTGCTCGCCGGCCTCGCCGGCCTGCCCTTCATCGCCCTGCTGCTGCTCTCCTTCGCCGGGCTGTGGAGTTTCACGGCGCTGCCCGAGAGCTACACGCTGCGCCACTACCTGGCCACCTGGCAGACGCAGCAGGGTGCCCTCGGCAATACCCTGCTCTACTGCGGCCTTGCCGCGCTGTGCGCCCTGCTCGCCGCGCTGATCATCGCCCTGCGCCTGCACAGCCGGCGGACGGCCCGGGCGCGCCGGCTGGGCAACGCCCTGCTCGGGCTCGTCGCGCTGCCGGGCAGCGCGCTGGTCATCGGCTACCAGCAGTGCTATGCCGCCTTCTCTCCCTTCGGCGGCGAATTGCTTGCCGCTCCGCCCTGGGCCTTCATCGCCCTCGTGCTCTCCGTGCGCAACCTGCCCTACGCCGTGCAGATTCTGCGCCTGGCGCTGGCCAACCTGCCCGCCCAGCAACTGGAAGCCGCCCACGTGCTGGGCCAGACGCCGTGGCGCAGCCTCGTCCGGATCGCCCTGCCGCTGCTCGCCGGCAGCCTCGTCACCGCCTTCGCCGTCTGCTTCCTGATGGCCGCCTTCGACCTGTCCACCGCCCTCATCCTGATTCCCAGCGAAAACATGGCCCCCCTGAGTTACAGCATCTATCTGGAAATGTTCAAGACCTCGAACCAGGAAAGCGGCGCCGCGCTGGCCGTCACCGCGCTCGCCCTGCTCGGCCTGGGCGCCGCGCTCGGCCGGCAGGCACTGCGCCGCCGGCCGCGGCCGGTTGCGGAGCCGGCAGCATGATGCCGCGCGCCGGCCTGCGCCTGGCCGCCCTCGGCGTGCGCAAGCAGGGGCAGACCCTGCTCGACGGCATCGACCTGAGCATCGAGGCCGGCGAGTTCTTCGCCCTGCTCGGCCCCTCCGGCTCGGGCAAGACCAGCCTGCTGCGCGTCATCGCCGGGCTGGACAAGCCGAGCAGCGGCAGCCTGCGCCTCGACGACCGGGAAATCACCGGCCTCGCGCCCTGGCAGCGCGGCATCGGCCTGGTTTTCCAGGGCTATGCGCTATGGTCGCACCTCAGCGTCGCCGAGCACATCGACTTCGCGCTCGAGGAACACGGGCTTTCCGTGCCGCAGCGGCGGGAACGCATGGCCTGGGCGCTCGACGCCTTCGCGCTCGCCGACTTTGCCGGCCGCCGCCCGGCCGAACTCTCCGGCGGCCAGCAGCAACGCCTGGCGCTGGCCCGCGCCCTGGCCGGCCAGCCCCGCCTGCTGCTGCTCGACGAGCCGTTTTCCCATCTCGACCCGGCCTTGCGCCAGCAGATGCGCCGCGAACTGCGCCGCCTGCAGCGCCAGCTCGGCTTCACCACCGTGCTCGTCACCCACGACCAGCAGGAGGCGCTGAGCCTGGCCGACCGCGTCGGCGTGATCCGCCACGGCCGGCTGGAACAGGTCGGCACGCCGGCCGCGCTCTACGATTTCCCGCAAAGCGCCTACGTCGCGCAGATCGGCGGCGCGGTCAACCTGATTTCCGGCCAGCTGCAGATCGAGCCGACGCATGCGCCCTGTTTCGTCTCGCCCGACCTCGGCAAGCTGCCGCTGCCCACCCTGCCCACCCTGCCCGCCGCCGCCCGCCATGGCGCGGCGGGGCAAATGGCGCTGCGCCCGCAGGCGATCCGCCTGATCCCGGTCGACAGCCAGCGCAACGGCCGCGACTTCCACGTCGAAGGGGTGATCGAGAACGTCGAATTCACCGGCAGCGAATACGTCTACACGCTGCAGGTCGGCGAACAATGCCTCTCCGCCAGCCAGCCGCACCTGTGCGGCATGCCGGCGCTGCCGGCCGGCCAGCGCATCCTGCTCGCGCTCAACCTCGGCCAGGCGCGCCTGTTCCTCGCCGACGAAGCGGCGTCCTGAGCCGGCGGCATGGATATCCTCAAGCTCAAATCCTTCGTCATGGTCGCCCGGCTCGGCCAGGTGACCAAGGCGGCCGACCGCCTGTGCCTCACCCAGCCCGCCGTCACCGCCCATCTCAAGGCCATCGAGGAGGAACTGGGCATCGTGCTGTTCACGCGCAGCCCGGGGAAAATCGTACTGACCAAGGCCGGCGAACTGCTGCTCGACGAGGCCGAGCATGTGCTCGACACCTTCAACGGCCTGCTCCACAAGGCCAAGCAGATCAAGGGAGAAATCACCGGCAACCTGCTGGTCGGCACGGTCGAGGACGCCGAATTCATCCGCCTCGGCGCCTTCCTCTACAACCTGCAGAACGCGCTGCCGCTGCTCAAGCTCGGCTTCCGCAGCTGCCCGGCCGAGGAACTGCTGGCCGGCGTCGCCAACGGCGAGCTCGATGCCGGTTTCCACATCGGCCACCTCGACCAGCCCGAATTCGCCAGGATCGCGCTGCGCAGCGTCCGCTACCTCGTCGTCGGCCCGCGCGCCCTGGCCGAGCGGCTGGTTGCCGCCAACTGGCGCGAACTGGCCGAGATGCCCTGGCTGACGCCGCCGGCCAAGAGCCACATCCGCCGCCTGCAACAGCAGCTCTTCGCGCAGCAAGGCTTGCAGGCGCGCGAAACCCTGGGCTGCGACCAGATTTCGGCGCTCGAGGAACTGGTCCGCGCCGGGCTGGGCCTGACCTTGCTGCGCGAGGAACGGGCGCTGCAGGCGGTCGAGGAAGGGCATGCCGTGATCTGGCCGCACGCTGCGATCGACGTGCCGCTCTCCTTCATTTACCGGCAGAAGAACGAATCCCACCCGACCACCATCGGCATGCTGTCGGTGCTGCGCGAGTGCTGGAACCTGTAATTCGTCCAAGCCCCCCCCGAGAGGGGGATAAGAGTTGCCTCCACCCGGTGCTCCAATAGAAGCAAGAACAAGCGACCGCACATTGCGCCGGTGAAGGCATGGTGCAAGGGGCGTTTTGTCGAACGACTTCTAGAGACACTCGACTCATGGCCGACCACCACATCAGTTTTGCCGCGGGCACGCCTGCGGAGTTTCAAGAGACCTACCTGAAGCAGCGCGCCGCCTACAAGGCGAACCGGGTGCCGTCGCTCGAGGAGCGGCGCAACGACCTGCGCGGCATCCACCGCCTGCTGGTCGACAACAAGGATGCGCTGATTGCCGCCGTCAACCAGGATTACGGCTGCCGCAGCAGCTTCGAAACCAAGCTGACGGAACTGCTGCAATGCCAGGACGCCACTCTTGACGCCATCAAGCAGCTCAAGAAATGGATGAAGCCGCAAAAGCGCCATGTGGACCCGACGCAATATCCTCTCGCCAAGGCTTGGGTTTTCCCCCAACCGGTGGGCGTCGTGGGCATCGTCGTCCCCTGGAACTTCCCGATCGCCATGACCTTCCAGCCGATGATCTGCGCCTTTGCCGCAGGCAACCGGGTGATGGTCAAGATGTCGGAAAACTCCAACGCCCTGGCCGAGCTGTTCAAGCGCCTGGCGCCGAAGTATTTTTCCGCCGACAAGCTGGCCTTCTTCGAGGACGGCGGCGGCCGCGGCCCGCAGTTCACCCAGCTGCCCTTCGACCACCTGTTCTTCACCGGCTCGCCGATGACCGGGCGGGCGGTGATGGCCAACTGCGCGCAGAACCTGACGCCGGTGACGCTGGAACTGGGCGGCAAATCCCCCTGCGTCGTCGCGCCCGATTATTCGATGCGCACGGCCGCCGAGCGGATCATGTGGACCAAGATGCTCAACGCCGGGCAGATCTGCACCAACGTCGATTACCTGTACCTGCCCGAAGGCAAGGTCGATGAATTCATCCGCGAGGCGCAGGCGATCACCGCCGAGCGCTACCCGAGCATCACCAACGGCGAATACACGGCGATCATCGACCAGCGCCAGTACGACCGCCTGCAGGAAACCCTCGCCGACGCCGTCGCCAAGGGCGCCACGGCAACCAACCTGTGCCCCGGCCGCAACGGCGACCCGGCGCAGCGCATCATGCCGCCCATTGCCGTGACCGGCGTCACCGACAACATGATCATCATGCAGCGCGAAATCTTCGGCCCGCTGCTGCCGATCAAGACCTACCGGACCAAGGAAGAAGTGGTCGACTACATCGGCGACCATCACAGCCCCCTGGCGCTCTACGTCTACAGCAACGACAAGGCGATCCAGGACTACTACATGCACAACACGATCTCCGGCGGCGTCACCATCAACGACGGCCTGATGCACGCCGGCCTGCACACGCTTCCCTTCGGCGGCGTCGGCAACAGCGGCATGGGCCACTACCACGGCTACGAAGGCTTCCAGACCTTCTCCAAGCTGCGCCCGGTCTTCAAGCAAAGCCCGTGGCGCAGCATCAACATGCTGATGCCGCCCTATGCCGGGAAGGCCGCCAAGATGCTCGATTTCATGATGAAGATGAAGAGCTGAGCCGCAGCCATACCGAAAGCCCCTCCCCGATAGATGATCAATCACAGGAGAAGTGTTCAATGAACGCTCCGCTCAACAAGGCCGAAATCACCCTCGACGACAAATTCGAGATCCAGGACGGCTGGGTATACATGACCGGCAACCAGGCCCTCGCCCGCCTGCCGCTGCTGATTCAGGAACGCGACAAGGCCAATGGCCTGAATACCGGCGGCTTCATTTCCGGCTACCGGGGCTCGCCGCTCGGCCGCTACGACATGGAGCTGTGGACGCAAAAGAAGCGCCTGGCCGAGCACAACATCAAGTTCCAGCCCGGCGTCAATGAAGACCTGGCCGCCACGATGGTTGCCGGCACGCAGTACGTCGGCGTCTTTCCCGGCGCCACGGTCGATGGCGTGTTCGGCATCTGGTACGGCAAGGGCCCCGGCGTCGACCGTACCGGCGACGTCTTCCGCCACGCCAACAGTTCCGGCACCCACAAGCATGGCGGCGTGCTGGCGCTGGCCGGCGACGACCATGGCGCCAAGAGCTCGACCATCGCCAACTTTTCGGACGAGATTTTCATCGCCACCGGCATCCCGGTGCTCTACCCGTCCAACACGCAGGACCTGATCGACTTCGGGCTGTTCGGCATCGCCCTCAGCCGCTATTCCGGCTGCTGGGTCGGCATCAAGGTCCATAACGACGTCGTCGAAGGCGGCGGTTCGGTCCGCATTTCGGCCAACGAGCCGACCATCGCCATCCCCGAGCATGCCCCCGCGCCGCACCTCGGGCCGGCCGGCTTCAACACCCGCCTGATAGACAACCCGCTGATCATGGAAGACCGCCTGGTCAACCACAAGCTGCACGCCGTGACCGCCTTCCTCCGCGCCAACCCGATCAACGTCGTGGCGCACGAATGCCCGGGTGCGCGCCTCGGCATCCTGGCCGCCGGCAAGGCCTACCAGGACCTGCTGCAAGCCCTGTCGGAACTCGGCCTGAACGATGCCAGGCTCACCGAGCTGGGCATCCGCATCGGCAAGATCGGCATGGTCTGGCCGCTGGAAACCGAATTCATCAAGAGCTTCGTCGACGGCCTCGACACCGTCGTGGTCATCGAAGAAAAGAAGGGCCTGATCGAGGATCAGCTGAAAACCCAGCTCTACGACCTGAAGCTGGCGAAACCGCCGCGCATCGTCGGCAAGTTCAACGCCAGCAATCCGTTCGCACCCGAGCGCGGGCAGAACGTCTTTGCCGCCCATGGCGAACTGTCGCCGCCCATCGTCGCCAAGGTGCTGGTCGATGTGCTGCGCCAGCTCGATCCCGCCTGCCCGATCCCGGCCATCGCGCTGCCGGCGCCCAAGATGCCGCCCGGCGTGGCCAACCCGGCGTCGCCCTCGCGTATCCCGACCTTCTGCTCGGGCTGCCCGCACAACCGCTCGACCAAGGTGCCGGAAGGCTCGCGTGCCGTCCCCGGCATCGGCTGCCACGCCATGGCCATTTTCAACAACCCGGTCGCCACCCCGCCGGCAATCAGCCAGATGGGCGGCGAAGGCCTGCACTGGATCGGCCAGCAGCCCTTCACGAAGGAAAAGCACGTCTTCGCCAACATCGGCGACGGCACCTATTTCCATTCCGGCTTCCTCGCCATCCGCCAGGCGATCGCCGCCAAGGCGCCGATCACCTACAAGATACTGGTCAATGGCTTCGTGTCGATGACCGGCGGCCAGCCCATCGACGGCGAACTGTCGGTGCCCAGCATGGTCAGCGAACTGCTGGCCGAGGGCGTCAAGGAAATCGTCGTCCTCACCGACGAGGTCGCCAAGCATCCGCCGGGCTCCCTGCCCAATGGCGTCCCAGTCCTGCCGCGCACCGAACTGGATGCCGTGATGAAGCGCTTCCGTGAATATCCCGGCGTTTCCGTGATCGTCTACGACCAGCCCTGCGCCACCGAACGGCGCCGGCTGCGCAAGCGCGGCAAGTGGATCGATCCGCCCAAGCGCACCTTCATCAATGCCGCCGTCTGCGAGGGCTGCGGCGACTGCTCCAAGGCCTCCAACTGCCTGTCGGTGGAGCCGCTGGAAACCCCGTTCGGCCGCAAGCGCAAGATCAACCAGAGCGCCTGCAACAAGGACTATTCGTGCATCGAGGGCTTCTGCCCGAGCTTCGTCACGGTGCACGGCGGCGCCCTGCGCAAGATCAAGAAGGCGGCGCAAGGCGACTTCCCGAGCCTGCCCGAGCCGGTCATCCCGGCGCTGGACAAGGATTTTTCCATCCTGATCACCGGCATCGGCGGCACCGGTGTCGTCACCGTTGGCCAGGTGCTGGGCATGGCCGCGCATGTGCAGGGTATCGCCAGCTCGGTGCTCGACGTGACCGGCCTGGCGCAGAAATTCGGCGCCGTGATGAGCCATGTCCGGCTGGCGCCCGATGCCAGCCATCTGCACGCGACGCGGATCGCCTACGGCGAGGCGGATGCCATCGTCGGCTGCGACCTTGTGGTCACCGCCGGCGACGAGGCCCTGAGCAAGATCCGGAACGGCCGCACGCAGGTGTTCGTCGCTTCCGATGTCGTGCCGACCAGCGAATTCGTCCGCAATCCCGACTGGAAGCTCGAGAAGGAGGCGCTCCTACAGCGGCTGCAGGCCGTCGCCGGCGACGGCCTGACGGCGGTCGAGGGGCTGCGCCTGGCATCGCTGCTGATGGGCGACACCATCGCCGCCAACATGTTCATGCTGGGGCTGGCCTGGCAGCGCGGCAGCCTGCCCCTGACGCACCAATCGATCATGAAGGCCATCGAACTGAACAACGTGCAGATCGAGTTCAACAAGCAAAGCTTCCTGTGGGGACGGCGCGCCGCGCACGATCTCGCCGCGGTGGAAAAGGCGGCCGTGGCCACCTCGACCATCCAGTTCGCGCCGCGCATCGACATGTCGCGCGACGCCGTGGTCACCCGCTCGGCCGAATTCCTGAAAGCCTACCAGGACGAGGCCTATGCCAAACGCTACCTCGAGCTGGTCAAACGGGCGGTCGCCGTTGAAGAAGCCAGGGGGCTGGGCAAGGAGTTCTCGACGGCCGTGGCGCGCTATTACTTCAAGCTGCTGGCCATCAAGGACGAATTCGAGGTGTCCCGCCTGTATGCGTCTGAGGCCTTCAAGCGCGAGCTGGAAGCCACCTTCGAGGGCGACTACAAGGTGCACTTCCACCTCGGCCAGTGGCCGTTCGGCGGTGTCGATCAAAACGGCAAGCCGTTCAAGAAGGAGGTCGGCCCCTGGTTGATGAAGGGCTTCCAGGTGCTGAGCAAATTCAAGGGACTGCGCGGAAGCTTCCTCGACGTCTACCGCAACTCGGCCGAACGCAAGATGGCGCACCGTTTGCTCGAACAGTACGAACAGGACATCGACGGCTGCATCACCCGCATCGCGGCCGGCAATTATGCGACCGCCGTGCAAATCGCCAGCCTGCCCGAGAAGGTCCGCGGCTACGGCCATGTCCGCGAGCAGCACGCCGCGACCATGGAACGGGAGCGTGCCGGCCTGCTCGATTCGCTGGCGCAGGCCGCTTGCTAGACCACTATTCGGCCCGTCCCGGGACGGGCCCCACTTTCCTCTGCGTGGGCTGAAATAGCCCTCTTCCGCCCGCTGTTCGCAGCGGGCATTTTTTTTGCCGGAAACGCCCCGCTCTGATCAGGAGACCAACGATGTTCGCTGCCCGATTTTCACGTTCGCTGTCGCACTGGATATTTCTTGCCGGCCTGCTGCTGGCGGTCGCCGCCCAGGCCGCCGACCCCCTGCCCTCCTGGCGCGCCGGAACAGCCAAGCAGGCCATCGTCGGCTTTGTCGAACGGGTCACCGATAGCCGCGGCAAGGACTACGTCAGCCCCCCGGAACGCATCGCCGTGTTCGACAACGACGGCACGCTGTGGGCCGAGCAGCCCGTCTATTTTCCCTTGCTGTTCGCTTTCGACCGCTTGCGGGCGCTGGCGCCGGCGCACCCCGAATGGGCCGACAAGCCGGTATTCCAGGCGGCGCTGGCCGGCGACCTGAAGGGTGCCCTGGCCGGCGGCGAGAAAGGCATGGTGGAACTCGTCGAAGCCACGTATGAGGGAGACATCGACGCCTTCCGCGCCGAGGTCAAGGCCTGGCTGGCGAGCGCACGCCATCCGCTGACCGGACGGCGTTACGACGCCATGGTCTACCAGCCCATGCTCGAAGTGCTCCGCTATCTGCGCGCCAACGGCTTCAAGACCTATATCGTGACCGGCGGCGACGTCGAGTTCATGCGTGCCTTTGCCGAACGCGCATATGGCGTTCCGCACGAACAGGTCATCGGGTCGCGCCTGAAACTTGTCGTCGGGGACAATGCCGCCGGACGTGCGCCGGCCGTCGAGTTCATCAACGACGGCAAGGGGAAAGTCGCGTCCATCGTCGCCCAGATCGGCCGCCGCCCCATCGCCGCCTTCGGCAACTCGGACGGCGACCTGCCCATGCTGCAATGGACGGCCGGCGGCAGCGGCGCGCGCCTGATGGCCTATGTGCATCACACCGATGCCCGGCGCGAATTCGCCTACGACCGCAAGTCGCCCATCGGCAAGCTGGACAAGGGGCTGGATGCCGCGCTCGCCGGCAACTGGGTTATTGCCGACATGGCCCGCGACTGGCTCACCATCTACCCGCGCTAGGTAAACACACGCCGCAAAAGAGAAGGCCCCGGAGCCGCGTCAGCGACCCCGGGGCCTTGTTGCTTCAGCCTTGCCCGGCGAATCAGGCGAACAGTTCGTCGCCCAGGGCGGCTATGGCCGCGTCGCCGGCCTTCGCCGTTTCGGCGAAGGAAGCCGCCTGCGGCAGCATCTGGTCGGCGTAGAAGCGGGCCGAGGCGATCTTGGCGCGGAAGAAGGCGGCGTCGCCCTCGCCCTTGTCCAGATAGCCGGCCGCCGCCAGCGCCTCCTTGCCCATCATCCAGCCGCCGGTGACGGTCACCGCCAGGTGCAGGTAAGGCACGGCGGCGGTCAGCACGCCACCAAGGCCGGTCTTCACATTGGCGGCCAGCCATTCGGTGGTCGATGTCCACGCCTGCAGCGCGCTGCCCAGCTTCTCGCCGATGGCGGCCAGTTCCGGCTTGCCGGAAGCAGCGAGCGCCTTGGCGGTGGCATGCACTTCGCCGAAGACGATTTTGGCGGTGGCGCCCTGGTCGCGCATCAGCTTGCGGAACAGCAGGTCGTTGGCCTGGATGCCGGTAGTGCCTTCGTAGATGGTGGTGATGCGCGAATCGCGCCAGTGCTGGGCGGCGCCGGTTTCCTCGATGAAGCCCATGCCGCCATGCACCTGCACGCCGAGCGAGGTGACGTCGATGGACATCTCGGTGCTGCCGCCCTTGACCAGCGGGATCATGAATTCGGCCAGGAACAGGTCGCGCTTCTGCTGCTCGGGGTCGCTGCCGGCATGGGCGCGATCGAGCAGGCTGGCGGTGTAGTAGGCCATGGCGCGGCAGGCTTCGACGCGCGACTTCATCAGCATCAGCATGCGGCGCACGTCCGGGTGCTTGTCGATGCTGACCAGCGCCTCGCCGGTCAGCGCGTCGCGGCCCTGCTTGCGCTCGCGGGCATAGGCCAGGGCACGCTGGTAGGCGCGTTCGCCGAGGGCGATGCCCTGCACGCCGACGCCGAGACGGGCTTCGTTCATCATCACGAACATGTATTCGAGGCCGCGGTTGGCCTGGCCGAGCAGGTAGCCGACGGCGCCGCCGTTGTCCCCGAAGGCCATGACGCAGGTGGCGCTGGCGTGGATGCCGACCTTGTGCTCGATCGACACGCAATGGGCGTCGTTGCGGGCACCGAGGCTGCCGTCGGCATTGACCATAAACTTCGGCACCAGGAACAGCGAGATGCCCTTGACGCCGGCCGGGGCGTCCGGCAGGCGGGCGAGCACCAGATGAACGATGTTGTCGGTCATGTCGTGGTCGCCGTAGGAGATGAATATCTTCTGGCCGAAGATGCGGTAGCTGCCGTCGGCCTGCGGCTCGGCGCGGCTGCGCAGCAGCGCCAGGTCGGAGCCGGCCTGCGGCTCGGTCAGGTTCATCGTGCCGGTCCATTCGCCGGCGACCATCTTTTCCAGGTAGGTCGCCTTGAGTTCATCGCTGGCGCAGGTCAACAGCGCTGCGACGGCACCGCCGGTGAGCAAGGGGCCGAGCGAAAAGCCAAGGTTGGCCGAGCAGACCATTTCCTGCACGGCGATGCCCAGCGCGCTGGGCAGGCCCTGGCCGCCGAATTCGGCGGGCAGCGCAATACCGCTCCAGCCGGCTTCGCAGAAGGCGGTGTAGGCTTCCTTCCAGCCGTCCGGCGTGGTAACGCCTTCCGGCGTCCAGGTGCAGCCCTGGGTGTCGCCGATGCGATTGAGCGGGGCAAGCACGCCGCCGGTGAACTTGGCGGCTTCGTCGAGAATGGCGTCGGCCATGTCCGGCGTCGCGTCAGCGAAAGCGGGAATCTGGCTCAGCTGGTTGAAGCCGGCGATTTCGTCCATGACGAAACGCATGTCTTTGATTGGAGCGCGGTAGTCGCTCATTATTTATTCCTCGATTGAAAGTTGTTTAGACGCGCTCGATGATGCCAGCCGCACCCATGCCGGTACCGATACACATCGACACCATGCCGTACCTGCCCCCGGTGCGCTTCAAGCCATGCACCAGCGTCGCGATGCGGATCGCCCCGGTG
>NZ_CAMFKO010000028.1 GCF_945957265.1 uncultured Dechloromonas sp.
TGGTTCCCCCGGGATGTCGCCTGTTCTTTGTGGTTGGAGGGCGAAATGAGCAGGGAGCAAGGCTCCAAGGCTTGCCTTGGAGTGCGACCGACCGCGAACGAGGTCCGAGCCCTCCCCGGGCGTGCGGTTACGATGGCTGGTTCCCCCGGGATGTCGCCTGTTCTTTGTGGTTGGAGGGCGAAATGAGCAGGGGACCGGCGCTGTGAAAATCTGGGCCAACGATCCGTCGTCCGAGCTGGTGTCGGTGTTTGCCGATATCGCGCGTACCCGGATGGCCGACCTGCCGATCTGCAACGCGGCCCTGAGCGTCGAGGCGGTCGGTTTCGCGCGTACGCCGCAAGGGCATTGGGCGGGCGTGATGATCACCCCGTGGGCCATCAACCTGTTGTGCCTGCCCGGGCAGGAAGAAGCCTGGCCCGTCCTGGCGGCCTGCAGCAAGCATGACTGGCGCTTTCCGTCCGGCGATTACGAATTCACCGTCGCCGAGGAAGCGCGTATCGGCAACTATCACCTCTGCTCGCTGTTTTCACCTGCCTTCGAGTTTCCGACGCAGGAGCAGGCCCGGCTGACCGCGCTGGCGGTGAGCCATGCCCTGCATGCCGAGCCGATGGCCGCGCCGGACGTGGCGCCGGCCAAGGCGGCTGCCGGGCGGCGGGCCTTTCTCGGGCTGGGGCGATGACCTCGCCCGGCCAGCTGCTCGTTCGCGCCACCCACGATGGCGGGGTATTGCGCGACATCGCCGTCGACCTCCAGCGCCCGTCGGTGACCCGCCTGTTCATCGGCCAGTTGCCCGATGTCGTGATCAAGACGGTGCCTTACCTGTTCACGCTCTGCGCCCATGCCCAGCGGGTGGCGGCGCAGGCGGCGGTCAATGTGGCGCTGGGCGAGACGCCGCGCACCCCGGACCATGCCGAGCTGTGGATCGAGGTGCTGCATGAAAACCTGTGGCGGCTGCTGCTCGACTGGCCGGTCGCGGTCGGCCTGCCGCCGGCCAAGGAGGCGTTCATCGCCTGGCGTTCCGGGCGCAACGGCGACGAGGTCGTCGCCTCCACGGCGAGCCTGGTCGAAGCGGTCCTCGCGCCGCTGGCCGAGTCCTGCCTGACGCAGCTGGCCGGGGCGGAGGGCGATGCCGTCCATCATCCGCAGGCCGCGCCGGTGTTGGCGCCCGAGGCCTGGCTGGACTACTGGCAAGGCATGCAGGCGCGGATGCCCGCCCAGCCGTTGCCGGAATCGGTGTCGGCCATCTATCGCGCCCGGTTGCGCGAGGTCGATACCGCCCTGAAGGCGCTGGCGGAAGGGCTCCCCTTTCCGATTGCCTCCGCCGGCGGGGCGGGCTGGGGAGTCGGGCAGACGCTGACGGCACGTGGCGTGTTGACGCACGCCGTGCATGTCGAGGATGGCAAGGTTGTCCGCTACCGCGTCCAGGCGCCGACCGACAGCCTGTTTGCCGATGCCCGCGCGCTCGCCGCCCTGCTCGCCAATCGTCGTTTTGTTACGCTGGATCAAGCCCGGCAGGGGCTGGATCAGGCGATACTGGCGGTCGACCCCTGTCTGACCTACGTTGTGGAACTGCACGATGCATGAAATGTCGCTCGCCGAAGGCGTGCTCCAACTTGTCGAAGATACGGCGCGGCGCGAACAGGCCTGGCGCGTGAAGCTGGTGGTGCTGGAGATCGGCCGCATGTCGTCGGTGCAGCCCGAAGCCCTGCGTTTTTGCTTCGACGCGGTCACCCGCGGCAGCATCGCCGACGGCGCGACGCTGGAGATCGTCGACGTGCCGGGCAGCGGCTGGTGCATGAAATGCGCGGCGACGGTGCCGATGGCGGAACTGTACGGCGCCTGCCCGACCTGCGGCAGCCACCAGGTGCAGGCGACCGGCGGTACGGAAATGCGGGTCAAGGAAATTGAGATCGAGTGATCGGGCTCGAATAAAGGAGACGAGGATGTGTACGGTTTGCGGTTGCGGGGCGGGTGAAGTGAAGATCGAGGGCGGGGCGCATGAACATACCCATGTGCATGCCGACGGCACGGTGCATACGCACAGCCATGGGCATGAGCACGATCATGCGCACAGCCACGGCGCCGCGTTGCCGGCCGCGCATGCCCACCCGCATACGCATGCCGACGGCACCGAGCACGTTCATGAGCACGTGCACCAGGGCGAGCATGCCCACGGGCACGGCCACACGCACGATCATGTTCATGCCGATGGAACGACGCACAGCCATCCGCATCAGCACGATCACGACCACGGGCAAGACCACGCTCATCACCATCACGAACATGCCATCGGCGGCGACCTCGACTACGGCACCGGCCCGGCGCGTGCCCATGTGCCGGGCATGAGCCAGGCGCGCATGGTGCAGATCGAGCAGGACATCCTGTCGAAGAACAACACCTACGCAGCCGCCAACCGCACGTGGTTCGACGAGCGCGGCATCTTCGCGCTGAATCTCGTGTCCAGCCCCGGCTCCGGCAAGACCACGCTCCTCTGCAAGACCATCGAGCTGTTGAAGGACCGGGTGGCCATCAACGTCGTCGAAGGCGACCAGCAGACAGCCAACGACGCCGAGCGCATCCGCGCCACCGGCGTGCCGGCGCTGCAGATCAACACCGGCAAGGGCTGCCACCTCGACGGCCACATGGTCGGCCATGCCGTGCAGCGCCTGCAGCCCGGGGATGAATCGCTGTTCCTGATCGAAAACGTCGGCAACCTCGTCTGCCCGGCTGCCTTCGATCTCGGCGAACACCACAAGGTGGCGATCCTGTCGGTCACAGAAGGCGAGGACAAGCCGCTCAAGTACCCGGACATGTTCGCCGCCGCCGATGTCATGCTGCTCAACAAGTGCGACCTGCTGCCCTACCTCAGCTTCGACGCCGACCTCGCCGAAGCCAACGCCCGCCGCGTCAATCCGAACCTGACCATCTTCCGCGTCTCGGCGACCAGCGGCGACGGCATGAGCGCCTGGCTGGACTGGGTCGAGGCCGGGCTGGAGGCGCAGCGCGGCAGGCACGGCGAGAGCGTCGACGCGCTGAAGGCGCGCATTGCCGAACTGGAGCGGCAGCTCGCCGCCAGGTGATGGCATGAACGGCCGGCTGCTCCGCGTCCGGGGGCTGGTTCAGGGTGTCGGTTTTCGGCCGGTCGTCTGGCGTATCGCCCGCGAACTCGGCTTGCGCGGCTGGGTCTGCAACGACGGAGCCGGCGTGCGCATCGCCATCGCCGGCGAGCGGACGGCCGGTTTCGCGGCGCGCTTGCGCAGCGAGGCGCCGCGCCTCGCCCGCATCGACGCCATCGACGAAGAGGCTTGCGCGGTGGAGGTCGACGGCTTTTCCATCGTCGACAGTGTCGGCGGCGAAGTCAAAACCGCCATCGGCCCGGATGCGGCGATCTGCCCGGCCTGTCTGGCCGACATCTGCAATCCGGCCGGCCGCCGCTGGCGTCACGCCTTTGCGACCTGCACCCATTGCGGGCCTCGCTATACGGTTAGCCGGAGCATCCCTTACGACCGGGCGCAGACCAGCCTGAGCGGCTTTACGCTGTGCCCGCCGTGCGCCGCCGAATACGCCGATCCGGCGGATCGCCGCTTCCATGCCGAAACCACCTGCTGTCCGGATTGCGGGCCGCAACTGCGCCTGCTCGATGCCGGCGGCCAGCCGCTGGCCGGCGATCCGCTCGCCGACAGCCTGGACCTGCTGCGGGCCGGCAAAATCGTCGCCATCAAGGGGTTGGGCGGTTTCCACCTGGCTTGCGATGCGCGCAACCCCGCGGCGGTGGCCGAATTGCGCGAGCGCAAGCAGCGCGAGGCCAAGCCTTTCGCCGTAATGGGGCTCAATCCGGCGTCGCTGGCCGGTATCGCGGTGATCGGCGATGGCGAGCGCGAGCTGTTGCGCAGCCTGGCCGCCCCTGTCGTGCTGTGCCCGAAAGGGGCGGCCGACTTGCCGGGAGTCGCGCCCGGCCTGGCCTGGGTCGGCGCCATGTTGCCGACGACGCCGCTGCATGTGCTGCTCTGGCACGAAGCCGCCGGTCGCCCTGCCGGCACGGCCTGGCTTGACGAGGAAAATGCGCTGCTGCTGGTGATGACCAGCGCCAATCCGCATGGCGAACCGCTGGTCATCGGCAACGACGAGGCGCTGGCGCGGCTGGGCGGGAGCGATGGCAAGATCGCCGACGCCTTCCTGCTGCACGACCGGGACATCGTGACGCGCTGCGACGATTCGGTGGTGCGCGCCACGCCGCAAGGCCCGGCCTTCATCCGCCGGGCGCGCGGTTACGTGCCGGTGCCCATCCCCCTGGCCGACGACGGGCCGACGGTGCTGGCGCTGGGCGGCTACCTGAAGAACACGATCTGTGTGATGAAGGGGCGCGAAGCCTTCCTGTCGCAGCATGTAGGCGGTCTCGACAATGTGGCGGCCATCGGCTTCCTCGAGGAAACGGTGAGCCACCTGCTGGGCATTCTCGATGTCCGGCCGGACATCGTCGCCCACGACCTGCATCCGGATTTTCCATCGACCCATCTTGCCCTGCGCCTGGCGGAAGAATTCAAGGTTCCGGCGCAGGCGGTGGGGCATCATCAGGCGCATATTGCAGCGATCTGCGCCGAACAGGGGTGCAACGAGCCGCTGCTTGGCTTGGCGATCGACGGTGTCGGCCTCGGTCCGGACGGCGCGGCCTGGGGCGGGGAGCTGCTGCGTCTCGACGGCGCTTCCTGCGAGCGTATCGGCCATCTGCATCCCCTGGCCATGCCCGGCGGCGACCGGGCGGCCAAGGAGCCGTGGCGGATGGCGGTGTCGGCGCTGCATGGCGCCGGCCTGGGCTATCGGGTCGGCGGCTGGATTCACCAATACTATCCGGGGCGCGATCCCGGGCCGCTGCTGACCATGCTCGACCGCAAGCTGCGCAGCCCGCCGACGACCAGCCTGGGCCGCTGGTTCGATGCGGCGGCCGGCCTGCTCGGCCTGCGCGACCTGATGCAGTTCGAGGGCCAGGCGGCCATGGAGCTCGAAGGCCTGGCGGCCCGGCATGGTCCCGTTGCGCCGCTGCCCGGCGGCTATGCGCTGCGCGACGACGGCAGCGTGCTCGATCTCTCCCCCCTGTTGCCCGCCCTGATGGGCTGCAAGAACGATGCGGCCTACGGTGCCGCGCTGTTCCATGCCACCCTGGCTGCCGGCCTGGGCGCCTTTGTCGTCGCGGCGGGCGAGCGGTCGGCGGCGGCAAGCGTTGCCGTGGGGGGCGGTTGCGCCATGAATGCCGTCCTCATGACGGCCTTGCGCGGCCATCTGCAGGCGGCCGGCATCGGCCTCGTGGAGGCCCGGCAGGCTCCGCCCAACGATGGCGGCCTGGCCCTGGGGCAGGCCTGGGTCGCCCGCCGCCAGCGCGAGGCCGGGCTCTCCTAGCCGGCTGCGCCGCGATTCCCGGTGCGCCGGGCCGCTTTTCCATCCTCGCCGAACGTGATGTAGGCCACGCTATGCCGTGGCCGGTGTGGTTTACCCTGATGCTGAATTCGGGATGAATCGGTATGATCTCCCCGACACAATGTTGCTGCTGATTCCATGGGGGATGGATGATCCGTCGCAGTCTCATCGCATCGTTGCTGGCATGCAGTCTTGTCTCCTCCGCCGGGGCGACCGGGTTCGACTGCTCGCGCCCCTACAGCCTGGCCTTGCACGAGCATGGCCTGCTCTACACGGTGGCCACGGATACCGGCATCGACAAGGATGTGGCCGACGAGCTGATCCGTCGTTCCGGGTGCAAGGTCGTCGTCAGTGTGATGCCGCGCGCCCGGATCTGGCAGTTGATCGAGTCCGGGGCGCTGGATTTCAGCCTGTCCGGCATCACCAACCCCGAGCGGGAGAGGTTCGCCTCGTTCGCCTGGTATTTCTCCAACAAATACTATCTGCTCGTCCGCAAGGACAGCGGTGTGAACACGCACGGCGATTTCGAGCGCAATGCCCGCCTCCAGCTGGGCGTAATTCGCAGTTTTCGCTACAGCGAATCCGCCAACCGGCTGGTCGACCGCCTGCACCAGGCCGGCCGGGTCAGCCAGGCCGGCGGCCTCGAGCCGCTCTACCAGACGCTGATGCTCAACCACATCCAGGGCATGATCATCGAGCCTTTCGATTATCCGGCGCTGGATGAAAAGAAGATTCGCGAGGTTTCCAGCATCATCGAATTCAACGATCCGCCGGTCCTGCACGGGCTGATCATGTCGAAGACGGCGCTCGCGCCCGGCGAGCAGGAAAAGTGGCGGGCATTGCTGAGCGAGATGCGGAGCGACGGCACCATCCGGCGCATTTTCGAAAAGTACTTCAAGCCGGAGATGGCGGCCAGCATGGTCAACTTTCAGGGGGTGCGGTGACCTTCCGGCGTTCCTTCCGGATGTCCCGGCTGTCGCACCTGCTGCCCTGGATCATTCTGGTCGTTACGCTGTCGGTCACCTGGCTGCTCTGGCGGCACGAATGCGATACCAGCCGCAAGGAAATGCAGGCGCAATTTGATTTCGCGCTGCGCGACACCGTCAGCCGGGTCGAGCAGCGGGTGGCTGCCCACGAGCAGATGCTGCGCGGACTGCAGGGCTTGTTCGCGACGACCGGCCTGAAGAACCGCGCGGCGTTTCGCGACTATGTCGAGACCTTGCAGCTCGATGCCAATTTCTCTGGCGTGCAGATCGTCGGCGTGGTCGATCTCGTCCCGGGCAACCAGAAAAAGGCCCACGAGGAGGTCATGCGCGGCTTGGGGGTGGGCGCCTATGCCATCCATCCGGAGGGGGAGCGCGAGCTCTATACGCCGATCATCCAGCGCGAACCCCAGGTCGGGCGCAATCGCCTGCCGCCCGGGCTCGATACCTGGGCGGAGCCGGCCCGGCGCCTGGCGATGGAGAGCGCGCGCGATTCCGGACGGGCGGCGATCACCGCCAAGGTTCGCCTGGCCGTCGACAAGAAGCCCGAGGCGCAGCCGGGATTCATCATGTACCTGCCCGTCTATGCCTACGGCCAGCCGCGCGACACGGTCGCCCAGCGGCGCAGCCACCTGATTGGCTGGATTTACGCGGCGTTCTACATCGAGGATTTCATGGCCAGCCTGTACGGCACCTCCTTGCCCGGTGTCGCCCTCGACATCTACGACGGGGTGGAGCCGACGGCCGGCGCGCTGATGTACAGCGTTGGCGAGTATTCCGCGCAGGATGGGCATGAGGGGCTGCACGCCAACGAATACATGGTGGTGGCCGGCCGTACGTGGACGCTGTCCTTGCGCAGCCTGCGCGAATTCGATGTGCGTTACGGCCGCGACGTGGCGAGCCTCATTGCCGCAACCGGCTTCGGCCTGAGTCTGTCGCTGGCCCTCCTGTCGTGGTTCATGGTCACCGGGCGGGCGCGCGCCCTGCGCCTGGCGGCCGGGATGACCGAGGAGTTGCGCCATATGGCCCAGCACGACCCGCTGACCGGCTTGCCCAATCGGGCCTTGTTCAGCGACCGCCTGGGCAACGAGCTGGCCAGGGCAAAACGGAATGACGGCCATTTCGGGTTGATCTTCATCGATCTGGATCGCTTCAAGCCGATAAACGACAATTTCGGCCACGCCACGGGCGACCTCCTGCTGCGCCAGGTGGCGCAGCGGATGAAGGAAACCGTGCGTGCCTCCGATACGGTCGGCCGCATTGGCGGCGACGAGTTCGTGGTGCTCATGCCCATGCTGGCCGATGCCGAGGCGGCGCGCTTGCTGGCCGAAAAGCTGCGCCATGCGATCGCCCAGCCGTTCATGCTGGAGGGGCGCGAACTGAGCGTTTCGTGCAGCCTGGGGGTGGCGCTCTACCCCAATGACGGCACCGACGAAATCACGCTGGCCAAGAGCGCCGACGAGGCGATGTACCAAGCCAAGCAAAGCGGCCGGGACAGGGTGCGGCTGGCGAGCTGAGCCAGGCGGTCTTCGCGGCGCCGTTGGCCTGCCTCTGCCGAAGGGCGTAGTTCCAAGGTCTGACAAGCGCCTGATCACATTGTTTCCGGAAGTGGACGTTTTCCCCTTGTTTTTCAGCCTGCGGCGAGCATCCGATTCGGCAACTCGCTGAATTGAATGGCTTTTGAAATCTGGCCTGCCTGTTGCTACATTGAGTATCAATAAAAGCATTCACCAAATTTCAATCAGGCCCTCCCAGCAGAGAGAAATCGTCGGTCAGCGGTGACCGCGAAGAAACAACAAGGGGAGAAAAATGGCCAATCAACATCTGATTTCGCTGGAGCAGGACGAGCGCATCGAGGCGGCAGCCAGGCGGCTGTCGATGACCCGGCGCGAGTTCCTGCAGTTCTGCGCCGCCATGGCGACCACGCTGGGTCTTCCGCAAGGGGCGGATGCCGCAGTTGCCGAGGCGGTTGCCGCCAAGAAGCGGCCGAGCGTCATCTGGCTGCATTTCCAGGAATGCACCGGGTGCACCGAGTCGATCCTGCGCGCCGAGCATCCGACGCTGGACAAGCTGATTCTCGACGTCATCTCGCTCGATTATCACGAAACCCTGTTCGCCGCCGCCGGCCACCAGGTCGAGGCGGCGCGCAAGACGGCGATGGCCGAGAACAAGGGCAAGTACATCCTGGTCGTCGAGGGGGCGATCCCGACCAAGGATGGCGGCGTCTACTGCAAGATCGGCGGCAAGACGGCGATCGAACTGCTTACCGAATGCGCGGCCGACGCGGCGGCGGTGATCGCCATCGGCTCCTGCGCCTCGTGGGGCGGCATGCCCTCGACGATTCCGTCGATTCCCGGCGCGACCTCCAGCCCCACCGGGTCGAGCGGCGTGGCCCAGGTACTCGGCAAGCCGGTGGTGACCATCCCCGGCTGCCCGCCCAACCCCTACAACTTCCTGTCGACGGTGGTGCATTTCCTGACCTTCGGCAAATTGCCGGACGTCGATCAACAGGGCCGGCCGAAGTTCGCCTATTCCCGACTGATCCACGAAAACTGCGAGCGCCGCGCCCACTTCGACGCCGGCCGCTTCGCCATGGAATTCGGCGATGAAGGCCACCGCAAGGGCCATTGCCTGTACAAGCTGGGCTGCAAGGGGCCGGAAACCTACGCCAACTGCTCGGTCATCATGTTCGGCGATGCCGGCGCCGGCACCTGGCCGGTGGCCTGCGGCCACCCGTGCATCGGCTGTACCGAGCAGGGCGTCGGCTTCCAGAAGCCGATCCATGCCGTCGCCAAGCTCAAGAACATCGAGCCATCGGCCTTCCTGCCGCGCATCGTCGAGGAAAAGGGCGTCGGCGCCTCGCTTGGGTCGGCCGCCGTGCTGGCCGCCGTGGCCGGTGCGGCAGCCGGTGCCGGCGCCATGCTGACCAGGAACCTTGGCCTGTCGCACAAGGCCGAGGAGATGGAGCGGGCCAGGAAGGACGGCAGCAAAGCCACCGAATCGACGGAGGTCTGAGATGACCACGAGACGCGACTTCCTGCGTGGCTGCCTGGCCGGCGGCGCGGCGGCGGCGAGCGCCGTGCTGCCCGAGACGGCCTGCGCCCGCGATACCCTGCAGCGCCCGCCGGAGGCCCTGGGCCTGCTCTACGACGCCACCCTGTGCGTCGGCTGCCAGGCCTGCGTGGCCGCCTGCAAGCAGGCCAACGAGAACCCGGCCGAATTCACCGCCGTGGACAAGCTGTGGGATACGCCGCTCGATACCAGCGGCCATACCTTCAACCTGATCAAGATGTACCGCAACGGCACGATGGAAACGAAGGACAGCGAGCTGAACGGCTTCTCCTTCATGAAGACCTCGTGCATGCACTGCGCCGACCCGTCCTGCGTGTCGGCCTGCCCGGTGTCGGCGATGGTCAAGGACCCGGTGACCGGCGTCGTCGGCTACGATCCGGACGCCTGCATCGGCTGCCGCTACTGCGTGGCGGCCTGCCCGTTCGGCATTCCCAAGTACCAGTACGACTCGCCGACCGGCAAGATCGGCAAGTGCGAGCTGTGCCGGCACCGCCACAAGGACGGCCACTATTCGGCCTGCGCCGAGGTCTGCCCGACCGGCGCGACCTTGTTCGGCCGGACGGAAGACCTGCTGGCCGAGGCCAGGCGCCGGCTGGCGCTGAAGCCGGGTGAGTGGACGAGCATCCCGCGCGGCCGCCTGCGCCACGCCCAGGAGAAGGTGCTCGCCGGCGGCGAGGATGGCAAGGGGCGGAAGCTTCGCCACGGCTGGCGCGACGAGCCGGACCAGAGCTACCAGGCGCAGGTCGGCAACTACCTGCAGCACGTCTACGGCGAGAAGGAGTACGGCGGCACCCAGGTGCTCAAGCTGTCGGCGGTCAATTTCCAGAAGGCCGGCATGCCCGACCTGCCGCCGAAATCCTCGGCCGCCACCTCGGAAACCATCCAGCACACGCTGTACGGTGGCCTGATGATGCCGATCGCCGTGCTCGCCGGCCTGACCTGGGTCGCCAAGCGCAACGTCGTGCCGGAAGACGACGAGGCGAGCAAGAACCAGAAGGGAGGGCAGTCATGAGCGCCCATCATCCTGCCGCCCCGGTCGGCGGCAAGCTGTTCAACCTGCCGGTGATGATCTGCAGCCTGCTGATCGCGGCGATGATCGCCGTGCTCTTCGTCCGCTTCATCTTCGGCCTCGGCGCGGTGACCAACCTCAACGACGGCTACCCGTGGGGCATCTGGGTGGTCTTCGACGTGGTCATCGGCTCGGCCTTCGCCTGCGGCGGCTTCTCGGTGGCCATGCTGGTCTATATCTTCAATCGCGGCCAGTACCACCCGATGGTTCGTCCCGCCCTGCTGGCCAGCCTGTTCGGCTACACCCTGGCCGGCGTCGGCGTGCTGTTCGACCTCGGTCGCTGGTGGAATTTCTGGCACATCCTGTGGCCGGGTTACGCCAATCCCAATTCGGTGATGTTCGAGGTGGCGGTCTGCATCTCGGCCTATATCACCGTGATGTGGATCGAGTTCTCGCCGGTCTTCATGGAGCAGTGGGGCCTGAAGGTGCAAAAGAAGAAGCTGGAGAAGGTGCTGTTCTTCTTTATCGCGCTCGGCACGCTGCTGCCGATGATGCACCAGTCCTCGCTCGGCACGCTGCTGGTGGTCATGGGGCCGCAGGTCAATCCGCTGTGGCAGACGCCCATCGTGCCGCTGCTCTACCTGCTGTCGGCGGTGACCATCGGCTACGGCATCGTGCTCTTCGAGTCCTGCGTCGCCTCGTCGGCCTACCGCCGCGACATAGAGATGCATCTGCTGCAGCCGATGGCGAAGATCATGCTCGGCCTGCTGACGGTCTTCCTGGCGGTTCGCTTCGGCGACCTGGTCGTGCGCGGCGCCTTGGTCCATGCCGTGAAGCCCAGCCTGGAAGCCTTCTTCTTCTGGCTGGAAGCCGGCTGCTTCGTCCTGCCTTACCTGCTGGTCGGCAGCGCCGGCGCCCGGCGCAACCCGGCCCGGCTCTTCCTCGCCGGCTGCGCGATCATGATGGGCGGCATCCTGCTGCGCGTGAACGGCTTCCTGATCGGCTACGACACCGGCCTCGGCGTCGATCATGGCTGGAACTATTTTCCGAGCATCGCCGAAATGCTGGTCACCATCGGCATGTTCGCGCTCGAAGTGCTCGGCTACATCGTCATTACCCGTCGCTTCCCGGTTCTGCCCCGGGAAGGCGCGGCACACTGAATTCAGGGATAGGAGAACAACATGAACAAACGTGTCACCATCGACCCGGTCACCCGCATCGAGGGCCACCTGCGCGTCGACGTCGAAGTGGACGGCGGCCGCGTCAAGAAGGCCTGGGCTTCCGGGCAGATGTGGCGGGGCGTCGAGAACATCCTGATCGGCCGCGACCCGCGCGATGCCTGGGCGATCACCCAGCGCATCTGCGGCGTGTGCACCACGGTGCATGCCATGGCCTCCGTGCGCGCCGTCGAGAATGCGCTGCAGCTGGAAATCCCGGTCAACGCACAGTACATCCGCAACATGATCATGCTGGCCCATGCCGTGCATGATCACATCGTCCACTTCTACCACCTGTCGGCGCTCGACTGGGTCGACGTGGTCAGCGCGCTGAAGGCCGATCCGGCCAAGACGGCCAGCCTGGCCGAAAGCCTGTCCAACTGGAGCGGCAATTCGAAGGCCGAGTTCGTCAAGGTGCAGGAGCGCCTGAAGGGCTTCGTCGGCACCGGCCAGCTCGGCATCTTCACCAACGGCTACTGGGGCCACCCGGCCATGAAGCTGACGCCGGAAGTGAATCTGCTCGCCGTGTCGCACTATCTGCAGGCCCTGGAAGTGCAGCGTTACGCCAGCAAGATCGTCGCCGTGCTCGGCTCCAAGTCGCCGCACATCCAGAACGTCGCGGTCGGCGGCGTGGCCAACCCGCTGTCGGTCGATTCGCAGTCGGTGCTGACCATTGAACGCCTGCTGGCGATCAAGGAATGGATGCTCAAGCTCGAAGACTTCGTCAAGAACGTCTACCTGATCGACGTCGGCGCCATCGGCGGTTTCTACGCCGACTGGACCAAATACGGCAAGGGCATCACCGAGTATCTGTGCGTGCCGGATATCCCGCTCGACGGCAAGGGCACGCAGTTCGCGCTGCCCGGCGGCTATATCGAGGGCGGCAAGCTGGAGAGCTACAAGCCGATCACCAGCTTCAACGACAAGTACTTCACCGACGGCGTATCCGAGGCGATCAAGCATTCCTGGTACAACTACAGCGGCGGCAATGACAAGTCGCTGCACCCGTACCTGGGCGAAACGACGCCGAACTACACCGATTTCCAGGATGACGGAAAGTATTCCTGGCTGAAGTCGCCGACCTTCTACGGCAAGCCGATGCAGGTCGGTCCGCTGCCGCGCGTCATGAACATGCTGGCCGCCGGCCACGAGCCGACGAAGAAGTACGCTACCGCCGCGCTCGATCTGGTGTCCAAGGTCGCCGGCGCCAAGGTCGGCGTCGAGGCGCTGCATTCGACCATCGGCCGCCACGCGGCGCGCGCCGTCGGCTGCGCGGTGCAGGTCGACGAGCTGATCAACCAGTGGGACCTGCTGCTCGCCAACATGGCCAAGGGCGACCTCAAGACCTTCAACAAACCGGTCTTCCCGAAGGGCGAGCAGATGGGCGTCGGCTTCCACGAAGCCCCGCGCGGCGTGCTGTCGCACTGGGTGGTCATCGATTCCGGCAAGATCAAGAACTACCAGTGCGTCGTGCCGACCACCTGGAACGCCGCGCCGCGCAACGAGAAGGACCAGCCCGGCGCCTACGAGGCCTGCCTGCTCGACAACCCGGTGGCCGACCCCGAGAAGCCGCTGGAAGTGCTGCGCACCGTGCATTCCTTCGACCCCTGCCTGGCCTGTGCCGTGCATGTGGTCGACCAGGAGAACAATCCGGTGGTGACGGTGCAGGCGGTGTGATCGGGATCGAGGATCGAGTGGAAGCTTGGGGCGCCTTGGCGCCCCGGGTTTGTTTTTAACTGGCAGCTAACTACCAACATCCAATGACTAAAATCGTAGTTCTGGGTATCGGCAACATCCTGCTCACCGACGAAGGCGTCGGCGTGCGCGTCATCGAGGCGCTGGAAGAGAAGTACGCGTTGCCGCCGGACGTCGAGGTTATCGACGGCGGCACCTGCGGCATGGAAATGCTGGAGCAGCTGGAGGACCTCGATGGCCTGGTCGTGGTTGACTGCGTGCGCTGCAAGCAGCCGCCGGCGACGCCGGTATTGTTGCAAGGCGATGACGTGCCGGTCTTCTTCAAGACGAAGCTGTCGCCGCACCAGGTCAGCTTGTCGGACGTGCTGGCCAGCCTGGAATTCACCGGCCGGGCGCCGAAATCCATCGCCATCGTCGGCATGCAGCCGGTGTCGATGTCGCTCGGCATGGAACTCTCCCCGGAAGTCGAGGCGCGCATTCCGGACCTGCTGGCCATGACCCTGGCCGAACTCGCCGCGCTGGGCGTCAAGGCGGAGGCGCGCGGCTGATGTGCCTGTCGATTCCGAAGCGCGTTGTCGAATGGGAGGGGAGCGGCGACAATGCAGGGGATTTCGCCTGGGTCGAACGCGACGGCCAGCGCGAGCGCATCAACACGATGCTGATCGGCCCGCAGCCGGTCGACACCTGGGTGCTGACCTCGCTGGGACTGGCCAGGGAAGTGGTCGAGGACGAGCAGCGGCTGCTGATCGAAGATGCCCTCTCGGCGCTGGCGGCGTCGCTCGCCGGCGATTTCGACCCGAGCCAGCATTTTCAGGATTTGAACCGCCCGCATGACTGAACGTATCCGCCAGCCCGCCCTGAAACCGCCGCCGATTCGCCCGGCCGTGCCGCGCGACGACGACCCGAGGGCCTTTCTCGAAGCGCATTACCGGCAGGTCTGGGAAACGCGGATGGTCGACATGCCTTTCGTGAATGCGGCGCTGAGCGTCGAGGCCATCGGTTTCCAGCGGCTGGAGGGCGACTGGCTGGGCGTGGTCATCACCCCGTGGTTCCTCAACCTGGTGCTGGTTTCCGGCGGCGGCCAGTTGTGGGGCGACATCCCGGCCGGCGAGCGACGCTACCTGGGGCTGCCTTGCGGCACCATGCAATTCATCGCCGACGACGACCCGGATATCGGTCCTTACCAGTATTGCCCGCTGATCGCGCCGGTCGACAATGTGCCGGACATGGCGACGGCGCGGCATGTCGCGGCCGATGCGATCCGGACGGTTTTTTCGGCGCCGGCGGCCGAGCCGGAACCCGTGCAGCAAGAGGCTGTGGCGGAAAAGACCGAGGTCTCCCGCCGCGGCTTTTTTCGTCGTCTCGCCGGCAAGCGAAATTGAACGCGGCAGGTTAGACTCTGCCTTAATAAAAACGATATCGAGGAGCAACGCGGATGTGTCTCGCGATCCCCGCGCAGGTCGTTGAACTGCGCCCCGACGACAACGCCCTGGTCGATCTGGCCGGGGTCAAGAAGGAAATCTCGCTCGCTCTTCTCGAGGGCGTGGCGGTGGGCGATTACGTGATCGTCCACGTGGGTTATGCGCTGAACAAGCTCGACCCCGACGAAGCGGCAAGGACGCTCAGGCTCTTTGCCGAGATGGGCGAGCTGACGCCCGACGGCGACGGCTTCACGGTTCACTGAGCCATGAAGTACATCGACGAATACCGCGACGGCGAAGTCGCGCAGACGCTGGCGGCCACCATTCGGGCCGAAGCCGACCCGGCGCGCAGCTACCATTTCATGGAGTTCTGCGGCGGCCATACCCACGCCATCTCGCGCTACGGCGTTTCCGACCTGCTGCCGGACAACGTCAAGATGATCCATGGTCCCGGCTGCCCGGTCTGCGTACTGCCCATCGGCCGCGTCGACCAGGCGATCCGCCTGGCGCTGGAGCAGGGCGTCACACTGTGCACCTACGGCGACTGCCTGCGCGTGCCGGCTTCCGATGCCTTGTCGCTGATGAAGGCCAAGGCGCGCGGCGGCGACATCCGCATGGTGTATTCCAGCGCCGATGCCGTGGCGCTGGCCCAGAAGAACCCGGACAAGCAGATCGTCTTCTTCGCCATCGGCTTCGAGACGACGACGCCGCCGACGGCGGTGGCGATCAAGCAGGCTGCCGCGCTCGGCCTGAAGAATTTCTCGGTGCTGTGCTGCCACGTGCTGACCCCGTCAGCCATTTCCAGCATCCTCGAATCCCCGGAAGTGCGCCAGTGGGGCACCGTGCCGCTCGACGGCTTCATCGGCCCGGCACACGTGTCGACGATCATCGGCAGCCGGCCCTACGAGTTCTTCGCCGAGGAATACCGCAAGCCGGTGGTCATCGCCGGCTTCGAACCGCTCGACGTGATGCAGGCGATCAAGATGCTGGTCCGCCAGGTCAACGAAGGCCGGGCCGAAGTCGAAAACGAATTCGCCCGCGCCGTCAGCCGCGACGGCAACCTCAAGGCGCAGCAACTGGTCGCCGAAGTGTTCGAGATGCGCAAGCATTTCGAGTGGCGCGGTTTGAACATCCTGCCCTATTCGGCGCTGCGTATACGCAGCCAGTTCGCCGAATTTGACGCCGAAAAGCGCTTTCCGCTCGGTTATGCGTCGGTGCCCGATCACAAGGCCTGCGAATGCGGGGCGATCCTGCGCGGGGTCAAGCGGCCGCAGGACTGCAAGATCTTCGGGACGGTGTGTACGCCGGAGAATCCGGTGGGGTCGTGCATGGTGTCGTCGGAAGGGGCTTGTGCGGCGCACTATACCTATGGGCGGTATAAGGATGTGGCCTGAGGTGGGGGCTTGCTGGGGGGGGCTTCAGCCGCTGTTTTCCGCCCTTGCGGGGCGGGCATACTTTCTTTTGCTTCGCCAAAAGAAAGTAGCCAAAGAAAAGGCGACCCCAGGTTACGCGGTCGGCGTTGCCGACTCCCCTGCGCTACTCGGCATTGGCGGGGGCTGCGGAACTCGGGCCTTTGGCCCTCAGACAGTCCTCGCCCTTTTTCCGCCAACGCCTGCGTTGCTCGGCGCTCCACATGGGGACCCGAAAGGCGTCGCGGGGATAGGCTGTGCGCACAAAACTGAATGCGATCGCTGGTTACGGAAAAGCCCAAAACAAAGAGCCACTGTTCGGTCCCGGACGCTTTTCCGGGCCCCTTGGAAGGTGCCGAGCAACGCAGAAATGCCGGGGGCCTTCGGCTTGCCTTGTCTGAGCCGCAGGCGAGTTCAGGCAAGCCGCCCGGCGTTTCGAGTAGCGCAGGGAACCCGCGCAGCGGGCACCGACCCGGGGTCGCCTTTTCTTTGCTTACTTTCTTTTGGCGAAGCAAAAGAAAGTGAGACGCCCCGCAAGGGCGGAAAACAACGCTCATAGTCGCCCAACCATCAACACCCATACCAAACCCTCCCCATAAAAAAACATCGCCCCCAATGACCCAAACCCGTAAAAACTACGTCCGTCCCCTCGACATCAAGCACGGCCAGGTCGACATGGCCCACGGCTCCGGCGGCCGGGCGATGGCGCAATTGATCGAGGAACTGTTCGCCAAGCACCTCGGCAACGAATACCTGGCCCAGGGCGACGATGGCGCCCTGCTGCCGCATCCCGGTGAAGGCCGCCTGGTCATGGCGACCGACTCGCACGTCGTGTCGCCGCTGTTTTTCCCGGGCGGCGACATTGGGTGCCTGTCGGTGCATGGCACGATCAACGACGTGGCCGTGATGGGGGCCAGGCCGCTGTACCTGTCGGCCGGCTTCATCCTGGAAGAGGGGTTCAAGCTCGTCGATCTGGCGCGCATCGTGCAGAGTATGGCGGCGGCGGCGAAGGAGGCGGGGGTGCCGATCGTCACCGGCGACACCAAGGTTGTCGAGCGCGGCAAGGGCGACGGGGTGTTCATCACGACGACCGGCGTCGGCGTCGTGGCGCCGGGCAATGAACTTTCCGGCCGTAGCGCCAGGCCGGGCGACGTCATCCTGGTTTCCGGCACGCTGGGCGATCATGGCATGGCGATCATGGCCGAACGCGAAAGCCTCGGTTTCGAATCGCCCATCGTCTCCGATACGGCGGCCCTGCATGGCCTGATCGAGGCGATGCGGGCGAGTGGCGCCGACATTCATGTGCTGCGCGATCCGACGCGCGGCGGGCTGGCAACGACCTTGAACGAGATCGCCAAGCAGTCCGCGGTCGGCATGATGTTGCTGGAGAAGGATTTGCCGGTGACGCCGGCCGTCAACGCGGCCTGCGAATTTCTTGGGTTGGACCCGCTTTATGTCGCCAACGAGGGCAAACTGGTGGCGATCTGCGCCGAACGGGATGCGGAAAAGCTACTGGTGGCGATGCGGAGTCATCCGCTCGGCGCGCACGCGGCGATTGTCGGTCGCGTGCATGAAGATGCCCATCATTTTGTTCAGATGACCACGGCCTTTGGTGGCAAGCGCATCGTGGACTGGCTGAGCGGCGAACAATTGCCGCGGATTTGCTGACGCTTCAGTTGCGCAGGGCAATCATGATCGAGCGGAAATCGCCCACTTCGGAAATGACCAGTTCGCGGGCGTCGGCCAGGTTGTCGGCATTGCGGACATGAAACTTTTCATGGCGGCCATCGAGGTAGCGGACGGCTGCGATGTACTCGGGGCGCGGCGCCCGGCTGCTTCGGGGGGCACGCGTTTTGACCGGTTTTCGTTGTGCTTGCATGGCTCTTCCCTTTGTATTTTTGTGGCAGCCATCGTAGCCAGCGTGTGTTACAGAACAAATATCGCCAAAGTTATAGCGATATGCTTCTCGAAAAATCAGTGCCTTGGAAGCCGCTAGTTTGCTGGCTGGATGCCGATGGCATGTTTTGTGAAGAAATGTAAATAATGAAAATCCTCTTCGTCACGCACAGCTTCAACAGCCTCGCCCAGCGCCTCTACTGCGAACTGACGACCCGCGGTCACTTCGTCAGCATCGAGTTCGATATTTCCGATTCGGTCACCGAGGAGGCTGTCGCCTTGTTCAAGCCGGATCTGGTCGTTGCTCCCTTCCTGAAGCGCGCCATCCCGGAATCGGTCTGGTCGCGGCTGCCGTGCTTCGTGGTTCACCCGGGCATTCCGGGCGATCGCGGGCCTTCGGCGCTCGATTGGGCGATCCAGCGCGGCCTGGGCGAATGGGGGGTGACGGTTCTGCAGGCCGAGTCCGAGATGGACGCCGGGCCGGTGTGGGCTTCGGCCGTTTTTCCGGCGGGCGCCGTGCGCAAGGCCTCGCTCTACCGCAACCAGGTCACCGAGGCGGCCGTTCGGGCGGTGCTGCAGGCTGTCGAGCGATTCGCCGCCGGCGATTTCGTGGCGCAGCGCGTTCCGGGGGCGGCCCATGCCTTGATGAAGCAGGCCGACCGCGCCATCGACTGGCAATCGGAGAGCACGAACGGCGTGCTGGCCCGGCTGAATGCCGCCGACGGTTTTCCCGGCGTGGCGGATACCTTGTTCGGCCAGCCCTGCCACCTGTTCGACGCGTGGCCGGAAGCCAGCCTGAAGGGAGCGCCGGGCACGCTCGTCGCGCGGCGCGAAACGGCGATCTGCCGGGCCACGGTCGACGGTGCGGTGTGGATCGGCCACATCAAGCGGGCCGGGGGCATCAAGCTGCCGGCGACGATGGCTTTCCCCGAAGCGCTGGCACTGCCCGAATTGCCGCTCGCCGACTTCTGGAAGGCGCCGCTCGCGACCTGGCAGGATATCGCCTACGAAGAAGCCGGCGGCGTCGGTTTCCTCGCTTTCGAGTTCTATAACGGCGCTATGAGCACCGAGCAGTGCCGGCGGCTGAAGGAGGCCTTCCTGTGGGCCAGCCGGCGCCCGACGAAAGTCATCGTGCTGCGCGGCGGGAGCGATTTCTGGTCGAACGGCATCCACCTGAACACCATCGAAGCGGCCGAGAGTCCGGCCGACGAATCCTGGGCCAACATCAATGCCATCGACGACCTGGCGGAGGCCATCCTGCGCTGCGATACGCAACTGACCGTGGCGGCGCTGGCCGGCAACGCCGGGGCCGGCGGCTGTTTCCTGGCGCGTGCGGCCGACCTGGTATGGGCGCGCGACGGGGTGATGCTCAATCCGCATTACAAGAACATGGGCAACCTGTTCGGCTCGGAGTTCTGGACCTATCTGCTGCCGCCGCGGGTTGGCGAGGCGGGGGCGCAGGCGATCATGCGCCATCGCCTGCCGATGACGGCGCAGGAGTCCGTTCAGCTCGGCTTCTACGATGCCTGCCTGCCCGGGCCGGGATTCGCCGTCGATGTCGCGCGTCGGGCAGCCGAACTGGCCGCGGCCGGGGATATCGACGACCGCCTGGCCGCCAAGCGCAGCCAGCGCCAGGCCGACGAAGCCGCCAAGCCGCTGGCGGCCTATCGTGCCGAGGAATTGAAGGAAATGCGCCGCAATTTCTACGGCTTCGACCCGTCCTACCATGTCGCGCGCTATCATTTCGTTTCCCGTTCGCCGCATTCGTGGACGCCGCGCCACCTGGCCCGGCACCGCGACATCGACTGGAAGATTCCCGAATGAACCACCCCGCTTCGAGCAGCAGCCTGCGCCGATTGCCCGCCATCCTCGTCGTCGACGACGAGGTGCGCTCGCAGGAGGCGCTGCGCCGGACGCTGGAAGAGGATTTCGATGTGCTGTGCGCCTCCGATGCCGACGAGGGCATGGAGATACTCGAACGCGAGCAGGCGATAACCGGCATCCGCATCGTGCTCTGCGACCAGCGCATGCCGGGCACCACCGGCGTTCAGTTCCTGAAGGAGGTGCGCAGCCGCTGGCCGGACATCGTGCGCATCATCCTGTCCGGCTATACCGATGCCGAGGACATCATCACCGGGGTCAACGAGGCGGGCATCTGGCAATACCTGCTCAAGCCCTGGCAGCCGGAACAACTGCTGCTGACCCTGCAGCGGGCGGCGGAAGTGTGGCGCCTGCAGCAGGAAAACCAGCGCCTGTCGGTCGATCTGCGTACCGCCGAGCCAGTTCTCAAGCGGCATGTCGAGACCAAGCAGGAAAAGGCCAAGAGCAGCTTCGGACTGGCCGCGCTGATCCGCGCCCCGGGCAGCCCGATCAACGCGGTGTGCGAACTGGTCGAGCGGGTCGCCCCCTACGACCTGTCGGTGATGGTCACTGGCGAATCGGGTACCGGCAAGGAAATGATCGCCCGGGCCATCCACTACGAAAGCCGCCGGGCCAGCAAGGCCTTCATTACCGAGAACTGCGGCGCCGTGCCCGACACCCTGCTCGAGTCGGAACTCTTCGGCTACAAGCGCGGCGCCTTTACCGGCGCCGTCGAGGACAGGGTCGGCCTGTTCCAGCAGGCCGACGGCGGCACGCTGTTCCTCGACGAAATCGGCGAAACCAGCCCGGCCTTCCAGGTGAAGCTGCTGCGCGTGCTGCAGGAGGGCGAGCTCAGGCCGCTGGGCAGCAATCGCGCGGTGCATGTCGACGTGCGGGTCATCGCCGCGACCAACCGCGATCTCGAGGAGGACGTGCGTACCGGCCGTTTCCGCGAGGATCTCTACTACCGCCTGGCGACCATTTCGCTGCACGTGCCGCCGCTGCGCGAGCGCCCGATGGACCTGCCGCTGCTCGCCAGACGCCTGCTCGAATCGAGCAGCAAGGCCTTGGACAAGACGGTCGATGGCTTCACCAGGGAGGCGCAGGCCTGCATCGCCGCCTACCGCTGGCCCGGAAACGTCCGCGAACTGCAGAACGAAATCCTGCGCATGGTGGCCCTGGCGACGACCCCGCAACTGGGCGCCGACCTGTTGTCGCCCCGGGTTCTGCGCACGCCGGTCGGTGAGTTCGACGAGGCCCGGCCCAGCGACGACCTGGTCTGGGCGGCCGGCCTGACCGGCGGCCTCAAGGAGCGCATGGATCAGCTCGAGAAGCACGTCCTCAAGGAAGCGATGATTCGCCTGCGCTGGAACAAGTCGCGGGTGGCCCGCGAACTCGGCCTGTCGCGTGTCGGGCTGCGGGCCAAGCTGGTGCGCTACGGACTGGAGCAGGCGGAATGAAGGTGTTGTGGCTGCAAAGCGGCGGTTGTGGCGGATGCACGCAGTCCATGCTGTGTTCCGACCCGCGTCCGCTGTTCGACGAGTTGCGCGACGCCGGCATCGAGTTTCTCTGGCATCCGGCGCTGTCGCTGGAAAGCGGCGAAGAGGCGCTGGCCGTTCTGGAGGATTGCGCCGAGGGGCGCCTGGCCTTCGATGCCCTGTGCGTCGAAGGCGCCATGCTGCGCGGCCCGAACGGCACCGGCAAGTTTCACCTGATGGCCGGCAGCGGCCGGCCGCTGACCGAATGGGTCGAACGCCTGGCGCAGCGGGCGAAATGGGTCTTCGCCATCGGCTCGTGTACGGCCTATGGCGGCTTCTCGGCCAATACGCCGGGCAATCCGCTGGAAGCCTGCGGCCTGCAGTTCGACGAGCAGACGCCGGGCGGCCTGCTCGGCGCCGGGTTCCGCTCGCCGGAGGGCTTGCCGGTGGTCAATATCGCCGGCTGCCCGACGCATCCGGGCTGGGTGGTCGATACCCTGGAAAAGGCGGCGCTGGAAGGCCTGAAGCCGGAAGACCTCGATGAGTTCGGGCGGCCGCTGCTCTACGCCGGCGGCCTCGTCCATCATGGTTGCGCCCGCAACGAGTATTACGAATTCAAGGCCAGCGCTGAAAAGCAGTCCGACCTCGGCTGCCTGATGGAAAACCTCGGCTGCAAGGGCACGCAGGCCCACGCCGACTGCAACATCCGGCCATGGAACGGCAGCGGTTCCTGCCTGCGCGGCGGCTTCGCCTGCATCGCCTGCACCGAACCTGGCTTCGAATCGCCCGGCCACGCCTTCCAGGAAACGCCCAAGCTGGCCGGCATTCCCATCGGCCTGCCGACCGACATGCCGAAAGCCTGGTTCGTCGCGCTCGCCGCCTTGTCCAAGTCGGCGACGCCGAAGCGGGTGCGCAACAACGCGGTGGTCGACCATCCGGTCATCCTGCCGGCCATCCGCAAGAAAGGGGGCGGCAAGTGACGCGCATCGTCGTCGGGCCGTTCAACCGCGTCGAAGGCGATCTCGAGGTCAGCCTCGACCTGGCCGACGGCCGGGTCCAGGCCGCCTATGTCAATTCGCCGTTGTTCCGGGGTTTCGAACAGATCATGATCGGTCGCGCGCCGCTCGACGCGCTGGCCATCGTGCCGCGCATCTGCGGCATCTGCTCGGTCGCCCAGTCGGCGGCGGCAGCTTCGGCGCTGGCCGACGCCATGGGCCTCGTGCCGACCCCGAACGGCGTGCTGGCGCGGCATCTGATCCAGGCCACCGAAAACCTGGCCGATCACCTGACGCACTTCTATCTTTTCTTCATGCCCGACTTCGCCCGCCCGGCCTATGCCGGAAGGCCCTGGCACGACGCCGTGGCGCGCCGTTTCGCGGCGCTGCGCGGCGAGGCCGCCGCCGACGTGCTGCCGGCCCGCGCCGGCTTCCTCAAGCTGATGGGCTTCCTGGCCGGCCGCTGGCCGCATACCCTGGCCATCCAGCCCGGCGGCAGCACCCGTGCCATCACCGCCGGCGAGCGCATCCGCCTGCTGGCGCAATTGCGGGAATTCCGCAGCTTTCTCGAAAAACGCCTGTTCGGCGATGCGCTGGACAACGTGGCGCAATTGACCGGCAAGGCGCAACTGCTCGCCTGGGCCGACGGGCGATCTGCCGACTTCCCTGCCTTCCTGGCGGCGGCCGGCGATCTCGGGCTGGACAAGCTGGGGCGGGCGAGCGATGCCTTCCTGTCGCATGGCGCCTACGGGATATTCCCGGCCGGCACCTGGCAGGCTGGCCAGGCCGCCGCTTTCGACCCGCTGGCTGTCGACGAGGACACCACCCGCGCCTGGCTGGCCGAGGGGCGTCCCCGCCATCCGGCGCAAGGCGAAACCATCGTCGATGCGAACAAGGCCACCGCCTACACCTGGTGCAAGGCGCCGCGCTATGCCGGGCAAGCCTACGAAGTCGGCGCCCTGGCCCGGCAAGTCATCGCCGGACACCCTTTGCTTCTCGACTTCGTGGCGCGCGATGGCGCCAGCGTGATGGCTCGCGTCGTCGCCCGATTGCTCGAACTGGCGTTGATCGTGCCGGAAATGGAGCGCTGGGTGCACGCGCTGCAACCCGGCGAAGCCTTCTGCGCCCACGGCGAGATGCCCGACGAAGCCAGCGGAACCGGCCTCGTCGAAGCCGCCCGCGGCAGCCTCGGGCATTGGCTGAGCATCAGGCGCGGCCGCATCGAGCGCTACCAGATCATCGCCCCGACCACCTGGAATTTCTCCCCCCGCGACAGCAAGGACCGGCCCGGGCCGCTGGAGCAGGCGCTGGTCGGCCTGCCCGCCGGCGACGGCGCCTTGCCAACAGTGCAGCACGTCGTGCGCTCGTTTGATCCTTGCATGGTGTGCACGGTGCATTGACGAATTGATCGGCAAGGCTTTTCGGCGTGGCCGCGACTTTGCTATCCTCGCTAGCCGTTTCGGTCGGAATCATTCCCGGTATGACACAGAAGACGACTTACTACGATTTGCTGGGGCTTGCCCCGGAGGCTGATCTGGAACGGATCGGCGCGGCCTACCTGCGACTGTCGCGGGAGTTGGCTGAGCGTGCGGACGACGATGTCGAGATCCGCCAGAAGAAACTCAAGCAGGCCTTCGAGGTGCTGTCCGATCCGGTGCGCCGGGCGGCCTACGATGCCGGGCTGAATGGCCAGAGCAGCCTGAGTTTCCGCGGGGAGTCACCGCTGCCGGGCGAGGTCGCCCTCGGCGGGGCGAGGCGCAACCCGGTGCGCGTGCTGCTGAGCATTATCGCGACGCTGATGATTGTCGGCCTGGTGATCCAGGTCGGGGTGATGTTCAGCACCTATCGGCGGGTCAATGAGGCCGCACTCCCCAACGCCGCCTCGCCGGCTGCCGAGAAGGCCTATCTGCAGGATTTCTATCAAACCTACGGTATCCGGGCGGCCAGCCGCGAGGAGGCGGACCTGTTGCTGGCCGACATGCGTCGCAAGGAGGCTGCCGAGCGCGAACAGCGCACGCAGGAGCGCCAGCAGGAGGAGCAGGAACGTGCGCAGCGACGTTTCGAGGAAGAGTCCCGGCGCCTGGGCGCGCAAGTGACGGCCGACAATCTGCGCGCCGAAGAAGAGGCGCGTCGTGTCCGCGAGGACGAGGAGCGGCGCAAGGAAGCGCAGGAGAAGGCCCAGCAGGATGCCGAGCGGATGAAGCGCGAGGCGGAAATCGCCCGTTTCCGCTCCCGGTCGGGTCTGGGCAGCGAGTGACTCCCGGCGCGACGTTCGGCCGGGCGTTCGCCGGCTTTCGCGGGGCGCTGTTTGTCGGCCTCCTGTTGCTGGGCCTGGCGGGATGCGCGCGCTACAGCGAACACGATTTCGTCGGCAAATGGCAGTCGTCGCGCGCGCTGACCCCGATTCACCTGGCGGCAAACGGCGAATGGGAAATCCGCAAGGACGACGGCACCGTCCTCCAGTACGGCATCTGGCGCTACGAGGACAAGAAGCTGATCTGGAGCTTCAAGCAGGGCGACCGCGTCATCGATGATCCGACCGCCGTGCTGTCGGTCGATGCCGGCAAGTTCAGCATCCGCGAGCGGGACGGCGCGACGACCGTGTTCCAGCGCCTGCCCTGAGGGGCGGCTGGCGCCCTTCCTCCACTCCGCGTCAGGCGCGCTTCAGCCTTGCGGATAGAGCAGGTTTTGGGCGATTTCGAACAGTTCCCGTTCCTCGAAGCGGACATGGTCGTGCAACAGGGCGGCGAACGCCGCGATGGCCGCCGCGTCGCCCGGGTTGGCAAGCAGGGCGCGGTTCAGCTCGCGGAGACGGAGGTGTTCGTCGAGTGTGCGCGCGACGAGTTCGTTCTGGCCGATCGCCGCCAGGCGCGGGAGCAGGCCCGCTTCTTCGTCCTGGAAGTGCGGCTCCAGCGCGCGCGGAAACTGTTCGGTAATGGTTCGGGAGGCTTCTTCGATGGCTTCCGGCAGGCCCGAATCGGCGGCGAAACGTGCCAGCCTGGCCAGCTTGAGGGCGTGATGATGGTCGCGTGAGTGTTGGATCAGGGCTGCATGGCGTTTCATGGCGTACCTCCCGAGGTGTTGCGGCGTACCAGCGTCACCATTGTGGCGATGAAGATGAGCAGCACGAGCCCGTTCGTCAGTGCAGCGTACTGCCGGAGCATGAAGTGGTCGGCCAGGCCGCCGAGAAGCCTGGCGGCGAGCGTCAGGTGCAGCAGGGCCAGCGGCAGGTAGAGCGCCGGGTGGTAGGGAATCCTGATCCGGGTGACGGCCGGGAAGATGATCGGTGCGTGGCCGAAGACCATCGCAAAGACGAAGCCGAGGCTGATCGCGTGGAGGGCGGCGTCGCGCCACGGGTGGCCCGGCGCGAAGGCCCCGGCGAGTCCGAGCAGGCCGGCGACGGCGAGCCAGGCGTAGCCGGAGAGCAGGCAGCCGGCGATGAAGCGGGTCAGGCCTTGCGTGCCGATGTTGCGGCGGGCGATGTCGTAGCGCAGCAGCCAGCCGGCCAGGGCGAGGAGCCCGCCGGCGAACAGCCGGTCGCTGCCGATGGCTGCCGCCACGAGCAGGCCACCGACGATGGCGATGAACACCTGGCGGGCCACGGGCGGTGTCGGCAGAAAACGGGTCAATTCGAGGCGTTCGCCGGCGATGGTGAGGACGAGGAAGAGCAGCCACCAGGGGACCGCGGCGCCGATGTCGCCGCTGCCGATCCACAGCAGGTGGCCGGCCAGCCAGCACGCCGCGCCCAGGCCGAGGACGACGGTGAACACGGCTTTCTGGCGGCGCCAGGCAACAGTGCTGGCGCCGATCAGGCCGAGCGCGGCCAGCGTGCCGCATGCCTGGCCGACGCCGAGGGGCGCCCCGGCGAGCAGGGCGAGGCCGCCCGAGCCGGCAGCCAGCGGCGCCAGATACGCCCAGCGCTGGCCGATGGCGACGGCGCGTTCAAGGCTGATCACGGTGCCGAAGAAGGCGGCGATCATCAGCGGGCCATGCACCCCGGCGGCGTGCGCGGCCGGCGCCGGAACATCCCAACCGAGGCGGGCGAGCCCGGCCAGCACGCCGCCGAGCAGGGACAGCATGCCGAGGAAAAGCAGCGGCAGGCGGTGGCGCGGCGTCAGGTCGGGCATCGCCTAATCCGCATCGTCGTCGCTCCAGCCCAGGCGTTGCCGGCATTCTTCGCTCATCATCTTCGGGTTCCACGGCGGTTCCCAGACGACCCGGATTTCAGCCTCCAGGCCCGCCGGCAGCACGCGTTCCAGTTCGGCGTAGGCGTCGTCGACGATCATGCCGCCCATCGGGCAGGCCGGCGAGGTCATGGTCATGTCCACCCACAGCTTGCCGTCCTCGACGGCGATGCGGTAGACCAGGCCGAGGTCGACGATATTGGCGCCGATCTCGGGGTCGGCCACATGGCGCAGGGCGTCGCGGATCACTTCGGTATCGGGGGCTGCGGTCATCGGGGCGGGAAACGTTAGAATGCGATGCAGGCCATCCTAGCAGCGGCAAAGCTGGCGGTATTTAGCAAGGAGCAAATTTCCGTGGAACGTTTCACCATTTCGCTCGATGAGTCGCTGGCCCGCCAGTTCGACCAACTGATCGCCGAGCGCGGCTACAGCAACCGTTCGGAAGCCGTGCGCGACCTGATCCGCGGCGCCATCGAGAGCGACCGCCAGCGCGAAACGCCCGCCGGCCACTGCGTCGCCAACCTCTCCTACGTCTACAACCACCACGAGCGCGAACTGGCCGAGCGCCTGACCGGCCTGCAGCACGACCACCACGACCTGACGGTGGCCGCCCTGCACAGCCATCTCGATCACGACAACTGCCTGGAAAGCGTCATCCTCAAGGGGGCGACGGCGGATGTCCGGCAATTTGCCGATGCGCTGATGGCCGAGCGCGGCGTCCGCCACGGCAAGCTCAACCTCATCGCCCTGGAAGCCGAGCATCACCACGCCCACGACGAACACGGCGCCGCCCATGTCCACTACCGTCCCGCCCGCTGATCCGCTGCCCGACTCGCCGTTGCCGCCGGGCGGCGAAACGGCCTGGATCGAAGTCATCCAGAAGATGGACGAGGTCTACAACGACCTCCTGCAGTACGAAGTCGCCCTCGAGGAGAAGAACGCCGCGCTCGAGGAGTCGCACCAGTTCATCGAGAGCGTGCTGGCCTCGATGTCGGACATCCTGATCGTCTGCGACCGCAACGGCAGCATCGAGGAAGTGAACCCCTCGCTGCGCCACATTTCGGGCAAGACCGCCGAGGAACTGGTGCATACGCCGCTCTTCGAGCTCTTTGCCGACGACGGCGAGAAGGCCAAGGCGCGCGACGTGTTCACGCGTTATGCCCGGGAAGGGGTGCACGACTGCGAATTCTTCCTGCGTGCCGGCGACGGTTCGACCGTCCCGGTATCGATGAACTGCACCCCGCGCGTCTCGCAGACCGGCAAGCTGATGGGCATGGTGGTCACCGGCCGCCCGGTCGGCGAACTGCGCCGGGCGTATTCCGCGCTGCGCCAGGCGCACGACGACCTCAAGCGCACGCAAGGCCAGCTGCTGCATGCCGAAAAGATGGTCTCGCTCGGCCGTCTGGTCGCCGGCGTGGCGCACGAGCTGAACAACCCGATCAGCTTCGTGCTCGGCAACGTGCTGTCGCTCAAGCGCTACGCCAGCCGCCTGGAAAGCTACCTGGCCACGGTGCACGCCAGCGACGCCGCCGAGGATGGCGCACTGCAGGCCATGCGCCAGGAGTTGCGCATCGACCGCATCCTGGCCGACATGCCGCACCTGATCGACGGCATGATCGAAGGCGCCGAGCGCACCCGCGACATCGTCGATGCCCTGAAGCGCTTCTCGGCGGTGGACAAGGCGACGCCCGAGCAGGTCAATCTGAACGAAGTGGTCGAGCGCTCGGTGCGCTGGGTGGTGCAGAGCGCCTCGGCCAAGTTCGCCGTCGATATCGATCTGCCGCCCGACCTGGTGTGTTCCGGCTCCTCCGGCCAGTTGCAGCAGGTGGTCATGAACCTCGTCCAGAACGCCTGCGACGCCACCGCCCGGCAGCCGGAGCCATGTCTGAAGGTGTGCGGCGGCATCGAGCAGGGGATGGCGGTGCTGCATTTCATCGACAATGGCCCGGGCATTCCGGAAGAGCACCTGAACCGCCTGTTCGAACCCTTCTTCACCACCAAGCCGGTAGGGCAGGGCACCGGACTCGGCCTGTCGATCAGCTACGGCATCGTCGACCGCCATGGCGGCAAGCTCAGCGTCAGCAATGTCGCCGGCGGCGGGGCGGAATTCGTCCTTGCACTTCCGGTGGATAGTCGCTAACCACTTCGGATTCCCGCGTCGGCCGCCGGGCGGCATGAAGTCAATGCGAACAATGGCTTATTGATCTGGCACGCTCCTTGTATGAAGATGAGTAAATCCTTCTTACGAGGCGCTCATGGATACGCTGCCCACTGACTGGTTGTCATTGCTGATCCTGACTTTCGTGCTCGGCATGAAGCACGGCTTCGACGCCGACCACCTGGCGACCATCGACGGCCTGACCCGCCATAACGCCCGCAGCAGGCCGGGCCTGGCGCGTTATTGCGGCACCCTGTTCTCGCTCGGCCACGGCGCCGTGGTCATGGCCATCGCCTTCGGCGTATCCGCGCTGGCCGGCCAGTGGGCGGTGCCGGCATGGTTCGGCACGCTGGGCGCCGTGATCTCGATCGGTTTTCTTGTCGCGCTGGGCAGCCTGAACCTGGCTGCCGTGCTGCGCGCCGAACCGCACGAAATCGTCCAGCCGGTCGGCGTCAAGGGGCGCCTGCTCGGCAGCCTGCGCCACGTTTCGCACCCCGGGCTGGTGGCGCTGGTCGGCGCGCTGTTCGCGCTGTCCTTCGACACCCTGTCGCAAGCCGCTTTCTTCGCGCTGAGCGCGACGCAATTCGGCGGCTGGCAGCATGCCCTGCTGCTCGCCGCGCTGTTCATGCTCGGCATGCTGCTCACCGACGGCATCAACGGCCTGTGGATCGCCCGGCTGATCGCCCGGGCCGACCAGGTGGCGCTGGTCGCCTCGCGCGTCATGGGCCTCGTCGTTTCCGGCGTCAGCCTGCTGGTCGCCGCCTTCGGCGCCGCCAAGATGCTGTCGCCGGCCATCGATGCGTGGAGCGAGGGCAAGGAGCTGATGTTCGGATTCACGCTGGTGGCGATCATCGCCGTCAGCTTCGTCGCCGCCGTGCGCCTGACGCGTCGGCCGGTCCCGGTCTAGCCGCTTATTGGTGGGGAGGCCGGGCAGCCGGCCTTTTTCGGCGATGAATGTAAGAAAAAATCTGATTAATTCATATTTTCTGGCGGCGATGAGTGCTGCCGCGGCGCACGAATCGAGCGAGCTGTCCGCCGTCGAAGTGCGGGCCAGGGCGGAGAATCTGGAAGGCATCGCCGTCTCCGGCAGCGAGGGCGTGGTTTCCAGCCAGCGCCTGGCCGCCGTGCCCATCCTGCGTCCCGGCGAGGCGCTGGAAATGGTGCCCGGCCTGATCGTCACGCAGCATGCCGGCGACGGCAAGGCCAACCAGTATTTCCTGCGCGGCTTCAACCTCGACCACGGCACCGATTTCGCCACGTTTGTCGGCGGCGTACCGGTCAACATGCCTGGCCATGCCCACGGCCAGGGTTATACCGATCTCAATTTCCTGATTCCCGAACTGGTCGAGCAGATACATTTCCGCAAGGGGCCGTATTTCGCCGAGGAAGGCGACTTTTCGTCGGCCGGCGCGGCGCATATCGACTATTTCCGCCGCCTCGACGCCTCGCTGGCGCAATTGACCCTGGGCCGGAACGGCTATGCCCGCAGCCTGCTCGCCGGCTCGCCGCGGGTCGGCAGCGGCAGCCTGCTCTACGGCCTGGAGCTTTTTCATAACGACGGGCCGTGGGAGGTCGAGGAAAACTACCGCAAGTTCAACGGTGTGCTGCGCTACAGCCAAGGCACCCGCAACGATGGCTTTGCGCTGACCGGCATGGCCTACCGGGGCACATGGACATCCACCGACCAGGTCGCCCAGCGCGCCATAGCCAGCGGTCGGGTCGGCCGCTTCGGCACGCTGGACCCGACCACCGGCGGCGAAACCAGCCGTTACAGCCTGTCCGGCGAATGGGCCAGGCGTTGGGACAGCGCCCAGAGCAAGGCCAACGTCTGGTGGCTCCAGTCCAGCCTCGACCTGTGGTCGAATTTCCAGTATTGCCTCAACGACTACGCCAGCAGCGGCACATGCGCCGGCGGCGACCAGTTCAAGCAGGCCGAACGCCGCCAGGCCGGCGGTTTCGCGGCATCGCACGCGGTTTACGATCGCTGGGGCGGCTTCGAGGTCGAGAACAGCATCGGCGTCCAGGGGCGGGTCGATCGCCTGAACCCGGTCGGCCTCTACGCGACCAATGCCCGGCAGACACGATCGACGGTGCGCGAGGACAAGGTCAGCCAGCGCAGCCTGGCGCTGTGGGCGCAGAACGAAACGCGGTGGGCCGGGTGGTTCCGCTCGGTGCAGGGCTTGCGTGCCGATGCCTACGCTTTCGACGTCGATTCCAGCCTGGCCGCCAATTCCGGCAAGGCCGGCGACCAGATGCTGACGCCCAAGCTGGCCTTGATCTTCGGGCCGTGGCAAAAGACCGAGCTGTACCTGAACTACGGCCACGGCTTCCATTCCAACGACGCGCGGGGAACGACGATCAGGGTCGACCCGGCCGACGGCGTGACGCCGCTGCAGACCGTCAAGCCGCTGGTCAGGACCAGGGGCTACGAGTTCGGCGTGCGTTCCGAGCCGCTGGCCGGCTGGCAATCGACGCTCTCCCTGTGGAAGCTCGACTCGGCCTCGGAGCTGCTCTTCGTCGGCGATGCCGGCACCACCGAGGCGTCGCGCCCGTCGCGCCGCTACGGCGTCGAATGGACCAACTTCTACGCGCTGTCCGACTGGCTGGCGGTCGATGCCGACCTCGCCTGGTCGCATGCCCGCTTCCGCGACTACGATCCGGCAGCGGGGGACTACATTCCCGGTGCGGTGGCGGCGACCGCCAACATCGGCCTGACCCTCGACCACCTCGGGCCATGGTTCGGCGCCCTGCGCCTGCGCTACTTCGGGCCGCGTCCGCTGAGCGAGGACAACTCGATTCGTTCCGGCGGTTCGGCCCTGACCAACCTGCGTGTCGGCTACAAGCTCGACAAGCGCACCCAGGTGGCGCTCGACGTGTACAACCTGTTCGATCGCCCGGTGAACGACATCGAATACTGGTACGACTCGCGGCTGGCCGGTGAGGCGGCGGCGGTAAACGACCGCCATATCCACCCGAGCGAGCCGCGCAGCCTGCGCCTGACGTTTTCGCTGCGTTTCTGAAGCGATTTCGGCGACGGCCCGGTATTGCCCACGGAAATTTTCCTTATTCGCCTACACGCTTCCCGGCGGTCAACGTTTGGAGTAACCTACAGGGTTTTCCCCACTACCCGAACGCCAAGGAGATTTCGTGGAAAAGGATTTGCGCGAAGCCGCACTCGAATACCATCGCTGGCCCACCCCCGGCAAAATTGCTGTCCGCCCGACCAAGGGCCTGACCAACCAGCGCGATCTGGCGCTGGCCTACTCGCCGGGCGTTGCCGCCGCCTGTGACCTGATCGTCGAAGATCCGGCCACCGCTGCCGAGATGACTTCGCGCGCCAACCTGGTCGGCGTCATCACCAACGGCACCGCCGTCCTTGGCCTCGGCAACATCGGCCCGCTCGCCGCCAAGCCGGTCATGGAAGGCAAGGGCTGCCTGTTCAAGAAATTCGCCGGCATCGACGTGTTCGACATCGAACTGGCCGAGAACGATCCGGACAAGCTGATCGACATGATCGCCGCCATGGAGCCGACGCTCGGCGGCATCAACCTGGAGGACATCAAGGCGCCGGAATGCTTCTACATCGAGCAGAAGCTGAAGGAACGGATGAACATCCCGGTCTTCCACGACGACCAGCACGGCACCGCGATCATTTCGGCCGCCGCCATGCTCAACGGCCTGAAGATCGTCGGCAAGAAGATCGACGAAATCAAGGTGGTCTGCTCCGGCGCCGGCGCGGCGGCGATCTCCTGCCTGAACCTGTGGTGCGATCTGGGCGTCCAGCGCCAGAACATCACCGTCTGCGACTCCAAGGGCGTCATCTACGTCGGCCGCCCGGGCGGCATGGACGAGACCAAGGCCCGCTACGCCCAGAATACCGAGGCCCGCACGCTGGCCGACGCCATGGTCGGTGCCGACATCTTCCTCGGCCTGTCCACCGCCGGCGTCGTCAACCAGGACATGATCAAGTCGATGGCCAAGCGTCCGATGGTCTTCGCGCTGGCCAACCCGACCCCGGAAATCATGCCGGAGCTGGTTAAGGAAGTCTGCCCGGACGCCATCATCGCCACCGGCCGTTCCGACTACGTCAACCAGGTCAACAACGTCCTGTGCTTCCCCTTCATCTTCCGCGGCGCGCTCGACGTCGGCGCCACACGCATCACCGAAGAAATGAAGATGGCCTCGGTGCGTGCCATCGCCGAGCTGGCCGAAGCCGAGGTGACCGATGAAGTGGCCATGGCCTATCCCGGCCACGACCTGAACTTCGGTCCGGAATACCTGATTCCCAAGCCCTTCGACCCGCGCTTGATCGTCAAGATCGCGCCGGCCGTGGCGCAGGCCGCCATCGATTCCGGCGTCGCGACGCGCCCGATCACCGACTGGGCCGCCTACCGCAACAAGCTGTCCGAGTTCGTCTACCACACCGGCGTCGGCATGCGCGCCATCTTCCAGGCCGCCCGCCAGGCCAAGGGCAAGCGCATCATCTACGCCGAGGGCGAGGAAGAGCGCGTGCTGCGTGCCGCCCAGGTGGTCATCGAAGAGCGTTTCGCCCGTCCGATCCTGATCGGCCGGCCGGAGGTGATCGCCCATCGCCTGGAAAAGGCCAACCTGCGCATCAAGCCGGGCGTCGATTTCGACATCGTCAATCCGGAATCCGACGAACGCTATCGCGAATGCTGGCAGGCTTACCACCGCCTGCTCTCCCGCCAGGGCGTGACGCCGGCCATCGCCAAGGAAGCCATGCGCCGCAAGCCGACCGTCATCGGCGCCATGCTCCTCAAGCTCGGCTACGCCGACGGTATGATCTGCGGCACGACCGGGCAGTACAGCCACCACCTGGGCGTGATCGGCCAGATCATCGGCAAGCGCAGCGGCGTCAATACCCTGGCCGCCATGAACTACCTGATGCTGCCCGGCCGCTCGCTGTTCATCTGCGACACCCACGTCAACGAAAACCCGAATGCCCAGGAAATCGCCGAGATGACCCTGCTGGCGGCGGAACAGGTCAAGCGTTTCGGCAGCCATCCGAAGGTGGCCCTCCTGTCGCACTCCAACTTCGGTTCCTCCTCGTCGGAGTCGGCCCGCAAGATGAGCGTTGCGGCAGGGCTGATCGGCGCCATGTCGGCGGGCGAGCTGGAAGTCGATGGCGAGATGCACGGCGACTCCGCGTTGAGCGAGTCCATCCGTCGCGAGGCCAATCCGGATTCCCCGCTCAAGGGCGAGGCCAATCTGCTGATCATGCCGAACATCGACGCGGCCAACATCTCCTACAACCTGATCAAGATGACCGGCGGCGAAGGCGTGACCATCGGCCCCATCCTGCTCGGCGTTGAAAAGCCGGTGCATGTCCTGACCTCGACGACAACGGTTCGCCGCCTGGTCAACATGACCGCATTGGCTGTCGTGGAATCGACCGAACGCTGATCCATCCGTCGGCTGGTCAAAAAAAACGCCGCCGGGCAGCTGCCCGGCGGCGTTTTTCATGGTGCGGCGCGATCAGTCGGCCAGGGCGTTCAGCAGCTTGCCGTGTATGCCGCCAAACCCGCCGTTGCTCATGACCAGGATGTGGTCGCCGGGTTGCGCGGCCAGGCTGACCTGGTCGACCAGGCGGTCGAGGTCGTCCTCGACGATGGCCCGCTCCCCCATCGGCGCCAGGGCCTCGCGGGCATCCCAGCCGAGGTTGGCGCCGTAGCAGAAGGCGGCGTCGGCTTCGCTCAGGCTGTCCGGGAGCTGGGATTTCATCGTGCCCAGCTTCATCGTGTTCGACCGTGGCTCGAGCACGGCAAGAATGCGGCCGCGCCCGATCTTGCGGCGCAGGCCGGCAACGGTGGTGGCGATGGCGGTCGGGTGGTGGGCGAAATCGTCGTAAACCGTGATGCCGCGCACGACCCCCCTGACTTCCATGCGCCGCTTGACGTTCTCGAAGCGCGACAGCGCTTCCAGCCCCTGCGCCGGCGTCACGCCGACGTGGCGGGCGGCAAGCAGGGCGGCGCAGGCGTTGGCGCGGTTGTGATCGCCGGAAAGATTCCAGCGCGAGCGGCCGATCAGGCCGTCCGGGCCATGCAGGACGAGTTCGCCGCGCGCGTCGTCCCCGCTGACCCGATAGCCGTTCGGGTCGTTGAAGCGTTCGACGGGCGTCCAGCAGCCGCGTTGCAGCACACGCTCCAGGCTGGCCTCGGCGGCGTTCGAAACAATCAGTCCGGATTGGGGCAGCGTGCGGACAAGGTGGTGGAATTGCGTCTCGATGGCGGCAAGATCGCTGAAAATGTCGGCGTGATCGAATTCCAGGTTGTTCAGGACGGCGGTCCGCGGGCGGTAATGGACGAATTTCGAGCGTTTGTCGCAGAAGGCCGTGTCGTATTCGTCGGCTTCGATGACGAAGAAGGGGGTGTCGCCAAGGCGGGCGGAGACGCCGAAATTGAGCGGTACGCCGCCGATCAGGAAGCCCGGCGCCATGTTGGCGTCTTCCAGTATCCAGGCCAGCATCGAGCTGGTCGTCGTCTTGCCGTGCGTGCCGGCGACGCCGAGCACCCAGCGGCCCTGCAGCACGTTCTCGGCCAGCCATTGCGGGCCGGAGACGTAGGGCAGCCCCTTGTCGAGAATGGCCTCGAGCAGCGGATTGCCGCGCGACACGGCGTTGCCGATGACGAAGATGTCCGGCTTGAGGGCCAGCTGGTCGGCCGCGAAACCCTCGATCAGCTCGATGCCGGCATCCCGCAGCTGGTCGCTCATCGGCGGATAGACGTTGGCGTCGCAGCCGGTGACCTTGTGCCCCGAGTCGACCGCCAGTTGCGCGATGCCGCCCATGAAGGTGCCGCAGATACCCAGAATATGAATGTGCATGTCACAGAGACCCGTTAGAATGGGGGCGATTTTACCTTGATCGAGTCCCCATGACCCGTCATGAACGGCAACGCCCGAGTCACGGCACCCGGGCCAGCATCGCCACCGCAGCCGCCCGCCTGATGGCCGAGGATGGCATTACCGACTTTCATCTCGCCAAGAAAAAGGCGGCCCGCCAGCTGGGGCTGCCCGAGCACACGCGCTTTCCCGACAATGCCGAGGTCGAGGCCGAGTTGCGCGCCTATCGCAGTCTCTACCAGGGGGACGGGCACGCCGAGATGCTGCTGGCCATGCGACATTCGGCGCTCGAATTGCTCGAGCTGCTGGCCCCGTTCAATCCCTACCTGGCGGGCTCCGTTCTCGAAGGGACGGCTGGCGAGCATTCGCGCATCGATATCCTGCTGTTTGCCGACAGCGCGAAGGAAGTCGAGATCTTCCTGCTCAATCGGGGTATCGACGTCGATCATGTCGAGCCGCGCAATGAGCGCGTCGAAGCGGTTCTGGTCATGGAAACGGACACAGTCGACGCCAATCTTGTTATTATGCCGCCGCATCTCGAGCGGGTGAGCTTGAAGTACCGCGATGGACGGCCGCGCGACCGCATCCGCGCCGATGCGCTCAGGGTCCTGATTTCGGAATAAGCTGGACAAAATGCTGCGATTTGCGGCAAACTTGCTGCCATGACGAAGCGAAAATCCAATTCCAAGTCAGCCGAAAAGCCCCGTATCCTGGTCTTGCACGGGCCCAATCTCAATCTGTTGGGCACCCGCGAGCCGGATCATTACGGCCGGGTTACCCTTGCCGACATCAATGTGTCCCTGGCCCGCATGGCCGAAGGGGCCGGTGTCGACCTGGAAACTTTTCAGAGCAACCATGAAGGTGCGTTGATCGAACGCATTCATGCCGCCCGTGAACAGGGCGTGCGGGCGATCATCATCAATCCGGCGGCCTACACGCATACCAGCGTGGCGCTGCGCGATGCACTTTCCGCGGTTGCCATTCCCTTTGTGGAAGTGCATTTGTCCAACGTGCATGCCCGCGAGCCTTTCCGGCATCACTCGTATTTTTCCGACCTGGCCATCGGCGTCATCTGCGGCCTCGGTCACGAGGGCTACCTGCTCGCCCTCGAATACCTGCTCAACAAGCTTCATATCGAATAGCCAGGCTTCGGCCGGCTGCATTTTGCGTTCTGCGAACGCAACAAAAGGAGTACTTCATGGATCTGCGCAAACTCAAAAAACTCATCGACCTCGTTCAGGAATCCGGCATCTCGGAACTGGAAGTCACCGAAGGCGAAGAGAAAGTGCGTATCGCCAAGCATTACGGTGCCGTCGCTGCCGCCCCGATGCAGCAATACATGATGCCGGCCGCCATGCCGGTCGCCGGTTCTGCCCCGGCGGCCTCGGCCGTCAACCTGGATGATGAGGACGAGTTGCCGGAAGGGCATGTCCTCAAGTCGCCGATGGTCGGCACTTTCTACCGTTCCCCGTCGCCGGGCGCCGATGCCTTCGTGCAGATCGGCCAGACCGTGAAGCAGGGCGAGACCCTGTGCATCATCGAAGCGATGAAGCTGCTCAACGAAATCGAAGCCGACGCTTCCGGCGTCGTCAAGGCCATCCTGGTCGACAACGGCGAACCGGTCGAATTCGGCGAACCGCTGTTCGTGATCGGCTGAGACAGCCACCATGTTTGAAAAAGTCCTTATTGCCAACCGGGGGGAGATTGCCCTCCGCATCCAGCGCGCCTGCCGCGAACTGGGCATCAAGACGGTGGTCGTGCACTCCGAGGCCGACCGCGATGCCAAGTACGTCAAGCTGGCCGACGAGTCGGTCTGTATCGGCCCGGCCGCTTCCTCGCTGAGCTACCTGAACGTGCCGGCGATCATCTCGGCGGCCGAGGTGACCGATGCCCAGGCCATCCACCCGGGCTACGGCTTCCTGTCCGAAAACGCTGACTTTGCCGAGCGCGTCGAGACTTCCGGTTTCGTCTTCATCGGTCCGCGCGCCGAAACCATCCGCCTGATGGGCGACAAGGTGTCGGCCAAGGATGCCATGAAGGCAGCCGGCGTGCCCTGCGTGCCGGGTTCCGACGGCGCCCTGCCGGAAGACCCCAAGGAGATCGTCAAGATCGCACGTGCCGTCGGCTACCCGGTGATCATCAAGGCCGCCGGTGGCGGCGGCGGTCGCGGCATGCGCGTCGTGCATACCGAAGCGGCCCTGGTCAATGCCGTCCAGCTGACTCGCCAGGAAGCCAACAGCTTCTTCGGCAACCCGGCGGTTTACATGGAGAAGTACCTGGAAAACCCGCGTCACGTGGAAATCCAGGTGCTGGCCGACGAGCACAAGAACGCCATCTACCTCGGCGAGCGCGACTGCTCGATGCAGCGCCGCCACCAGAAGGTGATCGAGGAAGCGCCGGCGCCGCACATCCCGGCCCGCCTGATCACCCGCATCGGCGAACGTTGTGCCGAGGCCTGCCGCAAGATCGGCTACCGCGGTGCGGGTACTTTCGAGTTCCTGTACGAGAACGGCGAGTTCTACTTCATCGAAATGAACACCCGCGTCCAGGTCGAGCACCCGGTGACCGAGATGATCACCGGCGTCGATATCGTCCAGGAGCAGATTCGCGTCGCCGCCGGCGAAAAGCTGCGCTACAAGCAGAAGGACATCGTGTTCCGCGGCCATGCCATCGAATGCCGCATCAACGCCGAAGATCCCTTCACGTTCGTGCCATCTCCCGGCAATATCGACTTCTACCATCCGCCGGGCGGCCCGGGCATCCGCGTCGATTCGCACATCTATCAGGGCTACCGCGTGCCGCCGCACTACGATTCGATGGTCGCCAAGGTGATTTCCTACGGCGACACCCGCGAGCAGGCCATCCGCCGCATGCGTATCGCGCTGTCGGAGATGAGCATCCAGGGCATCAAGACCAACATCCCGCTGCACCAGGAACTGATGCTCGATGCCCGTTTCGTCGAAGGCGGCACCAGCATCCACTACCTGGAGCACAAGCTGGCCGACAAGAGCGAGGTCAAGGCGTAAGCGATGTCCTGGCAAAATGTCAGTTTCCTGACCGACGTGTCGCATGCCGAACCGATATGCGACGCCCTGCTCGAGGCGGGTGCGCTGTCGGCCAGCATCGAGGACGCCGATGCCGGCACGCCGGACGAGCAGCCGCAGTTCGGCGAGCCCGGCTCGGTCAATACACCGGGCTGGAACCATTCCAAGGTCGTGGTGCTGCTCGAGCCGGATGCCGATCCGGCCGCGGTGCTCGGCGAGGCGGCCAGGGCTATCGGCCTGGCCGCGACACCGGCGTTTTCCGTCGAGGCGGTGGCCGAGCAGAACTGGGTGCAGCTGACCCAGTCGCAGTTCGACCCGATCCGGGTCTCGGAGCGCCTGTGGATCGTGCCGTCCTGGCATGAGTCGCCCGATCCGGCGGCGATCAACCTGATACTCGATCCCGGCATGGCCTTCGGGACCGGTTCGCACCCGACGACGCGGCTTTGCCTCGAATGGCTCGAGCGCAATGTCTCGGCCGGCGATGCCGTGCTCGACTACGGCTGCGGCTCCGGCATCCTGGCCATCGCGGCGGCGCGCCTCGGTGCGGCGCATGTCGCCGGCGTCGATATCGACCCGCAAGCCGTCGATGCGGCCAGGGCCAATGCGGAACGCAACGGCGTCACCGCCCTGTTCGCCGATTCGGCCGCACCGGTGGCCGGCGAGTACGACGTGGTGGTGGCCAACATCCTGTCCAATCCGCTGCGCGTGCTGGCGCCGGCGATCTGCGCGCATGTCCGCGCGGGCGGGCGGCTCGCGCTGTCGGGCATTCTGCGCGAGCAGGCGGACGAGATCGTGGCCATCTACGCGCAGTGGATTCCGCTGCAGGTGGCCGATGTGCGCGAGGATTGGGTATGTCTGGCGGGAACCAGACCCTGATGCGCACCCGCTGTCCGGAGTGTGGCACGGTATTCCGTGTCACCTCCGAGCAGTTGCGACGCAAGGCCGGCAAGGTGCGTTGCGGGAATTGCCAGGCGGTATTCAATGCCTTCGATCAATGGCAGTCCGATACCGACGACGAAACCCCGATCGCCTCGTCGCTCGAGGCCTCGCCGCAGCCTGTGCCTGAGGAAGAGTCTGCCGCATCGGTACTGGCGCCGATTGCGCTCGTTGCCGAAACGACGATCGAATCCACCCCCGCGCCGCAGCCGGAGCAAAGCCCCGAGCGCGAGCCGGCGCCCTTCGACCCGGCGGCAACGGTCGTCGCCGGTCCCGACTGGGCGTGGAACGAATCCATGGAGCTTTTGGCCACGCCAGACGAGCCGGCTCCCCCGCCGGAGGCGCCCGCCATCCCGCTGGCGCCCGAGGAAAGCCCGGCGCCGGCCATGCTTGACGTTCCGCTTGAGGCGGACATTCCCGAGGCGGTTCCTTTCGATGCCGCCGAAACCCTGGTCGCCACACCCGCAGATCGCGCCGGCCTGGTGGATGATCGCGCCGAAACGCCGGAACAGTCGACGCTGGCGGCCCGCGAGGCTGGCCTGGTTGCGGCGCGCGAACTGGTCGACACCAGTTCCTACAACCGCTGGTCGGCGGGAACGCTGACCAGCGACGGTCGGGGCGCGTTCGACAGCGAGCCGCCGGCAAGGGCCGCCTGGCCGTTCGTCGTCGGGGCGTTGCTGTTGCTGCTCGTCCTGCTCGGCCAGTTGGCCTACCACTACCGCACCGACATCGTGTTGCGCATGGCCTGGCTGCAGCCGCTCTATGCCTCGCTGGGCGTCGGCATTCCGCTGCCCAGGAACCCTGCGCTGGTATCCATCGAAACCTCCGACCTGCAGTCGGACAATGCGCGCGGCCTGTTCGTCTTGCAGGCCACGCTGAAGAACCGTGCGGCCCATCCGCAAGCCTGGCCGGCGCTCGAGTTGAGCCTGACCGACACCAACGATGCGGTCGTCGCCCGGCGCGTCATGTACGCCGCCGACTATCTTCCGCCGGGAACGGCGTCCGATGCTTTCCCCGCCAACGGCGACGTCGCCGTCCGGCTGTGGATCGAAGCCAAGGACATGGGCGCCTCCGGCTATCGCCTTTACATCTTCTACCCCTGACACATCATGACGACACTGATCTGCGGTTCGCTGGCTTTCGACAACATCATGGTCTTCCCGGACCGTTTCAAGAATCACATCCTGCCCGAGCAGATCCACATCCTCAACGTGGCTTTCCTGGTGCCGGAAATGCGCCGCGAATTCGGCGGCTGCGCCGGTAACATCGCCTATAACCTGATGCTGCTCGGCGGCGAGCCGATGATCATGGCGACCGTCGGTGACGATGCCGTGCCCTATCTCGACCGCTTGGACAAGCTGGGCCTGTCGCGCAACCACGTGCGCCAGATTCCCGGCAGCTTCACCGCCCAGGCCTTCATCACCACCGACCTCGACGACAACCAGATCACCGCCTTCCACCCGGGGGCGATGAGCTTTTCGCACCTGAACAAGGTCGAAAAGGCCAACGCCAGGCTCGGCATCGTCGCTCCCGACGGCCGCGAAGGCATGATGCAGCATGCCCGCGATTTCTCGGCTGCCGGCGTGCCGTTCATTTTCGATCCGGGCCAGGGCATGCCGATGTTCAACGGCGACGAACTGCTCGACTTCATGCGCCTGGCCGATTACGCCTGCTTCAACGACTATGAGGCCAGGCTGCTGTGCGACCGCACCGGGCGCAATCTCGAGCAGCTCGCCGGCGAGGTCAAGGCCTTGATCGTGACGCGCGGCGGCGAAGGCTCGGAAATCTATGCCGATGGCCAACGCCACGACATTCCCTGCGTCGCGGCCGATGCCATCGTCGACCCCACCGGCTGCGGCGACGCCTATCGCTCCGGCCTGCTCTACGGTATCGCCAACGGCTTCGACTGGCCGACGACCGGGCGCCTGGCAGCGGTCATGGGGGCGATCAAGATCGCCCATCGCGGCGGCCAGAACCACCAGCCGAGCCGCGAGGAGATCGGCGAGCGCTATCGCAAGGCTTTCGGCGCGCTGCCCTGGTGATCTCCGGGCTTTGAAACAGCGTCGTCATTTTCGGGCAACGCGCGTGTAACAAGCGTCATCCAGACTTGTTCTCCAGGAATACAAGGAGAACAAGATGGAAAACGTTCAGAAGAATGCCGGGCGTGCCCGCCCCGAAAAAAGAAGCCTGGCTGTCGGATTCGCGCGCAGCGCCAGCGACATCCTCGATGCCCAGCGTCTGCGCCATCGCGTGTTCGCCGGCGAAATGGGCGCCAACCTGCCGAGCCGGACGCCGGGCGTCGATCACGATATCTACGACCCGTATTGCGAGCATCTCGTCGTGCGCGACACGCAGAGCGGCGAGATCGTCGGCACCTATCGCATCCTGGCGCCGGACAACGCCCGCCAGGTCGGTTATTACTCCGAAAACGAGTTCGACCTGACCCGTCTGCAGCACCTGCGCTCGCGCCTGGTCGAAATCGGCCGCTCCTGCGTGCATCCGGATTACCGGACCGGTGCCACCATCACCCTGCTGTGGTCCGGCCTGGCCCAGTACATGGTCGAGCGCGGCCACGACTACCTGATGGGTTGCGCGTCGATCAGCATGGCTGACGGTGGCCACGCCGCGGCCAGCTTGTATAATCGCCTGGCTGTGGATCACCTCGGGCCGCAGGAGTATCGCGTCTTCCCGCGCTGCCCGCTGCCCCTGGCGGCCCTGCAGCAGGATCGTCCGGCCGAGGTGCCGCCGCTGATCAAGGGCTACCTGCGCGCCGGTGCCTGGATTTGCGGCGAACCGGCCTGGGATCCCGATTTCAACACGGCCGACCTGCCCATCCTGATGCCGATGGCCAAGGTGGCCGGACGTTACGCCAAGCACTACCTCGGACAAGCAGACTGAACGAAACCAATTTTGCGCTTCGCGCCTTCCGGATTTTTCGCCTGATCCTGCTGGTCTTCAGCGGCGTCGTCGTCACCCTGCTGGTTTTTCCGCTCTGCGGCAGCGCCGCCCGGCTGCGCCTGAAAGCGAGCTGGGCCGGCGCGCTGCTCGATGCGCTCGGGGTCGAAGTCGAGGCCGACCTGACGCACGCCGTTCCCGGTGCGCTGATCGTCGCCAATCACATCTCGTGGATCGACATCTACGTGATCAATGCCGCCTTGCCGTCGGCCTTCGTGTCCAAGGCGGAGGTCCGGCACTGGCCGCTGATCGGCTGGCTGGCGGCGAAGAACGATACGGTCTTTCTGCGCCGCGGCAGTCGCGGCCACGCCAGGATCGTCAATCAGGAAATCGCCGGCCTGCTCGACCAGGGGCGCCATGTCGCCGTCTTCCCCGAGGGTACGACGACGGATGGGCGTAGCCTGCTGCATTTCCACGCTGCCCTGCTGCAGCCGGCGCTGAGTGCCGGGCACCCGGTCCTGCCGGTGGCGATTTCCTACTGGGAGCTGGACGGCCGGCGCAGCCTGGCGCCCCGCTACGACGGCGATATTTCCCTGGGCCAATGTACGCGGGCCATCCTGGGCCGCAAGCGCCTGATTGCCCGGCTGGTGACGACGCCCTTGCGCGGCCTGAATGGCGAGGACCGCAAGCAGGTGGCTGCCGAGGCCCGCGAGGCTATCGCTTTAGGGGCAGGGCTTCCGATGGCGAGCAGTCAACCTGAAATATCCGGCGATCTTCCAGGCGAACCGCGGTCAGATGGCCGCCCCACAGGCAGCCCGAGTCGAGCGCCAGCAGGTTCGGCGTAACTTTCAGGCCGAGGGCCGACCAGTGGCCGGTGACCAGCACCGCGTCGGCGTGCCGGCGATGGGGCAGGTCGAACCACGGCAGATGGTTTTCCGGCGCGTTGCTCAGCTTGCCTTTGGCCTTGAATTCCATGACCCCGTCCGGGGTACAGAAACGCATGCGGGTCATGGCATTGACGATGACGCGCAGGCGGGGCCAGCCGGTCAGCTCGTCCGACCAGCCGGCCGGTTCGCTGCCCCACAGGTTCATGACGAACTCGCGGAAATCCGGTCCCTGCAGGGCGGTTTCCACTTCCCGGGCCAGTTCGCGGGCACGGGCGGCCGTCCATTGCGGCAGCAGGCCGGCATGGACCAGGCAATACGCGCCCTCGGTGTGGCAGAGGGGTTGGTGGCGCAGCCAGTCGAGCAGTTCGGCGCAGTCCGGGGCGTCGAAAATGTCCTGCAGCGTGTCGTCCTTGCCGCGGAACTTGGCGCCGCCTTCGGCGACCATCAGCAGATACAGGTCGTGGTTGCCGAGAACCGTCGTTGCCGCCGGGCCGAGCGACTTGATCAGGCGCAGCGTCTCCAGCGACTTGGGGCCGCGGTTGACCAGGTCGCCGACCAGCCACAGCCGGTCGTGGGCCGGGTCGAAGTCGCACAGCGCCAGCAGGCGCTGCAGCGAGTCGTAACAACCCTGGATGTCGCCGATGGCGTAGGTAGACATTTGTAGTCGCCAGTTGTTGTCGCTAGCGACTTACTCCACGGTGACCGACTTGGCCAGGTTGCGCGGCTTGTCCACGTCGGTGCCCTTGACCAGGGCGGCGTGGTAGGACAGCAGCTGCAGCGGGATGACGTGCAGGATGGGCGACAGCTCGCCGTAGTGTTCCGGCAGGCGCAGGATGTGCACCCCTTCCGATTCCGGAATTTCCGAATCGGCATCGGCGAAGACATAGAGTTCGCCGCCGCGGGCCTGGACTTCCTTGAGGTTGGACTTCAGCTTGTCGAGCAACTGGTCGTTCGGGGCGACCGAGATCACCGGCATGTCGGCATCGACCAGGGCCAGCGGACCATGCTTCAGTTCGCCGGCCGGATAGGCCTCGGCATGGATGTAGGAGATTTCCTTGAGCTTGAGCGCGCCTTCGAGGGCGATCGGGTAGTGACGGCCGCGCCCGAGGAAGAGGGCGTGCTGCTTGTCGGCGAAGCGCTTCGACCAGGTTTCGATTTCCGGCTCCAGTTCCAGCACCTTGTTGACGGCGACCGGCAGGTGGCGCAACTGGTCGATGAAGGCGCTTTCCTGCTCTTGCGGCAGGCGGTTCTTGACCTTGGCCATGACCAGCGTGAGCAGGAACAGGGCGGCCAGCTGGGTGGTGAAGGCCTTGGTCGAGGCGACGCCGATTTCCGGGCCGGCGCGGGTGATGAAGCGCAGCGCGCATTCGCGGACGATGGCCGATTCGGGCACGTTGCAGATGGCCAGGGTCTTGGTCTGGCCGAGCGACTTGGCATGGCGCAGGGCGGCCAGCGTATCGGCCGTTTCGCCGGACTGCGAGATGGCAACCACCAGCTGGCGCGGGTTGGCGACCGAGCTGCGGTAGCGGTATTCGCTGGCGATCTCGACGGTGCACGGCACCCCGGCAATCGCTTCCAGCCAGTAGCGGGCGGTGTAGCCGGAGTGGCTGCTGGTGCCGCAGGCGAGGATCAGTATGTGGTCGACATCGGCCATCAGGTTGCCGGCTTCGGCGCCGAAGATGCCCGGTTGGATGGTCTTGCTGCCGCCGACGATTTCCAGCGTGTTGGCCAGGGCTTCCGGCTGCTCGAAGATTTCCTTCTGCATGTAGTGCCGGTAGTTGCCGAGTTCGACCGCGGCGGCGGAGAGCTGCGAGACATGGACCGGGCGTTCGACCGGCGTGCCGTCGAGACGGGTGATGCGGACCTGATCGGCATTCAGCTCGGCGATGTCGCCATTTTCCAGGTAGACCATGTTGCGGGTGACCTGGAGCAGCGCCGAGGCGTCGGAGGCGGCGTAGTTGCCGGTGTCGGAGACGCCGAGCAGCAGCGGCGAGCCTTCGCGGGCAACGATGATCTTGCCCGGTTGGGTGTGATCGATGACGGCGATGGCATAGGCGCCGACCAGGCGCTGGCAGGCGAGGCGAACGGCCTTGAAGAGGTCGGGTTCGCTCTTTAGCGTGGCCTGGATCAGGTGGGCGATGCTCTCGGTGTCGGTGTCGGAGGTGAACACGTAGCCTTGCGCGCTCAGCTCGCCGCGCAGGCTTTCGTAGTTCTCGATGATGCCGTTGTGCACGACGGCGATGGTGCCGGAAACGTGCGGGTGGGCATTGCGTTCGCAGGGCACGCCGTGCGTCGCCCAGCGGGTATGGGCGATGCCGGTAACCGACTGGGTGGCGGCCGAGGCGGCTTCCAGCTCGGCGACGCGGCCGACCGAGCGGACGCGCTCGATGCCGTTGCCGGCGATGACGGCCAGGCCGGCCGAGTCATAGCCGCGATATTCGAGTTTCTTCAGGCCCTCGACGAGGACGGGGACGATGTTGCTGCCGGCTGCTGCCGCGACGATGCCGCACATAGCTGTTCCTTAAACCTTGTAGTAATCGCGATACCAGGCGATGAAGCGGCCGACGCCTTCCTGGACGGTGGTGCCCGGCACGAAGCCGACCCAGTCGTTGAGCTGGTCGGTGTTGGCGTAGGTCGCCGGGACGTCGCCATCCTGCAGCGGCAGCAGGCGCTTCTCGGCCTTCTGGCCGAGGGCTTCCTCGATGGCGCCGATGAAGTCGAGCAACTGCACCGGGTTGTTGTTACCTATGTTGAACACGCGGTAGGGCACGTTGCTGGTTGCCGGGTCGGCGGCAATCGGGTCGTAGTCCGGGTTGGCGGCGGCATTGCGGTCGAGGACGCGGATCACGCCTTCGACGATGTCGTCTACGTAGGTGAAGTCGCGCTTCATGTTGCCGTGGTTGAAGACGTCGATCGGCCGGCCTTCGAGGATGGCCTTGGTGAACAGGAAGAGCGCCATGTCCGGGCGGCCCCACGGGCCATACACCGTGAAGAAGCGCAGGCCGGTGGTCGGCAGGCCGTAGAGATGGCTGTAGGTATGGGCCATCAGCTCGTTAGCCTTCTTGGTCGCGGCGTACAGGCTGACCGGGTGGTCGACGCTGTCGTGCTCGGAGAACGGCATCTTGGTGTTGCCGCCATAGACGCTGGAGCTGGAGGCGTAGACCAGGTGCTGGACCTGGTTGTGGCGGCAGCCTTCGAGGACGTTGATGAAGCCGACCAGGTTGCTGTCGACGTAGGCATGCGGGTTCTGGATCGAGTAGCGGACGCCGGCCTGGGCGGCGAGGTGGATGACCTTGTCGAACTTTTCCTCGGCGAACAGCTTTTCCATGCCGGCGCGGTCGCCGACGTCGAGCTTGACGAAGCGGAAGCCGGGCAGGGCGGTCAGGCGCTTGAGGCGGTTTTCCTTCAGCGAGACCTCGTAGTAGTCGTTCAGGTTGTCGAGGCCGACGACTTCGTCGCCGCGCGCCAGCAGGCGCAGGGAAGTGGTCATGCCGATGAAGCCGGCGGCGCCGGTGACGAGAATTTTCACGAAATTACCTCGAGGAAATGATCATGTGATTTTACCGCAGTGCAGCATCGGATTTCTGTCGTTCAAGCATCTTGGCATATTTGAAGAAGCTGTTCGAGCAGCCGATGGCGATGTGGATCAGCCCGGGCAGGCCGTCGCGGAAGCCCTGGCGGATCAGGTAGAACTTGATGAAGCGGACGATGGGGCTGAAGGCGAGGCGCCCGAAGCTCGCCCGTTTGCCGGCTTGCAGGGCCATGTCGGCGGCCAGCGAGGTGTAGCGGTTCTGCTTGGTCAGGTAGGCGGCCAGCGTTTCCGCCGAGTCGTGCAGCAGATCGCCCCGCAGGGTGCCGACGGCGGCCGCGGTGACCACTTTCTCGTGCACCGCGTCGTCGGACCAGCGCGCCCGGCGGCGGTCGAACAGGCGCAGCGACCAGTCCGGATAGCCCTCGCCGTGCTTCAGGTAGCGGCCGAGAAAGCGGTTGCAGCGGGGGAAGCGGTAGGCGCCGGCGTCCGGTTTCTGCAGGGCCTGCTCGATGGCGGCCTGCAGCTCGGGCGAAACGCGTTCGTCGGCGTCCAGGCAGAGCACCCAGTCGTGTTTCGCCGATTCGACGGCGAACTGTTTCTGGGGGCCGAAGCCCAGCCAGGGCTGGGCAATGACCCGGGCGCCGTAACGTTCGGCCAGCGCCTGCGTGCCGTCCGTGCTGCCGGAATCGACGACCACGATGTCGTCGGCAAAGCGCGCGCTTTTCAGGCAGTCCTCCAGTTGGGAGACGGCATTGAGCGTGATGATCGCAACGGAAAGCGGCTGACGCGTGGCTGGCATTTATAATTGCGGCTTCGAAAGCCGTGATTTTATCCGCCGATGCGCATCTTGATCGTGAAAACTTCCTCGCTCGGCGATGTCATCCACAATCTGCCGGTGATCAGCGATATCCGTCGGCATTTTCCGCAGGCGCAGATCGACTGGTGCGTGGAGGATGGCTTTTCGGCGATTCCGCGCCTGCATCCGGCGGTCGGCCAGATCATTCCCGTCGCCGTTCGCCGGTGGCGCAAGAAACTGTTCCAGGCCGCGACCTGGAAGGAAATGGCCGAGTTCCGCCGGCGCCTTGCGAGTGCGAGCTACGACGCGGTCGTCGACACCCAGGGCTTGTTGAAAAGCGCCCTGATCGCCAGCCGGGCCAAGGGGCCGCGCCTCGGCTATGCCGCCGATTCAGCCCGCGAGCCGGCGGCGGCCCGCTGGTACGACCGGCATTTCCATGTCTCCCGCGACCTGCATGCGGTCGTCCGCAATCGCCGCCTGGCGGCTGCGGCGCTCGGCTACCAGGCCGAGGGCGAGCCGGATTACGGCATCGAGACGCCGCCGGCCAGCTTTCCCTGGCTGTCGCATCGCCCCTACGTCGTCTTCCTGACGGCGACCAGCCGCGACGACAAACTGTGGCCGGAAGCCAACTGGCTGGCCCTCGGCCGGGCACTCAACAGCCTCGGATTCAGCGCCATCCTGCCCGGCGGCAGCGCGCCCGAGCGCGAGCGGGCGGCGCGTCTGGCAGCCGCCATTCCGGGCGCGCTGGCGGCGCCGCCGATGAGCATTCCCGAACTGGCCTCGCTGTTGTCCGGCGCCCGTGCGGCGGTCGGGGTCGATACCGGGCTGACGCATCTGGCCGTCGCCCTGAAAATACCCACCGTGGCGATATACACCGCCACCGATCCCGGCCTGACCGGCGTCCTGGGGGCGGGGTTCCACCGCAATCTCGGGGGCAGGGCGCAGACGCCTTCTCCCGATGCGGTGCTCGGCGAGTTGCAGACGGTGCTCGCCTGATGGCGCGTCTGGCCTATTCGCTGCTGCTGTACGCGATCGCGCCGCTGATCTGGCTGCGCCTGGCCTGGCGCGGCCGCAAGCAGCCGGAATACCTGCGCAACCTCGGCGAGCGCTATGGTTTCTACCCGGGGTCGGCGCCGTCGAAGCTGATCTGGGTGCATGCCGTGTCGGTCGGCGAGACGCGGGCCGCGCAGCCGCTCATCGAGGGCCTGCTGGCCCGCTGGCCCGATCACCGCATCCTGCTCACCGGCATGACGCCGACCGGGCGGGCCACCGGTCGCGAGGTCTACGGCGACCGCGTCATCCAGGCTTACCTACCCTACGACTATCCCGGCGCGGTCGGGCGTTTCTTCCGGCATTTTTCACCGGCTTTCGGGGTCCTGATGGAAACCGAGATCTGGCCGAACCTGCTGCACGCCGCCCGGCGCGCCGGCGTGCCGGTGGTGCTCGCCAATGCCCGGCTGTCGGTGCGTTCGGCACGCGGCTACGGCCGTTTCCGGCGCCTGGTCGGGCCGGCCTTTGCGGCGCTCTCCGGGGTGGCGGCGCAGACCCGGGGGGATGCCGAGCGCCTGCTGGCGCTGGGGGTCGAGACGGCCGAGGTCAGCGGCAACCTCAAGTTCGATGTCCGTCCGCCGGCAGACAAGCTCGCGCTGGGCCGGCAGTGGCGGCAGGCGATCGGCTCGCGTCCGGTGTGGCTGGCGGCAAGCACCCGCGAGGGCGAGGAGCTGCTGATCCTCGAGGCATGGCGTCGCGCCGCCGTTTCCGGTGCCTTGCTGGTGCTGGTGCCGCGCCATCCGCAGCGCTTCGACGAGGTGGCTGCGCTGTTGCGCCAACAGGGCCTGCCGGCGGTGCGCCGCAGCGCGGGCTTGCCGGCTACCGATACGGCGGTCTGGCTGGGCGACAGCATGGGGGAGATGGCCGCCTATTACAGCCTGGCCGACCTTGCCTTCATCGGCGGCAGCCTCCTGCCGCTGGGCGGGCAGAACCTGATCGAGGCGGCGGCTTGCGGATGCCCCGTGCTGGTCGGGCCGCATACCTTCAATTTCCTGCAGGCCACCGAGGATGCCATCGCCGCGGGGGCGGCGCAGCGTGTCGGCGATGCCGGCGAACTGGGGGAGCGTGTCGCCGACCTGTTGCGGGATGCCGGGCGCCTGGCCTCCATGCGCCTGGCCGCGGCCGGGTTCGCCAGCGCCCATCAGGGCGCGGCGGAACGCATGCTGGACCTTATCGGGCGGTGGACGGGTCGAGCAGCGCGTTGATCTGGGCGATGTCGTCATCGCCCAGCGCGCCGGTGGTCGACTTCAGGCGCAGTTGCGCCATCAGCGTGTCGAGCGTGGCCTTGGCCAGGTCGCGGCGGGTGACGTAGACCTGGTTCTCGGCGTTCAGCACGTCGATGTTGATGCGCACGCCGACCTCGTAGCCCAGTTTGTTCGATTCCAGTGCCGACTGCGACGAAATCAGCGCCGCCTTCAGGGCCTTGACCTGGGCCAGGCCGTTGACGACGCCGAGATAGGACTGCCGGGCACCCAGGGCCGCGCCGCGCTTGGCCGCTTCCAGCGCCGATTCGGAGGCGGCGCGGTTGGCGCTGGCTTCGCGCTGGCGGGAGGAGACGAAGCCGCCCTGGAAGAGCGGGATCGTGAGCTGGATGCCGACATTCTGGTAGTCGGTGTCGTAGGTGCCGAAGGCCGGCGTATAGCTCTTGGAGTGGCCGACGTTGGCGACCGCGTCGAGGGTCGGGTAATGTCCGGCGCGTTGCTTGTCGACTTCGCGGGCGGCGATGCTGGCGTTGTACTGCTGAACCTGGACGTTCAGGCTGCCGGTTTCGGCGGCGTTGACCCATTCCGCCATGTTGCCCGGTTGCGGTGCCGTCAGTTCCGCCGTCTTGCGCAGCTGGGCGAGGGCGCCGGGTTCCTGGCCGACGATCGCCTGCAGGGCGCGCAGCTTGACCTCGAGATCGCTTTCGGCGGCGATTTCCTGGGCGCTGGCCAGGTCGTAGCGGGCCTGTGCCTCGTGCGTGTCGGTGATCGTCGCCGTGCCGACCTCGAAGCTCTTCTTGGCCAGTTCCAGTTGCTGCGCAATGGCCTGCTTGTTGGCCTTCACGGCCGCCAGGCTTTCCTGGGCGTAGAGCACGTCGAAGTAAGCCTGGGCGACGCGCAGGATCAGGTCCTGCCGGGCCAGGCCGAAATTGGCCTCGGCCTGTGCCACCTGCATCTTGGACTGGTCGTAGGCGATCCAGTTCTGCCAGCGGAACAAGGGCTGCGAGAGGGTGAGCTGGTAGCCGTTGGCGTTATATTTCGGCTTGGCGAAAGTCGGGCCGTTGTGCGTGGACAACTCGTTCTCGTTCCACGTCGTATTGCCCGAAAGCGAAAGGCTGGGGAGCAGGCCGGCGCGTGCCTGCGGCTGCTTTTCCTGGCCGGCGTCGAGCGTGGCGCGGGCGGCGGCGAAAGTCGGGTCGTTGCTCTGTGCGTCGCGATAGACCTGCATCAGGTCGGCGGCATGGAGCGGGGTGGCGATCAGGGGGGCGAGGAGAAGCCAGGCCGGTTTTTTCATGACATCCTCAGTAGCGACGCATATTCGGATCGATTTCCCCCGCCCATGCATCGACACCCCCCATCAGGTTGAGCACCGAGCCGAAGCCCTTGCGTTCGAGGAACATGGCGACCTGCAGGCTGCGGCTGCCGTGGTGGCAAATCACCACGATCTCGCGGCTGGGGTCGATTTCCTCGCAACGTATCGGGACAAGATGCATCGGGATGTGCACGGAGCCCGGCAGCTGGCAGAGCTCCGTTTCCCACGGTTCGCGCACATCAAGCAGGACAGGGTCGGGCCGCTTGTCGTCGGCCAGCCATTCGGCGAGTTGTTGTACGCGAAGCTGTTGCATCAGAAGGAGAACTGATCTTTGGCGTCAGCGCCATCGAGCGCCGGAACGACGGTCTCGAAGAGGTTGACGGTGTTGTAGGTGCCCTCGGCCGTGCAGGTGATCAGCTGGGCTTCCATCACCGGCGCTTCGCCGGTGATGACGGCGAGACGGCCGCCGACGCGCAGTTGCTTGAGCAGGGAGGGGGAGATGCTGGGAACGGAGCCGGAGACGACGATGGCATCGTAGGGGCCGCGCTGCGACCAGCCGTCGACGCCGTTGCCCACTTCGACCGACACGTTGCCGACACCGGCGCGCGCCAGGTTTTCCTTGGCGGAGGCGGCAATTTCCGGGCGGACTTCAACCGTCACCACGTGTTCGGCGCGGGCGGCGAGCAGGGCGGCCATGTAGCCGCTGCCGGTGCCGATTTCGAGAACCTTGTCGGTCTTCTTGATGCCGAGTTCCTGCAGCATCTTGGCTTCGATCTTCGGGGCCAGCATGGTCTGGCCGCCGCCGATCGGGATTTCCATGTCGGCGAATGCCAGGTTGCGGTAGGCGGCCGGCGCGAAGTCCTCGCGCTTGACGACGAAAAGAAGGTCGAGAACTTGCGGATCCAGAACATCCCAGGGACGGATCTGCTGTTCGATCATGTTGAAGCGCGCTTGCTCGATGTTCATTGGGGTCTCCGCAGGCATAATATTAGCACAGGCTAATATATTGATTCCGACAAATCAAAATTATACCTGACTCTCCTTTTCCATCCGGCACAAACCGTGCTGCAGGAGGTCCTCGTGAATCTGCAGGTAGAGCTGCGGATTGCCTTCGCTTCCCACGCAACAACTCATCGAATAGCGCCAGATCAGCAGCATCAGGATAGGCGCAATCACGACATCGATGGTCGTTTCGACATCCATGCGCCGGAATTCGCCGCTTTCCATGCCGCGCTTCAGTGCGCTGCCGACCAGGGCGCGTCCGCGGTTGATGACATTCTCGACGTAGTAGCGGCCGAGCTCGGGGAAGTTCCGGGCCTCGGCGACCATCAGCTTGGGTATGCCGGCGAACGCCGTCAGGCCGATCTTGGTCCACCAGTTGGCGAGCAGCTTTTTCATCAGGTCGAAGCTGCTGCCCGTGTGCTGGGCGGCGATGGCCTCGTTTTCGGCGATGACCGGAACGATGCCTTCCTGGATCACGGCCTTGAACAGGGCTTCCTTGTTTTCGTAATACAGGTAGAGGGTGCCCTTCGAGACGCCGGCGCGGGAGGCGACATCTTCCAGCCGCGTGGCGGCATAGCCTTTCTCGACGAAGAGGTCGAGGGCGGCGGCGAGCAGCTCGGAAGGACGGGCTTCCTTGCGGCGTTTGCGGGGAGCGGGGCTGGCGGACATGGGTAACTTAATGACTCTTTGGTCATTAAGTTACCACTCCGTTTCCGCTCAGGTCAACGACCTTCCTTGATCAGGCGGCCGGCGGCCGACTGGATCGGCCGGGCATTGTTCCTGTACAGGCGGCTGAAGATGTTGATCTGCTCCGGCGATACCTGCATCGGCTGCTTCATGACCAGCCACAGCACGCCTTCTGAACAGGGCGGCGTGGTCAGCGAACCCATGTAGGTGTAGTAGTTGCGCGATGTCGGCAGCAGGGTATTGAGGTCGACCAGCGTGCTCGGCGGCGCGACCGGGGAGTTCTTCTCCAGCGGCATGTTGTTCCACAGCGTCTGGATGAAGGGATTCTCGGTGCCACGCTCGAGCAGGATGGCGACGACGGCCAGTTGCCCGTCGTCGGCCTTGTGCACCAGGTGGACGACCATGTCGAAGCGCTGGCCGTTCACTTTTTCCTCGGAGGGCCGGTGGAAGTGGAACTGGACCAGTTCGTAGGTCTTGCCGGTCAGCGAGATCGAGCCTTCGCCGACCTGGACCTGCACCGTGTGCCCGTTGTCGACGATGCGGAAGGTGGAGGGCTGGTACTTGAACTTGATCGGCTCGACGTCGACCTTGATGCCATCCTTGATGTCGATGGGCGACTGGCGTTCGCCGGTGGCGCACAGCTTGTTTTGCGGGTCCAGCCTGCCCCAGTTTTCAGGGCCGCCCGGGCCTTCGTAGTCCCAGTGGATGTGGGCATGCTGCACGGCCGGCTCGCTGCGCGCGAGTTCCAGCATGTAGCCCTCGGATCTGGCGGCCTTTCTCGGTTTGGCGGCAGGCGCCGGCGGGGTGTGGACGACGATGGTCTGCGCCTTGGGTGCCGCGGCGACGGGAGCCGGGGCGGGCGGCTTGGCGGCCGGCGGCGGAGGCGGGGTTTCCCTGGCGGCCTCCTTCTGGGGCTCGCGCGAGGCTTCGAGCGCCGCTTTCAGGTTGGGGCGAATCGACGGAATGGCCGAATGCTCGGCTTCCTTGGCCGGCGTATCGGCGGTCTTGATGGGGGTGGGCTTTTCGGCCTTGGCCATTTCCTTCTTGAGCACCGCCTCGTTGGCGGCCTTCAGTTCGGCGCCGGCTTCATTTGCCTTCTTGGCGACGTCGGCGGGGGCGTCCTTCGGCGGGCGGCACACTTCGCGCAGCACCTTGTCGTCCAGCGTGCCGGAGCGGACGGGCAGCTCGACGCCCTTGATGTCTTCCTCGCGGATGATGTCGGATTCGTTCTTCTTGAAAATGCGCTTGATGGTGTTGGCGTTGCGCGTACCGCAGTCGTAGCGGGTGATCGCTTCGATGACGCGATAGCCGGCGCCGGACTTGGCGTCGATCAGTTCCTTCTCGAGGACGACGCGGCCCTGGGCTTGAACCGCGTTGCCATCGCGTTTCAGGCTGGTCCGGTCGAGTTCGATGCGCTTGCCGGGTTCGGACGAAATGACCTGCCATGTCGGCGCAGCCGACACGCTCCAGGGCAGGGGGGCCAGCAGGCTGGCAATGATCAGGTAGCGCATCTTGATTCCCTTGGTTTTTCTTTAGATTCCGCGTCTTGTCGGAGATATTTCGGCTGATTTCTGAAAATCTTGAGCGGAATTTGTCGTTCCTTGCATTTTGCCTGTATTTCCAGTAACTTGCAGCCCACTCGTTAGGGGTGCCGGCGGACACGCGGGCTGAGAAATACCCTTCGAACCTGACCGGGTCATGCCGTCGTAGGGAAACGAACGCTGCGGTGGAACCAGCGCGCTCCTTGCCCGTCTTACCTGGCTGTATTCACGCACGGAGCCTCCATGAACGCCAAAGACACCTTCCTCGCCGCCAACGCCCACGTCGACGAGGCCGC
>NZ_CAMFKO010000029.1 GCF_945957265.1 uncultured Dechloromonas sp.
TCGCGCCAATGATAGTGAGCTTCCGCTCGCGAAAGTAGGTCAACGCCAGACTCCCTCTCTAAAAACCCCCTCCGGATATCCGGTGGGGGTTTTTGATTTGCAGATCACCAACGAAAACCGGCAGTCTCGGGCTTTGCCAAGGCCTCATTTGCCTATTCAGGCCCCGGGGTCGATGAAGGTCAGCAGGTCGCTTGCAAAGCGTTCGCGCTGCCATTGGTGCGGCGAGTGATCGGTGCCTTCATAGACGTGGAGTATTGCGTCGGGAATCTGGCTGGCGACGAATTGTGCCGTGTCCAGGCGGTAGAAATTGCTTTCGCCGCCATAAACGAGCATTGCCGGGATGTCGATTTTCGCGAGTACGTCGCGATAATCGGCCGCGGTAAGGCTGGCCCAGCAGTCGATCAGCGGACCGGCTGCCTGGGCGCGCAGCGCCGCACGTGACTTTTCCCAGCCGCTTGCGCCGGCGAGGTACTTTTCACGGGCCCGCCCATTCAGGCCGAAGGCCGTCAATTTGAGTACGGCCTCGGCGAAATCCTCTTTCAGCCACGACATCATTTCTCTCGAACGGGCCTCGTCGAAATCTCCGTAGATGCCGTGCGCCCAATGCGGGTCGGTTACCAGCTTGGGTGACTGGTCGATGAAGCAGACGCGCGACAAGGCCTGGGTGCCGAAGTCGCGTATGTATTGCCAGAGTGTCAAGGCGCCCATCGAGTGGCCGACGGCCGTGGCATTTTCGATCTGGTAGTGCTCGATCAGATTGGCCAGGTCACGCGCCATGCGCTGGGCCGTTGGCGCTGCCTTGCCGTCGAGATCGTGGCCGCCGTGTCCGCGAGCATCCCAGCGATAGACCCGGTGCCGGGCATTGAGCGCCCCGAGGAAGGGAAACCATTCCTGGTGACTGGATGTCCATCCATGCAGCATGATCAATGGCGATCCCTCTCCGGAGGTCTTGAGGTGGATTTTCGCGCCGTCGTCGGCCAGGAAATGGGTCATGGTCGTGGAAGTCCTTGGGGGTCAGCAAGTATAATGCGTGCCGACAATACGGAGGAGTATGGCGATGTTTGACTGGAGAGACTACGGAAACGGGATCGTCGCATTCGATGCCGGTTACGTTCGCCCGATTCTGGCTGCCATCCACATGGTGGTCGAAGAGGGACGGGTCGCGTTCATCGATACCGGCAGCAACGATGCCCTGCCCAATGCCCTGGCGGCGCTCGGCAAGCTGGGCCTGGACGTGTCGGCGGTCGATTATGTCATCCTGACCCATATCCATCTCGATCATGCCGGCGGCGCCGGCAGCCTGATGCGCGCTTTCCCGAATGCCCGCCTGGTGGTTCATCCGCGCGGCGCCCGGCACATGGCCGAACCGTCCAAGCTGGTTGCCGGCGTGACGGCCGTCTATGGCGCGGAATACGTGGCGCGCGTCTATGGCGACATCCTGCCGATTCCTGCCGAGCGCATTGTCGAGGCAGGGGACGGTCACGTCATCTCCCTGAATGGCCGCGAACTGCTGTGCCTGGATACGCCGGGACATGCCCGCCACCATATCTGCATTGTCGACAAGAAGGCCGGGGCGGTGTTCACCGGCGACATGTTCGGCCTGTCCTATCGCGAACTCGATGTCGATGGCCGGCAGTTCATCTTCCCGACGACGACGCCGACGCAATTCGAGCCGGAAGAGATGCGGGCGTCGATCAATCGCTTGCTGGCCCTGCGGCCGGAAGCGATGTACCTGACCCACTACAGCCGGTTGCCGGACGTTCAGGCCCAGGGCGCCGCGCTGCTGCGTCATCTCGATGCCCTGGTCGCGCTGGCCGAGGCGGAGAAGGATGCCGGGGCCTTGCGGCATGAGCGGATCAAGAAGGGCATGAGCGCCTATCTGCTCGCCGAAATCCGCAAGCATGGCTGCCAGTTGTCGGAGGCGACGCTGCTCGATATCTGGGCGACCGATCTCGAACTGAACGCCCAGGGCCTGTGCGTCTGGCTCGACGGCCGCAAGTCCTAAACGTAGCGCCGTCGCCAGAACAGCAGGAGCATGATGGTGGCGATCAGCCCCATCAGCCCCAGGGCATAGAAGAAACCATCGGGGGCTTCGAGCCAGGGCATGACCTTGAAGTTCATGCCGAAAATGCCGGCGATCAGCGTCGCCGGCATGAAGATCGTTGCGACGACGGTCAGCGTACGGACTTCGAGGTTGACGCGGTGGCTGACGGTGGACAGGTACACATCCAGCAGGCCGGTCGCCAGGTCGCGAAGGTCTTCCAGCGATTCGAGGATGTGCACGGTGTGATCGTAGACATCGCGGATGTAGAGCTGGATGTCGGCCCGAAAGAAATCTCCCGCGTCGCGATGTAGCGTCCCGAGCACTTCCCTGAGCGGATGCAGGTTGCGCCGGAGCTGGGATACGCAGCGCTTGAGCTGGTGGATGCCTTCCAGCGTGGCCGGCCCTGGATGGCCGAGGATCTTGTCCTCGAGGGCTTCCGCGTAGTCGTTCAGCTGCTCGATGACGCCGAAGTAGCTGTCGACCACGGTATCGATCAGGGAATAAGCCAGCATGTCGACGCCGCCCTTGCGCAGGATGCCCTGGCCGCTGCGCAGGCGCTGGCGGATGGGCTCGAAGGTTTGCGACGGGCGTTCCTGGAAGGTCAGCACGTAGTCCCGGCCGATGACCAGACTGATCTGGTCCTGGGCCAGTTCGAGCGAGTCTGTCTTCAACTCGTAGCGATGAAGGACCAGGTAGAGGTAATCCTCGTAGCTGTCCAGCTTTTGCCGCTGCGCGGTGTTGAGGATGTCTTCCTGAACCAGCGGGTGCAAGCCGAAGGTCGTTCCGATGGCCGCCAGGTCCGCCGGGGCGCTGGCGCCGTACACGTTGGCCCAGCGCGTGGCGTGCAGGCGGGGCTGCTGGGACAGGGCGGCGGCGTCGTGCAGGCTGCCTTCGCGCAGGCCTTGTTCGTCGAAATCGATGAACGAGAACGCGGCGTGGCTCGTTTTCTTCTCGCCGATATGGACCAGCGTCCCCGGGGGAAGTCCGGCCTTGCGCGAGCGCAGCTTGCGGGGTTTGTTCATGCCTTGGCGATCAGGTTGATGACCTGGGCGGCGGCCGTCATCCCGAAAATGGCGGTGATGCACACCGACGAGCCGAAGCCGGCGCAATTGAGGCCGGCCGGACCGCGCTCGGCATCGCAGGCGGCTGTGCTGTCGGGATAGCGGAGGGGCTCGCTGGAGAAGACGGCCGGCACCCCGAACCTCTTCCCCGTGTCGCGCGTGAAACCGTGGTCGCGGCGCAGGCTGGAGCGGACCTTCGCCAGCAGCGGATCCTGCACGGTCTGGCTGAGGTCGGCTACGCCGATCCGGGTCGGATCGACTTGCCCGCCGGCGGCGCCGGCGACGACGATGGGCAGCTTGTGGCGGTGGCAAAAGGCGATCATCGCCACTTTGGCTCGCACCTGGTCGATCGCGTCGATCACGGCGGTAAAGCCGCGGTCCAGCATGCTTGCCACGTTGTCGGGGGTGACGAATTCCTCGATGCAGTGGACCTCGCATTCCGGATTGATGGCGCGAATGCGTTCGGCCATGGCATCGACTTTGGCCTTGCCGTAGATGTCGCCCAGGGCGTGTATCTGGCGATTGGTATTGGATTCGGCAACCATGTCGAGGTCGATCAGCGTGATCCGGCCGACGCCGGTCCGGGCCAGCGCTTCGGCCGCCCAGGAGCCGACGCCGCCGATGCCGACGACGCAGACATGGGCCTGGCGCAGCGCCTCGGCACCGGTCGGGCCGTAGAGGCGGGCTACGCCGCCGAAGCGACGTTCGCGGTCAATGTTCATCAGGCCTCGATGGTCTTGCGGATGACGGCGTTGAACGGGGCGATCCACTCCGGCGCGAACTGGTTGTCGCAGGCGTTGATCTCGGCGATGGCGCGCAGAACCGAGCGGTTCTTGCCCCGGTGGATGTGCTTCAGCATGACGGCCTCGAAGGCATCGACGATGGCCAGAATCTTGGCGCCCGGGCAGATGTCGGCGGTGGACAGCTTGTTCGGGTAGCCGCCGCCATCGGGCATTTCGTGGTGCTGGGCGACCATGTCGGCGGCCGCTTCCCAGCCCGGCATGCGCAGGAGCAGTCCGGCGGCGAAGCCGGGATGGTTGCGCAAGGCGATCTTGTCCTCCGGCGACATCTTGCCCATCTTGAGCCAGATCGACTCCGGCAGCAGCATCATGCCGACATCGTGCAGGTAGACCGCCGCCTCAAGCTGCAACGGGTCGACGATATTCTGGGCGGCCTTGTTGGTTTCCAGCGCCAAGCGGAGGATGCGCATCGTCCGCCCCTTGAACAGCGGCGAGCGGCCCTCGAACTGCAGCGCCAGCGAGCGGAAGAACTGCAGGTCGGCGCTGGCGTTCTTCTGCTCGTCCCGGGGCGCCGAGCTCCTCGGGGCCCGGCTGGAGATGTCGGGCAGCACCGGCGGGAAGCCGGTGACGGCTTCGATCAGGTCGGCGCTGCTGGCATCGATCTGCCCGGCAATTTCCTGGGCGACCTCCTCCAGCCCCTGGACGAGGACCGGCAGGCGCAGGTTGTCCAGCGGTTTGTTCAGGATCAGGGAGTCGGTGGCCAGTTCCAGTCGGTCCACCGCCAGCAGGATCAGCTCGGCCAGCAGGTCGGAGAAGGGAATCTCGCCTTCCCGGAAGCGCGCCATCATGGTTTCGATGGGATGGGCGATGGCGACGCCAAGCTCGAACTTGCACAGGGCGGCGTCACCCTTGATGTTATGCACCGCCCGGAACAGGCTGGCGGTAATGTCGCGGTCGTTGGGCGTCTTGCGCAGGCGGGCGACATCGCGTTCGATTTCCGGGGCACGGTCGGTCAGCGCATCGGCGAACTCCTCGAGCAGTTCTCGATCCTGAATCACTGGTGCGACGATCGAACTCTTGTCCATGCCCCCTCCGCCTGTTTTGATCTAATCGCAGGAGTTTAGCAAAGTGGCGTCGAAACAGCGTGCATCCTTGATTTGCCGACCTTGACTGGGCACCGCCAGAACCCTAAGATTCCGCGCTTCTTCAAGGAATTACCTGCCGTGACTCTGGAACAGCTTTATGCCCTGATCGGGCCCGACATGAAGGCCGTCGACGCGGTGATCCGCGATCGCCTCTATTCCGATGTGGCGCTGGTCCGGCAGGTTGCCGAATACATCATCGGCAGCGGCGGCAAGCGCATGCGTCCGGCGCTGGTGTTGCTGGCCGCCGGCGCCCTGGGTTACGAGGGCGAGCGGCATCATGAAATGGCGGCGGTCGTCGAATTCATCCATACCGCCACGCTGCTGCACGACGACGTGGTCGACGAGTCGGCCCTGCGCCGCGGCCGCGATACCGCCAATGCGATGTTCGGCAACGCGGCCAGCGTGCTGGTCGGCGACTTCCTGTATTCCCGCGCCTTCCAGATGATGGTGGCGGTGGACAACATGCGGGTGATGCAGGTGCTGTCGAACGCCACCAACATCATCGCCGAGGGCGAAGTGCTGCAGTTGATGAACTGCCACGACGCCGACGTCGACGAAGCGCGCTACATGCAGGTCATCCACTACAAGACGGCCAAGCTGTTCGAGGCGGCAGCCCAGCTCGGCGCCATTCTCGGCCAGGCCTCCCCGGAGGTCGAGCAGGCGCTGGCGGCGTACGGGATGCATCTGGGCACCGCCTTCCAGCTGATCGACGACGTGCTCGATTACTCCGGGCAGGAAGCCGATACCGGCAAGCATCTCGGCGACGACCTGGCCGAAGGCAAGCCGACCTTGCCGCTGATCTACGTCATGCAGCACGGCACCCCGGCGCAGGCCGCCTGCGTGCGCAAGGCCATCGAGGAAGGCGGTCGCGACGACTTCCCGCTGGTGCTCGACGCCATCCGCCAAAGCGGTGCGCTCGACCACGCGCGAGCACGCGCGCTGCAGGAAGCCGAATTGGCCAGATCAGCAATTCAGTGCCTGGGGGATTCCCACTTTCAAAAAGCTCTGCTACAATTGCCGCTCTTTGCAGTTGAGCGGAATCATTAGCCAGTTGCAAAAGAACCTCGGAGTGTAGCTCAGCCTGGTAGAGCACTGCGTTCGGGACGCAGGGGTCGCATGTTCGAATCCTGTCACTCCGACCAATTGGAACCCCAGTAACTCAATGAGTTACTGGGGTTTTTCAATTCCGGCGACGGTTTTCGCTGCATTGACGCCGCAGCCGGCGAGCCCGGCTCAGGACTCGTCGGCGATCCAGTTCTTGCGCGGCGGCAGCTTGATTTGCGGAATCGGGCCGCGCTCGGCGGCGATCACCTTGTCCATGACTTCGTAGAGTTCCTGGATCAGCTCCGCGCCGAAAGCCTGTTCGATCACCTTGTATTGCTCGACGATCAGCGGCCCCAGTTCGGCCACCAGCTTTTCCGCCCTGGGCGTCATGCGGACGATGACGCGGCGCTGGTCTTCCTCCATGCGCGTGCGGGTGACCAGCCCCATGTCTTCCATGCGCGACAGCACGCCGGTCAGGCTGGGGCTGAGAATCTGGCAGATCTCGCAGATCTCGCGCGGCTCCAGTTGATCGTATTCGCCGATGGCGCGCAGGATGCGCCATTGCTGCTCGGTCAGGCCGAAATGGGTGATGATCGGGCGGAAGTGGCAGAGCAATTCTTCCCGGGCGCGCAGGAAGAGCTGGGGAAGGTTGCGATAGGCGAGTTTGCGGGACATGACGGCAATTCCGGAGTGGTGCGGGAGCACATGAAGAGCCCCGATCATAGCAGCAACATGTCTAATATGTTAGAGAGTCCGGGGCGCGGCCCGCGCAGCGCGCCGTCCGTACGGTCTTCCGGCTTGCCATGAGGTAAGCTGACATCCTTCTTGGTGGAGCGCTGAGGGCACTCATGACGGCGACGGCGGTTCAGGCGATTCCGGACATCCATATCGGGCGGGTTTACGACCAGCGCGACCCGGAGTGCGAGATCCATTACGAGACTTTCGGCCGGCTGGCCGATTTCTTCGGCCGCAACACGCCGCCGCACCGGCACTACTGCTTCTTCCAGGTGCATCTGCTGGTGCGCGGCAGCATCCGCCTCAACCTGGATGGCGAGGTCTATTTCGGCCAGGCGCCGCTGGTCATCTTCACGCCGCCGACCATTCCGCATTCCTTCTATTCCGAGGAGGATACCGACGGCCATGTGCTGACCGTCCGCCAGGAGGTCGTTCGCGCCTGGTACAAGGCGATGCCCGGGCAGTGGCCGGAAGCCCTGCTGCGCCAGCCGGCCTTCGTCGAAATGTCCGGCCTGCCGCCCGAGTTCGCGGCCGACTTCGACGGCATGCTGGCCTCGGTCGCGCTGTTGCAGCAGGAGTTCGCCCGCGATGCCCGGGGCCACCTGGCGCTGTTGCAGGCCCTGGGGCAAAGCAGCTTCATCCACCTGAGCCGCCTGCTGGTGGCGCACGAACCGGTGTCGGCGCAGCGCCCGGAGCGCAGCGAGGACCTGCGCATCTTCCTCAACTTCTGCGACTTGGTCGAAGCCCATTTCCGGGATCACCTGACGCTCAGCGAATACGCCAGCCGGCTGTCGGTGACCGAGGCCCGCCTCAACGACATCTGCCGGCGCATGGCCGAGCGGCCGTCCAAGGAAGTGGTGCATGAACGCCTGCTGCAGGAGGCGCGCCGCCTGCTGCGGTATTCGGCGGTGCCGATCACCGAGATCTGCTACCAGCTCGGCTTTGCCGATCCGGCCTATTTCTCCCGCTTCTTCACCAAGCGCACCGGGGTGCCGCCCAGCCAGTTCCGCCGCGAGGGGCAGGGCTGAGCAGGCCTGCTTACGAAAAGTACAAGTCATTTCCCCAAATGTCCATTCATTAATATCTTAGTAAAAGATTTAATGTCCCTCATCAGAGAACTGCCGCAAGGCGGTCGAGGAACGAGGAGCGAGACGTGGCGGAAGGCAAGTTCGACATCACCCGCAAGTTCGTGCGCGTCATGCGCACCCTGCCCAACGGGCTGATCGAATTCGAGTTCGCCGTTGGCGACCCGGACGTGGCGGCTGAACTGGTCATGCCCAAGGCGGCGTTCGACGAATTCTGCCAGGCCAACCAGGTCGAACTGTTGACCGATGCCAAGCCCGAGCCGGCCGACGCCGATGCTTCCGACGCCGATTTCAACTGGAACCTGCACCAGGCGACGCACCAGCGCTTTCGCTAATCATTTGGCTTTCCGGTGCGGCCAAGCGCACCGATTGGGGATTTTAAGGAGACAAGCATGGCAATCGATTTGAGGACGGTGAGCATCACGCCGCTGCGCCAGACCTTCGGCCACCTGGCCCGCCGCATGGGGGCCGACAAGCCGGCCTCGCGCTACATCGAAGCGACGATGGACCTGCAGCCGGTCGAGAACTATCACTATCGCCCGACCTGGGAGCCGCAGTACGACATCTTCGACACCACCCGCACCGCGATCACCATGAAGGACTGGTACGCGCTGAAGGATCCGCGCCAGTACTACTACGGCGCCTGGACCCTGGCCCGTGGCCGGATGCAGGAAGTGGCCGAAGGCGATTTCGACCTGGTCGATGAGCTGGGCCTGGCCGCCGCCTACCCGGCAGCCGGCAAGGAGCAGGCGCTCAAGGTCTTCCTGCCGCTGCGCCATGTCGCCTGGGGTTCCAACCTGAACAAGGCCTACGTTTCTTCGTATGGCTACGGCATCGCCATTTCGCAGGCCGCCTGCTACGCCAGCATGGATCAACTGGGCGTTGCCCAGTACGTGACCCGCCTCGGCGTCGCCTTCGACGACCTCGACGCATTGGCCGCCGCCAAGAGCGCCTGGCTGGAAGGCGCCGAATGGCAGGAACTGCGCCGCTATGTGGAAGACCTGATGGTCGAGAAGGACTGGTTCGAAGTGCTGGTCGCCCAGGATTTCGCCCTCGAAGGCCTGCTCTATCCGCTGATCTACGAGCGCTACAACGAGAAGCTGAACGCCGCCTACAGCCCGGTGTTCTCGATGCTTACCCGCTTCCAGCGCGAATGGTTCGGCGAAACGACAAAGTGGCTGGATGCTGTGCTGAAGTCGGCCGGCGCCGACAACCCCGGTAACAAGGAACAGCTGGCCGCCTGGATCAAGAAGTGGCGCGACCGCGCCGTCGTCGCCCTCAAGCCGGTCGCCGCCCTGGCCTTCGGCGGCGAAGCCGACGCCATCATGGCCGAACTGGTCCAGAACCTGAACGCCCGCGCCGCCAAGGCCGGCATCGCCCTGTAAAGGAAATCGCATGTCCAACGCATTCATCGCCTTCCAGAAGAACGACGACTCCCGCTGCATCGTCGAGGCCATCCTCGAGGACAACCCGAACGCCATGGTCGACGACCAGCCGTCGATGGTGAAGATCGACGTGCCGAACCGCCTGGTCATCAAGCGCGAAACCGTCGAGGAAAAGATGGGCCGCTCGTTCGACCTGCAGGAGCTGCAACTGCACCTGATCACCATCTCCGGCAATCTCGACGAGACCGACGACGAATTTACCCTGAGCTGGAACTCCTGATTCCAGCTAGCAAGGAGCGAACACCATGGATATGAAAGCAAGCAAGAAGCTCGGCCTCAAGGAACGCTACGCACTGATGACGCGCGATCTGGCCTGGGACACGACCTACCAGAAGCCGGCAGACGTTTTTCCGCAGACCACCTACGAAGGCATCAAGATTCACGACTGGGACAAGTGGGAAGACCCCTTCCGCCTGACCATGGATGCCTACTGGAAATACCAGTCGGAAAAGGAGCGCAAGCTGTACGCCATCCTCGATGGCTTCAACCAGAACAACGGCCACCTGTCGGTCACCGACGCCCGCTACATCAACGTGCTGAAGCTGTTCCTCGGCTCGACCCCGCCGCTGGAGCTGATGGCCGCCCGCGGCTTCTCGATGATGGGCCGCCAGATGAACGGCGCCGGTCCGCGCGTCGCCTGCCAGATGCAGGCGGTGGATGAGTACCGTCACTTCCAGACGCAGATCCACTCGATCTCGAACTACAACAAGTACTACAACGGGATGGACGAGTTCGCCCACCAGCAATCCCGCATGTGGTACCTGTCGGACGGCAAGTCCTTCTTCGACGACGCGATCACCGCCGGCCCGTTCGAGTTCATGGTCGCCATCGGCTTCGCCTTCGAATACGTGCTGACCAACATCCTGTTCGTGCCTTTCATTTCCGGTGCCGCCTACAACGGCGACATGGCGGCGATGACCGTCGGCTTCTCGGCGCAGTCCGACGAAGCGCGCCACATGACGCTGGGCCTCGAGTGCATCAAGTTCATGCTCGAGCAGGACCCGGACAACCTGCCCATCGTCCAGCGCTGGATCGACAAGTGGACCTGGCGCGGCACCCGCAAGCTGGCCTCGGTCGGCATGATGATGGACTACATGCTGCCCAAGCGCATCATGAGCTTCAAGGAAGCCTGGGAAATGTACGTCGAGGAAAACGGCGGTGCCCTGTTCAAGGACCTGGCCCGCTACGGCATCACCATCCCGAAGTGCTTCAGCCAGACCATCGAGGAAAAGGAACACGTCTCGCACCAGTCGTGGATCGGTTTCTACATGAAGCCGCAGGCGACGCCCTTCCACACCTGGATTCCGACGCCGGACGAAATGGACTGGCTGTCCGAGAAGTACCCCAACACCTTCGACAAGTACTACCGTCCGGTGCTGGAATTCTTCGACGCCCAGGAAAAGGCCGGTAACCGCTTCGACAACAAGACGGCGCCGATGAACTGCCAGGTCTGCGTCAGCACCATGAAGTTCAACGAGCCGGGCGACCCGATGGAAATGTGCTTCCGCGAGTCGGTCTACCAGGGCGAGAAGTTCCACACCTGTTCCGACCACTGCAAGGAAATCTTCGACAACGAGCCGGAGAAGTACGTCCAGACCTTCATCTCCTCGCACCAGGTGCTGCAGGGCAACTGCGAGCCGGAAGGCGTGGATACGAATGCGGCGGGCTTCAAGCCGGGTCAGGACATGCTCGGCTACTGGAAGCTCGACAAGCGCGCCCTCGGCGACTTCAACGGCTCCGAGGACCAGAAGAACTTTGCCGCCTGGCGCGAGCAAGCGACCAAGAACTAAAAGGAGACAGCCATGACCATGTTGAAAACCCTCGCTCCGTACGAGTTCAAGTCGCGCGACGCGGTCGAGAACTACAAGGGACGCCAGCTGCTGTACGTGAACTGGGAACGCCACCGCATGTTCTCGCGTCCCTTCGTGCTGGCCATGAAACCGGAAACCCCCTTCGCCGCCGTGCTCGACGAAATGGCCGCCTGCTTCAGTTACCACCCGGACTGGCAGCACATCGACTGGGACAAGGCGATCTGGCAGAACGGCAACACGCCCTTCACGCCGGACCGCGCCAAGACCCTGGCCGAGAACGGCATCGGCCACAAGGACCTGATCCGTTTCCGGACGCCGGGCCTGGATGGCATCGCCGGTACCGGCTACTAAAATCAACGGGGCGCCGCGCCGGTCGCGGTAGCCCCGACCAGACCTGCAGAGAGACCAGAACATGAGCTACGAACTGACCATCGAGCCGCTCGGCCGCAGCATCGAAGTCGAGGACGGCCAGACCATCCTCGACGCCGCGCTGCGCGCCGGCATCTACCTGCCGCACGCCTGCGGTCAGGGCTATTGCGCCACCTGCAAGGTGTGCATCACCGACGGCGAGGTCGATCACCAGAACGCCTCCAGCTTCGCGCTGATGGATTACGAGCGCGAGGAAGGCAAGGCGCTGGCCTGCTGCGCGACGCTCGAAGCCGATACCGTCATCGAAGTCGAGATGGAAATCGACGAGGACGCCCGCGATATCCCGGTCAAGGATTTCCACGGCACGGTCAGCCGCATCGAGAACCTGACGCCGACCATCAAGGGCATCTGGCTCAAGCTGGAAAACGGTGAGGCACTCGATTTCCAGGCCGGCCAGTACGTCAATTTCAACCTGCCCAACGACCTGGGCCACCGCGCCTTTTCGTTGGCCAACGCGCCGTCGACCGGCGACGAGATCGAACTCAACATCCGCATCGTGCCCGGCGGCGCCGGCACGACCTGGATCCACAACGAGCTGAAGGCGGGCGACAAGGTCACGGTTTCCGGCCCCTACGGCCGCTTCTTCGTGCACAAGTCGGCCGAGGTGCCGTCCTTGTTCATGGCCGGCGGCTCGGGGTTGTCCAGTCCGCGCTCGATGATCCTCGACCTGCTGGAGCAGGGCTGCGCGCAGCCGATCACGCTGGTCTATGGTGCGCGCAACCAGGGCGAGCTGTACTACCACCAGGAATTCGTCGAGCTGGCCGCCAGCCATGCCAATTTCACCTACGTGCCGGCGCTCAACGACGAGCCGGCCGACAGCGGCTGGGCCGGCTTCCGCGGTTTCGTGCACGAAGCGGCCAAGGCTCATTTCGACAACGACTTCCGCGGCAACAAGGCCTACCTGTGCGGCCCGCCGGTGATGATCGAGGCCTGTATCACGACCCTGATGCAGGGCCGCCTGTTCGAGCGCGACATCTACACCGAGAAGTTCTTCTCGGCCGCCGATGCCCAGCAGGTGCGCAGCCCGCTGTTCAAGCGGGTGTAATCCCTTTCCTCTGCACCACCCCGTTCAAGGCCGCGTTCGTCGCGGCCTTTTTTGTTTACGGGGAGAGCGTGCTGCGCAGCCAGTCGGGCAATGCCCCGGGGCATTCCAGGAAGGCGGAAAGGTCGAGCAGGCGTCGGGTGCCGCCGCTTTCCAGCACGAAGGATGGAAAGCCGTCGGCGCCGACCTGGCTCATGAAATGGCGCGTCTCGCGGATATGGCGGTGCACCGGCTCGCCACGCTGCTCGGCCAGGGCGCCGGCGAAGGCGTCGGGATCGAGCCCGATCGCTACCGCCGCGGCGAGCAGGGTCGATGTCTCGGCAATGCGCCTGCCCTCGACGTAATGGGCGACTTGCAGGCGTTCGACGAGGTCGAGGCCGCGACCGGCCAGGCGCTCGGCGGCCAGCATCGCGGCGATGGGCGGTTCCGAATCGAAGACGGCGGCGCTGTCGCGCAGCAGGTCGTCGAAGTAGGCATCGCCGAAGAATTGCCCAGTCAGCGCGGCAATGCGCCGGTCGTGCTGCATCACGTAATCGCGCAGTTGCGGGGTGACCTGCTGGCGGCCGCTGCCGCTCATCATGCCGCCGCCGTGGGGGCGGACGGCGACGATGCCGCGGGCTGCCGCGACCAGCGGCGCGGCGCCGTAGCACCAGCCGCACAGCGGGTCGTAGAGATAGTGCAGGACGGGCGCGCTCACCATTTCATCTCCCCCTTGTTGACCTTGGCGCCGATGTCGAGCGAGAGGTCAGGGGCGATGTGCGGATAGGCCCGCTGCATGGCGGCGATCAGCTCGGCGGCGTTGCCGGCCCTGGCGGCCTCGGCCTCGAAGCGGCGCAGGTAGTCGCGGGTATAGCGGACGGTGCCGACATCCAGTGCCGTGCCCGGCGTCATGTGCCCGGGAACCACCGTGGTCGGCTGCAGGGCCTCGATGTCGTCGAGCTGGGCCAGCCAGGCCTGGCGTTCGGAGGGTTTCTGCGTATCGGCGGTCCACACGTGCTGGTTGCCGAAGACGGCGATGTTGCCGGCGATGGTGCGGATGGCCGGAATCCACACATAGGGGCGGTGGGCCAGTTCGCCCTGGGTGCCGCGCAGTTCGACCTTCTCGCCGTCGACGCTCAGGGTGGTGCCGGCCAGGGCGTCCGGCACGATCGGCTGGCGCGGCGCGTTGGCGCCCATCTTCGGCCCCCAGAAGGCCAGCTTGCCGGCCAGCTTGGCCTGGATTTTGTCGCGCACGGCCGGTGTGGCCACCACCCTGGCCTGCGGGAACACTTCCTTGAGCGCTTCGGCGCCGAAATAGAAATCGGGGTCGGCGTTGCTGATCAGGATGGTCTTCAGGGCCTTGCCGCTGTCGAGCACGTTGGCGGCGATGCGCAGGGCGTCGGCGCGGGTGAAGCCGCTGTCGATGACCAGCGCTTCGCTCTTGCCGCTGACCACTACGGCATTGACGTTGAAGCTGCGGGCGTCGGCGTTGTAGACCTTGATGTCGAGCGGTGCCGCGCCCTGGGCGGCGGCGCCGGAGGCGGCGACGATGCCGAGGGCGAGGGCGGGGAAGAGGCGGCGGGCGAATTTGCCGATCGGGTTCATGGTGATCTCCTTGCGTTGTTTGGGGCGAAACGAACTTTAGGTTTTGCGGAATGGTTGATAAAGTCCGTATCGGTTGAATATTTATTGCATGGATCGGTGAAATGGACAGGCTGACGGCGGTACGTGTGTTTGTCGAAGTGGTCGATCGCGGCAGCCTGACCCAGGCGGCCGACCGGCTGGACATGTCGGCGGCGATGGTCAGCCGCTACCTGGCGGCGGTCGAGGCCTGGTTCGACGCCCGCCTGCTGCACCGCACGACGCGCAAGGTCAGCCTGACCGAGGCCGGTGTGGCGGCCCTGCCGGCTTGCCGGCAGCTGCTGGAAATCGCCGAGGACGTGCAGCATCTGGCTGCCGCCCGCAGCCGCACCCCGGCCGGGGTGTTGCGGGTGACGACCGCCAGTTCCTTTGCCGATGCCCAGCTGACGGCCGCCCTGGTCGACTTCCAGCGCCGGCACGAGCAGGTCGAGATCGTGCTGTCGGTGTCCGACAAGGCGACCGACCTGGTCGCCGAGCGCGTCGATCTGGCGGTGCGCATCACCAATGCGCTCGATCCGGCGATGATCGCCCGGCCGCTGGCGGTCTGCCGCTCGCTGCTGTGCGCATCACCGGACTACCTGGCGCGCCACGGCACGCCGCGCACGCTGGCCGATCTGGGCGAACACCGCTGCATCGCCCATGCCTTCGGGGTCGGCCGCCATTACCGCTTCGGGCAGGCTGGGCAGATGCGGGAGGTGCCGGTGCGCTGGAGTTTCCATACCAACGAAACGGCAGTCCTGCGCCGGGCGGTGCTGGCCGGGGCGGGCATCGGCATGCTGCCGACCTACTATGTCGGGGATGCCTTGCGCCAGGGGCGATTGGTCCGCCTGCTCCCCGACTGCGAGCCGGAAACGCTCGGCATCCATGCCATCTACCTGTCGCGCCAGCACCAGCCGCTGGCCTTGCGCCTGCTGGTGGATTTTCTCGCCGAACGCTTCGGCGGTGCCATCGCGCCCTGGGACTCCGCTCTGGCCGGCTGAGCGCAGCGATGCCCGCGCTGGTGCGTGCGCGCACCGGAATGCGGCAGGGCGACGCCGGTCGCCTTTTTTCCGGCGCCAGCACATCGCCATGAAATCAGTCGCTTGACGCTGTTTTGCGCCGCCGGCCGGGGGCGGGCATGGGCCTTGCTCACCTGCTATGGGCAGGCATCGGGTTTCTCTAAGAGTAATTCGTTGACTAATACGTATTATTGGCTAATATATTCGTAAAATAGCGACCTTGTCGAAAAAGGCGCCCCGACGGAGACCAGACATGAACCATCTTTGCGAATCGGCAACCGGGCCCAGCCTGGTTTCGCGTCGTGCGCTGCACAACGGCGACGTCGACCTCCAGGCGCGGGCGCTGATCTATGAGAACTGGGACCAGCGCTACGACCAGTTGTCGGGTGGCCGTTTCGACGGCTCGATGCAGGAAATCCGCTTTCCGTCCTTCACGCTGATTCGCGAAACGAGCAACCGCGTGCTGTTGCAGAAGGGCTGCACGCCGCAGGGCGTGTACGCCATCGGCACGCTGCTCACCCTGGGCGAGAGCGGCTATCACTGCGGCGAGCTGATGGCGACGCGCACCGCCGCGCTGCTCGAGCCGGGCACCGAGTTCGAGATCCGCACGCCGGAACGCTTCGACCTGGTCGCCGCCGTCTTCTCGCCGCGCGACCTGGCCACCAACCTCGACGGCCCGGTGCTCGACTACCTGGAGCTGGAAGCCGACCTGCGCCGCTCGTCCAAGACCATCGGGCCGGCCAACGCCGGTCCGCTGACCGATTTCCTGCAGCGCGTCCATGACTGCGCACAGAACGCCGCGGATTTCCTGATGATCCCCTCCAACCTGCATCAGCTGGAGGAGGAGTTCTACAGCCTGCTCATCGAAACGCTGCGCTTGGCGCGCGGCCCCGAGGTGCATGCGCTGTGTCCCAACCGCGAGCGCATCGTCCGCCGTTTCCGCGCCCTGCTCGATGCCTCGCCGGAGTCGGCGCTCAGCATCGTCGACATCTGCGACGAGATCGGTGTCACCCGTCGCACGCTGCAGAACGCGACGCAGGAAGTGTTCGGCATTTCGCCGCAGCACTACCTCAAGGCCATCCGCCTCAACGCCTTCCGCCGTGCCCTGAAGCTGCGCGAGCCGCAGCACGAGTCGATCGGCGACGTGGCGGCGCGCTGGGGCTTCTGGCACCTGTCGCAGCTGGCCCAGGATTACCGCAAGCTGTTCGGCGAGCTGCCGTCGCAGACGCCCTGCATCCACGTCTCCTAGGGACGACCGGGGGTCATTCCAGCAAGACCCCGTTGCGGCTCACCACGCTCAGGCCGACCGGGACGGACAGCGTTCTCCGGCCGTTGGGAAAGGCGACCGTGAAATCGTCGATGTGATATTCGTTCTGGAGCAGGGCCCGGGCGAGGGCCTGCCTGTCGGCGACGCCCCGCTCCGCCAGCTGGGTCAGCAGGCGACCGACCAGGTAGATTTCCAGTTGGCTGTATTCGTAGGGCAGGTTGAACGTCGCAAACGATGAGATAGCCTTCTGGTACGCCTTCGCCAGCCTGGACTTGGCCAGGTCGGGGTTGGGCATGCTGTGGGCAACCAGCATTCCGGTCGATATGCCCTGGGTCTGCTGGAGCCAGCGGAAGGGCTCGACGGTCGACAACGCCGCCGCCAGGGCGCCGGGTTGCCGTTGCCGCAGCGAGCGGCTCGCCGCCACGGCATCCGCGTTGTTCAGGAAAAAGACATGCGCCTCGTCCGGCCGGCCGGTCGCACCCGGGAAGGCGGGCGTTCCTGCTGCCTTGCCGGGCTGGTGCCGGGAAACCGCCAGCTTGTGGGCCTCGAAGACGGCGGCCACGTCGGGGGCGTAGCCGGCCAGCTCCTCCGATAGCCACAGATGCACGCTGCGCGCGCCGAGCGTCCCGAGCTGGCGGGCGATCGCTTCGGCCTCCGCGGCGTAGGGCGTGTGAAAGCAGAAGGCGAGGGATTTTTCCCGGCACACCGCCGCATTGGCATTGACGGCACCCAGCAGCGGCACCTGGTGGCGCCGGGCGACGGCCTCGACGGCGGCACATGCCGCCTCGCCGACGCAGCCGACCAGGGCCTGGACCTGGCCTTGGACTATGAGTCTTTCGGCGTTCCTGGCGGCGGTCGCCGGATCGCCTCCGTCGTCCATAAGCTCCAGCCGGATGCGTTTGCGCAGCGCGGGACCGGCCTCCATCAGCGCGACCTGGAGCCCGTCCTGGACCATTTGTCCCTGTTCCAGGCGCGGCCCGCTCAAGGGCAGCGTGGCGCCGATGCTCAGTTCCGGCGGGGCCGCATGGACGCCGGTGGCAAGAAGCAGGAGGAGGATGGTCCGGATGGCTGGCATGGTTTCCCTTGGTCGGTTGCGCGGGGCGCCGCCAGTCTGGGGCGGTATGCCGGATGAGAGATATCAAGAATCGGAAAAGCGGCATGCCGACCGGGCGCTGTCGGTGCCCGAAGCGCTTTTTGCCGATTCTTGATACAGCCCGCGACGGACCTCGCCGGATACTGGCGGCACGCTCCCTAACGCGTCGATAGAGGTCAGAACATGAACAACATTTCCCTGCGGCGGGCCCTGCTTGCCCTGCCGCTCTGCCTGGCGGCCGCCATGGCGCAGGCCGGCAAGGACCGGCCGCCGCCCCTCCCCGAGGAGGAGATCACGCTCGAACGGCTGACGCCGCCGGACGGCAATCGCCTGTACGTCACCGATTTCGTGTTCAATCACATGGCCGATGGCCGCATGCATGTGGTCGATGGCAGCGCGGCGCGCTTCCTCGGCATGGTGATGACCGGATTCGGCGCACTGACCACGGTGTCGCCGGACGGCAAGGCCATCTACGTCGCCACCACCTATTACCCGCGGCTGTACCGCGGCCAGCGCAGCGATGTCGTCGAAATCCACGATGCCGCAACGCTGGAGCTGAAGGCCGAGATCGACATTCCTGCCAAGCGCGCCCAGGCCGTCTCCTATCGCAGCATGCTGGTGCCGAGCGCCGACGGGCGTTTCCTGTATGTGCAGAACGCCACGCCGGCCACCTCGGTGACCGTGGTCGACCTGCGCAGCAAGAAGTTCGTGGCCGAAATCCCGACGCCGGGCTGCTGGTCGATCCAGGGCTGGGACAAGGGTTATCGCTTCTCGACCATCTGCGGCGACGGCACCCTGCTCACGGTGACGCTGGACGATGTCGGCCAGGCCGTCGGCCGCGAGCGCAGCCAGCGCTTCTTCGACCCGGACAAGGACCCGATCTACGTCCATCCGGAAATGCTCGGCGAGGATCGCTACTTCGTTTCCTATTACGGCAACGCGTACAAGGTCACGCTGAGCGGCGACAAGCCGGCCTTTGCCGCGCCGTGGTCGCTGCTCGATGCCCGCGACCGCAAGGCCAACTGGCGGCCGGGCGGCATGGCGGTGACGGCGATGCACCGGGCCAGCGGCACCCTCTACGTGAACATGCACGACAAGGGCGAGGAGGGCTCGCACAAGAACCCGTCCAAGGAAATCTGGGCCTACGATGTCGCCAGCCAGAAGCGGGTGGCGCGCATCCCGTCGAACGGCGCGATTTCGCTGGTCGCCAGCCAGGGTGCGGAGCCGCTGCTCTACGGGCTGAACGTCGAGAAGGGCGAGATCGTCGCCCGCAAGATCCAGAAGGGCTATCCGCTCGCCCGGACGATCTCGGGCATCGGCGAAACCCCGCTGTTCCTGGAGGTGCGCTGACATGGGCGCGACCACTTTCCTTTTCGACCCGGTCGTCGTCCATGCCGCCGCAGCCGCCATGGGGATCATCCTGATCGTCGGCGCGCTGGGCAAATTGCGCGACCTGGAACTGTTCCGCTACGCCGTCGAGAACTACGGCCTGCTCGGCAGCACGGCCTCGGCGCTGGTCGCCCGCGTGCTGCCGGCGGTCGAACTGCTGGCCGGCCTGGCGCTGATCCTCGAAACCACCCGCCTGCTCGGCGTCCTGCTCGGCCTGGCCGTCATGGCGCTGGTCACCGGGGCGGTGGCGATCAACCTGCTGCGCGGCATGGGGCGCATCGAATGCGGCTGCGGTACCGGCGGCCAGCGCATCTCGTGGGGCCTGGTCGGGCGCAACCTCTTCCTCAGTGCCGCGCTGCTGCTGGCCGCCGCCGACGAGCTGCCGCGCAGCCTCGGCGCTATCGATTATTTCAGTGTGGCGGGCGCCATCCTGGCCTTGCTGGTTCTCTACGCCAGCGCCAACCAGCTGCTTGCCAATCAACCGCTTCTGAAGGAGTTGCAATCATGATGGATCCGCTCGCCCTCTCCGTAATCGCCCTGTGGGTCGTCGTCGTCGCCCTCGGCATCTGTGTCCTGGCTCTTTCCCGCCAGATCGGCATCCTCTACGAACGTGTCGCGCCGATGGGGGCGCTGATGATGGACCACGGCCCCAAGGTCGGCGAACTGGCGCCGCCGGTCGAAGTCACCACCTGGGAAGGCCAGGGCCTGACCATCGGCACGGCCACCGCCAGGAGCACGCTGCTCTTCTTCGTGTCGCCGACCTGCCCGGTGTGCAAGAAGCTGCTGCCCATCATCCGTTCCGTGCAGCAACGCGAAAGCAGCTGGCTGAACGTGGTGCTGGCCTCCGACGGAGACCGCCCCGAGCATGCGACTTTCCGCGACAAGTACCAGCTGGCCGACTTCCCCTACGTGCTGTCGCAGCCGCTGGGCATGGCCTACAAGATTTCCAAGCTGCCGTATTGCGTGCTGCTCGATGCCAAGGGTTTCGTCCGCGCCAAGGGCCTGGTCAATTCCCGCGAGCAGGTCGAAAGCCTGATGACGGCTTACGAAAGCGGCATCGCCTCGGTGCAGGAACATATCGACCGCCAGTTGCTGGCCGCCGAAGCCCATCCCGAAAAGAGCTGAGCCATGGACTTCCTCAAACTACTCGACCGCTTCACCGAACGCCGGACGCGTTCGGTGGCCCAGAATGCGACGCGGCGCGGCTTCCTGGTCGGCGTCAGCAAGCTGCTCGTCGCCGGCGCCTTCGCGCTGCCCGTGCTGCCTTTCGACCGCACCAACAGCGCCCATGCCGCCGGTGGCCACGGGGCGCCGAAGAAGAAGGGCGAGCCGACCGATACCGATTGCGATTACTGGCGCTACTGCAGCGTCGACGGCTTCCTGTGCTCCTGCTGCGGCGGCACGATGACGACCTGCCCGCCGGGTTCGACGCCGTCGGCGGTGTCCTGGGTCGGCACCTGCCACAACCCGGCCGACGGCCGCGACTACCTGGTCAGCTACAACGACTGCTGCGGCAAGACCTCCTGCGGGCGCTGCTTCTGCAACACCAACATCCGCGAACGGCCGGGCTACCGCATGGGCGTGCACAACGACATCAACTGGTGCATGGCCAACCAGAGCAGCCACTACCACTGCACGGTGTCGATCATCGTCGGCCTGGAAGAGGGACAGTCATGAAGCGTTTGATGTGCAGCCTGACCCTGGCGCTGGTCGCCGGGCTTGCCGGGGCCAACGATGGCAAGGCGATCTACGACGCCAACTGCGCCGCCTGCCACCAGCCGGATGGCGCCGGGGCGCTCGGCCTGGCGCCGCCGCTGGCCGGCACGCTGGGCAAGCGCATGGCGTTCGCCGAGGGGCGCAAGTACCTGCCGGGGATCGTCATCGCCGGCCTGGCCGGCAAGATGGAGTCGAAAGGCGTGATCTACGAAGGCCTGATGCCGTCCTGGCAGCAGTTGTCGGATGGCGAGCTGGCCGCCGTGCTCAACCATGTGCTGAGCACCTTCAATGCGCCCGACCTGCCCGCCGATTTCCAGGCCATCGCGGCCGACGAACTGGCTGCCGCGCGCGCCAAGAAGCCGACGGCCAAGGAGTTGCGCGCCTGGCGGGCGGCTTCCCAGTAAGCCGCGCCGCGCTTCATTTCTTTCCCGCTTCCAAGGAGACGGCCATGGCCATCGCCCCCCTGATCCGCTGCGGCCTTTTGCTGGCCGGCCTGTCGGGCCTGCTCGCCGGCGAGGCCGCGGCGGATGCCGCGAAGAAGAACTACCGCCTCTTTTGCATGGGCTGCCACCAGAGCGACGGTACCGGTTCGCCGGAGAACGGCATCCCCAGCATGCGCGACGAGGTCGGGCATTTCCTGCGCGTGCCGGAGGGCCGGGCCTACCTGTCGCAGGTGCCGGGCACCCTGAACACGCCACTCGGCGATGCCGAGACGGCTGACCTGCTCAACTGGGTGATGAGCAATATCGGGCGCGGCAGCATCCCCGCCGACTTCAAACCCTACACCGCCGACGACGTGAAGGCCTACCGCGCCTCCGTGCCGCAGGACATTCCCGGCATGCGCGTCAGGCTGCTCAAGCAACTCGAAACCGTCCAGCTCGGATCGGCTCGCTAACCGGAGTTTCCATGAACAATTTGCAAGGTCTGCGCCGTGGCCTGATCGCCACGGCAGGGGTGGTTTTTGCCTCGCTTTTCGTCTGCCTGCAGGTCAGCCCGGAATGGCTGACCGGTTGGGGAACCGTCGTCCTGGTCGCCATGGTGCCGACGCAGATCGTCATCAGCCTGGTCTGGCACAGCGACTATCCGAAGGCGCTGGCCGATCTGCCCCAGCCGGCACGCGGCCTCGCCTTCACCGCGCTCAATGCGCTGGTCGGCGCCGGCGTCGCCTATGTCGCCTGGCAGACGGTCGGCGGCGGCCTCGATGTGCCGACGCCTTTCCTGATCATGTTCCTGATCTTCAGCGTCGAGGTGCTGCTGGCCCTGGTCGTGCCGCTGCAATGCTGGCCGTTCGCCCCGGCGATCCGGCATCCCGGGCTGATGGGCGTCGCCCTGCTGCTGGCCGCCTACGGCCTGGCCTATGCCCTGTTCGGCTGGCTGTTCGATTTCGGCTTCCTGGCCGGGGCGCCTTTCTACCGGATCGAGCTCGATCCGCAGGGCCTGTTCATGGCCTGGATTCCGCTGGCTTTCGCCGTTGCCATGCTGGTGCCGCTGCTCGGCTTGATCCTGTTCGATTTCTGGCCGGTCGGCGTCCTCGCCGGCAAGGTGCCTGCGATGGCCCGGCAGCCGTTGTTCGGGATCGCCGCGCTGCTTCTGATCGTCGCGGTCACGGCCGGCCTGTGGGCGGTTTTCGTCGGGCGGGGCATGGACATGGTGGCGTTCATGGTGCGCATCTGCGTGACGGTCGAATTCGGCTATTTCATCCTGCTGGTGATGTTCGAGGGCGTGCCCCAGCTCAAGCTGCCGCAGCCGTGGCGCGGCCTGGTGCTCAACGCGCTGGCCGTCGGCCTGGCGGCCGCCATGCTGCAGCTTTACGAAAAGATGGCGCTGGACCGGTTTCCGCTCAGCTCGGGCGGGCCGACCTATCCGCTCGAACTGTGGCTGGGCTCGGCCATGCTGTCGGTGACCTTCCCGCTGATGGTGGTGGTCGGCAGCTACTTCCAGTTCTGGCCGCTGACTTCCCGGGGCGCGGCCGACGGGGTTGGCCAGCCCGCCAATCAGGAAGCCGCTTGAGCGGCGCGGCATGACTCTCAAATTCCGTCTGTGGGCGATCACGCTGCTATCGGCCCTTTCCCTGCTGCTCGTCGGCGGCGCCGGCTATCACGTGGCCAGCCTGCTCGGCGACAGCCTGGGCTCGATGATCAATCTGGCCGTCCCGAGCATACGCTTGTTGACCGACAGCGAGCAGGAGCTGGCTGCCGTCCGCATCGCGCTGCTGCAACATGTCGTCGAGTCCGACCCGGCGAAGATGACCCAGCTCGAAAACCTGGCCGAGCAGGCGAACCGGAAGGCCGAGGCGGCCCTCAAGCAGTACGGCGGCTACCTCGATCCGGCGTCGGATGTCGACCGTCAGCTGTGGCTCGCCGACCAGCGCGCGCTCGGCGAGTTCCATGCCGTGGCCCAGGATATCTTCGCCCTGTCGCGCCAGGACAAGGCGGTGGCGCGCGACCATTTCGCCAGCCAGGGCGCCGCCAGCAGCGCCGCGGCCAGCCAGGCCATCGCCGAGCACCTGAAGCTCAATTACCGCCTCTCGGCGGAATACGGCGAAACCTCGCTGGCCAACGCGACGCAGGCTACCCGCGTGGCCGGCGTGGTGACCCTGGCGGCTCCCATCCTTTTGCTGCTGGTTGTGCTGCCGCTGATCGGGAAGATCAACGCCAGCCTCGGCGCATTCCGCACCGCGACGACACGGATCACCGGCGAGCTCGATTTCACGACGCGCATCGCCTTGTCGGGCAAGGACGAGCTGAGCCTGCTGGCGGGCGACCTGAACACGCTGACCGGCAAGACGCAGCACAGTCTGCGGGAAATTTCCGCACGGGCCGGCGAAGTCGTCGGCGCGGCGGACGATCTTTCCCGGCATGCCGGGCAACTGGCCGGGGCCTCGGCGCAGCAGAGCGACGCCGCTTCCGACATCGCCGCCAATATCCAGCAGATGGCCGTGAGCATCGGCCAGGTCGCCAGCCAGCTCGGCCAGGCCAACCAGTTGTCGCTGGAGTCCTGTTCGGTCGCCAGCGCGGGGCGCCAGGCCATCGAGGAGACGGTCGGCGATATCCGCAACATCGCCGGCACCGTGCGCAACGCGGCGGAGATGATCGACCTGCTCGAACGCCAGAGCCACGAAATCTCCCGGGTCGTCGGGGTGATCAAGGACGTGGCCGAGCAGACCAACCTGCTGGCGCTCAATGCCGCCATCGAGGCGGCGCGCGCCGGCGAGCAGGGGCGCGGCTTCGCGGTGGTCGCCGACGAGGTGCGCAAGCTGGCCGAACGCACGGCGCTGTCGACGCGGGACATCAGCGCGACCATCGATGTCATGGCCGCCAATACCCGCGCCACGGCGGACGCGATGCAGCACGCGGTGCGCCAGGTCGAGGCGGGGGTCGATCGGGCCGGCAACGCCAATGCGGCGATCGAGCGCATCGGCAACAGCAACGCGCAGATCACCCGCACGGTTGCCGATATTGACGCCGCCTTGCAGGAGCAGGGGCGGTCGAGCGCGGCCATCGCCGGGCGCATCGAGCAGATTGCCCACATGTCGCAGCAGAACGATCGCGTCGCCGAGGCCACCTCGGCGGCGGCCGTGCAGCTCGAAGGCCTGGCCCGCCAGACGCAGCAGATCGTGGCTTGCTACCGGCTGGACTGAGCGAGCTATTTCAGATGCGTCGCGCGCGCTCTGATCTGGATCAAGAAAACTTGCCGATTTTTGATAACGGGCACCGTGGGGCGATTTCTACACTGTCTCCAGCCAGTGACATTGGTTGCGGCCGGCCGGAGGGGTTGGCCTCTTTTCACCACCAAGGAGGTTGAAATGATGAAGTTCAAGAAGGCCGGGGCCGCAGCGATCCTTGCTGCCGTATTTTCCGCGTCGTTTTCCGTGCAGGCTGCAACCGACGCTGATGCCGCCAAGCTGGGCAAGGAGCTGACCCCGGTCGGCGCCGAGAAGGGCGCCAACAAGGAAGGTTCCATTCCCGCCTGGGGCGGCAACGAGCCGCAGGCTTCCGGCTGGAGCTACGGCAAGAGCCGCGCCGATGCCTGGAAGCACAAGGGCGACAAGCCGCAGTACACGATCGATGCGAGCAACGTCGACAAGTACGCCGCCCAGCTGTCGCCGGGCCAGGTGCAGTGGATCAAGCAGACCAAGGGCTACAAGATGGATGTCTATCCGTCCCGCCGCACCTGCGGCAACCCCGATTTCGTCGCCGACAACACCAAGAAGAACGCCACCGCCGCCAAGCTGGGCGCCGACGGCTGGAGCCTGAAGGAAGCCACCGTGCCGGGCATCCCCTTCCCGCTGCCGAAGACCGGCACCGAGGTGATGTGGAACGCCAAGATGAAGTACGCCGGCGTCGGTTTCGAGTGGCCGACCCTGTACACCGCGCTGTCGCCGCGCGCCGGTTCGAGCGAGTGGATCGCCGCCACCTCGACGCAGACCTATTTCTTCCCGTGGGGCAAGAAGGGTTCGACCCAGCTGTCCTCGCTGCCGCCGGTCGAGTATTTCACCTACTTCTCGTACAAGTCGCCGACCGCGCTGGCCGGGCAGTCGCTGGCGATCACCAACTTCCTCGACAAGACCAACGAGGTCTTCTACTACTTCCCGGGCCAGCGCCGCGTCCGCCGCATGCCGACCTACGCCTACGATGCGCCGCAGATCGGCTTCGAGAACCAGTACACGATGGACGAGCCGCGCATGTTCAACGGCACCATCGAGCGCTTCGACTGGAAGCTCGTCGGCAAGAAGGAGCTGATCGTCGGCTACAACGCCTTCGGCATGTACGACCCGAACGTCAAGTTCAACGACGTCGCCAAGGATGACGGCGTGGCCAGCGCCAACCGCCGCTACGAGCTGCACCGCGTCTGGGTGGTCGAGGCCACCGTCAAGTCCGGCGTCCGCCACGTTGCGCCGAAGCGTACCTTCTATATCGACGAGGACAGCTGGGCCATCGTCGTCGCCGAGGACTACGACGCCCAGGGCAAGCTGTGGAAGCTGCGCGAAGGCTTCGTCATCCCGGTCTACGAGACGGGCAGCTGCGACAACCCGGCTTTCGTCCAGTACAACCTGATCGACAACCGCTACCTGGTCGACCAGAGCTCGCTGGGCGGCGGCAAGGACATGCGCTGGTTCGTCGAAGCCAACGATCCGAAGCTGAAGGAAAGCTACTACACCTCGGACAACCTGCGCGCCATCAGCGAACGCTGATCGGACAGAACGACAACGGAGGGTAAATCCATGCACAACATCTTCAAGAAAACAGTTCTGTCCATCCTGATCGGCTACGTGGGGGCGGCTTCGGCCTTCACCTTCGAGACGGAAAGCATTTCCGGCAGCTTCGATTCGACCGTCTCGCTGGGCACCGGCGTCCGCACCCAGGGGCCGTCGAGCGACCTGGTCGTTTCCGGCGCCACCGGCAACGGCGCGCCGAACGGCAACACCACCTACCAGGGCGTCGGCGACCAGGGCAACATCAACTACGGCAAGGGCGACGCCTTCACCACCTACCTCAAGGGCACGCACGAACTGCTGCTCAAGATGCCGGACGACTGGAAGTTCATGGGCCGCATCAGCTGGCTGCGCGACTTCACGGCGACCAAGACGACCGGCTACGTCAGCGCGGCGACCGGCCCCAACGGCTACACCGCGTCGCTGTCCGACGATGCGCGCGACGACCTGGAGTTCAAGACCCGCGTCCTCGACCTGTGGGTGAGCAAGGAATTCTCGGTCGGCGAGCAGCGCGCCCGCGTCCGCGCCGGCAACCAGGTGATCAGCTGGGGCGAGAGCCTGTTCCTGCCCGGCGGCATCAACCAGACCAACGCCATGGACATCATGCGCCTGTCGCAGCCCGGCACGCAGCTGAAGGAAGTCTTTCTGCCGGCGCCGATTGTCAGCTTCGCCACCGGCCTCGGCCACGGCGTGAACGTCGAGGCCTACTACCAGGCGGCGTGGAACGCCAACTATTTCCCGCCGACCGGCAGCTACTGGTCGCAGGTCAACGGCCTCGGCGTCGGCGACAGCACCTACGGCATCAACCGCATCAAGGCCAAGGATTCCGGCCAGTACGGCGCGGCCGTGCGCTGGCAGCCTGCGGGCACCCAGCTCAACCTCGGCTTCTACGCCATGGCCTACCATGACAAGGCGCCGCAGCTGGCCATCGATCCCAATTCCACGACCTTCACCTGGCAATACGCCGAAGATCGCCGCCTGTACGGCGTTTCGGCCAACTTCCCGGTGGGCGACTGGGCCATCGGCACGGAATTGTCCTATCGTCCGAAGGATGCCGTTTCGCTCAATCCGGGTCTCGACCTGTGCGCCGCCAACGGCGGCAAGTGCTGGGTGGACGAGAAGAAGTTCCAGTGGCACGTGACCGGCCTGCTGAGCATGACGCCGGGCGACTACGGCGGCATCCTGAAAGCGCTGGGCAACGCCTCGACGGCGACCTTCATGATCGAAGGCGTGGCCAGCTACTACCCCAAGCTGAAGAAGTACTACGGCACCGAGCCGGTCGGTGCCGGCGTTTGGGCCTGGGGCCAGGAGTACAACCTCGGCAACACGGCCGAGGCCGTCGGCGACAAGCTGTCCTGGGGCTACAACCTGGACTTCAGCTGGACCTACGACGGGAACCTGATCCCGGGCTGGCAGGTCACGCCGGAGATCTACTACTTCCAGGCTGTCAGCGGCCGCACGCCGAATTCCTCCGCCCTGTTCATGGAAGGCGCAAAATCGGCCAACTTCATCGTCAGCTTCACGCAAAACCCGGCCAAGTGGCAGGCGGGCGTGAACTACGCCAAGTTCTGGGGCGGTTCGCGGGTCTACGATCAGCCGTACAAGGATCGTGACTTCTTCGGTGTCTACGTGTCGCGCAATTTCTAAACCGATTGCCGCCGGGGGAGGGCAACCTCTCCCGGTTTCAAACCATAAGAACAAATCATCCCCGCAGGACAGCCCATCATGCTCAACCTCTTCAGCGTCGTCGATGTCGACAAGTACCTGACCCGGATGCTCTCCGGTCTGGAGAACTTCTGCTTCAAATTCCGGACGCCCTTCCTGATCTGGCTGGCCGTCTTTACCGCGGTGATGGGTTATTTCGCCCTGCAGCTGCGCATGGAAGCCGGCTTCGAGAAGCAGATGCCGACCGGCCACGAATACATCGAGACCTTCCACAAGTACCGCAACGACGTGCTCGGCGCCAACCGCCTCAACGTGGTGGTCAAGGCCAGGAAGGACAACATCTGGACGCAGGCCGGCCTCAAGCGCCTCTACGACGTGACCCAGGCGGTGATCTACCTGCCCGGCGTCGACCGTCTCGGCGTGCAGTCGCTGTGGACGCCGAACAGCTTCGTCAATGAGATCACCGAGGAAGGCTTCCGCGCCGACCCGCTGATCCCCGGCACCGTGACGCCGGAACAGCTGAATTCCGAGATCATCGCCGGCATCCAGCGCTCGGCCAGCCAGGGCGGCTTTGTCGGCACGCTGGTCTCGCGCGACCAGACCAGCGCCATGATCGTCGCCGAACTGGCCGAGGTGGACAAGGACGGCAACAAGATCGACTACGTCGCCTACAACGACAAGCTGGAAGGCCTGCGCAAGCAGTTCGAGGACGCCGATTTCGAGATCCAGATCATCGGCTTCGCCAAGCAGATCGGCGACATCGCCGACGGCGCCTCGTCGGTGCTCGAATTCTGCGCCGTGGCGCTGCTGCTGACGGCGGGGGCGGTGTATTGGTACTGCCATTCGCTGCGCTTCACGCTGCTTCCCATCATCTGCTCCTTCACCTCGCTGGTCTGGCAGTTCGGCGCCCTGCGCCTGCTCGGCTTCGGCCTCGACCCGCTGGCCGTGCTTGTGCCCTTCCTGGTCTTCGCCATCGGCGTCTCGCACGGCGTGCAGCAGATCAACTTCATCGTCCGCGAACTGGCGCACGGCAAGACCACCGAGCAGGCCGCCCGCGCCAGCTTCTCCGGCCTGCTCATTCCTGGCGTGCTGGCCCTGGTCACCGCCTTCGTGTCCTTCATCACGCTGATCCTGATTCCCATCCCGATGGTGCGCGAACTGGCGATCACCGCCTCGCTCGGCGTCTTCTTCAAGATCACCACCAACCTGGCGATGCTGCCCATCGCTGCGTCCTACTTCACCTTCAGCAAGGAATACGCCGACACGGCGATGATGAAGCGCGACAAGCGCGCCCGCTGGCTGCGCACGCTGGCCCGGGTCGCCGAGCCGCGCAACGCCGCCATCGTCATTGCCCTGACCACGGCCGTCTTCGCCGTGTCGGTGTGGCAGAGCAGCGACCGCGTCATCGGCACCCTGCAGCCCGGCGCCCCGGAACTGCGCGCCGAAGCCCGCTTCAACCGCGACGCGGTGGCCATTTCCGAAGCCTACGACACCGGCCTCGACTGGCTGACCGTCGTCTTCGAGGCGGCGCCCGAGTCCTGCGAGAACGTCGCCATCGGCCTCTACCAGGACCGCTTCGTGTGGCACATGCAGAACACCGAGGGCGTGCTGTCGGCCATTTCCTTCTCCGGCCAGTTGCGGACCTACAATGAGGGCTACAACGAAGGCAACCCGAAGATGAACGCCATTCCCATCGATCCGGGCAACTACGCGGCGCTGGCCACCGAGATCGGCCGCATGCGCGGCTACATGAAGAAGGACTGCAGCATGACGGCGGTGCACCTCTTCCTCAACGACCACAAGGCGACGACCATCAACCGCGTCATCGACAAGGTCAAGGCCTTCCGCGCCGACAACAAGCTCGACGGCGTGACCATCCGCCTGGCGTCCGGCAACGCCGGCGTGCTGGCGGCGGTCAACGACGAGGTCGAGCACAGCGAATGGCCGATGATGATGTACGTCTATGCCGCCATCGTCTTCCTGGTCGCCATGGTCTATCGCGACTTCCGCGCCGTGCTCGCCTGCTGCCTGCCGCTCACCGTCGGCACCTTCATCGGCTACTGGTTCATGAAGGAGCTGCAGATCGGCCTCACCGTCGCCACGCTGCCGGTCATGGTGCTTGCCGTCGGCATCGGCGTCGATTACGCCTTCTACATCTACAACCGCCTGCAACTGCACCTGTCGCGGGGCGAGAACATCGTCAAGGCGCTCGAGCACTCGATCCTCGAAGTCGGCACGGCGACCATCTTCACCGCCATCACGCTGGCCATCGGCGTCGCCACCTGGGCCTTCTCCGACCTCAAGTTCCAGGCCGACATGGGCAAGCTGCTCGCCTTCATGTTCATGGTCAACATGGTGATGGCCATGACCGCGCTGCCGGCCTTCGCCGTGTGGCTCGAAAAGCTGTTCCCGCGCAAGACGCCGGTGCGTGCGCCGGGCATCCTCAACCACTGATAGCGAGCTGAACATGAACAAGCAAGCCATGAAGCTCCGTACTTCCACCGTGATCGCCGCATTGCTCGGCAGCCTGCTCGCCGCGCCGGCCCTGGCCCAGGCGCCGGCCGCCCCGGCACCGCTGCAGGCGCAGCCGGCCCAGAAGAGCGCTGCCGCCGCGCAGGCCCCGATCCAGGGCGCCGCCCATGCCGGCAGGCGCCTGGTCACGGTCGGCGACTACGGCACCATCCTGCTTTCCGACGACGGCGGCAAGAGCTTCCGCCAGGCCGCCTCGGTGCCGGTCTCCTCGACGCTGACCGCCGTGCATTTCGCCGACGACAGGAACGGCTGGGCGGTCGGCCAGTGGGGCGCCATCATCCATACCGCCGACGGCGGCGAGAACTGGACCATCCAGCGCCTGGAAACCCAGGAGGACCGGCCGCTGTTCTCGGTGCATTTCACCAGCGCCCGGGAGGGCATCGCCGTCGGTTTGTGGTCGCTGCTGCTGCGTACCCAGGATGGCGGCAAGACCTGGATGCCGCTCGACCTGCCGGCACCGCCGGACGGCGGCAAGGCCGACCGCAACCTGTTCCGGATCTTCGCTTCGGCCAAGGGCGAGCTGTTCGTCGCCGCCGAGCGCGGGATGGTGCTGCGCAGCGCCGACCGCGGCCAGAGCTGGCAATACCTGAATACCGGCTACAAGGGCTCGCTGTGGACCGGCGTCGCGCTCAAGGACGGCACGCTGCTCGTCGGCGGCCTGCGCGGCTCGCTCTACCGCAGCACCGATGACGGCAAGAGCTGGTCGCCGGTGGTCAGCGGCAGCAAGAGCTCGGTCACCGACCTGGTCGAAGGCGACGGCCACGTGTACGGCACCAGCCTGGACGGCGTGCTGCTCGACAGCACCGACGGCGGCGTAAGCTTCACCTGGAAACAGCGCGACGATCGCCTGTCGCTGACCGCCGCATTGGCCGGCAGCCAGGGGCTGGTCCGCTTCTCGCGGCGCGGTGTGGTCACCGACAGCTTCGGCACCCCATAAAACAACCCGACAACAGGAGACATCCATGCAAACCATTTCCATGCAGATCGACGGCCAGGCCGTCCAGGCGGTGACCACCTTCCCGGTCATCAACCCGGCCACCGGCGAGGCCTTCGCGCTGGCCCAGGCCGGCAACGCCAGCCATGTCGATGCCGCGGTCAAGGCCGCGCAGGCCGCTTTCCCGGCCTGGAGCCGCAAGCCGGATGCAGAGCGCCAGCAGTTGATGCATGCGCTGGGCGCCGCCCTCGAAGCCAACATGCCGGAGCTGATGCGCCTGGTCACGCTGGAAACCGGCAAGCCGCAGGGCGGCCTGAACGGCGTCGGGGCGGGCATGGAAGTCGGTGGCTCGATCGCCTGGACGCACGTCACGGCCGACCTGGAATTGCCGGTGGAAGTGGTGCAGGACAACGCCGAGGCGCGCGTCGAGGTGCATCGCAAGCCGCTCGGCGTGGTCGGCTCGATCACGCCGTGGAACTGGCCGCTGATGATCGCCATCTGGCACGTCATTCCCGCGCTGCGCGCCGGCAATACCGTGGTCCTCAAGCCGTCCGAGATGACGCCGGTGGCCACCGCCCGTTTCGCCGAGCTGGCCAACGCCATCCTGCCGCCGGGCGTGCTCAATTTCGTCACCGGCGCCGCCGGTTCCGATGTCGGCCCGGCCATGACCGGCCATCCGGGCATCGCCAAGATCGTGTTCACCGGCTCGACGGCGACCGGCAAGCGCATCATGGCCAGCGCCTCGGGCAACCTCAAGCGCCTGACGCTGGAACTGGGCGGCAACGATGCCGGCATCGTGCTGCCGGATGTCGACGTCAAGGCCATCGCCCCCAAGCTGTTCGGCGTCACCTTCCACAACAACGGCCAGACCTGCGCCGCGCTGAAGCGCCTCTACGTGCATGACAGCATCTACGACGAACTGTGCGGCGAACTGGCCAGCCTGGCGCGCAGCGTCGTGGTCGGCGACGGCATGAGTCCGGACACCCAGCTCGGCCCGATCCAGAACGCCGCGCAACTGGCCAAGGTCGAGGAACTGGCCGAGGACGCCCGCGCCCACGGCGGCCGCTTCCTCTGCGGCGGCAAGCGCAAGGCCGGCCCCGGCTACTTCTACGAGCCGACCATCGTGGCCGATGTGACCGACGGCCTGCGCCTGGTCGACGAGGAGCCGTTCGGCCCCATCCTGCCGATCATCCGGTACAGCGATATCGACGAGGTCATCGCCCGCGCCAACAACAGCCCGAACGGCCTGGGCGGCTCGGTGTGGTCGAAGGATACGGCCAGGGCCGCGGCGCTGGCCATGCGCCTGGAGTGCGGTTCCGCCTGGGTCAACGAGCACGGTGCCATCCAGCCCAATGCCCCGTTCGGCGGCGTCAAGCAGTCCGGCATCGGCGTCGAGTTCGGCGAGCACGGCCTGGCCGAATACACCTCGATCCAGACCCTGAAGGTCATGAAGTCCTGAGTTCTCCCTGCGTTCATCTCTCCTCTGCGGAGTTTCCGGTCGCCGCGTGCGGCCGGTTTTTTTTGGTGCTTCAACCATGAGCCAATTCGAGATACCGACCCGGATCGAATCCGACCGCCTGATCCTGCGCCAGTTTCGCGAGGACGACTGGCGCGGCATGCATGCCCATTACAGCAACCCCGAGTGCACCCGCCATACGCTGGGCCGGGTGCTGAGCGAGGGCGAAAGCTGGCGGCTGACGGCGACCCTGGCCGGGCACTGGCTGCTGCGCGGCTACGGCCCCTATGCGCTGGAGGACAAGGCGAGCGGGGTGATGGTCGGCACCGCCGGCCTGTGGTATCCCGCCGATTTCCCCGAGCGCGAGATCAAGTGGGCGCTGCTGCCCGAGTTCCAGGGGCGCGGCTATGCCAGCGAAGCGGCCCGTGCGGTGCAGGCAATGGCGGCCGCGGCCTATCCGGGACAGCCGCCGATCAGCTTCATTCATCGCGACAACCAAGCCTCGATCCGGGTCGCCGTGGCCGTCGGCGCCGGCCTCGAAAACGAGGTTGATTTTCGCGGCGGCCGCTTCCGGATCTACCGCCATCCCGCCGGCTAAAAAAAGTTCGGAGAGCTGTTGACTCGCTAACATCGTAGTGATTTAATTTGATCACTAACATGTTAATAAACGTGGGTCCGACCCACATCTCGTCGAGGAGATGTCGAATGAACTACCGTCACTTTGCCCTGATCGGCGCCATGGCCGTTTCCGTCCCGGCCTTCGCCCAGGAAGTCACCTTCAAGATCGCCCACTTCCTGCCCTCGGCCGCGCCGACCCAGCAGAAAGTGCTGCAGCCGTGGTGCGACGAGATGGGCAAGCTGTCCGCCGGCCGCATCAAGTGCCAGTTCTACCCGGCCATGCAGCTGGGCGGCACGCCGGCCCAGCTCGCCGACCAGGTCAAGAACGGCGTCGCCGACGTGGTGTGGACCGGCCCCGGCTATTCCGCCGGCCGCTTCCCGGCCATCGAGGCCTTCGAGCTGCCGTTCATGGTCAAGGATGCGACCTCCAGCTCCAAGGCGCTGTGGAAGTATTACCAGCAGAACGCCCAGCAGGAATTCGCCGCCTACAAGGTGCTGGCCTTCCACACCGACGGCGGCCAGGCGGTGCATACCGCCAGCAAGCAGATCGCCGGCCTGACCGGTTTTTCCGGCCTCAAGCTGCGCACCTCGACCCGCGTCGGCGCCAAGACCCTGGCCGCGCTGGGCGGCCAGCCGGTCGCCATGCCGCCGGCCCAGGTCACCGAAGCCATCGCCAAGGGCGTGGTCGACGGTTCGCTCGGCGCCTGGGAACTGGTTTATCCGACCAAGCTGTCGGAAGTCACCAAGTTCCACCTGCAGCCGGACAACGGCGTCGCCCACCCGACCGCCACCGTGCTCACCGTGCTGATGAACAAGCAGAAGTACGACGGCCTGCCGGCCGACCTCAAGGCCATCGTCGACAAGACCAGCGGCGAGGTCATGGTCGGCAAGTTCGGCGCCATGTTCGACGAGGTGGCGGCCGATACCAAGAAGCGCATCGCCGCGCAGGGCAACAAGATCACCACGCTGAGCGCGGTCCAGGTGACGGCCATGAAGCAGGCCACCGCCAGCGTCGAGGACGAGTGGGCCAAGCAGGTCGGCGACAAGGGCCTGGACGGCAAGAAGCTGATTGCCGCCGCCCGCGAACTGACCGGCACCACCAAGTAAAACAGGGATCGAGGAGAACAGCATGCAAGATCCGATGGGCATGCCCCATGAGCTGGTGGAGCACGACAAGGTCGAGCACTACCTGATCGTGGCCGGCAAGGCGATGGCGATTTCAGGCGGCGTCCTGTTCATCGCCCTGATCGCCATGTCGCTGGTGTCGATTGTCGGCCGCAAGCTGGGCTTCGGCTCGGTGAACGGCGACATCGAGCTGATGCAGGCCGGCACGGCGGTCGCGGCGACGGCTTTCCTGCCGTACTGCACCCTGCTCGGCGAGCATATCAAGGTCGATTTCTTCACCGAGAACATGCGCGATTCCTTGAAGCGCGCCATCGACGGCGTCGCCGAGCTGCTGCTCGGCGGCATCTCGGTGGTGCTCGCCTGGCGCACCGTGCTGTCGGCCATCGCCACCCACGAATCGCAGGAGGTGACGACGCTGGTCTCGCTGCCGCTGTGGATTCCGACGGCCTTGCTGGTGCCCGGCATCGTGCTCATGGCGGTGTGCGCCTTCTATCGCGCCTACGCCCATTTCCATCCGACCAAGAAAATTCCGGGAGCCCACAAATGAGCGGTACTGCCATCGGCCTGATCGGCTTCGGCTGCCTGCTGGCCATGCTCGCCGTGCGGGTGCATATCACCATGGCGATGTTCATCACCGGTGCCGGCATCTATCTGGTGATGAATGCCGGCGAGACCTCCGGCCTGCTGTACACCCTGAACAACCTGGTCTATGCCCGGGTGTCGAACTACGACCTGGCGGTCATTCCGCTGTTCATCCTGATGGGCCAGTTCGCCACCCACGGCGGCCTGTCCAAGGCGCTGTTCAAGGCGGCCGGTACGCTGATCGGCCACTGGCGCGGCGGCCTGGCCATGGCCTCGACGGCCGCCTGCGCCGCCTTCGGCGCCATCTGCGGCTCGTCGCTGGCCACCGCCGCCACCATGGGCCAGGTCGCGCTGCCGGAACTCAAGGCCAACGGCTATTCCGGCAAGCTGTCCACCGCCACGCTGGCCGCTTCCGGCACGCTGGGCATCCTGATCCCGCCGTCGGTGCCGCTGGTCATCTACGCGGTGCTGACCCAGGAATCCATCGGCAAGCTGTTCGTTGCCGCCGTGGTTCCCGGCATCATCGCCGCGCTGGGCTACATCCTGGTCATCGCCTTCATCGTCCGTCGCGACCCGAATGCCGGCCCGGCCGGCAAGAAGGTGCAGTTCGGCGACATGATCAAGGCCCAGATCAACATCATCCCGGTGCTCTGCGTCTTCCTGGTGGTCATCGTCGGCATCTACGGCGGCTGGGCCAACCCGACCGAGGCTGCGTCGATCGGCGCCGCCGCCTGCGGCATCATCGCGGCGGTGTCCGGCGGCATGCGCAGCAAGGATTTCCTGCAGAGCGTCTATGGCACCGCCCACGCCACCGGCATGATCTTCATGGTGCTGATCGGCGCCGACCTGCTCAACTCCAGCCTGGCCCTGTCGCAGATGCCGACCGAACTGGCGCTGTGGGTGCAGAACAGCGGCCTGCCGGCCCTGGTGGTGCTGTTCGCCATCCTGCTCATCTACATCCTGCTCGGCTGCGTGATGGATTCGCTGGCCATGATCCTCTTGACCATCCCCATTTTTTATCCGATGGTCATGGGGCTGGATTTCTTCGGCATGGCTGTCGAGGACAAATCGATCTGGTTCGGTATCCTGGCCCTGATGGTCGTCGAGATCGGCCTGGTCCATCCGCCGGTCGGCATGAACCTCTACGTCATCAACAAGATCGCCAAGGATGTCCCGATGAAGGATACCGCGTTCGGTGTCATGCCTTTCCTGGCCTCCGACTTCATCCGCATCATTGCGCTCGTCTTCTTCCCGGTCCTGTGCCTCGGCCTGGTCCACTATCTCGGCTGATCGGAGTCTTCACAGCATGATCAAACAGAAAGTCAGCGGCACGGTGTACGGCGTCATCCTCAATGACAACGCATCGCTGCAAAAAATCGGTTCCCTCGACGAGGCACCCTACAAGGGCGCGCCCAAGGCGCCGGTGCTCTATATCAAGCCGGCCAACACCCGCGTCGCCTGCGGTTCCGCGGTCGAGCTGCCGGCCGGGGCGGACAGCGTCGAAGTCGCCGCCACCATCGGCCTGGTCATGGGTCGCGCCGCCGGCCGCCTGGCCGCCGGCAACGCGCTGGATGCCGTGGCCGGCGTCGTGCTCGCCGCCGACCTCAGCCTGCCGCACGCCAGCTACTACCGCCCGGCCATCCGCGAGAAGTGCTTCGACGGCGCGCTGCCCGTTTCCTCGGTCAAGCCGCTGGCCGACCTGGCCGGCCTGGTGCTGACCACCGAGATCGACGGCGAGGTGGTCGATAGCCGTTCGCTGAACGACCTGGTCCGCTCGCCGGCCAGGCTGCTGGCCGACGTCACCGAATGGATGACGCTCGCCCAGGGCGACGTGCTGCTTGTCGGCATCCGCTACCAGGCGCCGCAGGCCAAGGCCGGCAGCGTCGTGTGCATCGGCGCCGAAGGTCTCGGCAGCCTGCAATTCACCATCGTCCAGGGAGCACAAGCATGAAGCACGGACGCATCGCGTATCAGGGCGCCGTTCACCAGGTGACCGAAGCCCGGGGCAAGGTTCGCCTGGCCGATGGCCGTCTTCTGAACGAAGGCGACTTCCAGTGGCTGCCGCCGGTCGAGGTCGGCACCGTCTTCGCGCTCGGCCTGAACTATGCCGACCACGCCAAGGAACTCGCCTTCAAGGCGCCGGAAGTGCCGCTCGTCTTCCTCAAGGGGCCGAACACCATCGTCGGCCACAAGGCGCAGACCCGCCGCCCGGCCGACGCCACCTACATGCACTACGAGTGTGAGCTGGCCGTGGTCATCGGCAAGACCGGCAAGAACGTCAAGAAGGCCGACGCCATGGGCATGGTCGCCGGCTACACGGTGGCCAACGACTACGCCATCCGCGACTACCTGGAAAACTTCTACCGCCCCAACCTGCGCGTCAAGAACCGCGACGGCTGCACGCCGCTCGGCCCGTGGCTGGTCGATGCCGCCGACGTGCCGAACCCGATGGCACTCAAGCTGACGACGCGGGTCAACGGCAAGACGACGCAGGAAGGCACGACGGCCGACATGATCTTCGACATCCCGACGCTGATCGAATACCTGTCGTCCTTCATGACCCTGAACCCGGGCGACGTGATCCTGACCGGCACGCCGGAAGGCCTGGCCGATGTGAAGGCCGGCGACGTCATCGAAACCGAGGTCGAAAACGTCTGCTGCCTGGTCAACACCATCGTCGACGACGCCACCTATTTCGCCAACGCTTAAGAGAAAGCGAGAACAGCCCATGATCAAGCACATCATCAACGGCGAAAAAGTCGCCAGCAAGGAAGTCTTCGAGACCATCAACCCGGCCACCGGCGAGGTCATCGACACCGTCGCCAGCGGCGGCCAGGACGAAATCAACGCCGCCGTCGCCGCCGCCAAGGCCGCCTTCCCGGGCTGGGCCGCGACGCCGGTCAAGGAGCGCGCCCGCCTGGTGCGCCGCCTGGGCGAGCTGATCGCCGCCAACGTCGAGCCGATCGCCGACATGGAAACCGCCGACTGCGGCCAGGTTACCAACCAGACCAAGCGCGTGCTGATCCCCCGCGCTTCCGACAACTTCAACTACTTCGCCGAGCTGATCCAGCACATGCACGGCGAAACCTACGATTCCGACACCGGCCACCTGAACTACACGCTGTGGCAGCCGGTTGGCGTCTGCGCGCTGATCTCGCCGTGGAACGTGCCGTTCATGACCGCCACCTGGAAGACCGCGCCCTGCCTGGCTTTCGGCAACACCGCCGTGATGAAGATGTCCGAGCTGTCGCCGCTGACCGCCAACCGCCTCGGCGAACTGGCCCTCGAGGCCGGCATCCCGGCCGGCGTCTTCAACGTCGTCCATGGTTTCGGCGACAAGGCCGGCGAGCCGCTGGTGTCGCATCCGGATGTGCGTTCGATCTCCTTCACCGGCTCGACCGCCACCGGCAACCGCATCGTCAAGGCCGCCGGCCTGAAGAAGTTCTCGATGGAGCTGGGCGGCAAGTCGCCGTTCATCATCTTCGACGACGCCGACTACGAACGCGCCCTCGACGCCGCCATCTTCATGATCTTCTCGAACAACGGCGAACGCTGCACCGCCGGTTCGCGGATCATCGTCCAGGCCGGCATCTACGACAAGTTCGTCGCCGATTTCGCCGCCCGCGCCTCGCGCCTGACGGTCGGCGACCCGATGGACCCGAACACCGTGATCGGCCCGATGATCTCCAAGGGTCACATGGACAAGGTCAATTACTACATCGAGCTCGGCAAGCAGGAAGGCGCCAAGGTCGTCGCCGGTGGCGGTACGCCGGTCGTTGCCGACAAGTTCAAGAACGGTTTCTGGGTGCAACCCACCGTCTTCGCTGACGTCGACAACAAGATGCGCATCGCCCAGGAAGAAATCTTCGGCCCGGTGCCCTGCATCATCCGCTTCAAGACCGAAGAGGAAGCCGTCGCCATCGCCAACGACACCATCTACGGCCTGTCGTCGTACTTGTGGACCAACAACACCGGCCGCGCCATCCGCCTGGCCAAGGCCATCGAGTCGGGCATGACCTTCGTCAACAGCCAGAACGTCCGCGACCTGCGCCAGCCCTTCGGCGGCTCCAAGGCCTCGGGTACCGGCCGCGAAGGCAACCACTACAGCTACGAAGTGTTCTGCGAAGCCAAGAACATCGCCGTGTCGTACGGCAGCCACCACATCCCGCGCTGGGGAGTCTAAGCCATGGGCAAACTCGTACTCGCCGCCAAGATCACCCACGTTCCGTCGATGTACCTGTCGGAAATGGACGGGCCGCACAAGGGCTGCCGCCAGGCGGCCATCGACGGCCACAAGGAAATCGCCCGCCGCATGCGCGAAGCGAACGTCGACACCATCGTCGTCTTCGACACGCACTGGCTGGTCAATTCCGGCTACCACATCAACTGCGCGCCAGCGTGGGAGGGCATCTACACCTCCAACGAGTTGCCGCACTTCATCAAGAACATGCCGTTCTCGTACGAAGGCAACCCGGCCCTCGGCCATGCCATCGCCGAGGTGGCGACTGCCGCCGGTGTGCACACCCGGGCCCACGATGCGACCAGCCTGGCGCTGGAGTACGGCACGCTGGTCCCGATGCGCTACATGAACGAGGACAAGAAGTTCAAGGTCGTCTCGATCTCCGCGCTGTGCACCGTGCATAACCTGGCCGACTCCATCGCCCTGGGCCGTGCCGTGCGCCAGGCCATCGAGCAGAAGTTCGACGGCAACGTCGCCGTGCTCGCTTCCGGCTCGCTGTCGCATCGCTTCGCCCAGAACGGCGTTTCCGAGCAGTTCCTGCACAAGGTCTGGGACCCGTTCCTGGAAACCGTCGATCACCACGTCGTCGAGCTGTGGAAGAACGGCGACTGGAAGACCTTCTGCGGCATGCTGCCCGAGTACGCGGTCAAGTGCCACGGCGAAGGGATGATGCACGACACGGCGATGCTGCTCGGCGTGCTCGGCGCCGAGGACTACCAGGGCAAGGCGGAAGTGGTCACGCCGTATTTCGGTTCGTCCGGCACCGGCCAGATCAACGTCGTCTTTCCCGTCTGACAATAGAGCGTAAAGCCATCGACAACCCGACAGAGAAACTCTAATCCATAGACCAAAGGAGACAGATTCATGGGTGAAATCGTCATGGCCATCAAGTGCACGCACGTGCCGTCGATGCTTATTTCCGAACAGCCGGGCCCGGCGCACGGCTGCCGCCAGGCCGCCATCGATGCCGAGCGCGAACTCGGCCGCCGTGCCGCCGAACTGGGGGTCGACACCTTCATCGTGTTCGACACGCACTGGCTGGTCAACGCCGGCTACCACATCAACAACAACGCGGTGCACAAGGGCAACTACACCAGCCACGAGTTCCCGCACTTCATCCAGGACCTGCCCTACGAATTCCCGGGCAACCCGGAGCTGGGCGACCTGATCGCCGAGGAAGCCACAGCCATGGGCGTCAAGACGCGCGCCCACCGGGTGCCGTCGCTCGATCTCGAATACGGCACCATCCTGCCGATGCGCTACATGAATCCGGAAGGCAGGATCAAGGTCGTCTCGATCGCCGGCTGGAGCACCTTCGGTTCGCTGGAGGAGTCGCGTATCCTCGGCGAGGCGCTGGCCAAGGCCGTCGCCCGCAGCAATTGCCGGGTGGCCATTGTTGCGTCCGGCTCGATGTCGCACCAGATCTGGGAAAACCGCCTGGTCGAGCAGGGCTTCAACAGCATCAGCCGCGAATTCAACAAGCAGGTCGACCTGCGCGCCCTGCAACTGTGGGAAGGCGGCGAATGGGCCACCTTCCTGCGCATGCTGCCCGAATACGCCCAGTACTGCACCGGCGAAGGCAAGATGCACGACACCGCCATGCTGTTCGGCGCCATCGGCTGGGACCAGTACGAAGGCAAGGCGGAAGTCGTCTGCCCCTACTTCGAAAGCTCGGGCACCGGCCAGGTCGTCGTCAATCTGCCGGTCGCCGGTATCCCGCCGCTGACCCGCGGCGTCGGCATGGAAATGCCGGTTTCCTGATTCACGCAAGGAGCGAGGAATGCCCCATCTGATCTATGAAATCACCGACAACCTCGATACGGCGGAAGCCGACATCAAGGGCTTGTTGCAGAAATCCAACCAGGTGCTCATCGAGCAGGGTGGGGTATATCCGACCGGGGGCATCCGCTCCCGCGTCATCTGGCTCAAGGACTACTGCGTCGCCGACGGCGCCCAGTCCAGCGACGCCTTCGTGCATGCGACGCTGAAGATCGGCGCCGGGCGTTCGGACGAGGCCAAGAAAAAGACCGGCGACGAGTTGTTCGCGATGCTGAGCGACCACTTCGCCGCCTTCTTCGGGCGCCACGGCCTGGCGCTGTCCATGGAGATCGCCGAGTTCAGCGAGGCCGGCACCTGGAAGAAAAACAACATTCACCCCCGCTACAAGAAGAACTGACAGAGAGGAGAGTCACCATGCTCAGCCAAGACATCATCGAAGCAGCCGCCCGTCGCCTGCACGAGGCCGAAAAGGCCCGCCAGCCGGTGCGCCAGATTTCGCTGGACCACCCGGAAATCACCATCCCCGACGCCTACGCCATCCAGAAGGCCTGGGTGCAGATGAAGCTGGCCGAGGGCCAGAAGATCGTCGGCCACAAGATCGGCCTGACCTCGCGCGCCATGCAGATGTCGTCGCAGATCAACGAGCCGGATTTCGGCACGCTGCTCGACGAGATGGTCTACAAGGACGCCGCCGAGATTCCCTGCTCGCGCTTCATCGACCCGATGGTCGAGGTCGAGCTGGCCTTCATCCTCAAGGACCGCCTGGAAGGCGAGAACGTCACCATCTTCGACGTGCTGTCGGCCACCGACTACGTGACCCCGGCGGTCGAGATCATCGACGCCCGCTGCCACCGCATCGACCCCGAAACCAAGCGGCCGCGCAAGGTGATGGACACCATCTCGGACAACGCCGCCAACGTCGGCATCATCCTCGGCGGTCGCCCGATCAAGCCGCTCGATATCGACCTGCGCTGGGCCGCCGCGCTGCTCTACAAGAACGGCATCATCGAGGAAACCGGCGTCGCGGCCGGCGTGCTGAACCACCCGGCCAACGGCATTTCGTGGCTGGCCAAGAAGTTCGCGCCGCACGGCGTGGCCTTGGAACCGGGGCAGATCATCCTGGCCGGTTCCTTCACGCGGCCCGTCAAGGTCGTGCCGGGCGATACAATCCATGTCGATTACGGCCCGCTGGGCAATATCAGCGCCCGCTTCGTCTGACCAGGAACCCGCCCCATGGACATGCCCCTCAACGCCTTCAAGCGCGCCCTCGCCGCCGGTGAAACCCAGATCGGCCTCTTTCTCGGCATGGCCAACGCCTATGCCGCCGAAGTGGTCGCCACAGCCGGTTTCGACTGGCTGCTGATCGACGGCGAGCACGGCCCCAACGACCTGCGCTCCATCATCGAGCAACTGCAGGTGCTCGGCCAGTACCCGGTGCGGCCGGTAGTGCGCACCGTCGATCACGACGTCGCGCGCATCAAGCAGCTGCTCGACGGCGGCGTGCAGACGCTGATGGTGCCGATGGTCGAAAGCGCGGCGGATGCCGAAAAACTGGTCCGCGCCATGCGCTATCCGCCGCACGGCATCCGCGGCGTCGGCACGGCGCTGGCCCGCGCGGCACGCTGGAACGGTGTCGACGGCTATTTCGCCAAGGCCGACCAGGAAATGTGCCTGATCGTACAGATCGAATCGACGGCCGGGCTGGCCGGGCTTGATGCGATCCTGCGCGTGGAAGGCGTCGATGCGGTGTTCATCGGGCCGTCGGACCTTGCCGCGTCGATGGGCTACCTGGGGAATCCGGGGCATCCGGAGGTCAAGGCCGCCGTCGAGGGGGCGATCCGGAAGATTGCCGCTGCCGGCAAGGCGGCTGGGGTCTTCTCGGCCGATCCGGTGGCGGCGGAGGCTTATCGGCAGATCGGGGCGAGCTTCCTGCTGGTTGGGGTGGATGCGCTGTTGTTGCGGAATGCTTCCGTTGCGCTGGCGGACAAGTTCAAGTCGGCTGGGGCGGCGCAGAGCGGTGCTGCGTACTGATGGGCGTGTCGCCTTTTCGACCGTTGTTTTCCGCCCTCAAGGCGGAAAGCAGCGCTTGAAAGCCGCAACCAACACCGACATAACCTGAATACGCTCAAACACGAACACCCCAAGAACACCCAAGGAGAACAATCATGCTGTCCCTGAAAGACCCGAACCTCCTCCGTCAAGCCTGCTACATCAACGGCGCCTGGACCCCCGCCGACAACGGCGAGACGATCGCCGTCACCAACCCTGCCACCGGTGACACCATCGCCACCGTCCCCCGCTGCGGCGCCGCCGAGACCGAGCGCGCCATCCAGGCCGCCGACGTGGCGCTCAAAACCTGGCGCGAAACCACCGCCGCCGAGCGTTCGCGCATCCTGCGCCGCTGGTTCGACCTGCTGATGGCCAACCAGGACGACCTCGCCGCGCTGATGACGGCCGAGCAGGGCAAGCCGCTGGCCGAGGCCAAGGGCGAGATCGCCTACGCCGCCGCCTACGTCGAATGGTTCGCCGAGGAAGCCAAGCGCGCCTACGGCGAGGTCATTCCGTCGCCGTTCAAGGACCGCCAGATCGTCGTCACCAAGGAGCCGGTCGGCGTCTGCGCCGCCATCACGCCGTGGAACTTCCCGTCGGCGATGATCACCCGCAAGGTCGCCCCGGCGCTCGCCGCCGGTTGCACCATCATCCTCAAGCCGGCCGAGCAGACTCCGCTGTCCGCGCTGGCCCTGGCCGAACTGGCCGAGCGCGCCGGCGTGCCGGCAGGCGTGTTCAGCGTCGTCACCGGCAAGGCGTCGGCCATCGGCGGGGTAATGACGGCCAGCCCCATCGTCCGCAAGCTGACCTTCACCGGCTCGACGCCGATCGGCCAGTTGCTCATGCAGCAGTGCGCCGGCACGGTCAAGAAGATGTCGCTGGAGCTGGGCGGCAACGCACCCTTCATCGTTTTCGACGACGCCGATGTCGATGCCGCCGTTGCCGGTGCCTTGGCTTCCAAGTACCGCAACGCCGGCCAGACCTGCGTCTGCTCCAACCGTTTCCTGGTCCAGGACGGCATCTACGAGACCTTCGCCGCCAAGCTGGCCGCCGCCGTCGCCGGATTGAAGGTCGGCAACGGCATGGAGGCGGGCGTCACGCAAGGTCCGCTGATCGACGACGCGGCCATCAGCAAGGTCGAGGAACTGGTCAAGGACGCCACCGACAAGGGCGCCCGCGTGGTGACCGGCGGCAAGCGCCATGCGCTGGGCCGCACCTGGTTCGAGCCGACCATCCTGGCCGACGTGACGACCGGCATGGCCGTGGCGAAGGAGGAAATCTTCGGGCCGGTGGCGCCGCTGTTCCGCTTCAAGACCGAAGCCGAGGCGGTGCAGATGGCCAACGATACCGAATTCGGCCTCGCCGCCTATTTCTTCTCCAAGGACCACGGCCGCGTCTGGCGTGTGTCGAAACAGCTCGAATACGGCATGGTCGGCGTCAATACCGGCATCATCTCGACCGAAGTGGCGCCGTTCGGCGGCGTCAAGCTGTCGGGCGTCGGCCGCGAGGGTTCCAGCCACGGTCTGGACGAGTACATGGAAACCAAGTACCTGGCGCTGGGCGGCATCTGACTTGACGCCCTCCGCCCTGAACACGGCCCGCGAGGGCCGTTTCATTTTGCTGCTCGGCGCGCTGGTCGCCTTCGGGCCGCTGGCCATCGACCTTTATTTGCCAGCCTTGCCGGCCATCGCTGTCGGCCTGGCGGCGTCGGCCGAGGCGGTGCAGGCGTCGATCACCGTCTTCCTGGCCGGCTTCGCGGTCGGCATGCTGTTCTACGGGCCGATCTCCGACCGTTACGGCCGCCGCGTCGTGATGCTGACCGGCATTGCGTTGTTCGCGGTGGCCAGCCTGGCCTGCCTGCTGGCCACGGCGGTCGAGCAACTGATCCTCGCCCGCTTCGTCCAGGCGCTGGGCGGCGGCGCGGCCTCTGTGCTGGCCCGGGCCGTGGTCCGCGACGTGTATTCGCCGACCGAGGCCATCCGCAAGCTGTCGCTGATGGCGATGGTGACGGCCATCGCGCCCTTGCTGGCCCCGTTGCTCGGCAGCGCGCTGCTCGCCGGGTTCGGTTGGCGCGGCACCTTCGCCGCCGTGCTGGCCTGGGGGCTGCTCAGCCTGGCGGTGGTCTGGCGCATGCTGCCGGAAACCCTGCCCGCCGAGCGCCGCGGCCAGTTGTCGCTGGCCGCTGCCTTCGCTGCCTACGGCCGGCTGGCCTGCGATCCGGTGGCCATCGGCCTGCTGCTGGCAGGCGGCATGTCCTTCGCCGCGATGTTCGCCTACATCACCGCCAGCCCCTTCTATTTCATCGAATTGCAGCAGCTGTCGCCGGCGGCCTACGGGGCGCTGTTCGCGGCCAACGCGCTGGGTATCTTCGCCGCCAACTACGCCAACAGCCGCCTGGTGAAAAGCCGGGGCGCCGCCGCGATGGCCGGCGTCGGCTGCGTCAGCGGCCTGCTCGGGGCGCTGCTGCTGTGGGCGGCGGTGGCGGCCGGCGATGCGCTGCCGGCGGTCATCGCCGGCTTGTTCGTCGTGGTCGCCATGACCGGCCTGCTCGGCGCCAATTGCGTCGGCCTGCTCATGGCGCGCTATCCGCAGAATGCCGGGGCCGCCGCCGCCCTGTTCGGGTCCAGCCAGTTCGGCTTCGGCATGTGGGCGAGCGCGGCGGTCAGTTACACTCACGACGGCAGCGGCCGGCCCATGGCCTGGGTCATCGTGGCGACCATGACGATCTCGGTGTTCGGCTACCTGCTCTACCGGCGCGCTGCGCGCTGATTCGAACACCGATCGCGAGGCTTATCCATGCATCCTGTCGTCATCCATTGCACCGCTGCGCTGGGCGTGCTGTTGTTCCTGCTCGGCCTGGCGGTGTCGGTCCTGCGCTTCCGCAGCCGCGTCGGTTCCGGCCAGGCGGCGGAAAAGAACGCGCCGCTCAACCGGGTGATCCGGGCCCATGCCAACACGGCGGAGTTCGCCCCGTTCCTGGCGGTGCTGTTCCTCTACTTCGGCTGGCGCGGCCCGTCCGAACTGGCGGTCTGGCTCATCGTCGCGGCTACGGTCTGCCGCTTCCTGCTGGTCATCGGCCTGATCGCCTGGCCGAGCATGTCCCGGCCGAACCCGGCCCGCTTCATCGGCGCGCTCGGCACCTATGTCTGCGGTGCCGCGCTGTCGATCTTGATGGTGGCGGGCGGATGAGGCGGGCGATGCCGTTCGCCGCATGAGCGCGATCGCTCCAAGAACGCGCCTGCCCGCCGGCATGCGGGCGCTGGCGCATCGCAATTTCCGCCTCTATTTCGCCGGCCAGGCGGTATCCATTCTCGGCTCGTGGATCCAGCAGGTGGCGCTCGCCTGGCTGGTCTACCGGCTGACCGGCTCGGCCGCGCTGCTCGGTGTGACCGCTTTCTGCGGGCTGATTCCGCAGTTGCTGGTCGGGCCGCTGGCCGGGGCCTGGATCGACCGCCAGGACAAGAAGAAGTGGCTGATCGGCGTGCAGGCGCTGATGGCCGTGCAGGCCTTCGTGCTGGCCGGGCTGACCTGGGCCGGCTGGATCACGACGCCCTTCATCGTCGCCATGGCCCTGCTGCTCGGCACGCTGAGCAGCTTCGACGCACCGCTGCGCCAGTCGCTGATCGGCAGTTTCGTCGGCAGCCGCGACGACCTGCCCAACGCGCTGGCGCTCAATGCCATGCTGTTCAACTCCGGCCGCTTCGTCGGCCCGCCGATTGCCGGCCTGCTGCTCGGCACCACGTCGGAGGCCTTCTGCTTCGCCATCAACGGTTTTTCCTTCCTGGCGCTGATCGCCGGCATCCTGCTCGTTCGCGGCACGCCGCCGCCGCGCGCCAAGGGCTCGATGGGCGAGGTGTTCAGGGAGGGGCTGGACTACGCCTGGCAGACATGGAGCGTGCGCACCCTGATCCTGACGCTGGTCGCCCTCAACCTGACCGCCTCGACCTACGCCGTGCTGCTGCCGGTCTTCGCCCGCGACGTCTTCGCCGGCGACGCGACGACGCTCGGCTGGCTGTGGGGCGCGGCTGGCTGCGGCGCTTTCCTGTCCACCATCTACCTGGCCACCCGCAAGGCGGTGCCGGCCGTGGTGTCGGCCATCGTCGCCGGGGTGGCGATCAGCACGCTGGCGCTGTTCGCCTTCGCGCTGACCACCTGGCTGCCGCTCGCGCTGGCCGGCATGGTCGGCCTCGGCTTCGGCATCTCGGTGTGCAATGTCGGCATCAACATGGTGCTGCAGAGCATCGCCCCGGAAACGCTGCGTGGGCGCATCGTGTCCTTCTTCACCTCGGCCCGCTTCGGCTTCGACGCGCTGGGCGGCCTGCTCGCCGGCTTCGTCGCCTCCTGGCTGGGGGCGGGGCATACGCTGCTGCTCGAAGGCGGAGCGCTGCTGCTTTTCGTGGTTTTCCTCTTTTCCCGGCGACAGCGCCTGCTGGCGCAGGTCGCCGCCGCTCATGGAGATTCGCATGGACGTTGACATGATCGCCTCGCTCGGCCTCGGTAGCGCCGAACAACTCGCCGACGCAGCACTCTCTGCCGCCAGCGAAGCCGGCGTCAAGATATGCGTCGCGGTCGTCGATCGCGCCGGCTACCCGTTGGTATTCAAGCGCCACCCGGGCGCATACTTCCACGCCATCGACATTGCGCTCGATAAGGCCTACACGGTGGTCAGCTTCGGCCCGGCCACCGCCAAGTGGGACGCCCGCCTGGCCAAAGGCACGGAGATGCTCCGCCACGGCCTGATGCACCGTGACCGCTTCGTCGGCTTCGGCGGCGGTCTACCGGTCAAGCACGAAGGCGTGCTGGTCGGGGCGATAGGCGTTTCAGGTGGCAGCGAGGCTCAGGATGTGCAGTTCGCCGAGGCGGCGCTGGCGAGGTTGGCTGCCGGCGGGTGATTCATGTCTGTAAGCCGCCGTGGTTGCGCATCCCGCTGAATACGGCTTCTGCTACATCCATGGGGAAGTCTGCCGGCAACAGCTTGTCCACCTCGCCAATCACGAATTCCGTGGCCTCAATCACTTCCTCTATCAAGCGCTCCGCTGCCGCCGCTCCTAGCCCGACCTGCTGTGCCTGGGCCAGCCAGTGCCGGCGCTGGATTTTCTCGATCAGGTAGTAATTGGTGCTGCCACGCACGGCCATGGCCAGTTTGGCTTTGTGCGGGGCAATCCGGTTCTTGCCTGTCCCGATCACCGGATGGGCAGAAAGCACGTCGTAGATTGGCGTGGCACGGTAGCGGCCGCCGGGGAGGTGGGCGATGCTGAAGTTCTTGCCATGGCCGTCGGTGGCGGCCAGCAGCCAGAAAATGATCTGGGTTTTGAAGAAGTTGTTCCGATCCTGGTCGGCATTCTCCGAACCGAGCAGCACGTCCATGATGTGGGCGATGCCCGGGCCGCCGTCCGACTGGTATTTGCGTAGTGGCGATGTACCCGTTGCCTGGCACATGTCTTCCTGGGGCCGGCGGACGATCCAGCTGCCATCGCTGGCCAGGCTGCGGTCGAAGCGTTCGACGACAAGGGCTTTCTGATCCTCGAAATGCTCGATTTCGCAGCGTGCGATAGGGATTCCGTAAGCCGCCATGATTTTCGCGCACAACCATTCGTTCTCTACCGAGGTACGCATGTCGGCCTGCATGTGGCCGACCAGGCCCAGCGGCAGCTTGAAGATGTGGGTGGTCGGGGTGCTGCCATGAGGCAGCAGCCATTGGCCTGCATGGCGGAGCAGGGCAGTTTTTTCCTGCGCGCCGGCGATCGACAGCCGCAGATCGGCGTCGTGATCCAGTTGCCCCAGGGCTTGAGCCGAGGTGGCGTTGCGCAGTCGCTGCGCGATCCCTGCCGTAGTCAGTGCCTCGCCGTTGATTGCGTAGAGGTCCGACGGCGTCTCGCCTTCTGGGAGGAGTTGGATTGCACCCGCACAGTCCCGGCCCAGTTTGGCCAACAGTTGGAAGGGTGCGGTGCCGCCCGCTTGGTAACGTTGCGCCAGGCGGCGGCGAATGGCGTCGTTGTCGGGCAGCAGGTTGTCGAAATAGTCGGTGACGATTTGGCCCTGGTAGGGCGTATTGCCCGGTACGAAGGGCAGCGACAGGGAGAGAGGCCGGGATTGCTCGTGCGTGAGCCATTCCGGGAGGTAGGCCAGGCGTTCGCCTTGCCGAGTCGTTTCCCAGTAGCCCACCGGGATGCCGTTCATCCAGATGTTCAGCCTTTGCGTCTTGGCACGGCGTCCCATGCTTACCAACTTTCCTTCTGAGCACTTGGCGGAATGGCCGAGGGCTTGGTCTTGCCGGTTGCCGGCGAGGTTTCGTTCAGTGAAATCTCGACATCCAGCAGGCGCAGTACCGTATGGAGCCGCTCCAAGGTAGCAGTCGCTGGATTGGCTTCGAAATGGGCATAGCTTTGCTGAGTAATCCCCAACCTTTCGGCCATGGCTGCCTGGGTCAGTCCCTTTTCCTTGCGAAAGCCCTTGAGGATCAGCGGGAGCTGGCTGAGGGTCTTGATGGGATAAATCACTTTTGCCTCCGTTCATCGCACCTGTGGCAATACAGGTAATGGGCTGTAAATTGCAATAACAGTCTATTGTTTGTAGGCTGTATTTACAAGCTGTGGGTTGTAAATACAGCCTGTGGCTGCCGATGATCGCCTGATCGTGCCCCGCGCTTCTGACGAAGGCGTGCGTAATTCGGTAACATCGCACCTTTATCTTTACCGCTTCACTCCACGGAAAGCTCACCATGCAATACGGCGCGTACTCGACCGATTCCCTGATGACCATCACCAGCCGTCCCGAGCTCGTTTTCGAGCGCGGCGAAGGTTCGTGGCTCTACGACCATCAGGGCAAGCGCTATCTCGATTTCATCCAGGGCTGGGCGGTTAACTGCCTCGGCCATTGCCCGCCGGAAATCACCGCCGCGCTGACCGCGCAGGCCGGCAAGCTGCTCAACCCCAGCCCGGCCTTCTACAACGGTCCGATGGTCGAACTGGCCGGATTGCTGACGGCCAACTCCTGTTTCGACCGCGTCTTCTTCGCCAACACCGGCGCCGAGGCCAACGAAGGGGCGATCAAGCTGGCCCGCAAGTGGGGCCAGCTGAACCGCGACGGCGCCTTCGAGATCGTCACCTTCGGCCATTCCTTCCACGGGCGCACGCTGGCCACCATGTCGGCCTCCGGCAAGGCCGGCTGGGATACGATCTTCGCGCCGCAGGTGTCGGGCTTCCCGAAGGCGGTCTATAACGACATCGCCTCGGTCGAGGCGCTGATCGGCCCGAAGACCGTCGCCGTCATGCTCGAACCGGTGCAGGGCGAGGGCGGGGTGATCCCGGCCGACCTCGAATTCCTCAAGGCGCTGCGCGCGCTGACCGCTGCGCACGGCATCCTGCTCATCGTCGACGAGGTCCAGACCGGCGTCGGCCGTACCGGCAAGCTGTTCGCCCACGAGCACGCCGGCATCGAACCCGACATCATGACCCTCGGCAAGGGCATCGGCGGCGGCGTGCCGCTGGCCGCGCTGCTCGCCCGCGAGGCCATCTGCTGCTTCGTGCCGGGCGACCAGGGCGGCACCTACAACGGCAACCCGCTGATGACGGCGGTCGGCGTCGCGGTCGTCCAGCGCATGCTGGCCCCCGGCTTCCTGGCCGAGGTCGAGGCCAGCGGCCAATACCTTTCCCGCTGCCTGCTCGAACTGTCGGCCAAACATGGCTTGCAGGGCGAGCGTGGCTCGGGCCTGCTGCGCGCGCTGATCCTCGACGACGAGCGCGGTCCGGACATTGTCCGTCGCGGCCTGGAACTGGCACCGACAGGCCTGCTGCTCAACGCGCCGCGCCCGAACCTGCTGCGCTTCATGCCGGCGCTCAACGTCAGCGCGGCGGAAATCGACCAGATGATCGACCTGCTCGACGGCTTGCTCAAGAAATAATGACCGGGGCCGGCGCGGCAGCGCCGGTCGCGGCGATTCCCCCGCGCTGATCCGGGGGGCGGCTGCCGCCTCAGCGGATGAAGCGTTTCAGGATGTCGCGGAACAGCGGCGTATTGGCGCGTTCGAGCCATTCGAAGGCGACCATTTCGCGGCTGACGATGGTCGCCCCGTTCTGCTGCATGCGCTGCAAGGCGAGTTCCTTGTCGCGCGGCCGGCGCGAACCGACCGCTTCATCGACGACAAACACCTCGCGCCCGGTGGCCAGCAGGTCGAGCACGGTTTGCAGGACGCAAACGTGGGTTTCCATGCCGGCGACGATCCATTGTTTGCGCTCGGCATTGGGGGCCTGCAGCAAGGCTCCTTCGCTGACCGCGGAAAAATGTTCCTTGTCGACGATGGCTTCCGGAGTGAAGCGCTGGCGCAGCCGTTCATCGGTGACCCCGATGCGGCCGGGGCAGTGTTCCGTGGCCAGGGCCGGGATGCCCATCGCCTGCGCCACGTCGAGCAGCCAGGCGGTGTGGGCGAGCACCGATTCGCCGCCGTCGATGGCGGGCAGCAGGGCGCTCTGGATATCGACGACGAGCAGCAGGGATCGCTGGGCTTGAATACGCATGTCGGGCTCTCACGGTGATGAGGCATTATGCGCCAGGGGGCGATGAACCGACAGGGGCGCAAGGGGGGGAGGGGAAACCGCCGGAGCGGTTTCCCCGTGGGCTTACATCCCGAGGTAGGCGGCCCGGACCTGCTCGTTGCTGATCAGCTCCTGGCCGGTGCCGGTCAGCGTGATGTTGCCGGTTTCCAGCACGTAGCCGCGGTCGGCGATGGCCAGCGCGGCGAAGGCGTTCTGTTCGACGAGGAAGATGGTCATGCCCTGGGCCTTCAGTGCCTTGACCACGTTGAACACTTCCTCGACGAGCAGCGGCGCGAGGCCCATCGACGGTTCGTCGAGGAGCAGCATCTTCGGGCGGCCCATCAGGGCGCGGCCGATGGCCAGCATCTGCTGCTGGCCGCCGGACAGCGTGCCGGCCGGCAGGGCGCGCTTTTCCTTGAGGATGGGGAACATCGCGAAAACCTTCTCCATGTCGCCGTCGACCTGGCTTTTCGGCTGGGTGTAGGCGCCCAGGCGCAGGTTGTCCTCGATCGACAGCGGCCCGAAGACCTGGCGGCCTTCCGGGCTCTGGCAGATGCCGCGGCGCATGCGCAGGTCGGAACGCAGTCTGGAGATGTCCTCGCCGTCGAACATGATCTGCCCGCCGCTCATCGGCTGCACGCCGGAGAGGGTGCGCAGGAAGGTGGTCTTGCCGGCTCCGTTGGCGCCGACCAGGGCGACCAGTTCGCCCTTGCGGACTTCGAGGTCGATGCCCTTGAGCGCCTTGATGCGGCCGTAGCAGCTTTCCATGCCCTTGACCGAGAGCAGCACGTCGCCGCCGGCGGGGGCGGCGCCGGGCTGCAGGGTGCCGGCGCTGTGGGCGCCGAGGCCGATGGATTCGGGTGCCAGGCTGGCGATGCGGTGGAACAGCTCGCGGAATTCGGCGCGGGCCTTGCCGCCGAACAGCGGGTCTTCGTTGTCGAGGAAGGCCTTGTCGATCTCGGCCCAGTCTTCAGCGGTGAGGACGTCGCGGGCCAGCGGCATGGCGTCCTTCTCCTCGCTGCGGATATGGCCCTTGAGGCCTTGCGTGTAGTTGCGCAGGGCGCTGGTGAAGGCGGCGTTGTTGTCGCCGCCGCCGGCCGCCGCGGCCAGCTTGGCGCGCAGCTCGCGAAGCAGTTCGGGGCCGTTCCGGTGCTCGGCCTGCAGGCGGTCGAGGATGGCGGCGGCCTCGGCGGAGCGCTGGCGCAGCAGGCGGAACAGGAATTCGTCCTCCTTGGCGTGGTGGGCGCGGTCCATGAACTGTTCGATGTAGTCGAAGACCGACGAGAAGAAGGGGGCCTCGACCTTGCCGCCGGCGTCGATCTCGTCGGCGACCATGTCGAGGGTGGTGGCGATGCGCCACAGGTTCTGGTGTTCTTCGGTGATGATGCGCAGGGATTCCATGTTTTCTCCTCTTCTTATGCATGAGCGCCGAGATAGGCGGCAATCACATCCGGGTTCTTGCGGATTTCCTCTCCCGTGCCTTCGGCCAGCTTCTTGCCGTAGTCGAGGACGAGGATGCGGTCGGAGAGGTTCATGACCATCTTCATGTCGTGCTCGACGAGCACGACGGTGACGCCGGAATCGGCGATCTTGCGCACCAGGTGGTCGACCTCGATGGTCTCCTTGGGGTTGAGGCCGGCCGCCGGCTCGTCGAGGAAGATCAGGCGCGGCTTCATGGCCAGGGCGCGGGCTATCTCCAGGCGCTTCAGGGCGCCGTAGGACATCGCGTCGGCGCGGGCCTCGACGTACTGGCCGAGGCCGACGAAGTCCATCAGCTGCGCCGCTTCGGCACGCAGTTCGCGGTCGCCTTTCTTGAGCCCCGGGAAACGCAGCGCGGCCTTGACCAGGTTGCGGTCGAGGCGCAAGTGAGCGCCCACCATCACGTTCTCGACGGCGCTCATGTTCAGGCAGATCTGCAGGTTCTGGAAGGTCCGGGCGACACCGCGCTGGGCCAGCTGGTTGGGCGACTTGCCGTGGATGGCCTCGCCGTCCAGCTTGATCTCGCCGGTGGTCGGCTTATAGAC
>NZ_CAMFKO010000030.1 GCF_945957265.1 uncultured Dechloromonas sp.
ATTTACTTGAGTGCCGCCAGCCGTGTTCACGGGGCGGTATTTCAGCAGCCTGTTAAAGGCTTCAGAGCGTGCTTCTCGTTCTTCTAACGCGCACATGCCGATGGACTCCTTTTCTACAGCGTCGTATCGCTTCACATACTTCCAGTAGTTGCGACAGAAGGAGAGGATGCGGCGGATTGATGCGTCCCCTTTGCCATTCTCTTGTAGCTTATCAATCCAGCGTCTTGCTGAGGCCTTATGAATTGACTGGAGGGTGGAAAACTCGCCTATCAGAAGACCGACATCTTTAACCATCTGGTCCTTGGTCTTAGCAACCAGCTTGATCTGGTCCTTCCAACTTTCAAAGTATTGATTGCTAGGCGTAGATATACCTGCTGCTAGGTCACGAAATTCCTGCGCAGCTTCATAGCCCTTGGCCTCTGCTATTGCTTCTACCTTGTCCCCCAGGACCTGTTCCCAGGTATCCAGCGTGTCCTCATCAGGGGCCTGCCTAAGGGCCTGTTTCCAGCGCAAAGCCTCGTTTGCTACTGCATTGGTAGAGCCTCTGGCTTGCTTTATCTGGGCCTTCCAGTGGGCCACAATGGGGGCAGCTAGGTGGATGGCTTCCCGCCTGTTAGCTGTCCCAAGAGACTGCTTGAAGCGAGTCTTGCCAAGGGACTCCCGAACGTCTTTGGGGACAAGCAAAGAGGCATGCCAGATGCGACCAATAAGCTCTATATTCATGGTGGAAAATCGCGGGTTCGAATACTATTAACCCATAGATTAACCCAATAATTAACCCAACTACAATGCCTTGTAAGTGCCGTGTTTCAATGATTTCAGTGGCTTATGCTGCATTTGGCGGAATGTCCCGCCCTCTCCGCCAGGATTCACTAAAAAAGCGCCCTCCGGGGCGCTTTTTTGTTGCTGTCGTTCCTGAAAATACCTTGTCAGGGAGCCCCATGAGAAGCATGGCCTTGATGGCGCTATTGGCCATGGCGGGATGTTCGCTTCTCCAGCCCGCCTGGCATTGGTCGAGGTCGATGGCACGGCGACCTATGCCAGCGTGCGTCGCGTCCATGGGTGCATGGAACGCCGTGGCTGGCGCAAGGTCCAAAATGAGTGACGAAAAGGGCAAACGAGGTGCTATCTCGGACGACGGATCGTGCCCGTATGCGTGGATGCCGCTTGCGTTTGTCATGTCGAGGCGCTAAGGTCGCGTTGTGTCATGACGCATGGGTTTTTTATGAATAAGGATCGTAGAGTACGCGTTGATCGCCGGTTGAGGGACGTTGGCCCTCCCGGCGGGTGTTGCGAGCGGCGTCGGCGTGCCGAGCGGCGTCTTGCATATGTCGAGGATGCGGCGCTTTCCGAGGATGAGTTTGCGAGTTATTTCGGCTCGCTTGCCCGGGATGGCAGCCAATCGAGTCAATTTGACGAAGCGTCCGAGGTTTTGGCCAGGGCGCGCGACCGCTATTGACGGATGTTGGGGTGAGCGATGACCGATAGCCAGATTCGGGAGTTCATCAGGTCGGGATGGCCGTTTTTTGGTGTGACGTCGAAGGGCGATGTCATGGCCCGGTATGTTGTCTACGGTCCGGTGTTCCGGTGGCAGCGCAATCAGATGGTCCCCATGCCCTTGCAGGCGGGCGATTTGCTGTGGTGGCTGCAGGCGTCGGACGAAGATGACGACGAGGGTTAGTCGTTGCGCCGGCCCTGGCTAGGGATGGTGTGTTTGCTGGAGCCAACAAAAAAGCGCCTGTAGGCGCTTTTTTGTTTTGCCGGGCGCTGTGTTCAGCCGCGAACCGTGTCGGGCAGGTGCCCGTCGATCAGCTTCAGCAAGGGAGCGAATACCTTGGGGGTGCCGGCGATCAGGTTGCCGGTTTCCAGGTAGTTGGCATCGCCACGCAGGTCGCTGACCAGGCCGCCGGCTTCCGAGATGAGCAGGGCGCCTGCCGCCATGTCCCACGGGGAGAGGCCGAATTCCCAGAAGCCGTCGTAACGGCCGCAGGCGACATAGGCGAGGTCGAGCGAGGCGGCGCCGGGGCGGCGCTGGCCGGCCGTCTTTTCGGCCAGTTCCTTGAAGATGGCCAGGTAGAGGTCGATCTTGTCGAACATGCGATAGGGGAAGCCGGTGCCGAGCAGTGCTTCGCCGAGGCGGGTGCGACGGGAGACGCGGATGCGCCGTTCGTTGAGGAATGCGCCGGCGCCCTTGCTGGCGGTAAACAGTTCGTTGCGATTCGGGTCGAAAACGACGGCTTGCTCGACGATGCCGGATTTGGCGAGGGCGATGGAGACGGCATACTGCGGCATGCCGTGGATGAAGTTGGTCGTCCCGTCGAGCGGGTCGATGATCCATTGGTACTCGGAGTCCTGGCCCGCGGAGATGCCGGACTCCTCTGCTAGAATGCCGTACCCCGGGTATGCCTCCTGCAGTGTTTCGATGATGGCCTTCTCGGCGGCTTTGTCGACTTCGGTGACGAAGTCGTTGGGCTGCTTCGAGGCGACCTTGAGCAGGTCGATGTCGTTCGACGCACGATTGATGATCTGGCCGGCGCGGCGCGCCGCCTTGATAGCGATATTCAGGGCTGGATGCATGGGCTTAAAGAGCTAACGGGCAGCCAAGGCCACCCGATATATTTTGAAAGTACGAATTTTACACCATGAACCCGGAAGTCCTGCTTTCCCGCATCAGAGTCGTGCTTTGTCGTCCCAGCCATCCCGGAAACATCGGTGCTGCCGCGCGGGCGATGAAGACCATGGGGCTGTCGCGTCTTTACCTGGTCGAGCCGAAGCAGTTTCCCGACCCCGAGGCGGATACGCGGGCGACCGGCGCCGTGGATGTGCTGGCCAATGCCAGGGTGGTTGGTAGTCTTGGCGAGGCGCTGGCCGGGGCGTCGTTTGCTGTCGCGCTCTCGGCACGCCAACGCGATATCGGACCGGTGCTCGGTGCTCCTCGCGAGACGGTGGCGCGCCTGATGGCCGAGGCCGCAGAGGGTGAAGTGGCCTTGGTGTTCGGTAACGAAACGGTCGGTTTGAGCAACGAGGAAATCCTGCATTGCCAGGCGGCGGTGACAATACCGACCAATCCGGATTTCAGTTCGCTGAACCTGGGTTCGGCGGTGCAGGTACTGTGCTACGAGTGCCGCATGACGGCCTTTGCCGGCCAGCCTCCGGCGGCGCAGGTGGCCACGCCGTTTGCCTCTCCTGCTGCAACGAACGACGAGGTGGAGGGCTTGTATGCCCATCTTGAGCACGTCATGACCGAGACCGGCTTCTTCAATCCAGAACAACCGGGGCGGCTTCTACCCAAATTGCGTCGCTTGTTCGGCCGGGTTCGGCTGGAGCGGGACGAAATCAACATCCTGCGCGGCATCCTGGCGTCGACCCAGGTCAGGACCGGCCACGGGCGGAAGGGCTGAACCCGCTTACTTGAGGTTGCCGCGCAACTCGGCGGTCAGGGCATCGATGGCCGGTCTGAGGTGGCCGTACTGTTGTTCGAGCTGGGCGATGGCGTCGGTCATCCCGGGTTGGTCCTGCATCACCCATTCGATATGGCCGCCGCTCAGCATGTTGGCGACGTAGATGATGTCCGAAAGGCTGCGGATGGTCGATGGCTGGCCGCGCAGGTGGTCGTGGTCTATCGTCGCCTCGACGATCTCTTCCGGCAGGCCCAGCGCGTTGAGCAGCGAAACGCCGATGCTTTCGTGCCATTGCACGATCAGATACCGGATCGTGTCGGGGCGGTGGCGCAGTTCCTCGTACTGGGATGCGCGATACAGCATGTAGAACGCGCCCAGGTCGTGGATCAGCCCGGCCAGCATGGCTTCGTCCTTGTTGATCCGGCTGCTCTCCCCGGCCAGCACATGGGCGGCGGCGGAGGTCTGTATCGAATGCTCCCACAGCGCATGGGTGGTGTCGGCGAACTCGGCCATGCCCTTGGCACGCATCAGCTGGGTCATGACGATGGCGAGTGCCGCCGTATGGACGACGCTCAGGCCGAGGCGGACGATGGCCGACTTGAGATCGACGATATCCTTGCCTTCGGGGTTGTAGGCGACCGAATTGGCGAGGTGGAGCAGCTTGGCTGAAATCAGCGGTTCGGCCGAGACGGCGTGCGCGATGTTGGCGATGCTCTGGTTGGGGTCGTTCAAGACCTTGCGCAGGCGCAGGACGGCGTCGAAATAGGTCGGGAATACGACCTCGCCGGAAAATTCCCTGGCGATATCCTCCAGCATCTGGAAGCGCTGGGCCTTGAGTTCGTTTCCGGTCTTGTCCGGGTCGATGGAGGCGACTGAGGTGCTCATGACATTATTATCAAGCAAAACCCCGCCGGGTGGGCGGGGTTCCGTGTTTTCCCCAGGGGGGAAACCGCTTCGAATGAAGCGGCTGTCGAGCGCAGACCTTGAAATGACGGCGGTTTAGAAACTGGTGTTCAAGGTCAGGCGAACGGTGCGCGGGGCGCCCGGGGAGATGTTGTTGTCGCCGTCGGCGGTGGGGTAGTAGTTCTTGTCGAACAGGTTCTCCACGTTGAGCGCGAGGCGGCTCTTCAGTTCCTTGATGGTGTAGTACAGCGCGCCATCGAAGCGGGTGAAGCCGGGCAGCTTGACGCTGTTGCTGATCGACGCGTACGACGACGACTGGTGGATGACGCCCAGGCCGGCACCCCACTGTTCGCTCAGATTGACGCGGTTCCACAGCGAGAACATGTTCTCGGGGACGAGGCCGATCTTGCGGCCGACGGGAATGGCGGCGGCGCTGGCGTCGGTGCCGGTGCTCAGTGCCTTGCTGACGCGGGCGTTGAGGTTGGCGTAACCGGCATAAACCTGCCAGTTTCGGGTCACCTCGCCCTGCACGCCGACTTCGACGCCGGTCGTCCGCTGCTGGCCGGTCTTCACGAAGAGGCCGCTGCCGGACGGGTCTTTGGACCGGACGTCATCCTTGTCGAGCTGGAAGGCGGCCAGCGACATCGACAGCCTCGGCAGCAGGTCCCAGCGGGCGCCGAGTTCGTAATTGGTCGATTTTTCCGGAGCCAGGTCGGCGGTCGAGGTGGCGAGGCCCAACTGTTCGCCGGACGGGAGGAAGGCGTAGCTGTAGCTGGCGTAGTAGGTCGACCCGGCGGTCGGGCTCCAGATCAGGCCGAGGCGGGGGCTGAACTGCTTGTCGGTGCGTTGCAGGTCGGTCTGGGTCGTGGTGGTGCGACGGTCGTCGAAGCCCACCTTGAAGTAGTCGTAGCGCAGGCCGGCGAGCACCTTCCAGTTGGCGGAGAGGCTGACCTGGTCCTGAACGTAGAGTGCCGCGGTATCCGAGCTGACGTAGTTGTTGGCATCGGTGGTGCGGAAATCGAAGCGGGTGGCCGTTGCGGTCGGGTTGGCCGCGGAGATGCTGCCGATGGTGCTTGCCGTGGCACCGAAGTAGCCGGTCTTGCGCTGGTTCCAGCTATCCTGGTGGCCAACCTCCAGGCCGGTGAGCAGGGTGTGCTGCAGGCCGCCGGTGGTGAAGCTGGTCGTCAGGTCGGTCTGGTTGAAGATGTTGGTCCGGTCGTTCGCATTGTTGTAGGCCGAAATCGACATCGTGTTGCTGCCGCTGACGGCGCTGCCCGGATAGATGTTCTGGTAGAACTTGTCGTAATGGGTGACGCGGAAGCTGTTCCTGAGCTGGGCGCCGTTGCCCAGGTTGTGTTCCAGCGTGGCGGCGAAACTGTCTACCGTTGCGCGTGCATTGCTCTGGTCGGCGTTGCCGAAGAAGCGGGCGTTATCGGTCTGGTAGGGCCGGCCGAACTGGGAGGGCAGGCCGCGATCGGCCGTGCGATCGTCCTTCACGTGTTCGTAGGAGAGGGTCAGCGACGTGGCTGGCCCGAGGAGCAGGGTGACCGTGGGGTTGATCGCGTAGCGGCGCAGCTCGACGTCGCGGCGGAAGCTGTCGGCCTCTTCGAACATCGCGTTCATGCGGACGGCAACGCCGTCGGCCACTTTCTCGCCGACATCCAGGGCGGTGCGGCGCTGGTTGTAGCTGCCCAGCGTCAGGGCGAACTCGCCGATGTGGCCGAATACCGGTTTCTTGGTGACGCGGTTGACGACGCCACCGGCGCCGCCGCGGCCGAAGGTCATGCCGCCCGGCCCCTTGAGGATTTCGACGCGCTCGAGGTTGTAGAGGTCGCGGAAGATCTGGGCATCGTCGCGGATGCCGTCGATGAAGAAATCGGCGGTCGTGCTGTTGCCGCGCAGCACGACCTGGTCGCGGTTGCCTTCGCCCTGATGGGCGCTGGCGCCGGGAACGTAGCGCAGCACGTCGGCCATGCTCTGCATCGCCTGGTCCTTGATCAGGTCGGCGGGAACGACGGTGACGGACGCGGGGACGTCCTTGAGCGGGGTGTCGGTCTTGGTGAAGGTGGCGGAGCGGGTGGCGCGGTAACCCTGTACCGGCCCGTCCGCCCGCTCGGCCCGTTCCTGGACCGTGATCGGCTTCAGGAGCGCGTCGTCGGCCTGGACGTGGGGGATGCCTGCGGCCGTCAGCACGGCCAGTGCGGATAGTTTGAGTTTGAAATGGCAAGCCATCGTGTAATTTCTCCCTGTGTGTGGCTGGCTGGGAAAATCACCTGGCTTGCCGAATGAAAAAATTGCTCCCGAGCTGGGATCGGGTGCCAATCTACATGAGAATGGTTCTCAAGTGTAAGAATCTGTAAGGATTTGCAACTAAATGTGAGCGATGCGGGGCCCGACCTAGTTCGCGATCACCCCGAGCCGCGCAAAGAGGGCGTCGTCGCAAGCCGGGGCGCTGTTTTCCGTGGTCAGCAGTTCGCTGCCGTAGAAAACGGAATTGGCGCCGGCGAGGAAGCACAGGGCCTGCTGCTCGTCGCTCATTTCCTGGCGGCCGGCCGAGAGGCGGACGAAGGATTGGGGCATCAGGATGCGCGCGACGGCGACGGTCCGGATGAATTCGAAATTGTCGAGCCTGGGCAAGTCGGCGAAAGGGCTGCCCGGAATGGCGACCAGATGGTTGATCGGGACGGAGGCCGGCGGCGTGGCCATGTTGGCGAATTGCACCAGCAGGCCGGCGCGATGGCGTCGCGTTTCCCCCATGCCGACGATGCCGCCCGAGCAGATCCTGATGCCGGCTTCTCTGACCTGATCGAGCGTATCCAGGCGGTCCTGATAACCGTGGGTGGAGACGATTTCCGCGTAGTACTCGGGGGCGGTGTCCAGGTTGTGGTTGTAGAAATCCAGGCCGGCTTCCTTGAGGCGCTCGGCCTGGCCGGGCTTGAGCATGCCGAGGGTGAGGCAGGTTTCCAGCCCCAGCGCCTTGACCGCGGACACCATGTCGATCACGGCATCGAGATCCTTGTCCTTCGGGTTGCGCCAGGCGGCACCCATGCAGAAGCGCGATGCGCCTTTTTCCCTGGCTTCGCGCGCAGCGGCGAGCACGACGGCGAGCGGCTTGAGCGGTTCGCGTTCGACGGCGGTGTCGTGTCGCGCCGACTGCGAGCAGTATTTGCAGTCTTCGGAGCAGCCGCCGGTCTTGATTGAGAAGAGCGCGGAGCGCTGCACGCGGTTGGCGTCGAAGTGCTCGCGATGCACCTGCTGGGCATGCCAGAGCAGATCCATGAAGGGTTTTTCGAACAGTTCCAGCGTTTCCTCGACGGACCATAGTTTGCGGGCATAGAGGGAGACGGCGCTGGCGGTGGCGTGAGTGTGCATGGTGGCGAAACGGGAGAAGGTTGGGTGGCGGGGAGGCGGCAACTGGCGACGACGGGCAGGCCTTGGGCTGCCGGCTCAAGGCCGGGGCAAGCCTTGGCTGCGCGGCGGCGGGAGTCAGCTGCCCGGCGTCGGAATCATGGTGGCCAGGGCGCCCAGGCGTCGGTCGGTCAGGGCGTAGAACATGCGGCTGGCGTCCTTGCGGGCGGAGATCAGGTTGCGGCTGTGCAGGATCCACAGATGGTGCGAAATATTGGGCTGGGAGCTCCAGAGCTGCTCGCAGAGTTCGCTGACCGAGCGTTCGCCTTGCGCGAGCAGGGAAACGATCGACAGCCTGAGCGGATGGGCCAGCGCCGAGATGGCATGGGCGGTGTGCTCCAGGTCGGCATTGGTCCAGGCGCCCGAAGCGTCGGCCGGCGCGCGCTCCCAGGCGCCGAGGGCGGCCTTGATCCGGGTTTTGGGAGGGGATCGGCGGCGCATCATTTTTCCCAGCGGTTGTGGCCGACGTATTCTTCCCAGCTCAGAAACCCGTCATGGTTGGTGTCGCGTTCGGAAAACTTCTCCGCCAGATAGGGCGAGTCCTTGGCGGCTTCCTGTTGAGAAAGGCGGCCATCCTTGTCGGCGTCCGCCGCAGTGAAGCGCTCCACGGCCTTTTGCCGCGCCAGTCGGGCAACGTCTCCCTTGCGACCTTCCTGGTCGAGCTTGGGAACCATGGTCTGGGCGGTGGCCGCGTTGCATGCCGCGCAGCCGACGAGGAGGACGAGCAGGGTGTTGCGGATCATCAGCCGACCTCCGAGAGCGCCTGCAGGCAGGGCTTGTACTTCATGTCTTCAAGCAGGATGTGGTTGCGCCACCAGCGGGTCAGGTAGCTGAACAGTTCCTTGGCGCTGATCACGCCCAGCGTCGCGCCGTAGCAGATTTCAGCGACCACTTCGCAGAAGTGCAGGTGTTCCTGCCGATGGGACTCGAGATGATCGTAGGCTGCTTCCGCCATCAATTCTTCCTCGTGGCGGAAGTGATATTCGGCGTATTTGATGAGCGCCGAGAGGATGTCGACCATCTCTTCGGATTTCAGGTTGTCGGACTCGCGGCCGCTCAACTGGTTGATCAGGTGGGCAAGATGCTGGTGATGCTTGTCGAGCGTCGGTTCGCCGACACTCAGGGCTTCGTTCCAGAAGATCGGGGTAATGTTGTCGTGATCGGTCATGGCGATTCCTTAGCGGGATGCCTTGTCGGCATTCCCGAGGATGGGAGACCTGTTTCCCGAAGCTGAGTCCTGGCTGCGGCGGTGCAAGGCGCCGATCGAACGCAGCGCGGCGGCGGCGCGCCCGAGGCTGCGTTCGGAACTGCGCTGGTTGGCGGCGATGACGGCCAGCTTCCCGTGCAGTTGGCTGACGCTTGCGACGTAGTCGCCAAGGTGATCAACGCTGGCGTTGGCGGGCGCGCTTTGTGGGTTGTGCATCGGATTTCCCAATTCGGTTGCTATAACTAAAGCAATAGCAAGACGCAGGCCACCCGAAAAATGACGTTCAGTAGGCGGGCAGCAGCTTGTTGATGCCGACGAGGAAATGGATGATCGGCCATACCAGCGCGCCGGCGATCAGCGCCATGAGGAGCAGGGTGCCGACGAAGGGGCGCTTGAAATTGAGCCAGGCGAGCAGATTCCGGATGAAACCCGGCGCCATTCTCGGCTTCTCGGGGTGCTTGGCGCCAGCCGGCAGCGGAATCGCCCGGGGAATCCGGCGCAGTCCGGTCAGCATGGCGAGGACATAGTTCTCGCGATGCAGCCACGAGGCCCAGACGACGCCGCCGAGGTGGCCGACGACCAGGACGGCAAGGAGGTGTCCGCCCAGCCGGTGGGCGTGGATCAGGTTGTCTTCCCAGTCATCGGGCATCAGGGCGCCGAACGGCCCGAGTTGCTGGCTGGCGCTGTAGGAGAGCAGGCCGAGCACGCAGGTGGCGAAGAGCACGACGAGGAGGGCGTACACCATGGCGGCCCCCATCGGGTTGTGGCTGTAGTAGTAGCTGGCCTTGCCGGACAGGGCGTCGCGGCAGTAAGCGAGCATTTCGCCCGGCCGGTACGCGAAGGCCGAAAAGCGCGCGGCACCCTGGCTGACGAACCCCCAGACGATGCGTGCGCTGACCAGGATGCAGATCAGGTAGCCGGCGTAGGGGTGGAGGGGAAATTTCCTGTATTCGAGATAGGCAGTCGCAAAGGCGAGAACGAGCAGCCAATGATGAACGCGAACGAAGCGGTCCCAAACCTTGACTTCGGGGTCGCGACGCTTGCGCCGTTCGACGGGCTCCAGTTTGTTTGTCAATGTATGTCCTGGTCAGGTTTTGAAGCGGCTCAATTCGTGTTCGAGCGTATGGGCCAGTTGATTGAGTTCCTGCATCGATTCGTTCATGGCCTGGATGGCATTGCCGTTTTCCCGGGCCAGGCTGGCGATCGAGTCGACCTGGGCGGAAACCAGGCCGGAGGCGACTTGCTGTTGCTCGGTCGCATCGTTGACCTCGGTCATGCCCTTGGCCACCTGGTTGACCGTGGCGGCGGCATTGTCGAGGACGTTGGCGACGGCGGACATCGAGCCATGGCTGGCGGCCAGCACTTCCAGCCCGCTGTTGAGGGCATTGCGTACCTGCCCCGATTCGTTGCCCAGGGCGCTGGTCAGCTTGTCGATCTCGACGGCGGAACGGTTCGATTTCTCGGCCAGCTTGCGGACTTCGTCGGCGACGACCGCGAAGCCGCGCCCCATCTCGCCGGCGCGCGCCGCCTCGATGGCCGCATTGAGCGCGAGCAGGTTGGTCTGGTCGGCGATGTCCTTGACCTCCTGGGTCATCTTGGTGATCGATATGGTGCTGGCGACGAAGCTTTCGACTTTCTCGGCGATGTTGCCGACCGCGTTCTCGACCAGCGTGATCTGGTGCTGCAGCTGGTGCAGGCTGCTCTGCCCCTCGTGCGTCTGTTTCTGGCTCTCCAGCGTCAGCTGGTGCACCTGGGCGCAGGACTGGTTGACGCTGACCACGGCGGCGGCGATCTCGTCGAGCGCCGAGGCGGCGTTTTCCGACTCGCGGGCCTGGGCTTCCGAACCCTTGGCCACGTTGTCGGTTCGCGAGCGCAATTCCCCGGCCGAATTGGCCACACGCGACGCGATGCAGTTGATCTGCGAGATCAGGGCATGCAGTTTTTCCATCATCGCATTGAAGGCCATCGACGCTTCGCCGACTTCGTCGTTGCCCTTGATCGGCAGGCGGCTGCGCAGATCGCCCTCGCCGCTGGCGATGCCTTGCAGGTTGTGGGCCATGGCCGCCAGCGGAACGGTGACGAAGCTGCGCACGAAGATGAAGACGAAGAGCAGCAGGGGAACCGAGATCATCAACGTCGCCATGATCATGCCCATGCGGGATTCGGTGACCGACTCGTCCAGATCCTCCAGCGACACCTTCATCGATACCGCGCCGAGGATGTTGCCGTCCTTGACCTCTTCGTGGCACTCCATGCAGTCGCGGCCGAGATAGTTCTTCGACGCGATGGCCGGGAAAATGGCGATCAGGACATGGCCGTGCTTGGGGTCCTGGGCTTCCTGGAACAGCGTCTTGCCGCTCGCCATGACCTGCTTTTCCAGTTCATCCGGATTCATGGCGATTTCGTCGCCATCGCCCATTTCGTGAATGACCAGTTCGCCGCGCAGGACGCGCAGATCCTTGATCGCTTCCGACTGGCGCACCTGGTCGTAGTAGATCTGGCGTTTCTTGATGGTCTTGGTCACCTTCATGAACAACAGGTTGGCCATGGTCATCTGATTGACGCTCATCGCCAGGTCGCGCGCCTGATGGAGCGCCATGTTGCGTTGCTGGTAGGCAGTCCAGTAAATGATGCTGCCCCAGGCCAGGCTGAGCATCGCGGCGATCGAGACGACCAGGCGTATCCAGATCTTGACGTTGTACAGGCTGCGCAGCGGGGGGCGCTCAGCCATGGCATTGAAGGGGTTCATGGGATTAACGGAAGGCGAAGTTGTAGGTCAGACCGATGAAGTGGATCTTCTGGTTCGGGTCCTGATAGATCCAGCTGCCATCGGTGTACACGTAGGCGCCGGACGAGCCCGCACCATTCCAGGTCCAGTCGTTCGTCTTGCGGTGGTCAAAGACGAGGTCGAGCCGGACGTTGCTGTCCTTGTCCAGCGCGTAGCGACCGAAGAACTTCAGCGTCGTCTGGTCGTAGCGGATGTCGGGAATCTGCGAATTGGCCGCTGCGGCGGCCTGCTTGTACTCGCTGCTGTCGCGACCGAGCATGGCATCGGCACCGATGTCGATGGTCCCGGTCAGCCGGCCGCGCAAGCCGACGCCGACGGTATCGGTGCGGTTGATCAGCGAAGCGGTCCACAGCGTCGCGACAGAGTTGCCGTCGGCCTGGTCCATGCGCGTCACGCTGCGCGACAGCCAGCCGTTGAGGCGCCATTTCTCGCTGATCGTCCAGGAAGCATCGAGCGAGAGCAGTTGAGCATTGCCGCGGCGAACGCCGATGTCCAGGTAGTTGCGGCCCGCGCCGTAGTTATCCTCGGCGCTTTCGAACGCCAGCTGGAGATTGAGCGGTTCCAGCGGCGTCCAGTCGGTGAACAGGCGCAGCTTATTTCGGATGCGGTCGGCCATGTAGATCGGTTGCATGCCGTTGGAGTAGGAAGCGCCGGGGTTGAAGTTCCCGGTCGTCGCGTTCCAGGTCTGCAGCATGCCGTAGGCAGAGCCGCTGCGGTCGCTGTGGATGTAGGCGATCGAGCCGTTGAGGTCTTCGGAGAGCGATTTCTTGAGTTCGATACGCTCGGAGATTTCCTCCGTACGTCCCCGGTAGCCGACGACGCGGACGCCGTTGACCGAGCGTTCCTTCTCTTCGTAGTCCACGCCGCCGGTAACGCGATAGCCGGCCGGCAATTGATAGCTGGCTTCGAACTTGCCATTCAGCGTGCTCAGGGAGCGTGGTTCGTTGTAACCGTCGGTGGATGAAGTCGTACTGGTGATATTGATGTAACGGGTGACCGCCGTGTTGTCCTTGCGATCCTCGTAGCGCACGTTGGCCAGCAAGGACAGCTTGCTCGTCGGGCGTGAGGTCAGGCCAAGGTTGACCAGGGTCGTATCGACACGCCCGCCCAGTTCGCCGCGTCCGGACATGTTGAGTCCTCCCGTCGGCGGTGCGCCGGTCGGGGAGGGAATGGCCACGAAGGCATCCCGCTGCGAAGCAAGGGTACGTGCCACCTTGAAGGTGCCGCGTGTCTTGTCGGCGAACTGGTAGGCACCGGTCAGGTGAAACTGGTGGGCGATGTTGTCCGGCGGCAAGGACATGACGGAAAACGGGATGTTCGGGCTGGCTGCCGAGCGCAGCGCTGCATCGCCACCGTTGATGTTCAACTGGTTGTTGGCATTCTGGAACAGGGAGCCGTAATAGCCGCCGGAAAGCTGCAGCTTGTTTCCGGTGTAGTTCAGCACCAGATCGAGCTGGCGGGTGACCCAGTCGATCGGCTCGACCAGGAACTCCTGGACGCTGGGAGTGCCGCGCCCGAACGGACGCTGCCCTTTCTTCTCGGTATTCTGGAAGTTGACCCGGAACTCCAGTTCGGGGCTGAACAGGTAATTGCCTCCCAGGCGCACATTCTGTCGCTCAAGGTTCATGTCGACCAGTTTGACGTTGCTCGCCGCCTGCGCGCCGGTGGTGTTCGGGTAGGTCAGCGAATTGGTGCCGACACCCTGCAGCTTGCTATAGAAGGTATAGGGCGAGTAGCGGGTCGATTGGTCGTATTCGACAAAATATTGCCAACGGCCTTGCCGCTCGTGTTCGACGCGCAATTCGGCTTGCGGGATGCCGAGGTTGCGGCCTGCGGCGCGGAGCCATGTGCCGGTGCTATCGTCGCGGCGCACGAAGGAGAACTCGCCGATGCCGAATACCCCCGAGTCGTGCTGCCCGTTGTACATCCCGTAGCGCTGACTGTCTCCGCTGACCGAGCCGAGGCCGAGACTGACCGAGCTTTCCGGCTTGATCAGGCGAAGGACTTCGGGATCGAGATCGTCGTCGGCGGCCAGGGCGCCGCTAGAGAAGGCGATCAGGATGGCGGCGACGCTGGCCTTGAGCGGCAGCGGGAGGATGGCGTGATAGTGATTCATGTCTGTCTCTCGCTTAGCGGCGGAAAGTCCGCTCGTTGCCCACGTTGGCCGGGTTGTTCGAGCCATGGATGTTGGTATGGCAATTCAGGCAGGCGCGTCCCATGGTGATGCCCTTGGTCCGCGTGCCGGTGCCGGTGCCGCTGTTGAAGCCCGGAATGCCGCCCTGGTGGCTCTGCGGCTCGTGACATTGCTGGCACAAGTAAGGCGGGCGCGTCTTCAGCAGATTGTCGACAGACGATCCATGCGGGTTGTGACAGATGGTGCAGTCCTCTGCTGGCTCATGCTTGCGAACGAAGGGGCCGCGCTTTTCCATGTGGCAGGTGAAGCAGGTGTCGGCAATGCTGTCGCGCTGCATCAGTTTCGGGCCGGCCGAACCGTGGGAGGCGTGACAATCGGAGCAGGCGACCTTGCCCTCGACGATCGGATGGTGCGACTGCTTGTTGACCAGGCTGCGCTGTTCCTTGTGGCAGGTGAAGCAGACTTCAGGTTGCGTGCGCTTGTCCTTGACCTTGTCGTGTGCGGTGTGCAGCTGGTGGCAGGACGTGCAGGCAACGTCGCGCGCCGAGTGGGCGCTGCTCTGCCAATGGATGAACTTGCCGCCCTTGTGGCAGCTTGCGCAAACCTCGTTGTGGCCGCTGATGTCGTTCAGGGTCTGCTTGCCGAACGGGAAGGTCGGTTTCGGACGTTCCTTCTTGCCTTCCGGCTTGTTGACGTGGGTGTCGCTCTCGCCGTGGCAGCCGACACAACTGGGCAGGCGACCGTCGGCGCGGGTGCCGTGGCGGGTTTTTCCAATGCTGAGAACGGGGTTGCTTTCGTTCTCGTCGTGACATTTTGTGCACTTGGCGTCATCGTTGAAAATGATGCCGTTTTTTATTTGTGCTTTGTTTTCAGTGGCATGGCTGAGTTGCGAGGTCGCCAGCAAGGCGGCTGCAATAATCCATACGGCGTAAATTATGACTTTGGTAATAATTTGGATTCCCGAAACCGGGAATTTGGCCTGTGCGGCCTGTCGTGAATTAGCGTTCATGTTTCCCCCGAGACATGCCGCTTAGCGGCTCAAAATCCATTGGACGACATTCTTCACGTCGGCCGGGTCCTTGCTCTTCAGTTGTTCGTGGTCTTCTTCCTTGCCGTCGATCTTGACCTTCGGCGAGGTGGTGACGTGCGTGGTGAGTTTCTGTTCGGCGTCGCCCTTGCCCTTCCATTTGCCCGCAATTTCCTTGTATGGCGGGCCGTCCTTCTTCTTGTCGATGGCATGGCATTTGAAACAGCCGCTCTTGCGCGCCAGGCTTTCCGCCGCGGCTTCGTCGACGGCAAAGGCGCTGGATGCCAGGCTGAGCAGGCTGAAGAGGGTGATGGTTGATAAGGTGCGCATTGATCTGCTCCGTTGCGTTCTGGTTATGAGGCGTCATGCCTGGGTGAGCAGATAGCGTGCCAGTTCAAGATTGGATAATAACCATATGAAATAAATGGTTTTTCGGGCGTGGGTTTTGCTTTTGTGTCGCCATGGCGGCCAAACCAGAACCCTCTGCATCTCCCCGGAGCGACGATCAGCGCGTCCGGCTTTTCTCTCATGCCCAGGAGGCCATGCGTCGCCTCTACCTGAAGGTCGGGTTGGTGTTTTTCGTCTGCCTGCTCCTCGGCGCAGGAGTCATCCTGTGGATCGACCGCAGCGAGGTCGAGGAGCACAAGCGCGAAGCGGTTACCGCCGCCCGGGTGCATGCGCATCTGCTCGAGCAGCAGCTGGTCCGCTCCCTGTCCGCCACCTACGCGCTGGCGGCCGTCCTGCGCCAGGGGAATGGGAACATCGAGGATTTCGAGGAGTTGGCCACGCAGATGCTGGAGATGTACGGCGGTTTGAGCGCCCTGCAACTGGCGCCCAACGGCATCATCCGGCAGATCGTTCCCCGGGCCGGCCACGAGGCGGCTATCGGCCATGATCTGCTGGAGGATCCGGAGCGAAGCAAGGAGGCCTTCCTGGCGCTCAAGTCGCGGGCGCTGACGCTGGCGGGGCCGTTCGAGTTGCGCCAGGGCGGGCAGGCCGTGGTGGGGCGTCTGCCGGTTTTTCTCGATGTCGGGAAAAGGCAGGAGCGGTTCTGGGGGTTCGCCACGGCGCTGATCCGCATTCCGGACCTGCTGCGGGCCAGCGCCCTGACCGGCGACGGGGCGCAGGGCCACGAGTTCGTCCTGGCCCGCGTTCGCCACGGCAGCGATGAACTGCAGGTGATCTGGCAATCGACGCCGAACCCGATGGTCGATCCGGTGGACATCCACGTCAACGTTCCCAACGGGGCGTGGACATTGTCGGTGGTTCGTTCCGGCGGGTGGCACACGCCCACCCTGACCCTGATCGGACTGGCGCTGGCCGTCCTGGGCGCCAGCGTCCTGGCGGCGCTGCTGGCCTATCACCTGCTGCGCCGGCCCTTGCTGCTGGCGCAGGAGGTGGCGCGGCAGACGGCGGCGCTGAACGAGGCCAACGACAGCCTGCAGACGGAGATATTCCAGCACTGGCAGACCGAACTCGCCTTGCGGGAGAGCGAGCGCGCCCTCGAGTTGCGGGTGCAGGCGCGGACCCAGGAGCTGGAGCAGGCGAACGAAGCCTTGCAGGGCGAGCGCGCCGAGCAGCAGCGCCTGATCGACAAGCTGGACGATACCCGCAGCCAGCTGGTGCAGTCCCGGATGATGGCGGCGGTCGGCCAGCTGGCGGCCGGGGTGGCTCATGAAATCAACAATCCGCTGGGTTTCATCGTGTCGAATATGTCGGTGATGCAAGGCCATGTCGATGCGCTGCTCGACGGACTGAACGCGCAGTCGCAACTGCTGCCCGAGCATCTGGCGGATCGCCCAGTGCTGCTGGAAAGGTTGCGCGACATCGAGACGAAGATGGACCTGCGCTCGCTTCGCGAGGATTTGCCGCCCCTGTTCAGGGATTCGCTCGACGGGCTGTCGCGAATCTGGCGGATCGTTCAGGATTTGCGCGAGTTTTCCTGCGTCGACCAGAGCGACTGGCAAGCGGCCGATATCAACAAGTGCCTGGACAACACCCTGGCCTTCATGTCCGACGACTTCGCCGGGCGGATCGAGGTTGTCCGCGACTTTGGCGAACTGCCCTTGTTGATGTGCCATGCGCCGCAGATCAGTCAGGTGTTCCGGAGCGTGCTGCTGAATGCCGTCGAGGCCATCGACGGCGCGGGCCGGATCAGCATTGCGACGCGCGTGGCGGAGAAGGCCGTGGAAATAGCGATTGCCGATACCGGCCACGGCATTCCCGCCGACAACCTGGAGCGCATATTCGACCCCTTCTTTTCAACCCGCGATGTCGGGAAGGGAATGGGCCTCGGGCTGGCCATGGCCTACCAGGTGATGAAGCGCCACGGCGGGGATATCACCGTGACCAGCGAAAGCGGCCAGGGCGCCGTTTTCCTGCTGCGACTGCCCCTCGAGGTCGAGGAGCCGGCTGACAAGGCCTGAGCCGCTACCCGGGCCGCGCCTGGCACGCCCGGGCGAAACCTTTCAGGGCTGCTTGGCCAGTGCCTGGTGCGGGCAGATTTCGCACAGGCGGCCGGCCTTCTCGCCGCGAGCGACGCGTTGCCGAACCATGCGGAAAGGCTGGTTTTTCCAGGCGTCGGTAAAAGTCGTATGGGTCAGGTCGGCAGTGAATGAATAGCCGGAATGATCCAGGGCGCAGGCGACCAGGTGCCCGTTGGTGCGGATGTGGGCTTCGATGAAGGGCGACAGGCAATGGCACTGGCCGCGCGCCGCGGCATCCTGGGGCTTGATGCCGGGCGGCAGGACGATCTCCGCGTAGTCGACCAGGCCGGGCAGGTGCTCGACGTCCTTGAATTGCGCCGCCATCGAATGGCCGGCCCGATGCGAGGTGTGGGCGACGGACAGGTCGCAGCGCTGCCCGGATGCGGCGCAGTGCTGGTCGCGGAAGGCGATCAGGCGGCTCAGCTCGCGGCGGAAGTAATCCGGGTCGGCGGCGCTGACCTGCTGGGCCTGGGCCCGCCATTTGCCGCTCGCCTGGTTCAGGTAGATGACCAGGTGGTCGACGCCTTCGCGGATGCACTGGACAAGCAATTCCTCAGGGGCGCTGAGCAGGTCGACCTGCAGCGTCAGCTTGTTGAAGCGGCAGTTGCTCCGGATGAAGCGGATGCCCGCGGGGAGCCAGTTGCATTGCGCGCTGTCGCCCAGGCTCGACAGGATCAGTTCGCTGATGTGCTGATTGCTCAGTTCCTTGGTCAGGCAGCGGAACAGGCCGTGGTCCATGATGCCGCCCTCCTCGAAACCGCCGCGGGCGGAGCGCAGGGCGCTCGGCGTGCTGATGTCGAGGCGGACGGATTGGGGTAGCGGCGGCTGCTCGGAGATGAAGGGGGCGATCTTGACCGACGCCTGGCGGGGCGCTGCCGCTTGCACGGGCCGGTCGTGCTTGAGCGCGAAGATCTGATCGACCGTTGCGCGCACCTTGCTGGCGCCCGGGTTGCCGCTGTGCGCGACGTGATGCGCCCACACATCGTCGGCGCTGTTGCTGTGGCCCAGCGCCATCTGGTCGCCGCGTGAAATCAGGTCCATGGCGTCGCCCAGGCGGACGCCGAGCATGGGTGCCGCTTCCTGGGCGCGCAGGATGAGGTTGGTCTTGGCCAGGAACATCAGTTCGCGGGCGACGCTGAACGGAAAGCCGGCCCGGCTGCCATCGCGCGAGTCCATCAGCAAATGCGAAATGAAGGTGTTCAGATCGCGGCTGTTCCACAGCGCCTGAATCTTGTTCAGCAGGTGCGGCATGCTCTCCAGCGCCGCCGTCGGATCGATCGGCGTGTCGGCGCTGGTCGAGCGCCGAACTTCCCGGCGGGATGCCGGATGATCGTCGTCGATGAACGACGGGTCGATGGTCGGCAGCGGGGTATGGAAACCCTTGTCGACGGCCGCCGGTTCGTCGGCGCGTGTGGCGCCATCCTGCTTGCTGCGCTCCGGGAGACTCTCAGGATCGAATCTGAGCACGTTGGTTCTCACGAAAAGACTCCTTGCTGCAGCGTTGCTGAAGGCTCCAGGAAACCGGTTTGCCCGATGGAGCAGGAGGCGGCGCCGCAATATATGGGAAGGTCTGGTTTGCTTCGGGGTGACTGGCAGGCATGGCACATGAAGCTCATGGGTTGCCGTCAGCTGTCAAAATTCTTGAAAATGGTAAAAATTACTTTCCTGATTCCCGGTTCCGGCAGAGCAAGGCATGGCCTCGCTCCCGGAATTCGTTTCGCGCTTACTTCTTGACCCAGGCTACGCAATAGCCCTTCGGGGAGATCTCGGTATCGCCCGGGAAGATCTTGCAGGCATTCGGCGCGACGAACTGAACGCAGCCCGAGCACTCCTTGTCGCCTTCCGGAGAGTCCTTGTACTTCATGCTGGAGCGCATGCCGTCGTTTTTGGCGGCGATGGCGACAATCGGGATCATGGCCAGGGAAAGACCACCGTACTTGAGCAGGTTGCGGCGAGACGGATTCATGTTTTTAAACTCCTTTGTGCTAACCCCGCTTGGGGCTGGATTGATTCGGTGCGTTCGGGATAACGCACCGCCAGCAAGCCCTGCCTTCACATGGCACGGCGCCGGGTATCTTTTAGCAAGCAGCGGGCCAGGCCTGCGCAATGCGGCAAGACGCTCGCCTCGCTTGCCTCGGCGCATGAAAGCGTTGCATCATGGGCAGACAAACCATGCCCATTCCTGCAGAGCGCAGCTTCCCGCGAATGAAAAGAACGAAAATCTGGGTTCGTCTGGTGATCTCGATACTGATCGCCGTCCTCCTCTCCGGCGCCGGACTGATTCACTGGGCGACCCTGGAGCAGAAGAACCTCGCCATCGAGCAGTCGAAGGATTTCGCGATGAGCGTCCACCAGATGACGCTGGCCGGCCTGACCGGGATGATGATCACGGGAACGGTCGGCCTGCGCACCATCTTCCTGGACCAGATCAAGGAAACCAACCACATCGAAGCGCTCAAGGTGTTCCGGGGCGACGGCGTGATCAAGCAGTACGGCCTCGGTTTCGACGGCGAATCGGCCTCCGACGCCCTGGAAACACGGGTTCTGGTGACTGGCGATGCCTATTTCAACGTTGTTCGCAACAAGGATGGCGAGGAGCGCCTGAAGGCGATCATCCCGGTCAAGGCGGCGGAAAACTACCTGGGCAAGAACTGCCTGTTCTGCCACGAGGTGCCGGCCGGAACCGTCCTCGGCGCCGTGAGCATGGAGGTTTCCCTGTCGCGGGCCAGCGAAACGGCGCACACCTTCGGCATGCGCGCCTTGCTGGTCGGGGCGCTGGTGTGCCTGCCGCTGGCGGCCTTTATCTGGCTGTTCATTTCACGACTGGTGACGCGCCCGCTCAAGGAAATGACCGACGGCCTGAACCGCGTCGCCGACGAGGATATCGAGCGGGCCAGGCCGCTGCCCGTCCTGCGGGCCGACGAAGTGGGCGATGCGACGCAGGCCTTCAACCGGGTCATGGAAAAATCCGGCGAGCTATTCCAGCAACAGCGCATGGCGCGTATCGTTTTCGAGAATTCGCTGGAGGGCATCACGGTAACCGACGCCCATTCGCGGATCCAGCTGGTCAACAAGGCCTTCACCGACACCACCGGCTACACCGCCGACGAGGTGATGGGCAAGACACCGGGCATTCTCAAGTCCGGGAAGCAGGGCGACGATTTCTACGCGGCGTTCTGGACGGCGCTGCAGCGCGACGGCGAATGGCGGGGCGAGATCTGGAACAAGCGCAAGAACGGCTCGGTGTACGCCGAATGGCTCAATGTCAGCGCGGTGCGCAACAGCGCGGGCGAGGTCGAGCACTACGTCGCCATCTTCTCCGACATCACCGAGCGCAAGGAGCGCGAGGAAGCCATCACCTTCCAGGCTTTCCACGACGCCCTGACCGGCCTGCCCAACCGCCTGCTCTACAAGGACCGGCTCGACCAGGCGCTGTCGCAGGCCAAGCGGACCAAGGGGCGGCGGCCGGTGGTGATGTTCCTCGATCTCGACAAGTTCAAGCAGATCAACGACCAGTTGGGCCACGACGTGGGCGACCTGCTGCTCAAGGAGGTTGCCGCGCGCCTGAAGGGCTGCGTCCGCGCCGCCGATACGGTGGCGCGCTTTGCCGGCGACGAGTTCACCGTACTGCTGCCGGAAGCGGCCGGCCAGGAGGATGCCGAGGCGGTGGCCGCCAAGATTCTCGCCGCCATGCAGGTGCCGATCAGGCTGGGCAGCGAGGATCGCGTGGTGACGACCAGCATCGGCATCAGCCTCTATCCGGACGACGGGCGCGACGGCGAAACCCTGATGAAGGCGGCCGATGCCGCCATGTACCAGGTGAAGCGCGCCGGGCGCGCCGGGCGCTGCTTCTTCGCGCCGGAGATGATCGATTCGCCGACGCGCCGGGCCGACCTCGAGGCGCGCCTGAAGGATGCCTTCATCAACCGCGAATTCCTGCTCCACTACCAGCCGATCGTCGATCTGCAGAGCGGCGTCGTGCATGGCAAGGAGGCGCTGATCCGCTGGCAGTCCGGCGAGCAGCTGCTGATGCCGGAGGATTTCATCGGGCTGGCCGAAGAGGTCGGGCTGATGACCCGTCTGGGCGAATGGGTGCTCGAAACGGCGTGCATCCAGGCCCGCATGTGGCAGCTGGAAGATCACCCGGTGCGCGTCGCGGTCAATCTGTCGGCCAGCGAGTTCAAGCGCCCGGACCTGGTCGGCGTCATTCGCGATATCCTCCGCCGGGCCGGTTTGTCGCCGGCACTGCTCGAACTCGAGGTGGCGGAATCCATCGTGATGCACGATGCCGAGTATTCGCAGCGCGTTTTCAGGGAGCTGGCCGATCTGGGCGTCATGCTCGGCCTGGGTAATTTCGGCACCGGCTTCGTCAGCCTCGGCCTGCTCAACAGCCTGCCGCTCCATACGGTCAAGGTCGACCGCAGCCTGATCCGCCAGCATCTGAACGACACCGGTGACAAGCGCATCCTCGAAGCCATTTTCGGCCTGGCCAACGCGCTGGGCATCAAGGCGGTGGCCGAGGGGCTGGAGAACCTCGACCAGCTGGTCCTGCTGCACAGCTATCCGTGCGAGCGGGCGCAGGGATTCGCCATCGCCAAGCCGGAGCCGGCCAGGGACTGACGGGGTTTTCCCCTTCCGGAAAGCGCGCCGGCCGGGCGCGGCGAATCAGGGTTTCGGCGCGCTCTTCTGCGGCTGGCTATGGCAGCGGTCGCAGGAGAAGAAGGTGACGAAGGCCACCCGGTCGTGGCATTTGCCGCAGAACTGGCCGCGAAAGATGTTGGCCATCCGGATTTCCGAGCTGCCAGCCCGGGGCAGGAAGGGGTCGGGGTGGCAGTTCGAGCAGGCCAGCCACTCGGTGTGCGAGCGGTGCGGAAATTTCACGAAGGGCATTTCCTTGGTGTTGCGCATCACGATGTCGAGATCGAGCACCTCCATCCGGTCTTTTTCGTTGAGGCCGGCCCGGGGCTTGATCAGCCCCCTGTTCAGCGCCTTCATCCAGTCGGGAAAGCCGTTGGCGTCGTAGGGCAGGTGGCGGGTCGCCTCGTCGATGCGCTGCAGGCGCTGGCGGTCCGGATTGTTCCCGTCGAGGAAATCGACCGCGTCGATGGCCTTGCGGGCCGCCGGAATCTCCGGCTCGGCCTGGCCATGGCCGGGGTCGCCATCCGACTGTATCTGGCCGGGGGCGGCGCGCAGGAAGGCAAGCTGCAGGACGTTGTCACCCGCCTGGGCGAGCGGACCGAACAGGATGGCGGCAAGCGCGATGCCGGCCAGGCGTGCGTTGAGTGAAATCTTCAAGCTCCGAACAGCCGGCGGAAGAATCTGCCAAACAGGCTGGTTTCAGGTTGCAGGGTTTGGAAGGCCGGGTCGGGGTCCTGCGCCGATTCGGTGCGCAGGCTCTTCTGCAGATCGTCGGTTTCCCGGGGGCTCAGCGTGCCGACCTGGTGGCGCTCGCCGAGCAGGGGATTGTCGAGGAGCTCGCTGCGCTTGGCGATGGCCGACTTGAGCGCGAGCCGCAAATTGCCGGCCTTGAGCGGCTTGGGGATGAAGCGATGAATCTGCCCCTGGTTGATCATCCGGCAGATGAGGTTGCTGTCTTCGGACTCGGTCACCACCATGCTGACGATCTGCGGGTGCTTGCGTTTCAGGAGGCAGAGGAGGTGAGTCAGGTCCATGGTGCCCAGGGTGCGTTCCGAGAGGATGATGCCCACTTCCTCGTCCTCGAGCATCTTGAAGGCATCGACGGGGCTGGTGACATGGATGATCTGCGCCAGGTCGCCGGCGCTCATCTCGACAACGGAATGGGTGGCCTCGTCTTCGTCGAGCACCAGTATCTTGGGCAGGCGTATGCCGGCAACTTCCGGATGCGGGGTTTCCGCCCGCGGCAGGACGATTTCCTGGCGGCGCGCGATTTCGGCCGCCTGGGCCACGAGCATCGGCAGTTCCACGACATCCCAGGGTTTGCTGACGAAGCGGAAGACCTCCGAATGATTGACCGACTGGATCACCGCCTGCATGTCGGAGTAGCCGGTGAGCAGAATGCGCATGGCGCGCGGGGCCAGCGTCTTGACCTGGGCCAGGAACTCGACGCCGCTCATGCCGGGCATGCGGTTGTCGCTGATCACGACATCGAAATCGCCGTTGCGGATGAGGTCCAGCGCTTCGCTGCCGCTTTCGGCGGTGACCACCTGGAAATCCTTGCGCAGGAGCCAGGAAAGGGCGCGCAGGATGTTGGGTTCGTCGTCGACGCAAAGGACTCGGCCCTTGAGCTTGTCCAGCGGATTGGGTGGGGGCATGGTGAAGGTGCTTGCGTTCATCGGGTGGTGTTCCGGAATTAGTAGGCCAGGACGGTATCGGGGGCCTGGAGCGGAAGCGTGATGCTGAAGGTGGTGCCGTGCGCCGGCCGGCTGCTGACATGGATGCGGCCGCCGTGGTTGTTGACGATGTCGCGGGCGATGGACAGGCCGAGCCCGGTGCCGATGCCGCGCGGCTTGGTGGTGTAGAAACTGTCGAAGATGTGGGGCAGCACATCGGGGGCGATGCCGCTTCCGGTATCGACGATGTCGATCACCACCTCAGAACCCTCGGCATGGGTGCGTACCGTGATGCTGCCTTCGTCCGGGATGGCCTGCGCGGCATTGGTGATCAGGTTGAGGAAGACCTGGTTGAGCTGCGAGGTGTTACAGGCCACCTGGGGGAGGGCGCCGAAATCCTCGACGATCCGGATGCGCGTCGGGATCGTGCTCCGCGCGATGTAGATCACCGTTTTCAGCGCGCCGTTGATGTCGGCGTCGGCCACCTTGCTGCGATCCAGGCGGGTGAAGTCGCGCAGGTTGGCAACCAGCTCGCGCATCTGCTCCAGGCCGCCCAGTACGTCGCCGAGCATCAGCATCAGGTCCTTGATCTCGTCGCCCTGGAAAGACAGATTCCCCAGCGCCTGGCGCGAGGTGCCGAGGTCCAGGGTGACCTGGCTGCTTTCCGGGGGGAGGCGCCTGACCAGCTGGCTGAGCTTGGCCGCCACCATGAGCGGGGTGCTCAGCTCCTTGAGATACGAAATCGCCAGGCTGACGTTGTTGTGCGAGAAGCCGATGGGCGTGTTCAGCTGGTGCGTGACGCCGGCCACGAGCTGGCCGAGCGACGACATCTTTTCGGACTGCGCGAGGTGTTGCTGGGTATTCAGCTTTTCCAGAGATTGCTGGCGAATGATGTTCTGGGCGCGGCGGACGATCAGGTAAAGGGCGCCGAAGAGCAGGGCGAGGGCGCCGGCGACGATCAGGCCGAGCTGAATCTCGGTGCTGCGCATCTTGGCCAGGAAGGGCGTGGCATCCGAGTAGATCTCGAACACCCCGCTCGGCGTCGACGCCCCCGGGGCATATTGCGGAATGTAGCTCTGGATCAGGTCGCGGTTTTCGACGACCTGCTCGAAGGCGCTGAACTTGGCCTTGTGCACCAGTTCGGTTTGCGTCGAGCCGTTCATGGCGCCGATGAAGCCGGGATTGGCGCTCTTGTCCTCGCCGATCTGCGCCAGTTCGGATGAATAGACGGTCCGCCCGGCCGGATCGTAGACCTTGATCTTGTAGGTTGTGCTGCCGCGCATCAGGGCGACGACATCGGCGTGGATTTCCTGGATTCGGGAATTGTTTTTCAGTTCCGGGGAATTTTTTCCTGCCGACTCCTCGAGCAGGCGCGCAAAATGCCGTTGCCAAAGCGAATTGGCGAAGACCGTCGTCAGGTTGATGTTGCCGGTTTCCTGCTGCTGCAGCATGCGCGAGAGGGCCATGTCGCGGTAGTAGTAGCCCAGTGCTCCGCCCACGGCGAGAAAGAAGACCAGGCTGGTCAGGACAAAGTGGCGAACAAGTGGAAATGGCATTTTTGCAACAAAAAAGAACATAGTTAATAAAAACAACGCCAAGGTGGAACTATAATTTACGCCTTTGGTCATACCCGAGATTTCGTATATGCATCGTTTGTGCCTGAATTGCACGAAGCGTCGCGGGCGCAGGGGGAGAGGGTATGAATTGGCTTAAGCCGCGCAGGACGATCGCCATGGTGGGTGCTGCCTGCCTGATGTCGCTCGTCGTTTTCTGCTTTCTCAAGTACGTCGAGTTCGAGCGTCGCAGCGAGGCGCGCGAACTCGGCCAGCGCTTCGCCCTGAGATTGGTGGAGCGGATCAGCGAAACCTCGGCCGGCGTGTACATGCTGACCGCCGCGGTCGATCGCCAGACCGGGAAGGTCAGCCGCTTCGACGAGCTGGCCGACGAATTGCTCGCCAACTTCCCGCTCATGCGCGTTCTCGAGCTGGCCCCGGGTGGGGTGATCTGGCACGTGCATCCGCTGCGCGGCAACGAGGTTGTCGTCGGGCACGACCTGCTGCTCGACAAGACGCGCAACCGGGAGGTGCACCTGGCGGTCACGCGCCGGCAGATGGCCATCGCCGGCCCGCTGGTGTTGCGCCAGGGCGGGGTCGGCATTCTCGCCCGCTATCCGCTATTCACCGTGGGGCCCGATGGACGCAGCCGATTCTGGGGCTTGTCGATCGGCGTCATCGATTTTCCCTCCCTGCTCCTGATGGCCGGCGAAGGCGAATTCGCGCAGCGCGGCTACGGCTACGAGATCTGCTGGAAACCGCTGGGTTCCGAGCATTGCCGGAATCTCAACGGGGAGCCGGTGGTGGTGTCAAGCATGGCCGAGAACATGGACATCGGTTTGTCGCAGGCGGAGTGGCATCTCGCAGTGTCGCGGCCCGGCGGCTGGCTGTCTGTCCTGGAGCTGTCGATCGGCCTGCTGGTCGTGGTTGCCGGCACGCTCGGCGCCGGCTTCCTCGTCCGGCCGTCGGACGAAGGCGTGCCCGCGCCGCAGGACGCCTGAGCCTCAGCGGCGTCCCCCGCTGATCGAGATCAACGCATTGGCGGCTGGCTGGCCGGCCGGCGGCGGGAGGGGGTAGGCCTCGGTGCGCGCCACCAGCTCCTCGAATTCGATGGCAGGAACGGGGCGCGAGAAGAAGTAACCCTGCAGGATGTCCACCCCATGCTCGCGGAGCAGCGCGAGTTGTTCGACGTCCTCGACGCCCTCGGCGATGATTTCGAAGCCCAGCGTATGTCCCATGGCCACGATGGCCTTGATGATGGCCTGGGCATTCTGGTCCGCCGCGGCATTCATGACGAAACTGCGATCGATCTTCAGGGTGTCGAGCGGGAAGCTGTTCAGGTAGCTGAGGCTGGAATAGCCCGTCCCGAAATCGTCGATCGACAGGCGGATGCCGAGATCCTTCAGCCGGTTCAGCGTGCGGATGCCCAGTTCGCTGTCGTGCATGATCGAACTTTCGGTCAGTTCGATTTCCAGGTAGCGCGGATCGCAGCCGGTGTCGGCGAGAATCTGCCGGATATCGTTGACCAGGTTGTCGTCGGCCAGCTGGACGGCGGACAGGTTGACGGCGACGAACATGTCGCGGCCGGTGCGCTTGCGCCAGCGCTTGTTTTCGAGGCAGGACTTGCGCAGCACCCATTTGCCGACATGGCGGATGAGCTGCGTGTCCTCGAGCAGGGGCACGAAGACGCTCGGGCCGACGGCGCCCAGTTCCTCGTTATGCCAGCGGAGCAGGGCTTCGGCGCCGTCGATGCGGCCGCTGTTGGCGCCGACCAGGGGCTGGAAATGCACCGAGAATTCGCCGCGTTCGAGGGCGTGGTGAAGCAGGGACTCGATGCGCATGCGCTCCGCCGAGCGGGCGTTCATCTCGGCCTGGAAGAAGCGGAAGGTGTTGCCGCCATGCTCGATGGCCGCGTACATGGCGGAGTCGGCGCAGGTGACCAGGCCTTCGACGGTCTGGGCATCGTCCGGGAAAATGCTGATGCCGATGCTCGCCGACAGGTGGATTTCATGGCTGTTCATCTGGATCGCCTTGCGCAGCCGCGTCTGGCAGACCACCGCGATGGCCGAGGCATCGCTGTTCGATTCGATGTGGTTGAGAATGATGGCGAACTCGTCGCCGCCCAGCCGGCACAGGGTGTCGCCCGGCGTCAGGCTGCCCTTCAGGCGGGTGGCGACTTCGATCAGGATGCTGTCGCCGGCGTCATGCCCCAGCGTGTCGTTGATCAGCTGGAAGCGGTCGATGTCCAGCGTCAGCAGGGCGAGCTTGGAATGCCGGCCGGCGTCGGTGGCGATGGCGCGCTCGAGCTGGTCGTGGAAATGGGTCCGGTTGGGCAGGGCCGTCAGCGTGTCGAAATGCGACAGGAACTGGATGCGCTGCTCGATTTCCTTGCGGTTGGTCAGGTCGGAGAAAACGGCGACGTAGTTGCTGATCGAACCGTCGGGCTGGCGCACGACGCTGATGTTCAGCCATTCCGGATAGAGTTCGCCATCCTTGCGCCGATTCTCGATTTCGCCGTGCCATTCGCCGGTTCGGTGCAGCGTTTCCCACATCGCCCGGTAGAAGCTGGGCGCCTGGCGCCCGGAACTGAGCAGGTTGGGGTTCTGGCCGATGACCTCGTGGGGGTCGTATTGGGTGACCTTGGAGAAGGTCTGGTTGACCAGCAGTATGCGGTTGCCGGCATCGGTGATCATGATGCCCTCGGCGCTGTTCTCGAAGACCCGGGCGGCCAGCTGGAGCTGCTCTTCCGACGAGCGTTTCTGGGCTTCCGCGGCGATCCGCTCCAGCGCCTGGGAGACGTTGTTGGCGAGATCCTCCAGCAACTGCCTTTCCTGGTTCGAGAGGCCGCTTTCCTGGTCGTCGATGATCCCGATCACGGCTGCGCTGGCCGTCTGCTGGCCGATCGGCAGTAGCGCGAGATTGCGCAGGTTGCGGCCGGCGGCATCGGCCGGCAGGTGGATGCCGGCCAGCTCGGAGAGCATGGCATAGCTGGCGGCCGTCGGTTTGGCGTTGTCCTCCGCCAGGCAGGCGCCGAGGATTTCCCGGATCAACGGGGCGTCCTCCTGGCAACGCTCGCAGATCAGCAGCTGCGGGTCGTCGCCCTGCTGTATCCACGAAACGGGGAAGCTGCCGCTGCTGCAGAGCAGTTCGGAAACCTGGGCGAGCAACTGCCCGGCATCCCCGGTTCTGACGATCAGCTCGTTGACGTCGCTGAGCACGGTGAGGAAGCGGTTGATGCGGCCGACCTGTTGCTCGGCCTGCTTGCGTTCGGTGATGTCGAGCATGATGCCGACGATGCCGCCCTTGTCACCGTCGGTCTGGTGAAAGACGGCCTTGTGGAACATCACGTCGCGCTCGGCGCCGTGCGCGTCCTTGACCATGGTTTCGTAAACCTGGCTCCCGCCTTTGGCCAGCAGCTCCATGTCGGCGCGGTTGTACATGCGCGCCATGGCCGGCGGCGAGATGTCGAACACCGTCTTGCCGATGATCTCCTCGCGGGCGATGCCCATGTAGCGTTCGAAAGCGTGGTTCACGCTGATGTAGTGGCCTTTGACGTCCTTGAAGAAGAGGGGACTGGGAATCGCATCGACCAGCTGCTCGAGGAAGTGGAGGTGTTCGCGCAGGCGAAGATCCAGTTTCTCCTGTTCGGTCACGTCGCGTCCGAACTCGAGGATGTATTCCGGCTGGCTGTCCTCGCCGAGCAGGACGGTCTTGCGGACGCTGAGCCAGCGCGGGGGCAGGCCGGGCATCGCATATTGCTCGACCGGCAGTTCGACGGCTTCGCGCGAAGCCAGGACTTCGTTGTCGGAGTGGTTGAGGCGGTCGGCCAGGTCGGGTTCGTAGATTTCGTCGTTGCTGCGCCCGATCAGGGTATGGCGGCTGCGCGAGAAGATTTCCTCGCCGGAGCGGTTGATGCGGACGATCCGCTTGTCGCTCGCCCGTTTCAGAATGATCATGCCCGGAATGTGCTCGAAGATGCTGTCGAGCAGGCGATGCGAGCGTTCGAGCATTTTCTCGGCTTCCAGGCGTACGGCGATTTCGTCCTGCAGTGCGTATTTTTCGTCCTCAAGCAGCTCGTTGGCGATCCGGATGCGCTGCTGCAGCACGGCCGGGCGTTTCAGGGCGAACAGCACGAGCGAGAACAGCGCGGCGCTGGCCACCAGCAGGAAGATCAGGTCGCTGCCGATGGCCGGCGAGCCCGATTTGCTGGCGATTGCGAAGTGCAGCTCGGTGGAGCCGGGGAAGCGTATGGTCTTTTCGGCGATTTCCGCCACGCCTTCGGGGAAGGAGTCAAACAGCGGGATTTCGGCGGCGCTGGCGGATGCCCGGTATTTGGCCCGGATGACAAAGGCTTCGGAGGCCAGCTGGTTGAGCTGGGCCGTTTTCGCCAGCGCCGAAAAGGGCTGGCCGATGATCACGTAGCCCCAGAAGCGGGTGCGCCCCTCGGGGGAGCGATTGACCAGGGCCTGGGTGACGATGACTTGCTGGTCGTGCACGCTGACCACGGGATCGCCGAGGGGAACCGGGGCTTTCCAGGTTTCCCCGGGCGTCCGGCTGGGGATCGCGAACTGGCTCGGCGGCGCGTTGTGGGCGGCGATCAGGATGGGCTGGCCGCCCTCGGGCCGGATCTCCATGTGGGCGCTGGCGCCGATGATGCGCAGGATGTTGGCCGAGGTGCGCGACAGCAGCTCGGCATTGCCCTGGTCGAAACCGTCGGCCAGCACGGCGGTTGCCGTGACCGTCTGGTCGAGGGCGCGGGCGACCGAGTTGGCGACGGCGTCGATGCGCAGCGAAGCCAGTTCGCGCGCCGACCTGGCCGCTTCCTGCTGCTGGAAATAAAGATTGAGCGCAACCGGCGCCGCAAAACCCAGCGTAATCAGTGCCGCCGTCAGCTGGCTTGCTTCCTTGGCCCGGACAAGCAGGCGCTGCCATCCAATCATCGAATCCCCCGATTGATTCCGGAAAATGTCCGGAACCTAGTCGGAGTTACTCAGCAAAAATAGCGCCAGCTTGCGGGGCCTTGTCCGGGGCGGGCGCCTCAGCGCTTCGCGGCATCCTCGTTGACGGGGTGGAAGGCGCGATTGATGTAGGTGATGATCGACTGGATCTCCGCTTCCTTGAGGACGGACTTCCAGGCCGGCATCGAGGTGTTGGGCAGGCCTTCGCGAATGGCGTGGGACAGGGTGGCGCGCGAGGCGTCGCGCATGAAGGCCGGATCGCGCAGGTTGCGGGGGTGCGGTTCCATGAACTTGCCGATCCAGTTCTGGCCGCTGCCGTCGGCACCATGGCAGAAGGCGCAGTTAACCTGGAAGAGCTTTTCGCCGCGGCGCTCCCGGCTGGTCATCCGGGCGATCTTGGGCGGGATGTCGTGCAGGGCGTAGGGGCTGGCGCTGGTCATCGCGTCGATCTTCGGCGCCGGTGCGGCCAGCGAGAAGTTGTTACGCGGGTAGGAGAGGGGGCGCGAATCCCAGGCGATGTCGTCCTCGGTCGCCGCGCCGCGGTCGTGGCAGCTGACGCAGCTCGACAGGTAGAGGCGCTTGCCTTGCGATTCCCGTTCGCTCAGATTTTCCCACGGACGGGAAAGTGGAATCTCGCCTTTGGCAAAAGGGAAGGCATCCCGGTAGCGGTCGTGATCCGGCCAGCCGTTCTCGACCGTGTGGTAACGGGTGTTTTCCGCCTTGCGCCGGACGAATTCGTCGACCACGAATTCGGCGACCGCCTGCATCTCGCGGGTCGAGATGATGCCGGCGAACGGCTTCATCGCCGTCCCCGCCTTTCCCTCCTGCAGCGCGGCCATGACCCGGGCGGTGGTGAAGCTCGCCGGTTCGGCCTGCTGGAAGTTGGTCGGCTTCGGATTCAGGTAGGTGGCGGCGAGCGTTTGCCCGTTGCCGGAGTAGCCGTGGCAGAAGTAGCAGCGGAAATTGTAGACCGCGCGACCTTCCTCGATCAGCGGTGAAGCGGCGCTTGCCGGGCTGAGCAGCGAGATTCCGGCAAGCAGGGCGGTGGTGAGGCGAATGAGCATGCGACGGGACGACAAGGGTTATTTGCTGGATTCCCCGCGGCCCTGGACGAAGCGACGGAAGACGAACTCGCTGACGTCGGTCATTTCCTGTTCGCTCAAGACCTTGCTCCAGGCCGGCATTTCGGCCCCCAGACGGCCGTCGTGGACGGCGGTGTAGATTGCGGGGCGATTAAACGCGAGCCGGAAGTTTTTGTCGATGAAATTCCGCGGCTTCGGGTTGATGAAGTAGGCGCGCGGCCCCTGGCCGTCACCCTTGTAGCCATGGCAGGTGGCGCAGTTGGCCATGTACAGCTTTTCGCCCTTGGCGACATTGCCGGTCAGGTTGTTGGCGAACGGCATGTTCATGCCTTCGCCGCCCTGCTGTTCCTTGCGCCCGGCGTGGGCGTTGGTGCCCGAAATGCCGCCGGTGGCGGGCAGCATCAGGCCGGCGCGCACGTAGTCGACGACGGCTTCGATGTCCGCGGCCGGCAGGCGGCCGGAGAAGGCGGCCATGGCCGTGTTGGGGCGGCCGTTGGTGACGGCGCTGACCATGCGTTCGCGGGTCAGTTCGGCCCTGGCCTGCGGCGTCGTGAAATCGCGGGCCGGGATCAGCCCGGCCGCGCCCGGCGCGCCCTGGCCGCGGTCGCCGTGGCAGACCATGCAGTTCTGGGCGTAGACGACACGGCCGCGCTGCAGCTTCGGGTCCAGCGATACCTGCATGAAGGTGGCGCGGATGTAGTCGGCGAGGGCGGCGATTTCCCTGTCGTCGAGCTGGGTTTTCCAGCCGGTCATGGCCGTGCCGGACTTGCCGTGGGTGATGATGGTGATCATCGTGTCGCGCGTCAGTTCCGGCGAGCGGGTGAAGTCCTTCGGCGGCGGCACCAGGCTGTTCTTGGCGCGGCTGTTGCCGTCGCCGCGGTCGCCGTGGCAGACCGAGCAGTAGTTGTGATAAAGCACGTCGGGCTTCGCGGCGCCGTTTTTCAGGGGGCGCTCGCCCGCGCCGGCGTTTGAGCCGAGTGAAACCAGGAAGGCAAATAGCAGGGTGCTGGCAAGGTGGATATGCCGGGTCATCGTGTCACGTTCTCCGAAACGCCTGTGTCGTTAATGATCAAGTCGGAAAGGACTAGCAATATTCAGGCCGGCCGCCCGATTCGATGGCACGCCAATTGCTTTTGTTTCAGCCAGGAAGTTTGTCGCTTTCTCTTCGATAACTGTCTGGAGGTTCATGAATCAGTCCCTGGTGCTCGCGATCGCGTTGTCACTGTCTTTTGGGGCGCAGGCAGCGGATGTGCGGGACCGGGTTGTGGATCGGGTCAGCCAGCCATTGAAGGGGCGAGAGGTTTACATGCAGTCCTGTGCCATGTGTCACAGCCCGGGTACCGGCGGCGCGCCGCGACCGGGGGTGAGCGAGGACTGGGCTGAGCGAGCGAGGAAAGGGCCTGCAGAATTGATGATCTCCGTATTGCGTGGCAAGGGTGCCATGCCGCCGAAGGGCGGGAATGCGTCGTTGAGCCGTACCGAGGCTTACCTGGCGCTCGACTACATGCTGAACGGGGATAAATAGTTCCAGACAGGCTACCGGGCAAAAGTACATTCCCTAGTACTTGATCACCTCCCTGAACGATTGTTCCGGTAGCCATTTGCCCGCAACCCGAGCAATCGGGTTGCGTTTTTTTTGGAGTGGAGTCTGTCGATACGAATTGCCCTGTTGCCGGTGTTGCTGGTCGTTGGCCTGCTGCTCGGGCGCACGCTGGAGGCGGCCGATATCCGGACCACGCCGCACAACCTTTCACGCCAGGGGGTCCAGGTCGAACCCGAGGAGGTGTGCGTGTTCTGCCATACGCCGCAACTGACCCCGGGCGACCTGACGCGCAGCGGCATCAACATGCAGCCGGCGTGGCAGCCGTCGCTGTCGAACGAGCATTCGTTCGTGATGTACGACGACATCGGGCGCCTGCAGTTCGGCGACAAGCCGGCCGTCGGCTCGCAGTCCATCGCCTGCCTGTCCTGCCACGACGCCAACCAGGCCTTTTCGGTCCAGTCGGCCGAAACGGATCACCCCTTCGGCATTCCCTATCGCGGTTTTTCCCGCGGGCGGGAACGCAGCCCGGCCGAGCTGGCCGCGGCCGAGGGGCTGCCTTCCCGGTCGGCCAAGGAATTGAAGGGACTCGACGATTTTCGGCTGCCCAGTCGCGGGGTGGTCGATAACCGGACCGTGTGGTGGGTTTCGGCGTCGGGCGTGACGCCCTTCCGGACGCGGGCGGACCTGCCGCTCTATGCGCGCCCGGCGGCCACGGGCGAGGTGCCTTTCGTCGAGTGCAGCAGTTGCCACGATCCGCACATCGCCACGCGATTGTTTCTCCGAGTTGACAATGCCGGCAGTCGTTTATGCCTGACGTGCCATGACAAGTAATCAGGAAGGGGTAAGACCATGAACATGCCCAATCGTAAATTCGCGTTTTTGGGAAAGCTCCTGCTGGCGGCCGTCGTTGCCACCCTGGCCGGCTGCGCCCCGGTCCAGGAGCGCGCCGATGCCGACAAGCCGCGGCTGCTGATCTATCCGCCGCCGCCGGACGAGCCGCGCTATGCCTACGAGCGGACGATCTACGGCAGCGCCGACGTCACGCCGAGGAAGAACGATGCCGCCCTGAAGCGGGCGTTGACCGGCGAACTGGAGCGTTCCGAGGGGCTGGTCAAGCCCTATGCGGTTGCCGTGCATCGCGGCCGGATCTTCGTCAGCGATTCGGCTGATCGCTTCGTCAAGGTGTTCGACGTTCCCGAAGGGCGCTATTTCAAGATCGGCGACGACGACCTCGGGCCGTTGACCAAGCCGCTGGGCATCGATGTCGATAGCCAGGGGAATCTCTATGTCGCCGACGGCACGGCCCGGGCCATCATGGTCTATACCCGCGACGGCAAGTTCCTGCGCAAGATCGGCGGTCCCAAGGTGTTCGAGCGCCTTTCCAGCGTCACCGTCGATGCGCCGGGTCAGCGCGTGTTCGTCACCGACATCGGCGGCGTTTCATCCGACCAGCACAAGGTCCGGGTCTTCGACTCCAATACCGGGGCGCATCTGTTCGACCTTGGCAAGCGCGGCATCGGTCCGGGCGAGTTCAATCTGCCGCGCGACGTGGCGATCGGCGTCAACGGCCAGATCTACGTTGTCGATGGCGGCAACTTCCGGGTCCAGGTGTTCGACCGGACGGGGCGCTATCTCAACAGCTTCGGCTCGGTCGGCAAGCAGATGGGCAATTTTGCGCGACCCAAGGAAATCGCCACCGATGCGTCCGGAAACGTCTATGTGGTCGACGCCGCCTTCGGGAATTTCCAGATATTCAACGCCGAGGGCGATTTGCTGATGTTCATCGGCGAGCGTTCGGAAACCGACGGGCCGGCGCGCTACATGCTGCCGTCGGGGATTTATGTCGATGAAGACGGGCGCGTCTATATGGTCGATCAATGGTTCAAGAAGATCGATGTCTATCGTCCGCATGCGCTGGGGGCGGATACGGGCTTCCTGGCCAAGCGGGCGCCGGTCAAGTGATTTTCCGATGGCGGGCGGGCCGGGCACCTTCCCGCACTTGAGAAGCGGAGCTTCCCAGGGACGGGAAATTCCTTTTTCCGAGTGTGGTTTTATTCACGGTTTTTTTTGATATTTGCGAAAAAATATCTGTTAAGTGTTTGATTTTGTGTGACGGTTTGATTCTGGCATGACATGTGCTTTGTATTAACCGTCCGGGCCGTTTGGCTCGCATACTTGATCAATTCTTTACGGGTCGGGAGTCAAACTATGTTCAATCACACTATGGAAAAGCGAAGCCTTTCCGGGCGCGTGGCCAGGCTGTTGGCGGTGGCCGTTCTTGCGCTGGGCGCGGCCGGGGCGCATGCCGGCATCGCCAATACCAAGCACAACCTTGGCGCCAACAACGCCGCCAACGAAAACTACATGACCACGGGTACGACGGAAATCTGCGTCTTCTGTCACACGCCGCACGCCTCGAACACCAACGTCAAGGCGCCGTTGTGGAACAAGCCGGTGGCCGCGGGTAGCTCCTACACCACCTACACCACGGCAGTTTCCGCCACCATCGACGGCTCGGTCGACATGTCCGGCATCTCGCTGGCCTGCCTGTCCTGCCACGACGGCACGCAAGCCATGGATACGATGATCAACAAGCCGGGTTCGGGCGGTTACGCCGCTGGCGGTTCGGTCATTTCCGGCGGCGTGTGGACGGGTACCCGTCAGGACGGCTCCGGCAAGATGATCAATGCCGCCGACTTCATCTCGATGCTCGGCACCGACCTGACCAACGATCACCCGGTCGGTATCCAGTACTGCGGCGGCGGTGTCAGCACCGGCGGCGCCTCGACCACGGCCGCTTCTTCCGGCAGCTGCCGCGACGGCGACTTCAACGCACCGCAGGACGGCCTGATCGGCGGCCATCGCGCCTGGTGGGTCGATACCTCGGTCGGTACCGCCGGTACCCGTCAGAAGACCGACATGATCCTCTACGCCCGTGCGCCGACGCTGACCGGTGATGCGACCTCCGGCCAGCACCAGCCGTTCGTCGAATGCGCCAGCTGCCACGATCCCCACTCCGAGAACGCCACCTTCCTGCGCATCCCGAATACTCAGAGCGCGGTCTGCCTGGCATGTCATAACAAGTAAGGCCTGCGGTCAACCGACAGTGTCCTTTGAAGCGGGCCGGCACGCAGTGTGTTCGGCCCGTTTTCCTTTTCTGGAGAATGGTCAAGTGAAAACGAAATCCCGAGCCAAGCTTCGCCTCGCCGTCGCCTTGACGGTGGGACTGGCCGGTTTGCCGGCCGCATGGGCGCAGGCCGCGACGGCACCTGCCGCCGAGTCGGAACAATCCGCGGCAGTCGCCCGCAAGGAAATGCACGATCGCGTGTTTGCCGTGATCAACGGTCGGGCGATCCCCACGTCGGACTACGAGGCGGCATTTACCACGCTGATTCGCCAGCGTTTCTATCATGGCCAGATTCCCGAGAACGAGCTGGCCGGCGTGCGCGAGGAGATCAAGAGCAAGCTGGTCCAGCGCGTCGTGCTTCTCGAGGAGGCCGAGCGCCGCAATATCGCGCCGGACATGGCGCAGATCGACGAGACGCTGGCCGGTTATGAGAAGCGCTATACCAACAGCCCGCAATGGCAGCAGAACCGCGAAATGGTATTGCCGGAACTGAGAAAGCAGCTCGCCGAGCAAAGCCGGATCGCGCTGCTCGACAAGCAGGTCAGGGATCTCCCGGAGCCGACCGAGGCCGAGGTCCGCGCTTATTACGACAAGAATCCCGGCTTGTTTACCGAGCCGGAAAAGCTCCGCCTGGCGGTGATCCTGCTCGCCGTGGACCCGTCGTCGCCGGCCACCGCCTGGCAGGGCAGCCGCGACGAGGCGCGGGCGATCTACGGCCGCCTGGAGAACGGCGCCGACTTCGAGGAGGCGGCGCGCCTGCATTCCAGCGTCTATGCGGAAAAGAGCGGCGACATGGGCTACCTCCATCGCGGCATGCTGCCGGAGAACATCCAGCAGAAGATCGACAAGTTCGAGATCGGCAAGCTCAACGAGCCGATCGACACGCTGGAGGGCGTGGCGATCTTCCGTCTGCTCGACCGGCTGCCGGCGAAGCAGCGCGATTTTGCCGATGTCTCGGCGCGAGCACGGGATTTGCTGGTGCGTGAACGTCAGGACGCAGCCTGGAAGTCGCTGATCGACCGATTGGTGGCCAAGGCCGACGTCAAGTTCATGCATGCTGTCTCGACGGAGCAGCGTGAAGGTGGAAAGAAGTAATCGACTTGGTTTCATAGAAGGTGGGCAAGCACGGCACTCGCGCGCGTATTTCCGGCTCCAGGTACCTGATCGCAGGTCTGGCGGGCGGCGCATTGTCGGTGTCGTCGTGCGTCCTGGCCGTCGAGTCCGCCGTGCCGGAGGCACTGCCTCCGGTTCGTGAAACGGCGATGGTCGGCGCCGTCCAGGCGGCGCTGGCCGATATCGTCCAGACGGAGCGGGAAGACGGCTTCCTGCTGCGCCACAGCGATACCCTGCTCGGCACCCTGGTCGGCCAGGACAGGCCGGTGCGCGACATGGCGGACGACGGCCTGGCGCTGCGCCCGAGCTCGATGCTCGGCCGGGCGCGCGAGGCCTGGCCGGCCGACGTCGAGCTGCCGCTGCGCCTGAGCCAGATGATGACGACCCTGCCGCCGGGCCGGCCCGAGCCGCGCTGGATGACCATGCCGGACCAGCCCGGGCAACTTCGCCAGTCCCGGGAATTGTTCCTGCCCATGCCCGGCGCCGCCGGGGTCGGGCAACCGGCGCCCGCGGGGGCATCCTTCCCGGGGCAGGCGGGGGCGGGTTTTCCGTCGGCCGGCGCCACGCCGTCGGGTGTCGGCGGCGCGCCATTGGCCCAGTCGACGGCCGCCCCGGGCGGCGCCGAGGCGGCGCAACCCAGTTCGTTCGGCGCATTCGGCTGGGAGATTCCGCCCATCCGTTGGGGCGGCAGCCTGGGCTACACGCACCAGAGAAGCTCCTCCAACACCGGCTATACCTCCTCGTCGCAAGGGGTGTTCGCCAACCTGTCGGCCTCCAGCTACCTCTACGCCCCGTGGTTCGCCCGGGTCAGCGCGCGGCTCGGCATCACCACCTCGTCGTCGGAAAGCTCCAGCACCGTCGGCGGCGTCGCCGAAAGCAACCGCAGCAGCAACCTGGTCGGCGGCGGCGAGGTCAACATGTTCTCGAGCAGCCGCTACCCCTTCCGCGCCTATTTCGACCGGACCGACAGCCGCGCCAGCGGCGTCCTGGTGACCAACGACTACGTCAGCAACCGCTTCGGGATGACCCAGAATTTCCGTTCCGAGGACGGGAACAGCGGCGGCAACCTCATTTTCGACCGCAGCGAGATCAATACCTCGAACGGGAAGCGCGACGAGGTCACGGCGCTGTCGGGGGGGTATTCGACCCAGCTCGGCATCGTCCAGAACTCCTTCAATGGGCGTTATTCGCTCGGCGAGCGAAGCGGGACGGGGGATCACGCCCGCCTGATCGGGCTCAATTCATCGCATATCGCCAATATCAGCGACACCCTGAACTGGGGTGCGACGATGAACTATACCGACAGCGACATCCGCACCTCGAGCGGCCTCGGCAACGCCACCTCCACGCACGGGCGCTACCTGCAGCTCTATACCTACGGGTCGTGGCTGCCCGATTTCGAAGACCTCGATGACCTGCCGCTGACCCTGAGCGGCGGCCTGCGCTATACCGCGCAGGATAGCCAGTTCGGGGGCGAGGGTTTTACCGCCAATACCCTGGGCGGGAATCTCTCCGCCCTGTACCGCTACTCGAACAACCTCTCGTTTTCGCTCAACGGGGCGATGAACCAGTTGAACCAGTCGCAGGGGGCGAGCCAGACGATTACCCAACTCGGCAGCTCGGTCAACTACACCGGGAATCCTCTCAGTATTGGGAAATTTTCTTATAACTGGAACACCGGAGCCAACGCCAACTGGCAAAGCGGGTACGGACCGACGCCGGCCAATTCGGTGACCAGCGGCCAGGCGGGCCACAACCTGTCGCGGATTTTCACGCTCTCGCCGGGGCAGACGCTGTCGTTCAACGGCTCGCAGTCGATCAATGTCATCAACAGCGCGCTGGTCGGAACGACCCAGTCGCTGACCCATACGCTGTCGGCGAACCTCGGGATGACCTCGGCCGAGCGCTTCTCGGGCTCGGTCAGCACCATGCTCTCCGACGTGCGGACGACCGGCTACCTGGAGCAGGGCTATCGCGTGCTGAATGTCGGTTTCTTCGGCCAGGGCCAGCTTTCCCAGATCTCGTCGGCCAACGTCAACCTGATGTTCAACTGGTCGGACCAAAGCTTCAAGACCGTTGATTCCTTTGGTATTCCGGTCACCCAGAATGCCCAGCACATGACGCTCAACGGCTCGGCCTCGTACAACCATCTGCGCTTCGCCGGCGTGCGCGGCCTGCGCTACACGCTGAGCTTCGCGGCCGATACCCGCCTGCGCGACGACCGCCTGTACGGCAACGCCAACGGCGAAATCGACCGGGCCCGTTTCACCCTGAGCAATCGCCTCGAATACCGCATCGGTCTGCTCGATTTCCGCCTCTCGCTGGTCAACAACGAAGTAGGTGGCAAGAAAAATGCATTGCTCTTTTTCCAGGTAGCCCGGCAAATCGGTTCCTTCTGATTCTGTTGCGCCGGGCAGGCTGATCAGTGCATATAAAACCAAGAGGTCGTTCAATGAAAATACTCTCGAAACTGAGGGCAAGTATCGCAGTCGCTGCGGTCCTGATCCTGTCCGCAGTCATGTTCGTGGACATCAACGATGCCCAGGCCGAGTACGGCGATGTGGTCATCAACAACTACTCCGACGGCGCCGGCATGCGCCCGGTCGTGTTTCCGCACTGGTTCCACCGGGTGCGCTTCCGCTGCAAGGTGTGCCACGCCGATCTCGGCTTCAAGTTCCAGGCTGGCGGCAACGAGATCAACATGGTCAAGATCATCGACGGCCAGTTCTGCGGCGCTTGCCATAACGGCGACATCGCCTGGTCCGTGGAAAACTGCAACCTGTGCCATTCCGGCAAGCCGGGTACGCCGACGCAGGTTCATGAAAGCACCGTTCAGAAACTGGCGCAGCCCTCTGGCGCGAAGAAGTGAGGGAGACAGCCATGAAAATCTCGAATCGTATTTCCGTCATCGTCGCCGGTCTCGTCCTGGCCCTTCCGGTATTCGCCCAGCAGTCCGGCAAGGATGTCTACACCAAGGTGTGCTCCACCTGTCACGCCACCGGCCTGGCCGGCGCGCCGCGCCTGGGTAATGGCGGCGACTGGGCGCCGCGTGCGGCCAGGGGCGTCGCCAGCCTCTATCAAAGCGCGCTGACCGGCACGCCGAAGGGCATGCCGGCCAAGGGCGGGCACATGACCTTGCCGGATGCCGAAGTCAAGGCCGCGGTGGATTACATGCTGGGTTCGGTCAAGGATGCCGTGAAGGCCGCCAAGGCCGAAGCGGAGCCCAAGAAGGAAGAAGCGAAGAAGGAAGAGCCGAAGAAAGCCGAAGCCAGGAAGGAAGAGCCGAAGAAGGTCGAAGCCAAGCCGGCTCCGGCCCCGGTCGCGGCGGCCCCCGCAGCGGCCCCCGCGCCGGTCGCCAGCGTCGCGCCGACCGAGGTCTCGGCGGGCGATATCAACTCCTTCAACCGCCTCCTGAAGCCGGCGAGCAAGCGCAACCTGCCGCCGCCCGAAGACGGCATCCACGATCCGGCGAACGACGGCACGCATGCGCTACAGCCGCCGCTCACCGCTTTCGGCGCCTTGCCCAAGAGCAATGCCGGCAATCGGGTGAACTGGGTCGAAGCCATCGGGCAGAAGAAGATCAATCCGCGCTACGACCGGAACGATCCGAAGGCCGAGCCGATCGTCATGGACCTGAACATCGTCCGCGAAGTGAAGGGCTCGATGCCGGATGTCGTCTATCCGCACAAGCAGCACACCGAGTGGCTGGACTGCTCGAACTGCCATCCGGCCATCTTCGTGCCGCAGAAGGGCGCCAACGCGATCAGCATGGCCTCCATCCTGCTCGGCGAGAAGTGCGGCGTCTGCCATGGCAAGGTGGCCTTCCCGGTTTCCGAGTGCCGCAACTGCCATTCGAAGAAGAAGGACATTGCGAAGGCGCCGGCTCCGGCTGCCGCCGCCAAGTGATTTAACCAGCGGGGAGCGCCCGGTGCGCTCCCCCGGCAAAGGAAAAACAGTATGGATAAATTCGTGCTCAAGGCCGGTCTGCTTGCCGCAGCCCTTTCCGTCGGCCAGGCGGGCCTGGTTCCGGCGGCGCTGGCCCAGGAAAGCGCCGCCACCCGTCTGTCGGCGGGCAAGGTCGACAAGGACCAGTTGCAGTTCAACCTCGAATCGGTCGGCAAGTTGCTCGAGTCCTCGTCCGCCGCCCGCCAGATCGAGAGCAGCAAGGCGCCCGAGGCCACGGCGCGCCGCGACAAGGCCCGCGAAATCTACAAGTCGGCCAAGGCGTCGTTCGCCGCCGGTGACCTGGACAAGGCCAACGGCCAGCTGGCCGAAGTGCGCGCCGCGTTCTTCGAGGCCGTGCGCCTGGCCGCCCCGGAAGAGGTGACGGCCAAGAAGCTGGAAGCCGACTACCGGGCGCGCCTCGACAGCGTCAACGCGCTGCTCGGCGCCTACCGCCGCGTGGCCAGCGAGAAGGGAAGCTCCTCGAAGACCGTCGGCGATACCGTGGCGCAGATCGACAAGTCGGTCGCCGAGGCGGGGCGCCTGGCGCAAGCCGGCAAGTACAAGGAAGGCCGCGCCGAACTCGACCGCGCCTACCTGGTCGCCAAGGCCGGCATCAGCTCGCTGCGCAGCGGCGACACGCTGGTCCGTTCGCTCAACTTCGCCAGCAAGGAAGAGGAATACCACTACGAAATCGACCGCAACGACACGCACCAGATGCTGATCAAGGTGCTGGTCGAGGAAAAGCGTGCCGGCAATCCGGCGCTCGACCAGCAGGTCCAGGGGTTTGTCGCCAAGGCGAAGGAACTGCGTTCGGCTGCCGAATCGGCCGCCGCCAAGCGCGATCACGCACAGGCCGTGAAGTTGCTCGAAGAATCGACCGTCGAATTGGTCAGAGCGATACGGAATGCCGGTATCTACATTCCGGGCTGAGTTTCTCGACACCGTTTCTGGCCTGGCCCGGGGAGCAGCAAGCCCCGGGCTTGCGCTTTTTCTGTGGCTGCTGTGCGTGGGCGCCGCCTGGGCGGGTGAATGGCTGCCGCTGGCCAACGACGGCATCCACGACCCCCGCTCGCGCGCCGTCAAGATCCTGCAGCAGCCGCGCGAGGCGCTGCAGGGGCTGACGCCGGACCACGCCGGCAACCAGGTGCGCTGGGTGCAGGTGCTGGAAAAGGGCGAAATCCGGCCGCGCGAGAAACTCTTTCCGCAGACGGTCGTGCAGAAGCTCGACCTGGATGTGATTCTCGATGCCAAGGGCGGCATGCCGGCCGTGCGCTTTCCGCATCGCCCGCATACCGAATGGCTCGATTGCGTCAATTGCCACGATGGCCTGTTCGCCAAGAGCGTGGGCCAGAGCAAGATTTCGATGTTCAAGATACTGCAGGGCGAGCAGTGCGGGGTGTGCCACGGCGCGGTCGCCTTTCCGCTGACCGAGTGTGCGCGTTGCCACAGTATTCCCCGGCCGGGGCAGAGCAAGCCGGTGATCCCGGCCGGCATCGACCCGCGTATCCACCAGGCCATAGGGCAGGGGCAGAAATGAGCGGCTTGTTCGCGCCATCGAGGCGTCTCGGCGTGCTGTCGCTGGTTTGCGTGCTGCTGGCGGCGCTGCCGCTGGCGACGCAGGCCGAGTATGCCGACGTGGTGATCAATCGCCAGGCCGAAAAGAACGGCATGCGGCCGGTGGTCTTTCCCCACTGGTTCCACCGGATCCGATTCCGCTGCAAGGTCTGCCACGCTGAGCTAGGATTCAAGATGCGCGCCGGCAGCAACACCATCACGATGACCGACATCATCGAAGGAAAGTTCTGCGGCGCCTGCCATAACAATGATATTGCCTGGTCTCCCGAGAATTGCGATCTCTGCCATTCGGGCAAGCCGGGCCTGCCGACGGGGGTGTTTGGTGGACACGAGACTTCTGGACCGGGACGCTGGTAAGCCCGGCGCTGCGCAACGGCCGGCGCGCGCCGGCCGGCGGACCCTGCTCAAGGGATTGCTGGGCAGCCTCGCCCTGGGCGCCTCGCCGCTGAGCCTGGCCGAGGGCAGCCGGCATCTGGTCGCCGGCCAGTCCTACCCGGGCGGGCGCATCATCCAGCGCGCCAACGACGCCGGTTTTCCCGATCCGGCCATGGGCGGCGTGGGGGCCATGACCTTGTTCGTGTTTCCGGTCTCGGTGGCGGTCACGCCGATGCGCGACATCTTCATCGCCGATGCCGGCTTGCAGGCCATTTTCCGTTACGACCCGATGCTCGACGCCATGAACATGGTGCGCGGCCTGCGGGTGAACCAGCAGACGCGGCTGGCCGCCGCCCCCGACGGCTCGGTTGCCGTCGCCAACGGCATGAGCGCGCCGATGATCCGCATCAGCCGCACCGGGCGGGTCATGCAAACCATCGACGCCCAGCTCGGCGGCGGGGTGTTCTACGACGAAGTCGCCGTCGATGCGGCGAGCGGCCGTTACTACGGCCTCGACAAGGTCCAGCGTCGCCTCGAGGAAATCATGCCGCACGGCCGGGGCGGGATCGTCATGCCGCAGGGGCTGGTGCCGGAGCAGCCGGCGGCCATGGCCATGGACGGCAACAGCATCTATATCGCCGGCCGCGCCTGCCAGTGCATCGCGGCCATCGACCCGTTCGGCGGGCGCAACATGGAAGTCGTCGCCGACGATGTCGGCCAGGCGTCGGCGCTGGCCGCCGGCGACGGCTGGCTGGCGGTGGCCGACGTGCGCGAGCGCCAGATCCGGGTCTGGCGGCAGCGGGCCTTGCTGGTCGAGGCCGATTTCGCGTCGCTCGGCCTGCTCGACCCGCGCGGCATGGCCATCGCCCAGCAGACCCTGTACGTGGCCGATGGCGCCGGGCGGCGGGTGGCTTCCTTCAGGCTGCGTGCATGAGATTCGTCGTCGTTGCACTGCTTGCCTGCCTGCTGGCCGGCTGCGCCTCCGAACCGCTGGTCATGCGCTTCGATCCCGGCCAGGTCGCCGCCGGCAGGAAAATCTACTTCCCGCCGATCAGCGACGAGGAGGTTCCGCGCTACGTCTATGTCGGCGAGCTGACCGGCGAGCAGAATTTCGTCGAGCGCGAAGGCAAGAAGAAAAACGTCTTCATCGAAGCGCTGAAGTGGCTTGCCGGGCTGTTCGAAGGGCAGGAGGCGGTCGTCCTGCAGCGCCCGCAGTCCGGGGTCGTCGATGAAAACGGCAGGATCCTGGTGACCGATGTCAGCCGCTCGGCGGTCTTCGTCTTCGATCCGGCCAACGGACGCCTCGATGTCTGGGAATTCGCCCAGGGCTTCCGCCGCTTCGCGTCGCCGACCGGGATCGCGCTCGGGCCGGCCGGCCGGGTTTTCGTCGCCGATGCCGATCTCAAGCAGGTCTATTCGCTCGACGCCCAGGGCAAGGGAACGCTGGTGGTCGATAGCGCCCTGCTCGAACGCCCGAACGGCCTGGCCTGGGATGCCAGGGAAGGCCTGCTCTACGTCGCCGATACCCAGGCCCACCAGATCAAGGTCTTCGACATGACCGGCCGGCTGGTCCGCAGCATCGGCCAGCGCGGCGAGGCGCCGGGCGAGTTCAACTTCCCGACTTTCCTGTCGCTCTCCGGCGATCGGCTGGTCGTTTCGGATACGATGAACGCGCGGGTCCAGCTGATTCCGCTGGACGGCATCGGCAAGCCGCTCGTCGTCGGCGAGCGCGGTACCATGATGGGCAACCTGGTCCGCCCCAAGGGCGTGGCGGTCGATTCCGAAAACAATCTCTATGTGATCGAGTCCTACTACGATCATTTGCTGATTTTCGACGAGCGGGCGCGCTTTCTGCTTCCGATCGGGGGAGCCGGCAAGGCGGCAGGCAGTTTCTATCTCCCCGGCGGCGTGTGGATCGACCGGGGCAACCGGGTGTTCGTGGCAGATACCTTCAATGGGCGAATTGCAGTGTTTCAGTTTCTGGGTGGCGTAGGCGATCATGGCAGTGAGTGAGCAGGCGATGTCGTCTCGTATCGCGCGTATTGCGCTGGCGTTCTGCCTCGGCGTCTTCGTGCTCTTCCGTTACGGCCTGGATACGGTAGAGGCGGCGCGCGTCTCCGATATCCGCGGCACCAAGCACAACCTTTCCGCCGCCGCCGACGGTTCGGCCTATACAAACCCGACGGCCGGGGCGGGCAGCGTGCCGACCCGCAACATCAAGGCCAGCAGCGAAACCCAGGTCTGCGTGTTCTGCCATACGCCGCACGGCGGTTCGAGTTCGACGACGCCGCTGTGGAACCGCAAGGTGGCGGGCGCCGGCTATACCCAAAGCTACGTGATGTACGACTCCAGCACGCTCGACGCCAAGCAGGTCCAGAGCACCATGAACCAGCCGGGCGGCAGTTCCAAGCTGTGCCTGTCCTGCCACGACGGCACGGTCGCCGTCGGCAACGTCAATGTGCTGAACGGCCTGGACAAGACCCCGCAGGCCCAGGGCACGGCGGTCATCGCAACGAGCGGGGGCACCACCATGCCGACCGGCTCGGGAACCGACACCGGCTTTACCCGCTACCTCGGCACCGATCTCACCAACGACCATCCCATCTCGATCTCGTACAACGACACCCTGGCGGCACGCGACGGCGAATTGCGCACCCCGAGCACGAACACGACCCTGGTCGGCGTGCGGACGGGAACCGTCAAGCCCAAGCTCAAGCTGGAAAATACCGGCGAGGCGGGCAACAACCGGGCGCAGGTGCAATGCGCCACCTGCCACGACCCGCACATCCGCGAGACCGACAGCACGGTCGGCAACCAGAAATTCCTGCGCCTGAACCGCTTCCAGCACCAGGACCCGCCCAGCGTCAGCGGCTACAACAGCACCGACAATTCGGGCGACATCATCTGCCTGGCCTGCCACGACAAGGGCGGTTCGGCCTGGGCTTTCTCGGCGCACGCCAATTCGCTGGTCGCCGACGAGCTGTATAGCAACACCCACGCCGACCGCCGGGAATTCCCGCGCAACCTGCCGGTGTGGAAGGCGGCCTGCCTGAACTGTCACGATACCCATTCCGTGGCCGGCACGCGCCGACTGCTGCGCGAAGGCACGAACGAAGGCACGCTGACCAGCGCCGCGCCGAAACCCGGCGGCAGCAACACCGCGGCCCTGGAGGAGACCTGCTACCAGTGCCACGATGGCGGCGTGAACGGCACCCTGCAGGCGACGACCAACGTGCCCAACATCCGCTCCGACTTCCTGCTCGCCCGCCGCATGCCCATCACCACCGCGGCCCAGGGTACGACCGGGGGCGCCGGCGGCAACACGGCGGAAGTGCACGACATCAACGGCAGTTTCGGCAACGACTCGGCCTTCATCGATTGCTCCACCGCCGGCTCGAAGTGCGGCAAGGATTTCATCGAGCCGCGCAGCAAGCTCGGCGTCGGCAACCTCAACAATCGCCATGTCGAATGTACCGACTGCCACAATCCGCATCGCGTCATCCGCGCCCAGAACGGCCTGCCCGGCGCCCTGACCGCCGCCAACACGAAGGATACGGTCGCCGGACGGAATACCGGGGGCGGGGCGCATAAACATACCAACGCCAGCGGCTATACCCATACCAACATCATCTCCGGCGTCCTGCGCGGCGCCTGGGGGGTCGAGCCGAGCTACGGCAGCGCCTCCTTCCATGCCCTGCCGACCGGCTACACCGTCAAGCGCGGCGATCCCGGCGCCAGCAGCAGCACGCTGGCCAGCGAAGCCTACGTGACGCGCGAGTATCAGATCTGCCTCAAGTGCCACTCCGATTACGGCTACTCCGACAACAACAGCCACGTCAGCGCCGGCGGCAACCGCCCCTTGCTCAATTCGACCAGCGGCGGCACGCCGACGGCGACCAACGGGCTGACGATGTACACCAACCAGGCCAAGGAATTTCAGGCGCCCAATGCCCATGTCGGCGAGCCCCTGAGCGTCGGAACCGACGGCGGCTGCGTCGATGCCAACTGCAACAACAACAACCACCGCTCGTGGCACCCGGTGATCGGGGCGACCGGCCGGACGACGGCGGCGCGGGGCATGTCCGGCGGCAATCCCTGGCTGACACCGTGGAGCAATGCGGTGGGCACCCAGACCATGTATTGCACCGACTGCCACGGTTCCGGGGTGGCGGCCGGCCAGTCGGTCATCCCCGACGGCAGCAACCCGTGGGGGCCGCACGGTTCCAACAACAATTTCATCCTCAAGGGCGTGTGGAGCAGCGGCATGGGGGCGACCGGGCGCGACAGCGGCGAAACGGCCAACATGCTCTGCTTCAAGTGCCACGATTCGTCCAACTACACGACGCGCAACGATACCGGGCGCAAGTCCGGCTTCTATGGCGGCGGCAAGGGCAACCTGCACAACTACCATATCGACCGCATCCAGAAGCTGTACTGCACCTGGTGCCACGTCGCGGTGCCGCATGGCTGGAAGAACAAGGCGCTGCTGGTCAACCTCAACGACGTCGGCGAGGAGGCCGGGCTCGGCGCGGGGAGCAGCAAGGAAGTGGCGATCAACGGCAACGGCTCCTACTATTCGAAGGAACCGTACTACCTGTACGCCAAGCTGAAGGTGGCCACTTTCGCCGCCAGCGGCAGCTGGTCGGATACCAATTGCGGCTCGCGCGGGAAAACCGGCGCCAACCTGATTACCAGCGCCAACGGGGCCAGCGGCTCGAATACGACCGGAACGGGCAAGAACTGGATGACCAGCACGTGCAGCGGGCCGACCAATTGATGCCGGCCGGGCGGGGAATCCTGCCCATGCTGGCATCGCTCAAGCTGACGCTGGCCACCTTCGTGTTCCTCGGGGTCAGCATCGTGCTGGCCTATTTCAACGAGGTGCGGACCAGCCCCTGGCTGATCCTGTCGCTGTCGCTGCTGTCGCTCAACCTGCTGGCGGCGATCGCGACCAATCGCCATTTTCGCCGCCAGGCGCCGCTGATGATCTTCCACCTGGCCCTGCTCGCCATCGTGATCCTGATCGCCATCGGCCGCCTGACCTATTTCAAGGGGCGGGCCGAGGTGGTCGAGGGCGAATCATTCACCGGCGAATTCGTCGAGGTCGACGCCGGTCCGTGGCATCCATCGGGCGTCGAGCAGGCGGCCTTCACCAACCTGGGAACCCGTATCCGCTACGCCCCGGGGCCGGTCCGGCTGGGCACCGAGAACAATGTCGGCTGGGTGGACGAGAGCGGGAAACTGCAGCAGGCGGTGATCGGCGACCATACCCCGCTGATCCGCAACCATTACCGTTTCTACGCCAACTGGACCAAGGGCTTCGCCCTGATGTTCGGCTGGCAGCCGGCGCAGGGCGAGCCGATGCGCGGTTCGGTCAATCTGCCGAGCTACCCAGCCAATGCCCTGACCCAGGCGCGCCAGTGGTCGCTGCCGGGAAGCGCCGAGCCGGTCTGGGCGGCCCTCCAGTTCGACGACGAGCCGGTGCCCGAAGGGGGCGGCGAGTTCCGCCTGCCGGCCCGTTACGTCGTGGTCGTCCGCCAAGGCGAGCAGCGCTGGGAAATCCCGGGCGATCGGGGTATCGTCCATCTCGACCTGCCGGGCGGGCGCCTGACCTACCTGGGCTTGCGCACCTGGATGGGCTACCAGGTGGCCTGGGACAGGACCATGCACTGGCTGCTGGCGGCCGCGACAATCGCCGTGCTGGCCTTGGGCTGGCACTTCTGGCGCAAATTTACGGCCCGCCCCTGGAACGACTGAGTCGGCAGCGGGTGGGGGCGAGCTGGCATCGGGCTTGCATGGGTTGTCCTGTTTTTGAGAATTTTTCCAGGAGTGGGAATTGGATTTGATCGGAGAGTTGCGAGTCCTGTGGGTCGCGGTCGTTGCCTATGTCCTGGCCGGCAGCATGGCGATCTTCGGGGTGTTGTTGAAGAAACGCCCGGAACGCACGGTGCTCGGCCTGATGGCGCTCGGGCTGGTCCTGCACACCGCGGCCATCGGGCTGCGCTGGCAGCGCCTCGATCACGGGCCTTTCGTGACGATGTTCGAGATCCTGTCGAGCAACGTGTGGAGCCTGATGCTCGCCTTCTCGATCGCCTACTGGCGTTTGCCGGCGATTCGCCCGGTGGCGGCCATCGTCATGCCCATCCTGTTCACCATGATGGGCTGGCTGATGACGGTCAGCCCCGGCGAGACCCATCTGCCGCCGACCTATCACACGGTCTGGCTGTTCATCCATATCGGCTTCGGCAAGGTTTTCCTGGGCGCCGTGCTGGTCGCCGTCGGCCTCTCCGGCGTCATCCTGATCCGCCGCGACGGGCGTCCCGACGCGTGGTTCCATCGCCTGCCGGACAGCGCCCGCCTGAGCGAGCTGTCGTATCGCTGCATGGCCATCGGCTTCGTGTTCGAGACCTTGATGCTGATCGCCGGGGCCATCTGGGCGCAGGACGCCTGGGGGCGCTACTGGGATTGGGACCCGCTGGAAACCTGGGCCTTCATCACCTGGCTGATCGTCGGCATTTCGTTGCACGCGCGGCTGACCTTCGACCTCTCGCCGCGCCTCGGCGCCTGGCTGGTGATCGGTGTGTTCGTCGCCGCCTTCCTGACCTTCTTCGGCGTGCCTTTCCTGTCCCAGACGCCGCACCAGGGCGCGGTGTGATCTGATGCGCGCCAGTATTTCCTGTCCCCCGTCGGCGCTGGACCCGGCATGCACCGCGGCCGAGTACCCGGCCGTCGCATCGGGCAAGCTGTCGCGCGCCTGGTGGCTGCTGGCGGTGCTGGCCCTCGGGGCGTCGACGCTGTGCGCGGTGGTGCTGGTCGTCGCACGCACGCCATTTCTCGGCCTGGGGGCCGAGTTCTTCCGCAGCGCGCTGGTCCTCCACGTCGATCTGGCGGTGGTGGTGTGGTTCCTGGCGGTGGCGGCCGGCTTGTGGCTGCTGGCGATTCCGCTGGGCGGCGGCATCCTGTTGCGGATGGCGCGGGCCGGCGTCTGGCTGGCCGGGCTCGGCGTCGTCGCGATGTTGCTGTCGCCGCTCGACGGGCAGGGCGTGCCGGTGTTGGCCAACTACGTCCCGGTCCTCGATACGCCGTCGTTTTACGTCGGCTTGGGCGCTTTCCTGTCCGGCGTCGGGTTTTCCGGCGTGGCCTGCCTGCTGATGTTCGCCATCGAGGCGTCGGCGCGCGGCCCGCGCCATCCGGCCGCCGCCATGCGCTGCGTCATGGCGGCGGCCATCGTGGCCTTCCTCGCCGCGCTGGCGACCTTCCTGCTGGCCGCCCGGGTCGGGGGCGAGGCTTCGCTCGACACGCGGCTGTGGGGCGGCGGCCATGTGCTGCAGATCGTTCATACGCTGATGCTGATGGCGGCCTGGCTGCACCTCGGGCGCCTGCCGCTGGCGGAGGTCGCGTTTTCCCGGCGCTGGGTGCTCTGGATGGTCGCGCTGGAACTGCTCGCGGTCGGCCTCGACCTGCTCATCGCCGTGGCGCTGCCGGTGGATGGCGTCGCCTATCGGCGCGGCTTCACGCTGGTCATGCGCTGGCTGACCTGGCCGGCGCCGCTGGCGTTGGCGGTGTGGATCGTCTTCGGCCATGTCCGGATGGCTCGCCGGGGCCGCTTGCAAACGCTGGATGCCGGCCTGCTTGGCTCGATCGGGCTGTTTGTGCTCGGCTGCCTGGTCGGGGCCTTCATCCGCGGCGAAACGACAACGGTTCCGGCGCATTATCACGGCACGGTCGGCGCGGTGACGCTGGCTTACATGGCCTGGGCGCAAAGCCGCCTGCCGGGCGTCGCCCGGGCTGCGTGGGCCGGCTTGTGGCGCTGGCAGCCCCTGGTCTACGGCCTGGGGATCGGTTTGATGGTGATCGGACTGGCCTGGGCGGGGCAACTCGGGGTGCCGCGCAAGTCGCCGCACGCCGAGACGCTGATGGCCGACGGCGCGCATCATCTGGCCATGGGCCTGGCCGGCACCGGCGGCTTGCTGGCCACGGCAGGCGCCGCCATGTTCGTGGCGGCCATTCTGATGGGAATTTGCAGGAAGCGGATCGATTAAATGGAAACCACGGCATCGCCCGAACTCAAATCACGCCCGGCCGGCGAGCGCTGGGCCTTTCTGCTGCTCGGCGCGGCGCTTGCCGTCATCGCGCTGGCCTTGTTTCTCGGTTGGGAAAAGTCGCCGCTGAGCGGCAGGCTGCAGGCCGACAAGCATGTCGAGAACAAGGTCAGGAACGAGTTGGACCGGCGTTTCCGCGACGGTGTCGCGCTGCTCCAGGCCAAGCACTACGACCAGGCGCTGACGGCCTTTCACCGGGTCATCCAGTTGAGCCCGGAAATGCCGGAAGCCTATGTGAACGCCGGGTTTGCGCTGCTCGGCATGGGGCAGTACAAGGCGGCGGCGGACTTTTTCGATTCGGCGACGACCCTGCGGCCGAATCAGATGAACGCCTATTACGGACTGGGCGCCGCGCTGCAGGAAATGGGCGACAAGCAGGGTGCGCTGCAGGCGATGGAAACCTACCTGCACCGCAGCCCGCCGGACGATCCCTTCCGCCGTAAGGCCGAGTCGGCGACCTGGGAGCTGCGCGAGGAGCTGGCCAAGGAGCGGCCGCCGGTCAAGGCCGACCAGGTGCCGCATCGCCGCAACAAGGGCGGGGAGGGCAAGCCATGAGTGTCTATCGCTTCGCCTCCCCGGCCACGTTCTACCCGCTGGCCGGCAAGGCGATCCCGTGGT
>NZ_CAMFKO010000031.1 GCF_945957265.1 uncultured Dechloromonas sp.
ACAGCACCGGCTCCGGCCGCAGCGCCTGCCGCTGCCCCGGTTGCCGCGCCGACGGCCGCCAGCCACGGCGGCACGGCCGATCTCGAGTGCGAAATGCTCGTCCTCGGCGCCGGCCCCGGCGGCTACTCGGCCGCCTTCCGCTCGGCCGACCTCGGCATGAAGACCATCATCGTCGAGCGTTATGCCACCCTCGGCGGCGTCTGCCTGAACGTCGGCTGCATCCCGTCCAAGGCGCTGCTGCACGTTGCCGCAGTCATGGAAGAAGCCCAGCACGCAGCCGACCTCGGCGTCACCTTCGCCGCACCGCAAGTCGATATCGACAAGCTGCGCGCCCACAAGGACAAGGTCGTCGGCAAGCTGACCGGCGGCCTGGCCGGCATGGCCAAGGGCCGCAAGGTCGACATCGTGCGCGGCTACGGCACCTTCCTCGATCCGCACCACATCGAGGTCGAAGTCACCGAAGGTTCGGGCCAGGACAAGACCGGCAGCAAGAAGGTCATCAAGTTCCAGAAGTGCATCATCGCCGCCGGCTCGGCCGCCGTGCATCTGCCCTTCATCCCGCGCGACCCGCGCATCGTCGATTCGACCGGCGCGCTCGAACTGCGCTTCGTGCCGGAGAAGATGCTGGTCATCGGCGGCGGCATCATCGGCCTGGAAATGGCCACCGTCTATTCCACCCTCGGCGCCCGCGTCGATGTCGTGGAAATGATGGACGGCCTGATGCAAGGCCCCGACCGCGACGCCGTCAAGGTCTGGGAAAAGCAGAACGCCAGCCGTTTCGACAAGATCATGCTGAAGACCAAGACGGTCGCCGTCGACGCCAAGGAAGACGGCCTGTACGTCACCTTCGAGGGCGAAGGCGTGTCGCCGGAACCGGTCAAGTACGACATGATCCTGCAAGCCGCCGGCCGCGCGCCGAACGGCAAGAAGATCGGCGCCGACAAGGCAGGCATCGCGGTAACCGACCGCGGTTTCATCAATGTCGATGCCCAGATGCGCACCAACGTGCCGCACATCTTCGCCATCGGCGACCTCGTCGGCAACCCGATGCTCGCCCACAAGGCCGTGCATGAAGCCCACGTCGCCGCCGAAGTCGCCGCCGGCCACAAGGCCGCCTTCGATGCGCAGGTGATCCCGGGCGTCGCCTACACCCATCCGGAAGTGGCATGGGTCGGCTACACCGAGGAACAGGCCAAGAAGGAAGGCCGCAAGGTCGAGACCGCCAAGTTCCCGTGGGCCGCCTCCGGCCGCGCCATCGCCAACGGCGCCGACTACGGCTTCACCAAGCTGATCTTCGATGCCGAAACGCACCGCGTCATCGGCGGCGCCATCGTCGGCCCGTCGGCCGGCGACATGATCGGCGAAGTCTGCCTGGCCATCGAGATGGGCTGCGACTCGGTCGATATCGGCAAGACCATCCACCCCCACCCGACCCTGGGCGAAACCGTCGGCATGACCGCCGAAGTCGCCCACGGCACTTGCACGGACGTTCCGCCGCCGCGCAAGAAGTAAAGTCCTCTGCGTTACGCTAAGCAATTAGCGTTCGGTTTTGGGCGACGGTTAACCCCGTCGCCCATTTTTTTGTCCCGACCGCAGGAAAACCCCGCGCAATTCCCATACCGGTCCGTATGGCCTAGAATCGGCACATTGTCCGATTCGCCCCCACACGAGCAGAAATCCATGCCCCATACCCCGGAATACGCACGCCGCTCCCACGAGGAGCAAATCCGCCTCGAAGCCATGCTGCGCGACGTGTTCGAACACAAGCTGCGCTTCAACGAGGTGCTCGGGCTGAAGGTCGACTCGTTTTCCCCCGAGGCCGCGCGCCTCAGCTTCGCCATGCGTCCGGAGCTGATCGGCCATTACCTGCACGGCCGCCTGCATGGCGGGGTGATCGCCGCCGCGCTCGACACGGTGGGCGGCTTTGCGGTCACCGTCGGCATCGCCGAAAAATTCTGCAACGAGAACGCCGAACAGGTCGGCCACCGTTTCGGCCGCATCGGCACCATCGACCTGCGCACCGATTTCCTGCACCAGGGCATCGGCAAGACTTTCACGGCCACCGGCCGGGTTACCCGACTCGGCGGCCGCATCGCCTCGGTCCAGATGTCGCTGGAGAACGAGAGCGGGCTGTTGATCGCCACCGGCAGCGCCGCCTACGTCGTCAGCTGAGCGCGACGGCCAGGCCGGGGCTGACGTGAAAAACGCGCCCGGACCGCGGCGCGTTTCCTGAATCGGGGCCGGCCGAAGCGCTCAGAGGATAGGCAGCCCCTGGTGCTCGCCGCGCTCGTAGACCACGTTGGCACGGCCGACGATGAGCGGGTCGAGATTGCCGATGCGCTGGGTGTCCTTGTTGGCATACGGCAGCTTGTGCAGGATGTAGCGCATGGCATTGAGGCGCGCCCGCTTCTTGCAGTTCGACTTGATCACCGTCCATGGCGCGTCGGCGGTGTCCGTGTGGAAGAACATCGCTTCCTTGGCCTTAGTGTAGTCGTCCCACTTGTCGAGCGAAGCCATGTCGATCGGCGACAGCTTCCACTGCTTGAGCGGGTGCACCTTGCGCTCGCGGAAACGGCGGCGCTGTTCCTCGCGGCTGACCGAGAACCAGAACTTGATGACATGCGTGCCGTTGCGCACCAGCATGCGCTCGAACTCCGGCGCCTGGCGGACGAACTCGGCGTACTCGTGGTCGGTGCAGAAACCCATCACCCGCTCGACGCCGGAGCGGTTGTACCAGGACCGGTCGAACAGCACGATCTCGCCATTGGTCGGCAGATGCTGCACGTAACGCTGGAAATACCACTGCCCGCGTTCGATTTCGCTCGGCTTTTCCAGCGCGACGACGCGCGCGCCCCGCGGGTTGAGGTGCTCCATGAAGCGCTTGATGGTTCCTCCCTTGCCCGCCGCATCCCGCCCTTCGAACAGGATGACGACCTTGGCCCCGGTTTCCTTGACCCAGGCCTGCAGCTTCAGCAACTCGACCTGCAGACGATACTTCTGCTGCTCGTAGTTGCGGCGCTGCATCAGGTTCTTGTAGGGGTAGCCGCCCTCGCGCCAGTCGGACATCAGCTCGTCGTCGGGATTCGGCGCCGCCAGGCCGGCCGCCATCCGCTGCTGCTTGAGCACCCCCTTCAGCAGCGCCACCGACTCCTCGATCGGCATGCCGGCAACGACGTCGTGCAGGGCACCCAGCTTCGACCCCTGGGCGGCATCGACCGAGGCATGCACGCTGTATCCCTCGATCGCCGGCGGCGTCAGCACCGGCGGCACATCGCCGGCGGCCACGCTGCGCCGGCGGCTCCTCGGGGTCGTCGAAGCAGCCGGCTTGACGGGCTGAGGCTGCGGGGAATTGGCTTTTTTTCTGGTAACCATGCTCTCTCCATCGTCGTACGCGAAAAGAGCTATTTCACGCCTAAGCGGGGGGCTTGTCTAGGGTGTATTCGCGGCCAGCGGGGGGCTGCGTTTGCCAGGACGGAATGGGCGCAGCCCGCCACTGGCTGTGAATACGGCCTAATCCAGCAATTCCGCCGGAATCATGGCGCGCAGGACAGTCTGCGTCTCGTTGCGGCGCACGCGGTTGCTCAGCCACCAGAGCGCCCCCTTCTTGATGCTCCATTCCGCTTCCTGACCGGCCAGCAGCAGCGACGCCATCCTCCCCAGCGAAGGCTGGTGGCCGACGATCAGCACGCTGCCCTTGGCATGCGGCCAGCCGGAGGCGGCGATCAATTCCGACACGCAGGCTTCGGGGCCGATCTTGCGTATCGTCTCGAACGGCAGCTTCAGGGCTTCCGCCGTCTGCTGGGTGCGCACGGCCGGGCTGACGATGATCCGCAGATCCTTCGGTTGATGCCCGCGTATCCACTCGCCCATCGCCCGCGCCTGCTTCTCGCCGCGGTCGGTCAGGCGGCGCTTCAGATCGTCCTCCCCCTCTTCCGCCTCGGCATGGCGCCACAGCAACAGATCCATGTTCGCATCCCTTTCGAAAGCGCCCATTATGACCCTGCTATGTTACCGCCCCATTGCACCGGCCGGCGGCACGCTACGGGCATCACGGCTTGCCCGCCTGCAGCGCGCGCACGCTCCCGGCGATCTCGGCGGCGACCCGGATCAGCGCCCGGCGCTGGGCGGCGACCAGGGCGGCCGGATCGCTCCCGTCGGCAGCCTCGGAGACCATGCTGCGGCCGCTGGCGGTCTTGCCCTGACGCGATTCGAGATGCCACAGCATATCGACTTCCGCGCCGCCTCCGCTCCGCGCCACCAGGCGCTGGACATCGAGGCGCAGGCGGAAATCGGCATCGCCGCCCGCCCCGTCGAGCGGCGCCGCGACCACCCGGCCCGAGCCGAGCTGACGCCCGAGCTCATCCGCCAGCAACAGGGGAATCTGGCGCCGCAAGGGCTCCGCCCAGCGCAGGGACTCGTGGATGCGGACTTCGTTGTCGGCGCTGCGGACCACGAGCTGCGGCCGATCGATCAACTCCGGCAAGGCGATCCGGGTAATCGCCAGGCTCGGCGTCAGGCCCGCCGCCGGCCGGGCTGGCATCCCCGTATCCAGCGTGAAGTACGACGGCGCCGGCGTGCCGGCGCAGCCCCCGAGCAGCGCCAGCGCCCCCAGGGCAAGCACCCATTTTCCGTGCCTCATGGTCATTCCCCTTTCTTTCCGGTGAGCAGGGATTCAGGCTGGCGTTCGAGCAGGTCGGCCAGATTGCGGACGTCGGCGGAGGCCAGCATCCGTTCGGCGCCGTCCAGCGTCCGGCGGGCATCGCGCAAGGTGGCGACGAGTTCGGGAGCGACCTGCTGGTCGAGACGGACGACCAGTTGATCGACGTGGTTCAAGGTATGCCGCGTCGACTCGACGAAGGCCAGCAGCTGGTCCTGCAGCGAATCCAGCGTGCCGGGCTGGACGGGCAGGTCCGGGCGCCGTTTCCGCCAGTCGATCTTGCCGGGGCGGGCCTTGGCGAAGAAATCGAGCGCGATGTAGCACTGCCCCGTCAGCAGGTTGCCGGTACGCAGCTGGGCGCGGAAGCCCTTGGCCACCATCCGGTCCATGGTCTCGCGCAGGGCCTGGTCCGAGACCTCCCCTTCCGCGAAGCTCCGGGCATGCCGGGCCAGGCGCTCCGGGTAGAGGCTGATTTCCACCTGCATGGCGAAATCGGTCTTCTGCCGGTCGAAGTTCAGGTCGATGCGCGACACCTCGCCGGCGACGAAGCCCCGGAAATCCACCGGCGCGCCGACGGCGAGGCCGCGCACCGATTCGCGGAAGGTGAGGACGTACTTATGCACCCGCGTTTCCGGCAAGCGGCTGGCCGTCGCCTGGTCCGGATGCAGCACGAAGCTGGCGCCCGCTTCGGCGCGCGGCGCCGGCTCCTCGTCGTTGCCGACGGGCGAGGCAAAGGCGATACCGCCGAGGGCCACGCTGAGCAAGGACTGCATGTCGAACTTCACGCCATCGACCCCGAGCGACAGGTCGATGCCGCTGGCGTGCCAGAAGCGCGCGGCCCGGGTCACGAAAACGTCGTAGGGAGCATCGACGAAAATCTGCACGTCGACGCCCGCCCCCTCCTTCTGCATCGCATAGCCGACGACGCGACCGACCTGGATGCGGCGGAAATAGACCGGCGTGCCGATATCGAGCGAACCCAGGTCGCTGGCGCTCAGGCGGAACTGGCGCCCCGGCGTGTTACTGGTGACCAGGGGCGGCACCTCCAGGCCGACGAACTCCTCGCGCGCCTGCGTGGATTTGCCGGGGTCGAGCGCGATGTAAGCGCCGGAGAGCAACGTCGCCAGCCCGGATACGCCGCCCGCCGCGACGCGTGGGCGCACCACCCAGAACCGTGTGTCGTCGACGAGCAGGCCTTCTGCCTGCTTGTCCATCTGCACCCTGACGCGCACCGCGTTGCGGTCCGCGCTCAGGGAAATGCCCTTGACCACGCCGATCTCGACCTCCTTGAACTTGACGCGCGTCTTGTTCGCTTCCAGCCCTTCCGCCGCCGCGAACTGCAACACGATTTCCGGACCGCGGGCGCGGATGGCCTGCACCGCCAGCCCAATGCCGACCAGGATGGCGAGCAGGGGAACGATCCAGATCATGCCCAGCCGCTGGCGAGGCGGCGAGACCTGGCCGGAAGGGAGGTCGTCAGGCAAGGGCATTTCGTTTGGCGTCACGGTCGGTTTCCTCATTGTGCCCGGCCATCCGGGCATCCCAGATCAGGCGGGGATCGAAAGTCATCGTCGCCATCATGCTGAGCACGACCACCGCGCCGAAAGGCACCACCCCGGGCCCCGGCGCGATGGTCGCCAGCGACTGGGCCTGGACCAGCGCCACCAGGATGGCGACGACATAGACATCGAGCATCGACCAGCGGCCGAGCGCTTCCAGCAGACGATACAGCCGGGCGTACTGGAGCGGCGAACCGACCCGCCGGCGCTGGACGGCCAGGACGATCACCGACAGGCTGAGCAGCTTCAGCAGTGGCACCACCACGCTGGCAACGAAAACGATCAGCGCCAGCCCCCAGGAACCGGATTGCCACAGGTAGACCACGCCGCTCATGATCGTGTCGCGCTGGACGCCGAACAGCGAGCGCGTCTCCATGATCGGCAGCAGGTTGGCGGGCAGGTACAGCGCATAGGCGGCGATCAGCAGGGCCCAGGCGCGACCGATGCTGTACGGCTTGCGCAGGTGCAAGCGCGCGCCGCAACGCGGACAACGGGCATCTCCGGCCACCTCGGCCAGGTGCTCGCAGACCCCGCATTGCGCTATTCCCCGCTCGGCTGCCATCACCCCGTTCATGCCTCGGCAAGCTCCCAGGCTTGCCACAAGGCCCGCTGATCGAGGGTCGAGGCGAGGATGGCGAGGACCAGCATCAAGGCCCCGAAACACCCGATCGCCGGCCCGGGCAGCACGTCGGCCAGGTGCGCCAGCTTGACCAGCGAGACCAGGACGCCGAGGATGAATACCTCCACCATCGCCCATGGATGCGCCAGCTGAAACGCCCGGAATACCGGCGCGAACCAGCGCGGACGACGCCCCCGCCACAACGGAAGGAGCAGCCAGCCGAGGGCGCACAACTCGAGCAGCGGCATCAGCACCGTCGTCGCCAGCAACAGCGCGGCGACGACCGGCATGTCGTCCAGCCAGAGCTGGCGGACGGCGCCGAAGACCGTGGTTTCGACCTGATGCCCCTGGAGGTTCAAGCCGACGATGGGAAAAAGATTGGCCACCACCAACAGCACCAGCGCCGCACAGGTCAGCGCCAGGCTGCGCTCCAGCGCATTGCGCCCGACCCGGTACAGCTCGGCACCGCAACGCGGACAGGCAACGCTGGTGGCGCGGGCGGAAGAATCGGCCTCGCGCAGCAGCAAATCGCACTCATGACAGGAGATGACGCCAGGGTGCATCCGACAGACTCCATACCTTACCGTCATGGCTCAGTGTAACAGCAGACAGGCATGGAGCGGACGCGCCGCCCCCGGCGGAGGCGGAAAGCAAAAAGCCCGGTCTCGAGAACCGGGCTTTTTGCTTGAATCTTGGTGGCCTGGGGCGGAATCGAACCACCGACACGCGGATTTTCAATCCGCTGCTCTACCAACTGAGCTACCAGGCCAAGAGAGGGCGCATTATAGCGAGGAGATGCTGCTTCCGCAACACTTCTGCGCATTTTTCGGCACAGGCCCGGCGGCAATGCTCAGGTGCCGATGGGCGGCGACTGGCGGTAGAGTTCGGAAAAGTCGTCCGGCAGCGGCGGCGGCGCGGCCGGCGGGTGCCAGACGGCGAACGGAACGCGGGCGATGGCGCCCTTGCCGGTGGGGTTGGGGCGCAGGCTGGCCTTGGCGTCGTGCTGCATGGCGATTTCCTGGACGATGGCCAGGCCCAGGCCGCTCCCTTCCGTTCCGGCGTCGTCGACCCGATAGAAGCGCTCGAAGACCATTTCCGCCTGCTCTTCGCTGATGCCGATCCCGTCGTCCTCGACCTCGAGCAGCACCATGGTCGGATTGGCGACGATGCGGCAGGTGACGTGGCCGCCGGCGTGGGTGTAGCGCAGCGCGTTGTCGATCAGGTTCTTGGCCAGCTCGCGCAGCATGAACGGGTTGCCCATGATCATCGCCGGCCCGGGCGACTCGTAGCCCAGGTCGATGTTCTTCTCGATGGCGATCATCACCCAGTCGGCAACCACGTCGCGGATCAGGGCGGAAAGGTCGAGCACTTCGTGCTTGCGTTGCGCCAGTTCCCCGCCTTCGGTTCTGGCCAGCGTCAGCAGCTGGTTGACCAGCCGGCCGGCACGATCGACGCCGGTGGCGATCTGGCGCAGGGCGTGACGCAGCGCCTCGGGATCGGTCTCGCGGATGGCGAACTGGGCCTGCGTCTTCAGGCCGGTGAGCGGCGTGCGCATCTGGTGCGCGGCATCGGCGACGAAGCGCTGCTGGGCTTCGACGTTGCGCTGCATGCGGGCGAGCATTTCGTTGAACGCCTCGACCAGCGGCTCCAGCTCTTCCGGCACCCGGCGCGTGGCGATCGGCGACAGGTCGTCCGGCTCGCGGGCGTCGATCGTCTTGCGCAGGCGGGTCAGCGGCCGCAGGCCGCGGGAGAGGCCGAACCAGACCAGCATCACGGCCAGCGGAATGATGATGAATTGCGGCAGGATGACGCTGGCGACGATCTTGTTGGCCAGCTGGCTGCGTTTTTCGGTGGTCTCGCCGACCTCGACGACGACCCACTGCGAACCCGGCATGCCCGGCTCGCTCAGATAGGTATAGGCCAGGCGCAAATCCTGCCCCTTGTAATCCGCATCGCGCAGAAAAATCTCGCCGTGGCCGGCCTCGCCGGAGGGCACGGGGACGATGGCCGGCAGGTCCTTGTCGCCGGCGAGCAGCTTGCCATCCATGGTGCTGACCCGGAAGTAGACGCTATCCGTCTCGTCGGCGCGCAACAGCGCACGCGCCGAGGCCGGCAAGGACAATTGCGCCTTGCCGCCGACCAGCTTGACCTGGCGCGCAATCGCCGACACATGCTCGCGCAGGGCCTGGTCGTACGGATAGTTGGCGACGTTGTTGGCGAAATAATGCGTAAACGCGATGCTCAACGGCCAGACAAACAGCAGGGGGGCGAGCATCCAGTCGAGAATCTCGCCAAACAGCGAGCGCTCGGTTTCCGACGTGGATGACGAAGGGCTACTCGCCTTGCGGTCGCTCAAGGCAGTAGCCCAGGCCACGGACGGTTGCGATCTTCACGCCACCGGGTTCGATCTTCTTGCGCAAACGATGCACGTAGACCTCGATCGCGTTGTGGCTGACTTCCTCGCCCCAGCCGCAAAGATGGTCGACCAGCTGGTCCTTGCTGACCAGGCGGCCCATCCGGCTGAGCAGGACTTCCAGCAGGCCGACCTCGCGCGCCGACAGATCGAGCGCCTGGCCCTGAATCTGCGCCACCCGGCCGACCTGATCGTAGGTCAGCGCGCCGCACTGGATGGTTGGCGAGGTGCCGGCCGAACGGCGGGTCAGCGCCCTGACCCGCGCTTCCAGCTCGGCCAGTTCGAATGGCTTGACCATGTAGTCATCGGCCCCCAGGTCGAGCCCCTTGACGCGGTCGCCGGTCCCGTCGAGCGCCGTCAGGATCAATACCGGCACCTGGGAGTTGCGCGAACGCAGGCGCTTGAGCACCTCCAGCCCGGAGAGCTTGGGCAGGCCCAGATCGAGAATCAGCAGGTCATAGGAGACCGTCACCAGGGCGGTATCGGCATCGACCCCGTTGGCCGCCCAATCGACGGCATAGCCGCCCTGGCGCAACGAGCGGGAAAGACCATCGGCGATGATCGTGTCGTCTTCAGCGATAAGAATGCGCATTTTTCGATATTCGCCCTTGCCGGCGTAAGATTTCTGTAAGGCAGCCCGCCTATCCTGATCGGGCTGTTCTCCTTTTATGGTCTTCGGAGTATGCGGTCTCACCGCTGCTCAGGGGGTCGCCCGATCCTGCACTGGGCAACCCCCTACCGTTTTTTTCCCCTGCAAACACCGACAGTCTAGCAAAGAAACTGCCCTTCGATTTCGGCAGCGCACCGGCACGTCCGCAATTTGGAAACTTGCCCATCGGCATCGTCGCGCCGCGCAAAATGTGGACGAAAAAAAGCCCGGGAAACCCCGGGCTTTTTGGTTTGTTGCAGTCCCGCTTAGTGAGCCGAAGCAGCGGCAGCACCCAGACCGGTTTCCGAACGCAGCTGCTGCGACGGATACAGGGCACGTTCCTTCTTGGCCTGTTCGGAGTTGTCCAGGATGGACACCAGCCAGATCGTGAAGAAGGCAGCGGTCATCGAGAAGATGGCAGCGGAGTTGTACGGGAACCAGGCGGAACCCTTCGGGTACTTCAGCACGGCTTCCCAGACCGAGGCGGAGCCGATGGTCAGCACGGCGGCCAGGATCAGGCCGACGAAGCCACCGACCACGGCACCACGGGTGGTGCAGTTCTTCCACAGCACGGACATGAAGAGGACCGGGAAATTGGAGGAACAGGCGATGGTGAAGGCCAGCATGACCATGTAGGCAACGTTTTCCTTCTCGAACATGATGCCGAGAACGATGGCGAGAGCGCCCAGAGCCAGGGTAGCCATCTTGGAGACGCGCAGTTCCTGTTCGGACGAGCAGCCCTTGTTGAACACGGAAGCGTACAGGTCGTGCGACACGGCGGAAGCGCCGGACAGGGTCAGACCGGCAACCACGGCCAGGATGGTGGCGAAGGCCACGGCGGAGATGAAGCCGAGGAACAGGTCACCGCCAACTGCCTTGGACAGATGCACGGCAGCCATGTTGCCGCCGCCCTTCAGGCCCTTGGCCAGTTCGCCGCCGACGTAGAAGTCGCCCGGGTTCTGGATCAGGTTGGTGATGGCGCCGAAGCCGATGATGAAGGTCAGGATGTAGAAGTAGCCGATCCAGGTGGTCGCCCAGGCAACCGACTTGCGGGCTTCCTTGGCGTTCGGAACGGTAAAGAAGCGCATCAGGATGTGCGGCAGGCCGGCGGTACCGAACATCAGCGCCATACCGACGGAGATGGCGGAGATCGGATCCTTGATCAGGGCGCCCGGCGCCATGATGGCTTCCTTCTTGGCGTGCACTTCGGTGGCCTTGGCGAACAGCGCTTCCGGCGAGAAGCCGAACTGCAGCAGCACGGAGACAGCCATGAAGGTGGCGCCGGCGAGCAGCATGACGGCCTTGATGATCTGCACCCAGGTCGTCGCGGTCATGCCGCCGAACAGCACGTAGGCCAGCATGATGCAGCCGACGAGGATTTCGGCGTAGAGGTACTCGAGACCGAAGAGGATCTTGATCAGCTGACCGGCACCGACCATCTGCGCAATCATGTAGAAAGCGACGATGACCAGGGAAGCGGAAGCCGCGAAGACGCGAACCGGGGTCTGGGCGAAACGGTAGGAAGCCACGTCGGCGAACGTGAACTTGCCCAGGTTGCGCAGGCGCTCGGCCATCAGGAAGGTGATGACCGGCCAGCCGACCAGCCAGCCGATCGAGAAGATCAGGCCGTCGAAGCCGTTGGCGAACACCAGGCCGGAAATACCGAGGAAGGACGCGGCGGACATGTAGTCGCCGGCGATGGCCAGACCGTTCTGGAAGCCGGTGATGCCGCCGCCGCCGGTGTAGAAGTCGGCAGCCGACTTGGTGCGGGCAGCTGCCAGCTTGGTGATGTACAGCGTGAAACCGACGAACAGGCCGAACATGGCAATGGCCGTCCAGTTGGTCGCCTGCTTCTGAGCCTGGCCGAGGTCGGCACCGGCGGCGTAGGCGCCACCGACGAGAGCCAAGGCGGCTACAGCGGAGAGGATGTGCTTGATGGACATGTTACTTCTGCGCCTCCTTGATGATGGCTTCGTTGGTCGCGTCGAACTCGGTGTTGGCGCGGCGGACGTAGATCCAGGTCAGGATGATGGTGAAAACGATGACGCCGACGCCCAGCGGAACGCCGAGGGTGGTCACGCCGGCGCCGATCTTCTGGCTCAGCAGCTCCTTGTCGAAAGCGACCAGCAGGATGAAGCCATAGTAGGCGGCCGCACTGACGATGGCCATGATGATCGAGTATCGATTGCGCATGGCAATGAACTCGTGGAACTTCGGATTCTTGGTAATCCGATCAAGTACGTCTTGCATTGATTTGCTCCTCAGATTTTGTTTATAGAGGCATTGCTGCGGAGCGTAATTTAGGCGTGGCGTCTTACAGCTAACTTACAGGGCGTAACGCGTTTCCCGAAAGTTAATCCTGGACCGGAAAGCCTTGAGGCATCTCGGGATTTCACTGGCATAACAAGAAAAAGCCCCGCACGAGGCGGGGCTTTCGGGGTGAGCGAAAAGGCTCGGCGGGGCTTTACATGCCCATTCCGCCCATACCACCCATGCCGCCCATGCCGCCCATGTCGGGCATGCCGCCGGCCGGCTTGTCTTCAGCCAGTTCGGCAACCATGCACTCGGTGGTCAGCATCAGGCCGGCCACGGAAGCGGCGTTCTGCAGCGCGGTGCGGGTGACCTTGGTCGGGTCCAGCACGCCCATTTCGACCATGTCGCCGTACTCGCCGGTAGCGGCGTTGTAGCCGTAGTTGCCCTTGCCGCGAACGACCTTGTCGACCACCACGGACGGCTCGTCGCCGGCGTTGCCGACGATTTCGCGCAGCGGGGCTTCGATGGCCTTGAGGATCAGCTTGATGCCGGCGTCCTGGTCGTGGTTGTCGCCCTTCAGCTTGGCGATGTTGGCACGGGCGCGCAGCAGGGCGACGCCGCCGCCGGCGACGATGCCTTCTTCAACGGCGGCACGGGTGGCGTGCAGCGCGTCTTCGACGCGGGCCTTCTTTTCCTTCATTTCGACTTCGGTGGCAGCGCCGACCTTGATGACGGCAACGCCGCCAGCCAGCTTGGCAACACGCTCCTGCAGCTTTTCGCGGTCGTAGTCGGAGGTGGCTTCCTCGATCTGGATGCGGATCTGCTTGACGCGAGCTTCGATGGAAACGGCTTCGCCGGCACCGTCGATCAGGGTGGTGTTTTCCTTGCCGATCTCGACGCGCTTGGCTTGGCCCAGATCCTTCAGGGTCGCCTTTTCCAGGGACAGGCCGGTCTCTTCGGAGATCACGGTGCCGCCGGTCAGGATGGCGATGTCTTCGAGCATGGCCTTGCGACGGTCGCCGAAGCCCGGGGCCTTGACGGCAACGGTCTTCAGGATGCCGCGGATGTTGTTGACGACCAGGGTAGCCAGGGCTTCGCCATCGACGTCTTCAGCGATGATCAGCAGCGGACGGCCGGCCTTGGCGACTTGTTCCAGCACCGGCAGCAGGTCGCGGATGTTGGAGATCTTCTTGTCGAAGAGCAGGACGAACGGGTTGTCGAGCAGGGCGATCTGCTTGTCCGGGTTGTTGATGAAGTACGGGGACAGGTAGCCGCGGTCAAACTGCATGCCTTCGACGACGTCGAGTTCGTTGTTCAGGGACTTGCCGTCTTCGACGGTGATGACGCCTTCCTTGCCGACCTTTTCCATCGCGTTGGCGATGATGTCGCCGATGTCGGCGTCGGAGTTGGCGGAGATGGAACCAACCTGGGCGATTTCCTTGGTCGTGGTGCACGGCTTGGAAATGGTCTTCAGTTCGGCGATGGTGGCGGCGACGGCCTTGTCGATGCCGCGCTTGAGATCCATCGGGTTCATGCCGGCGGCAACGTACTTCATGCCTTCGCGGACGATGGCCTGGGCCAGCACGGTGGCGGTGGTGGTGCCGTCACCGGCGATGTCGGAGGTCTTGGAAGCGACTTCCTTGACCATCTGGGCGCCCATGTTGGCGAACTTGTCCTTCAGTTCGATTTCCTTGGCGACGGAAACGCCGTCCTTGGTGACGGTCGGGCCGCCGAAGGAGCGCTCGAGCACAACGTTGCGGCCCTTGGGACCAAGGGTGACCTTGACGGCATCGGCCAGGATGTTGATGCCTTCGACCATGCGGGCGCGGGCGGAATCGCCGAATTTGACTTCTTTAGCTGCCATTTATAACTCCTGAATTTTGATCTGTTTGGAGAATCAACCGAGGCGCTTAGGCCTGGATGACGCCCATGATGTCTTCTTCGCGCATGACCAGGACTTCCTGGCCATCGACCTTGACGGCCTGGCCGGCGTACTTGCCGAACAGAACGCGGTCGCCGACCTTGACGTCGAGGGCGATCTGCTTGCCGTTGTCGTCGCGCTTGCCCGGGCCGACCGCCAGGATTTCACCCTGATCCGGCTTCTCGCCGGCGGAATCCGGAAGGACGATGCCGGAAGCGGTGGTGCGTTCGGCTTCGACGCGCTTGACGATCACACGGTCGTGCAAAGGACGGATATTCATAAAACAGACTCCTGAAAATGAGTTGCAACAAAACTGAAATTGGCCGGCCGCGCCATGCACGGACCCGGGAACCCGGCGGGCAATCTGTTAGCACTCGCCTTGGGTGAGTGCTAATAATAAGGACGAGGCAGGGGGATTTCAAGAGCCACCCCGAAAAAAGCATCGTGCGCCGGCAACGCACCGGCGGGCGCTTTCAGTCAGGACTCTCGCGGGGTCGCCAGCCGATAGCCGTTGCGGCCGGCATCCTTGGCCGCGTAGAGGGCGGCATCGGCGCTGGCACGGATGCTTTCCATGTCGCCCCCATGTTCGGGATAGATCGCCGCGCCGACGCTGGCCGACACCCGCGCCTCACCGCCGGACACGGCGAACGGCTCGAGGAGGACGGCAACGATCCGCCGCGCGACTTCCTCGACCTCATCCCGGCCGCGCAACTGCGGCAGGATGACGGCAAACTCGTCGCCGCCCAGGCGCGCCACGGTATCCGAATCGCGCACGACCTGCTTCATGCGGCGGGCGGCCTCGACCAGGAGCTCGTCTCCGGCCGCATGGCCCATGCTGTCGTTGACCTCCTTGAAGTGGTCGAGGTCGATATAGAGCAGGGCGAACTCGTTGCCGTAGCGTCGCGCCTGGACCAGCGCCATCTGCAAGCGGTCGTAGAACACGCTGCGGTTGGGAAGGTCGGTCAGCGGGTCGCTCTGGGCGCGGTGGCGGAGCAGTTCCTCGACCTCCTTGCGCTGCGTGATGTCGATGAAGGTGGCGACATGGCGCCCGCCGCTTTCCACGCCTTCTTCGCAGATGGCGGAAATGGACAGCCAGACGACGTAAAGCGTGCCATCCGGACGGCGATTCCAGACCTCGCCCTCCCAGCGGCCGTCGGTACCGAGTTGCTGCCACAGGGACTGGAAGAAATCGGGGTCATGGCGACCGGAACCCAGGCAGCGCGGATCCTTGCCCAGCAACTCGCAGGGGCGGTAGCCGGTGATCGCGGTGAAAGCGGGGTTGATCTGCATGATGTGGTTTTTCGCGTCGGTCACGACGATCCCCTCGGACGCGCTTTCCATCACCGCCGCCGATATCTGGAGCGCCCTTTCGTCGGCCAGGCGCTCGGTCACATCCTTGATGCTGACGACCCACTGGCCGTCCCGGGCCGCCCGGTCGATACGCGCGACATGCACGTCGCCGACGCGCAGATGGCTGCCATCCGGTCGTGCAAAGCGCACCCGCGACGTGGCCGAGACTGCCCCACCCTGCAGGCGCCGCGCCAGGTTGCCTTCGACCTGCGAACGCTCCGACGCGACGACGAAGCTCGGCAGGGGCTCGCCGAGAACCGCGGACAACTCCATGCCCAGCAGCGCCGCCGTCTGCTCGTTGGCGTAGACGATCTTGAAGCAAGGCGCCTCGATGATCACGATCGCATCCTGGCTGGTCTCCAGGACCGAGCGATAGCGCGCCTCGCTCTCCGAGATCAGCACTTCCTTGCGCTTGCGCTCGGCGACTTCCTCGCGCAACTGCGTATTGAGCGTCGACAGGTCCGCCGTGCGCGCCTCGATCAGCCGCTCCTGGCCGGCCGAAATATCCTGCAGGCGCAGAAAGTTCTGGCGCGAAACCCAGATGACGAAATGGATCAGCAGGGCGAGGCACAGGGCGCCGCCGCCAAGCACCGAGGCGGCGCGGAAACGCTGCGCCTGGCGAATTTCCAGTATGTTCCCGGCCGGCATGGTGACGCTGATCCCGCCGCGGATATCCCCGAGCTTGTAGCCTTGCTCGGCGTGGCAGGTCAGGCAGGCCTGCTTGATCATCAGCGGCGCCATGTAGCGGTGCTGCGGGCCGCGCTCCTCGAAAACCAGGTCGAGGATTTCCGTCCGGCCCTGCTCGAAACGGTGCAGCGCCTCGGTTTCCCAGGCATCCGCGGCGTTGGCCGGGCGAATCGGCTTGAGGCTGGTGAGATGGAAGCGCACGCCATCCACCTGCTCGGCGATCTCCGCGATCTGCCGGGTCATGAAGGCCGGATTGATCATGGTCAGCCGCATGCCGTCGCGTGTTTCCAGGTCGCGCTGAGGATGCGCCAGATACGGGTTGGGCTGGGTCGTCTCGGTGATCGGCACATACACGCCGCCATGCCGGGCATTCCAGTCCCGGGTCAGCTCGACCAGGCGAAACAGCACGGCGCCGCGCTCGCGGGCCAGCGTATTCATCTGCTCGTCGATCCCCCTGAATTCGATGAACAGCAAGCTGCCGGCCAGCAGGGCGACCAGGAGATAGGCCGTGGCGACCCAGCCCCGGTAACCGAGATGAACCAGCGAACCGAATCGAGCCTCGCGAAGAGGCACCTGGAATTGACCCATGAAGGGAGGTAGCACACCGAAAATAAATTGCCAACACTTACAATATCATCAAATTCACAAATGCAACAGTCCTATTGCCGGCATCCCGCACGTCGTCTCCGATGGTACGCTTCCCCCCTCTCGCATCCCCCCGTTTCCTTCGATGTTCGCCAAGCTCCTCCCCGCGCTCGCCCTGATCGGCCTGGCGCTACCCGCAGCCGCCGACGGCCTGCCCCCCGACGTGCTGAAATCGCTGAAAGCCGCCCAGATTCCCGCCGCGCAGGTTGCCGTCGTGGTCCAGCCGGTCGATGGCGCGCCGCCCCTGGTCGCCCACAACGCCAGCCAGCCAATGAACCCGGCCTCGGTCATGAAGCTGCTCACCACCTATGCGGCGCTCGACCTGCTGGGCCCGGCCTACACCTGGAAAACCACGGTCTGGACGGAGCAGGCGCCGACGGATGGCGTGCTCGACGGCAACGTCTATATCCGCGGCAGCGGCGACCCGCGCTTCGCCATCGAACACCTGTGGAGCCTGCTGCGCCAGCTGCGCGTGCGTGGCATCCAGCAGATCGCCGGCGATGTCGTGCTCGACCGCAGCGCCTTCAACGTACCGGCCATCGACCCCGGCGCCTTCGACGACAAGCCGATGCGCCCGTACAACGTCGGCCCCGATGGCCTGCTGCTCAATTTCCGCGCTATGCGCTTCACGCTCCTGCCCGACAACGGCAAGCCGCGCGTATTGATGGAAACACCGAGCGAAGGGCTGCGCGTCGACAACCAGTTGCGGGCCGGCAACGGCGACTGCGGCAGCAACTGGAAAGACCTGGTCAGCGTCCGCCTGGTCCCCGAGAACAACGGCAACCGCCTGGAATTCACCGGCAGCTACGCGGCGCTGTGCGGAGAACGATCGCTCAACCTCGCCCCGCTGCCGGCCGACGCCCAGGCCGGCGGACTGATCCGCGCCCTGTGGAAGGAACTCGGCGGCAGCATCAACGGCCAGGTCCGCGCCGGCACCGTGCCGGTCGGCGCCAGGCTGCTCACCCAGCACGAGTCGGCGCCGCTGGCCGACGCCGCACGCGACATCAACAAGTTCAGCAACAACGTCATGGCCCGCCAGGTTTTCCTGACCCTGGGCAACAACGATGCCCCCGCCACCGCCGAACGCTCGAAACAGCGAATCGCCGAGTGGCTGGCCGGACGCAGGCTGCGCTTCGGCGAACTGGTGCTCGACAACGGGTCGGGCCTGTCGCGCAGCGAGCGCATCAGCGCCGACAGCATGAACCGCCTGCTGCTGGACGCCTGGAAAAGCCCCGTCATGCCCGAATTTATCGCCAGCATGCCGATCGTCGGCATCGACGGCACCATGAAGAAGCGCCTGAAGGAGGCGACGGCAACCGGCCGGGCGCACATCAAGACCGGCACCCTGGACGGCGTCAAGACGGCCGCCGGCTACGCCCTGGATGCCCAGGGGCGGCGCTACGCGGTGACTTTCTTCATCAACCACCCCAAGGCCCAGGCCGGCGCGGCGGCCATCGATGCGCTGATCGACTGGGTGGCCCAGCGGCGCCTCGGCGAAAAGGCGCCGCCGCTGGACAATGAATAAGGGAGCGGCCTTGCCGGGCGGTTTCCTCGACGAGGCGGGGCTCAACCGGCAACACGTATTCGCCCTGGACAGCCTCCCGGCGGCGGTGCTCGCCGCGCTCGACATCCAGCCCGGCGAGCGGCAGCTGATCCTGATCGGCCATGGCGGGCGGCGGCTGTGGGAGCGCCTCCAGGCAAGCGGCATGACGGGTGACGACCCGATTGACGACTACAGCACCCGGACCGTCCGGCACTGGTTCGCCCGGGAACTGCCGGAGCACCGCTTCCGCATCCTGTTCCCCGGAACGCGCCCGATCGGCCTGCAGGCGCTGGGCGCGCTGGCCGGCTGGCACCAGCCCTCGCCGCTGATGATCGGGGTCGATGCCGAGTGGGGCAGCTGGTACGCCTACCGCGCCGTCGTCGTCGCCGATACCGATTTCGCCCCCTCACCCCGCCACGCCGGGCACAGCCCGTGCCCGACCTGCCCCGACGCCCCCTGCATCCGCGCCTGCCCAGCCGGTGCGCTGCAGGGCGGACGCTTCGATCTCGAGGCCTGCAGCCGCTACCGCCTGAGGCCGGACTCCCCCTGCGCCGAGGGCTGCCTGGCTCGACAGGCCTGCCCGGCGGGCAGCGAACACCGTTACGACGACGCCCAGATCCGGCATAGCTACGCCCGCTCGCTGGCCGTCATCCGGCAGTACTACGCCACCGAAAACCGCACTCCCGAACGGCGATGACCCACTCCAAGCTCCTCCACCACAACCTCTTCGAAGACGCGCAAGCCATTCTGGTGGCGCCCCTGATCTTCGCCTTCGCCGTCATGCTCTTTCGCGAGGCCGGCCTGCTCACCGGCGGCACGGTCGGCGTCGCCTTCCTCGCCCACTACCTGAGCGGCTGGTCCATGGGCTCGCTGCTCATCGCCATCAACCTGCCGTTCTATGGTCTAGCCCTGCGCGCCATGGGCAAGGCTTTCACGATCAAGACCTTCCTCGCGGTCGGCCTGCTGGCGCTGTATACCGAATTCCTGCCCAGCCTGATCCAGATCCAGGGCCTCAACCGCTGGTTCGCCGCCGTCATGGGCGGCTTCCTGGCCGGCATCAGCCTGCTCATGCTGATCCGCCACAAGGCCAGCCTGGGCGGCCTCGGCATCCTGGTGATCCACCTGCAGAACACCCGCGGCTGGCGCGCCGGCAAGCTGCAAATGGCTGCCGACTGCATCATCCTGCTCGCCGCCGCCTTCATTCGCGACCCGCTCAGCGTCGGCCTGTCGATCGTCGGCGCCCTCGCCCTGAACCTTGTAATTGCCGTCAATCACAAGGCCGGCCGCTACATGGGCACCTGAACCCGGCGAGCGCTGCCGGGCTCCGCTCAGGCGACCGGCCGCACCCCCGACAGCGCCAGCCAGCCGCGCACGACGCGATAGCCGACCCACAGGCCGAGCAGGACGATCAGTATCCAGGCGAGGGGTATGCCGATGATGGTGATGATCAGCAGGCCATAGACCATCAGCCAGAGCAGCGTGAACCAGAAGGTGCGGATCTGCCAGACGAAGTGGCTTTCCAGCCAGGTGCCGGCCACATCGCCGCGCTTCAGGTAGTTGAGGAAGACGGCGAGCAGCGACGGCAGGCCGAAGACGAAGCCGCCGGCGACCGTGGCCGACGAGGTGACGCCGATGACCACGGCCACGGCGTGCAGGCCGTAGATGACGTGGGTCAGCTGCACCAGCGACGGGCGAACGCCCTGCAGGTCGGGCGACGGGATGGGTTCGTTCATGCCGTTTCCTCCGGAAGATGTTTCTGCATGAGCAGCGCATGGCCGGCTGCCGGGTCGAGCGTGTAGGGCGCGAAGCCGGCCTGCCGATAGGAGGCCATCGCCCGCGCGTTGCTGGAAAGGACTTCCAGCGTCAGCTTGCAGCAGCCGAGCGCCCGGGCGCGCGCTTCGGCCCAGGCCAGCAGGGCCTGGCCGATGCCACAGCCGCGATGGCCGGCGCGCACGATCAGGTCGTGGACATTGAGCAGGGGCATGGCCGCGAAGGTGGAAAAACCGGCGAAGCAGTCGATCAGGCCGACCGCCTGGCCGTCGAGCCAGGCCAGCGCGCCATGGTAGCCGGGAACCTGGCGCATGGTGCCGACCAGGTGGAGCTTGGCGTAGTCCGAGAGACCATCGCCGCCGCCCATCGGATCGCGGGCGTAGTGCTCGAGCAGATCGAGAAAGGCTTCGACGTGAGCCGGATCGTCCAGATCGACGGCGCTGATGACAAGACGGGAATGCATGCGGGCAAGGCCTGAAAGCGGAGGAAGGGCACCATATTAAAGCGCCCTCCCGGCACAGCTCAACCCAGCGCGAAAACGGTTTCCGTTCCCTCGTCCCAGCCGTCCCACAGGTAGTCGTCGGCCTTGCCGTCGGCGATCAGGCGCAGGGCGTAATTGACCTGCTCCTTGTAGAAATCGCAGAAGGCGCCGATCTTCTCCATGCCGCCGTTCATTTCGAAAGCCTCGGCCGGGCACGGCGAGCCGCAGAAGTGGCGGATCGCGCAGTCGCCGCAGGGGCTGAAGCGGTCGACATCGCGCGTCGTCACCTCGCGGAAGGCGGCGGAATCCAGCGCCGCCTCGACGCCGCCGGTGAGCAGGCTGCCGCCGTTGAAGCGCGGCAGGCCGATGAACTCGCTGCACGGGTAGAGGCCGCCGTCGGCGGCCAGCGCGAAGAAGGCGCGGCCGCCGCCGCAGGGCGAGATGTCGCACATCAGCCGGCGCGCCGTCGGCGCCAGGATGCCGATCAGGATATTGGCGAAGTTGGCGACCATCAGCTTGCGCCCGGTTTCCCGGTACAGCTCGTGGCTGCGGTCGAGAGCGGCGAAGAAGGCCTTGTCCATGTCGCCGTCGGCCGGCTTGACGCCGCGCGCCCCGGGCAGGGTGCAGCGCAGGGTGTTGAGCATGCAGGTCGGCACCTCGTGGGCGTGGAACAGCTCGACCATGCGCGTCAGGTAGGGCAGGTTTTCCGTCGTGCACGTGGTAATCACGCTCCACGAGCCGTAGCCGCGCAGTTTTTCCATGGCCCGCAGCACCTTGTCGTGCACGCTCTTGCCGCCCCAGGTCCGCCGGGTGGCGTCGGTGATGCCCGCCACCGGGCCGTCGAGCGACAGGCCGATGCTGACGTTACGCGAGGTCAGGAAATCGAGCGCCGCGTCGTCGAGCAGCGTGCCGTTGGTCTGCAGGCCGAAGACGAAATCGTCGCCGAAGACATCGATCGCCGCGAAAACGGCGGCCTGGTTCATCAGCGGCTCGGCGCCGTGGAAGATGGCGCGCGGCTTGCGACCTTCCGGCATCACCGAACGGAAGTAGTCGCGCAGCTTGCCCAGCGAGGTGAGCAGGGTACCGACCGGCATGTGCTTGCCGCCGCTGCGCTGGGTATCGGGCAGGTAGCAGTAGGTGCAGTCGAGATTGCAGCGCTCGGTCGGGTTCAGATAGACGCCCGAGGGCTTCAGGCCGAAGCGCAGGGCGTGCAGTTCCTGGCGGAAGCCGTCGGCCTTCTGGTGGTAGGCGGCCAGCGTCGCCGGGTCGAGCCCCTCGCCGACCCTGTTCTTGTCGACCAGCGCCCAGAAGGCGGTATCCGGATCGGTCAGCGCGGCATAGCGGTCGTGGCCGATATCCACGGGCTGGAAACGCGGGTCGCGCAGCGCCTCCGGAGGCAGCGCCGCGGTCATTTGGCCGCCTTCCGGTCCATCAGCACGTAGTGCGACAGGCCGATGCCGTCCGGGTTGCAGCTCTTGCGGCTGGCGATGGTCGGGGCGGCCGGCTGCGCCTGCGGCGCGACGGTGGCTTGGGTTGCAACGGTGCCGGCGGCGGCTTGAGAAACGATCTGGGACATTTTCCACTCCTCGGGAAGACAAAAACAAAAAGGGCCCCGGCTGAGCGCACGCTGCTTGCATGCACTCAGCCGGAGCCCTTGCCTTGGCTCCAGTCAGGAATCGAATCGTCTTCTGGCTTCCGGATCAGCCGAAGCGCTGCGCCTTCCCGGCGAGGTGAACCTCGCAAGTGGCTGGTCTGACGACCGTGCAGTCTTCGTCCCCGGTTACAGCGGCGGGCCCGCCACGGATTCGCACCGTGTTCCGTATTTCGATTCCAACAGGAGGGCGGATTCTCTCAAACCGCCGCGCCGCGGGTCAATTCGTCCTAAAGACCTAGTTCCTGCCACATCGCATCGACCTTTCTTTTCACGTCGCCATCCATCACGATGGGCCGCCCCCACTCGCGATTCGTCTCGCCCGGCCACTTGTTGGTGGCGTCCAGCCCCATCTTGGAACCGAGGCCGGCGACCGGGCTGGCGAAATCGAGGTAGTCGATCGGCGTGTTGTCGACCAGGGTCGTGTCGCGGGTGGCGTCCATGCGCGTCGTCATCGCCCACACCACTTCCTTCCAGTCGCGGATGTCGATGTCGTCGTCCACGACGATGATGGTCTTGGTGTACATGAACTGGCGCAGGAAACTCCAGATGCCGAACATGATGCGCTTGGCGTGGCCGGGGTACTGCTTCTTGATCGAAACGATGGCCATGCGGTACGAGCAGCCTTCCGGCGGCAGGTAGAAATCGACGATTTCCGGGTACTGCTTCTGGAGCAGCGGCACGAACACCTCGTTGAGCGCTACCCCGAGCACGGCCGGCTCGTCGGGCGGCTTGCCGGTGTAGGTGCTGTGGTAGATCGGGTTGCGGCGCATGGTGATGCGCTCGATGGTGAACACCGGGAATTCGGCCTGCTCGTTGTAGTAGCCGGTGTGGTCGCCGTAGGGGCCTTCGAGCGCCATCTCGCCGGGATGGATGACGCCTTCGAGCACGATCTCGGCCGAGGCCGGCACCTGCAGCGTCGAACCGAGGCATTGCGTCAGCTCGGTCTTGCCGCCGCGCAGCAGGCCGGCGAACTGGTATTCGGACAGCGAATCGGGCACCGGCGTCACGGCGCCGAGGATGGTCGCCGGATCACAGCCGAGCACGACGGCGACCGGGAAGGGCTGACCGGGGTTGGCCAGCTGGTGGTCGCGGAAATCGAGCGCCCCGCCGCGATGGGCCAGCCAGCGCATGATCACCTTGTTCGGCCCGAGCACCTGCTGGCGGTAGATGCCGAGGTTCTGCCGGTTCTTGTGCGGCCCCTTCGTGACGACCAGCCCCCAGGTGATCAGCGGCGCGATGTCGCCCGGCCAGCAATGCTGGATCGGCAGCCTGGCCAGATCGACGTCCTTGCCCTCCCACACCACTTCCTGGCACGGCGCGTTCGACACCTTCTTCGGCGCCATGTTGAGCACCTGCTTGAGGATGGGCAGCTTGTCCCAGGCGTCCTTCAGGCCCTTGGGCGGCTCCGGCTCCTTGAGGTAGGCGAGCAGCTTGCCGACCTCGCGCAGGGCCAGCACCGACTCCTCGCCCATGCCCAGCGCCACGCGCTTCGGCGTACCGAACAGGTTGGCGAGCACCGGAATCGTGTGCCCCTTGGGCTTCTCGAACAGCACGGCCGGGCCTTCGGCACGCAGCACGCGGTCGCAGATTTCGGTCATTTCGAGGCAGGTATCGACCTCGACGCCGACGCGCTTCAGCTCGCCGGTCTTTTCCAGTTGCGACATGAAGTCGCGCAGATCGTGGTATTTCATCCGAAGTTCTTTCCGGCCAGCAGGAAGTCGACGACGATGCCGGCGAAGATGCTGGCGCCGACCCAGTTGTTGTGCAGAAAGGCCTTGAAGCACGGCATCCGCTCGCGGCCCCTGATCCAGGTGTAATGCACGCCCATGATGCCGGCAGCGACGGCCAGTCCGGCGTAGAAAGCCCAGCCCAGGCGCAGCGTGGCGCCGATCCAGCCGATGATGAGCAGGGTCGCCGCGTAGCACCCCATCACCGCCGCCACGTCGTAGCGGCCGAAGGTGATGGCCGAGGTCTTGATGCCGATCTTCAGGTCGTCGTCGCGATCGACCATGGCGTACTCGGTGTCGTAGGCGACCGCCCAGAAGACGTTGGCGAGCAGCAGCCACCACGCCTCGGCCGGCACGCCGCCCTGCTGCGCGGCATAGGCCATCGGGATGCCGAAGCCGAAGGCAATGCCCAGGTAGGCCTGGGGGATGGCGAAGAAACGCTTGGTGAAAGGGTAGCTGGCGGCGAGAAACACCGCCGGCACCGACAGCCAGACGACCAGCGGCTTGCCGAGCAGGAGCACCAGCGCGAAGGCGGCGAGGCACAGCCCGGCGAACAGCCACAGCGCCTCGCGGGTCGTCACCTTGCCGGCGGTCAGCGGGCGTTCCCGGGTGCGTTCGACGTGCTTGTCGAAATCCCGGTCGGCGAAGTCGTTGATGACGCAACCGGCCGAGCGCATCAGCACGGTGCCGAGCACGAAGACGCCAAGCACCGCGATCTCAGGACGCCCCTGCGCGGAGAGCCACAGCGCCCACAGCGTCGGCCAGAGCAGCAGCATGATGCCGATCGGCTTGTCGAGCCGCATCAGCCGTTCGTACAGATCGAGTTTTTCCTTGAGCGCGGTCCAGTTCATCGTTGGATTCTACCGTGGCATCCGGCGGCGTCCCGCGAGCTCATTGCACCGCCTGGCGGCGCGCCTGCTGCCAGGCGACCACGGCCTGCCCGGAATGGGCGAGGATGGCCTGGTAGCGAGCTTCGGGCAGGGCATGGCGCAGCGAGGCGAAGAGCTGCTGCGTGCCATCCTGGGCCAGCGGCGACGCGGGAGCCTGGTCGGACAGCAGGCAGATCTGGATGTTGGCCAGCGCGTCGGCCACCAGCCGCCAGCCCAGCTCCGGCATTTTCCGGTCGAGCGCCACCATCAGGCTGCCCAGCGTCTGCACGATGGTCTCCACCTGCGCCGCCGACTCGCAAGCCGCCATCGCGTGCCACAGGGCGAGGTGGATGCTGCGCCGCAACTCGACCTTGAAGTCGACGACATCGCCCTCGACCGCGTCGATCTGCTCGAAGTATTTCTGGAAGCGGCTTTCCTCGCGGGCATCGAGACGGGTGCGCAGGCCGCCGATCAAGGCCGTCAGCGGATGGATGGCGGTCAGCCCGAAGGCCTGCGTGTAGGCCAGCCCCCACTGGTCGAGGCCGCCGATCAGCAAGGCCAGGCGCAAGGCGCGCGCCTCGTCGCTGCCGCCGGCCCGGCACCAGTTGGCGCATTGCGAGGCCACCTCGCCGAGCACGCCGACGTCGGGAGCCCCATCGTTCGACGCGGCCTGCCGGAAAACCCCGGCGAAGACATCCTGCGCCATGCGCGCAGCCAGGCGCTGGGTATCGGCGTTGGCCAGGGCGGCCAGTTGATCGGCGGGAATTTGTGCGGCAGTCGTCATGTCGAAGGCGGGCAAACGTAAAAACCGCCATTTTACCGGGCGACCGGGCGGCCTGCTGCCTAAGCTGGATCGCATCGCAGGTATCATCCACAAAAACGCCCCGCCAGGGGCCGAAATCGACCCATACAGAGAACCCTCCCATGAACGCACCGCTATACGCCATCCCGCTCAAGACCTTGAGCGGCCAAGCCACCGACCTCGGCCAATACCGGGGCCAGGCCCTGCTCATCGTCAACGTCGCCTCGAAATGCGGACTGACGCCCCAGTACGCCGGCCTGGAAACCCTGTTCGAGACCTACCGCGGCCGCGGCCTGCAGGTGCTCGGCTTTCCGTGCAACGACTTCGCCGGCCAGGAGCCGGGCAGCGCCGACGAAATCGCCGCCTTCTGCACGGCGCAATACGGCGTCGGCTTCCCGATGTTCGAGAAGCTCGCCATCAACAGCGCGCCGCGCCATCCGCTCTACGCTCACCTGATCGCCGCCCGGCCCGAGATCAGCTTCCCGGCCGCCAGCGATTTCGTCGACAAGCTCGGCGAGTACGACATGCTGCCCAAGCAGCCGGACGACGTGCTGTGGAATTTCGAGAAATTCCTGGTCGGCCGCGACGGCACGGTATTGCAACGCTTTTCGCCCGACACCCGGCCGGACGACGAGGCGCTCGTCGCCGCCATCGAAGCCGCCCTCGCCCAGGCCTGAACCCGCATGAACACACGCCACACCCCGCCGGCGCCGGCAGCCAGGCCCGACGTTTGCCAACCGACCGGCTCGGCCGAACTGGCCATGCTCGACGTCTACATGCCGATGATGAAGTCGGCCGCCATCCTGTCGGCCGGCAAGCTGGGCCTGTTCGAAGCCCTCGCCGACGGCCCGCTCGCCATCGCCAGCCTGGCCGACAAGCTGCAATCCAGCCTCCGGGGCACCGCTGACCTGGCCGACTTCCTGGTCACCATCGGCTACCTGGAAAGGCAGGGCGAGCAATTTGCCAACACCGCCAGCACGCAGCGCTGGTTCACCTCGGCCGGCCGCGTCGACTACACCCCCGGCCTGCGCTGGACCCTCGAAGCCTGGCCGATGATGGGCGACCTGAGCGCCGCCGTCCGCCGCGGCGGCCCGCAAACCACCCTGTGGCAGGCGATGGAGGACAGGCCGCAGCTCGGCGCCACCTTCTCCGCCTACATGGACGCCTTTGCCGGCGACCTCGGTCCCGACCTGCTCGCCCACGTGCCCGTTGCGCCCGGACACCGCCGCCTGCTCGACCTCGGCGGCTCACACGGCATGCACTCGATCCGCTTCTGCCAGCGCCACCCGCAACTCGACGCCCTGATCGTCGACCTGCCCAGCGCGCTGAGCGAAACCGCCACCACCATCGCCCGTCACGACCTCTCCGAACGCATCCACGTCAGCCCCGGCGAACTGCTGGTGCACGACTGGCACGGGCAGCACGACGTGGTGCTCTACCTCTCGGTCGCCCACAACCACACCGCCGACGAAAACACGCTGGCCATCCGGCAGATTCACGAGGCGCTCAACCCCGGCGGCCTGCTGGTCATCCACGAATACCTCGCCGACACGCCCGGCAACGCCTTCATGGCGGCCTTCCGGCTGACCCTGCTCTACGAGACCGGCACCCAGACCTACCGCCACGAGCAATACCAGACCTGGCTCGAGGATGCCGGTTTCTCGGGCATCAGGCGCATCGACCTCGACCCGCTGGAAAAAGGCTCGCTGATCCTCGCCCGGAAAGCCTGATCGGCCGGAGCGCCCCCTCGAGCCGCCCGCCCGGGCGCTGATCGGCGCGATGCCGGCAGCGCCCACGGAAACTTTTTCCAAGGCTTAGCACTCTTAGACAGCGAGTGCTAAAATGATCGTGAACCTTGAAGGAGGACTTAACGCTATGACCCATGCCTTGGCGCTTCCCATCCCCTCGACCGTCGGCAACATCGACGCCTACATCCAGGCGGCGAACCGTTACCCGATGCTGTCCGAAGCGGAGGAAATCGGGCTGGCCGAGCGTTTCCACAACGATGGCGATGTGGAGCCGGCGCGGCAGCTCGTGCTCTCCCACCTGCGCCTCGTCATCTCCATCGCCCGCGGCTATCTGGGCTATGGCCTGCCGCACGCCGACCTGATCCAGGAAGGCAACATCGGCCTGATGAAGGCGGTCAAGCGCTACGACCCGGCGCGCGGCGTGCGCCTGGTGTCCTTCGCTATGCACTGGATCAAGGCCGAGATTCACGAGTACATCCTGAAGAACTGGCGCCTGGTCAAGGTCGCCACGACCAAGGCGCAGCGCAAGCTGTTCTTCAACCTGCGCAGCCTGAAGAACGAGTACGAGGGTATCGACACCCTGTCCGGCACGCAGGCGGCCGAAGTGGCCGCGCGCCTGGGCGTCAAGCGCGACGAGGTGGTCGAGATGGAAACCCGCCTCTCCGGCCGCGACCTGGCGCTGGAAGGCAATCCGGACGACGGCGATGAAGCCTTCGCGCCGATCGACTACCTGGCCGACTCGCGTTACGAGCCGACCCGGGTTCTCGAAAACAAGGCGCTGGCCTACCAGCAGAACGAAGGCCTGCATGCCGCGCTGGAAGGCCTGGACCCGCGCAGCCGCCGCATCGTCGAGGCGCGCTGGCTGAGCGAAGGCGAGGCGGCGACCCTGCATGAACTGGCGGCCGAGTTCGACGTATCCGCCGAGCGTATTCGCCAGATCGAGGTCAAGGCGCTGCAGAAGATGCGCGGCTTGCTGGCTGCCGCCTGACGCGCCGACGCCAAAAAACGAAAAGGGAGCCGCGGCTCCCTTTTTTTACGTCGCTCGATCAGTTCTTTTTCTTGGCCGCCTTGCCCTTGCCTTCGGCGAGGTTGCCCTTGAAGTCGTTGTCGACCAGCGGCGGTGCATCGACCTGCGGCACGTGGCACTGGACGCAGTTGTGGCGGGCGGCCGAGGCTTCCGGCAAGACCTTGCCTTCACGGTCGCGGAAGTGGCTGTCGCCGATCTTCGGCGCTTTCTTCTTCTGGTAATTGGCCGCGCCGTGGCAGGTCATGCACTGGTTTTCCTCGAGCGTGATCTCGTCGAAGTTTTCCACCGCATGGGGGATGACCGGCGGTTGCTCCTTGAAGGTTCGCGCCACCTTCTCCTGCCCGCCCGGCTTGCCGCCCAGGTACTTTTTGGCCTCGGGGGCCTGGTCGACGGCGGCGACATCGCTGCCGCGCATCGGCTTCGGCGCCTCCTGGGCGAAGGCCGGCGAGGCGAACGCCCAGCAGGCGACGGACGCCAGAACGGCACAGGACAGCTTCAGGGTGTGTTTCATGATGGGCGCTCCTCCTCTAAGACTCGATCATCACTTGGCTCCGGGCTGCACCCCGATGGTGGCAGTTGAAGCCGGGTTATTGCTGCGTAGTCCGAAGTGGAATACATCCTTCGAACAGACATCGATGCAACGTCCGCAATTGGTGCAGTTGGCGGCCAGGATCATCGGCCCGACGCCCTTGCCCTCCCCCTTGAGGGCGGGACGGATGACCTGCGGTTCCGGGCAGACTTCGAAGCAGTCCATGCAGTCGTTGCAGGCGCTGCGCCGGCTGGCCGAAATCCGCACCGGGCTCCACTTGCCGAGCAGGCCGTAGAAGGCGCCCACCGGGCAAAGCCGGCCGCACCAGCCGCGTGTCATCACGAACAGGTCGAACAGGAAAATGGCGAGGACGATCATCCAGGCGCTGCCGAGCCCGAAGATCAGGCCGCGATGCAGCATCGACACCGGATTGACCAGCTCCCACACCACCACGCCGGTCAGCGCCGAAGCGACCAGGGTCATGCCGAGAATCCAGTAGCGCGTCTTGGCCGACAGGCTGCTCGCCCCCTTGATGCCGAGCCGGTCGCGCAGCCAGCCGGCGGTGTCGGTGACCATGTTGATCGGGCACACCCAGCTGCAATAGACGCGGCCGCCGACCAGGAAATAGAAGGCAACGGCGATGGCGACGCCGATCAGGCCCAGCTTTTCCGGCACATGGCCGGCCATCAGCGACTGCAGCGCGACATAGGGATCGGTCAGCGGCAGCACGTTCAGGGTATGGCTGTAATTGAGGTTGCCCTTGACGATCCAGATCCCGGCCAGGGGCCCGATCATGAACAGCGCGAGGATAGAAAGCTGCGACAGGCGGCGCAGGATCAGCCACTTGTGGGCGCCCAGCCAGCCTTTTTCCTCGACCGCCTCGGCGCCGATGCGCTTCTTGTGGGAAACCTGGCTCATGGCTTGCCCCCCAGGCCGGGCGGCAGGCTGGGAATGCTCACCGCCTCCTGGCCCGACATGCCACGCATGGCTTCGGTCTGGCCCGATGCGGGATCGTAGTGGCCGGGCAGGCGCGCGCCTTCCGGCAGGCGGTCGGGCAGGTCGACCATCTTCGATTCGTCGATCAGCGAATGGCCGGCCTTCTTCTGCTCCTCCCAGCCCAGCCGGTAGTGCTTGCCAAGTTCGCCCTTGGCCAGCTTGGCCGGCAGCACGCGGATGGCGGCCTCTTCCAGCACGCAGGATTTCTCGCATTTGCCGCAGCCGGTGCAATGCTCGGAGTGCACGGTGGGCAGGAACATGGCATGCCGGCCGGTGCGCGTATTCGGCTGCATGTCGAGCGTGATCGCCTTGTCGATGACCGGGCACACGCGGTAACAGACGTCGCAGCGCAGGCCGAGGAAGTTGAGGCAGGTTTCGTGGTCGATCAGCACCGCGAGGCCCATTTTCGCCTTGTTGATGTCGGTCAGCCCATGGTCCAGCGCCTGGGTCGGGCAAGCCTTGACGCAGGGAATGTCCTCGCACATCTCGCACGGGATGTTGCGCGCGGTGAAATACGGCGTGCCGGTCGCCACCGGGGCTTCCGGCCTGGCCAGTTCGAGGGTGTTGTACGGGCAGTCGCGCACGCACAGGCCGCAACGGATGCAGGCGCCGAGGAAATCGGCCTCCGGCAAGGCGCCGGGCGGGCGCAGGGCGAGGGCGGGCAGCGCCTTCGATTGCTTGGCATAGAGGCCGAGCCCCAGCCCGAGCATGCCGACGCCGCACACCATCTTGGCGGAGTCGAACAGGAACTGGCGGCGTGCCGCCTTATTTTTTGGGGGTGTTGCTGTCATCTCTCATCTACTCTGCAGTTCAGCCAGCGCCGGATGGGCCCCTTTTCCCATCCGGTACCGGCACTCCCTGATTGCCTTGTTGTTCCTTTACGCCTTCACCACCTTGCAGGCGCACTTCTTGTAGTCCGTCTCTTTCGAGATCGGACAGGTCGCATCCAGCGTCAGCTTGTTGACCAGGCGATGCTCGTCGAAGAAGGGAGCGAACACCAGCCCGACCGGCGGCTTGTTGCGCCCCTTGGTTTCGACGCGCAGCTGGACTTCGCCGCGGCGGGTGGCCAGCTTGACCACGTCGTTGCGGGCCAGGCCGCGCTTCTTGGCATCTTCCGGATGCATGTAGAGCACCGCGTCCGGCATCGCCTTGTAGAGTTCCGGCACGCGGCGGGTCATCGAGCCGGTGTGCCAGTGTTCCAGCACGCGCCCGGTGCACAGCCACAGATCGTAGTCGGCATCCGGCATTTCGGCGGCCGGCTGGTAGGGCAGCGCGAAGGCGATGGCCTTGCCGTCGGGATAGCCGTAGAAACGCACGCCCTCGCCCTTCGGCACGTAGGTGTCGTAACCCTCGCGGAAGCGCCACAGCGTTTCCTTGCCATCCACCACCGGCCAGCGCAGGCCGCGTGCCTTGTGATAGACGTCGAACAGCGCCAGGTCGTGCGCCTTGCCGCGACCGAAGCTGGCATATTCCTCGAACAGGCCTTTCTGCACGTAGAAGCCGAAGGCCTGCGACTCGTCGTTCATGTAGTCCTTGATGCCGTGGGCGTTGACCTTGGCCACCTCGTCCAGGCCGAACCTGTTGACCTGGCCGTTGGCGTAGAGCACGTCGTACAGGGTCTTGCCCTTGTATTCCGGATTCTTGTCGAGCAGCTCGGCCGGCCACACTTCCTCGATCCTGAAGCGCTTCGAGAACTCCATGTACTGCCACAGGTCGGACCTGCCCTCGCCCGGCGCCTTGACCTGCTGGCGCCACATCTGGCCGCGCCGCTCGGCGTTGCCGTACATGCCTTCCTTTTCCATCCACATGGCACAGGGCAGGATCAGGTCGGCCGACATCGCCGACACCGTCGGATAGACATCGGAAACGACGACGAAGGCCTTGGGATTGCGCCAGCCCGGGTAGATTTCTTCATTGACGTTCGGCCCGGCCTGCATGTTGTTGGTCGTCGACGTCCAGTAGAAGCCGAGCTTGCCGTCCTTCAGGGCGCGGCTCTGGGCGACGGCGTGCAGGCCGATCCAGTCGGGAATGGTGCCGGCCGGGAGTTTCCACAGCTTCTCCGACAGCTCGCGGTGCTTGGGATTCATCACCACCATGTCGGCCGGCAGGCGGTGGGCGAAGGTGCCCACCTCGCGCGCCGTACCGCAGGCCGAGGGCTGGCCGGTCAGCGAGAACGGTCCGTTGCCCGGCTCGGAAATCTTGCCGACCAGCAGATGCACGTTGTAGATCATGTTGTTCACCCAGGTGCCCCGGGTGTGCTGGTTGAAGCCCATGGTCCAGTAGGAAACGACCTTGATCTTCGGGTCGGCGTAGGCCTTGGCCAGCGCTTCGAGGTTTTCCTTCGGCACGCCGGAAATCTCGTGCGCCTTGTCCAGCGTGTATTCGGAAACGAAGGCGGCGAACTCGTCGAAAGTCATCGGCGTCGAGTTGTTCGGGTTGCCCTTGGGCTTGCCGTCCTCCCCAGGGTAGCCGTTGTTCATCGCCACCTTTTCCAGCGGGTGGTTCGGACGCAGGCCGTAGCCGATGTCAGTCACGCCCTTGGCGAACTTGACGTGCCTGGCGACGAACTCCTTGTTCACCGCACCGGTGGTGATGATGTGGTTGCAGATGTAGTTGAGGATGGCCAGGTCGGACTGCGGCTTGAAGATCAGCGTGTTGTCGGCCAGCTCGCAGGAGCGGTGGCTGAACGTGGACAGCACGTGCACCTTGACGTTCTTGGCGCTCAGCCGGCGGTCGGTGATGCGCGACCACAGGATCGGGTGCATCTCGGCCATGTTCGAGCCCCACAGCGCGAAGACGTCGGCATGCTCGGCGTCGTCGTAGCAGCCCATCGGCTCGTCGATGCCGAAGGTGCGCATGAAGCCGGCCACCGCCGAAGCCATGCAGTGACGGGCATTGGGGTCGATGTTGTTGGAGCGGAAACCGGCCTTGAACAGCTTGGCGGCGGCATAGCCTTCCCACACCGTCCACTGCCCCGAGCCGAACATGGCGATATTGCGCGGCCCGCCTTCCTTGAGCGCGGCCTTGCACTTCTCTTCCATGATGTCGAAGGCCTGCTTCCAGGAAATCGGCTTGAAGTCGCCGTTCTTGTCGAACTTGCCGTCCTTCATGCGCAGCATCGGCGTCTGCAGGCGGTCCTTGCCGTACATGATCTTGGACAGGAAATAACCCTTGATGCAGTTCAGGCCGCGATTCACCGGCGCATCGGGATCGCCCTGGGTGGCTACGACCCGGCCGTCCTTGACCCCGACCAGCACGCCGCAACCGGTACCGCAGTAACGGCAGACCCCCTTGTCCCAGCGCACCCCGTCGCCGCCCTTCTGCTGGGCCGCAGCCAGGCCGGGAACGGTAATGCCGGCGGTCGCGGCAGCCGCCGCCACCGCGTTGCTCTTGATGAAATCACGCCGGGTCAGTTTCACTTGCATCATCTCAGGCCTCCTCGTCTGGATCGGATTCGTACTGGTGGTACACCAGCGAGGCCGAGAGCACGCCCGGCATCCGGTGTATCGCTTCAAATGTGGTGACCGTGGCGCCTTCCGATGCGCTTTCGATGGAGACGATGATGCGCCCATCCTCATTGACGACATGAACTTCCACACCCTCGAGCAGCCGCAAGCCTGCGGCCACCTGCGCGGCGTCATCCGGCAAGGCGCCGATGATGACGCTGGAAATATTGACCCCTTGGGAGACTTTCATGTCCATGCTACGCCCAGTCAGTTTGATGTCAGCTCGCGCAGGCTACGCTCATCAGGACATGCTTCTTTAGCGCAGATCAAATCCGACGAAATACCCCTGCAACTTCTAATGAAATGTTGACGGGGATCAAATACCGGGCAAAACGCGCCGCGCGTTCGCCGTGGTCGCCGCAACGACGGCAGCGCGGGTCATGCCGCGCAAACCGGCCAGCACGTCGGCGATGGCCGGCAATTCGGCCGGCTCGTTGCGGCCGCCGTTCAGCCAGGCGGGCGGGATATCCGGGGCATCGGTTTCGAGGACGATGGATTCCAGCGGCAGCTCGGCGGCCAGCGCCCGGATGCGGGTCGAGCCGCTGAAGGTCATGGCGCCGCCAAAGCCGAGGGCGAAGCCGAGTTCGATGAAAATGTCGGCCTGCTGACGGCTGCCGTTGAAGGCATGGGCAATGCCGCCGCGCACCCGGAAGCGGCGCAGCTGCTTGAGTATCGGATCAACGGCCCGCCGCACATGGAGCAGGACCGGCAAATCGAAGTCGCGGGCCAGTTTCAGCTGTTCGACAAAGAAAAATTCCTGGCGTTGGGGATCGAGGCCGCTGACGTAATGATCGAGGCCGATCTCGCCGACCGCGACCGGGCTTTCTGCCGCCAGCCACTGGCGCAGCGTGGCCAGATCGCCTGGCACCGCCTGCATCACGTAAAGGGGGTGGATGCCGTAGGCCGCCGCGCAACCGGCGTATTGCGCCACCGTCTGCTGCGTCTTCGCGAACCCGGCGACGGCCACCGCCGGCACGACCAGCGTCGATACGCCGGCCGCCAGCGCCGCCGCATGCACCTCGCGTCGGTCGCCGTCGAATTCGGCCGCGTCGAGGTGGCAGTGGGTGTCGATCATCAGCGCAGGAAGGGGAAGTCGGGGTCGGGCAGCGTGCCGCTCATCATCTCGGCCAGCGCCGCCCCCGAGCCGCAGGCCATCGTCCAGCCCAGCGTGCCGTGGCCGGTATTGAGCCACAGGTTGCCGAAACGGGTGCGGCCGATCAGCGGCACGTTCGACGGCGTTGCCGGGCGCAGGCCGCACCAGAACGCCGGTTCGCCGACGGTCTGCAGGCGCGGGAACAACTGCCGCGTGCGGTCGATCAAGGCCTGGCAGCGCACCGGATTGAGCTCGAGGTTGTAACCGTTGAATTCGGCCGTACCGGCCACCCGCAAGCGATTGCCCAGCCGCGAGAAGACCAGCTTGCGCTCGTCGTCGGTCACGCTGACCGTCGGCGCATGGCTGTCTTCGGCCAGCGCCAGCGTCGCCGAATAGCCCTTGGCCGGATAGACCGGCACTGGCAGGCCGATCGGGCGCAACAGGAGCGGCGAATAACTGCCCAGCGCCACCACGTAGGCATCGGCCGTCAGCAACTCCGGCGCCTTGCCGTTGTGCACCACCACGCCGGCCACCTTGCCGGCGCGGGTGGCAATCCGCTCGATCGTCGTGTCCATGTGGAACGCGACCCCCGCCGCTTGGGCATGCCCGGCCAGGGCTCGGGTAAAGCGATGGGCATCGCCCGATTCGTCCGAGCGCGTGTAGTCGCCGCCGACGAGCAAATGGCCGGCATCGGCGAGCGCCGGCTCCAGCTGCAGGCAACGCGCGACATCGACCGTGTCGCGGTCGAGCCCCAGCTGGCGCATCAGCCGGGAAGCTTCGGCCGCCTGGGCGAAATCCCGGCGGTCGGTATAAACGTGAAGGATGCCGCGCTCGAGGTGGTCGTACTGCAGGTCGAGCTCGGCGCGCAGGGCCTGCAGGCAGCGCCGGCTGTACAGCGCGAGGCTGACGATGGCGGCGATGTTCTGCTGCGTCCGGCCGGGCAGGCATTCGACGAGAAAACGCAGGCCCCAGGCGAGCTGCGCCGGATCGGCACGCCACCGCCACAGCAAGGGAGCGTCCTCGCGACCCAGCCATTTCAGGACGCGCGGCAGGACGTGCGGATTGGCCCACGGTTCGGCATGGGAAACGGAAATCTGGCCGCCGTTGGCAAAGCTGGTTTCGTTGCCGGCCACCGGCTGACGGTCGACGACCGTCACCTGGTGCCCTGCCCGGGCGAGGTACCACGCACTCGTTGTGCCGACGACGCCGGCGCCCAGCACGAGTATCCTCAAGCCTCCCCTCCCCTTTCACGGGCGATCCGGGTGACCTCGGGAATGTGGCGGATGCCGCGCATCACGGCGGCCAGGTGATTGCGATGGGCGACCTGGACGGTGAAGCGCAGGCTGTTGTACAGCCGCTCCGGATCGGTATCCATCGACACATGTTCGATATTGGACCCGGCCTCGGCAATGGCGGAGGCCACCTGGGCGAGCACGCCGCGGGCATTCTTGACTTCGACGTTGATGCGGATGTCGAACAGTTTGCCCTCTTCCGGCTCCCATTCGACGTCGATCCATTTTTGCGGCTCGGCCGAACGCGACTTGCGGATGGTCGGGCAGTCGTGGGTATGGATGATCAGGCCGCTGCCCTTGCGGATCGAACCGATGATCGGATCGCCGGGAATCGGCTGGCAGCAGCGGGCCAGCTGGATGGCCATGCCTTCGGTGCCGTGGATGGCCAGGGTCATGTTGCTCGGCGAGTCGGCCGACAGGTCTTCGCGCGCCAGCAGGCGGCGGGCGACGACCGAGGGCAGGCGCTTGCCAAGGCCGATTTCGGTATAGACGTCCTCCATCGACTTCTGCCCACCCGCCTTGACCAGGGAATCCCAGGCCTCGGCCGGAATCGAAATGGGCACCACGCCCAGCGACAGCAGTTCCTGGCGCAGCAGGCGCTCGCCGAGACGGGCCGATTCCTCGTTCTGCATGGTGCGCAGGAAATGGCGGATCTTGCTGCGCGCGCGGCCGGTCTTGACGTAGGTCAGCCACACCGGGTTGGGGCTGGCCTGCGGCGAGGTGATGATTTCGACGAGATCGCCATTGCGCAGTTCGCTGCGCAGCGGCGCCAGTTCGTGATTGACCCGCGCCGCCGAACAATGATGGCCGACATCGGTGTGCACGGCGTAGGCGAAGTCGACCACCGTCGCGCCGCGCGGCATGGCCAGGATCTTGCCCTTCGGCGTGAAGACATAGACCTCGTCGGGGAAGAGATCGATCTTGACGTTCTCGAAGAACTCCGACGAATCGCTGGTCTGCATCTCGAGCAGCGACTGCAGCCATTTGTGCGTCTTGATCTGCAGGTCGGCGCTCGACTCGTCCATGTCCTTGTACAGCCAGTGCGCCGCCACGCCTTCCTGCGCAACGTGGTGCATCTCGCGGGTGCGGATCTGCACCTCGACCGGCGTGCCGTAGGGGCCGATCAGCGTGGTGTGCAATGACTGGTAGCCGTTGGCCTTGGGAATGGCGATGTAGTCCTTGAACTTGCCGGGAACCGGCTTGAACAGGCTGTGCAGGGCGCCAAGCGCGAGGTAGCAGGTCGGCACGTTGTCGACCACCACGCGAAAACCGTAGATATCGAGCACCTGCGAGAAGGACAGGTGCTTGTCCTTCATCTTGCGGAAGATGGAATACAGGCTCTTTTCGCGCCCGAAGACCTCCGCCCGCAGGCCGGCGTTCGCCAGCTTGTCGCGAATGCCGTCGAGGATGCGGGTGAGCAGTTCCTTGCGGTTGCCGCGCGCGGCGTTGAGCGCCTTGGACAGGACCTCGGCGCGATGCGGGTGGATCAGCGAAAACGACAGGTCCTGCAGTTCGCGATAGAGCTTGTTCAGGCCCAGGCGCAGGGCGATCGGCGCGTAGATTTCCAGCGTCTCGCGGGCGATGCGGGCACGCTTGTCGGCGCGCATCGCCGACATGGTCTGCAGGTTGTGCTGGCGGTCGGCCAGCTTGATGAGCACGACGCGCAGATCGCGCGCCATGGCCATCAGCATCTTGCGGAAGTTCTCGGCCTGCGCCTCCTGGTAGGAAGCGAACTCCATCTTGTCGAGCTTGGACAGGCCGTCGACCAGCTCGGCGACTTCCTTGCCGAATTTCTCGGCCAGTTCGTGCTTGGTGGTGCCGGTATCCTCCAGCACATCGTGCATCAGCGCCGCGCAGATCGCATCGGCGTCCATCCGCCACTCGACCACGGCGCCGGCAACAGCCAGCGGATGGGTGATATAGGGCTCGCCCGACATGCGCTTCTGGTGCGCGTGGGCCTTGGCCGCGAAGGCATACGCGGCCTTGATTCTCGTTACATCGGCGGGAGGAAGATAGTCGAGACTATCGAGGAAAACCCGGTAGGCGGGTTCCACACAGGCGGGCGGTGCAGGATCCATAGGTCTTCACCGCCCCATGACTCAGACCTGACCGCGGTTCAGCACTTCCAGACCGACTTTGCCAGAGCCCATTTCCTTGAGCGCGACGACCGTCGGCTTGTGCTTTTCGGCATCGACCAGCGGCGTGGCGCCATTGGCCAGCTGACGGGCGCGATGGGCGGCGGCCAGGGTCATCTGGAAACGGTTCGGAATTCTCTTCAGGCAATCATCAACAGTAACGCGAGCCATGCTAAACCTCTAATTTCAAATCAATCTTTCGAACAGGGCGGCGTGACGGACACGCTGGGCCCCGAAGCTCAGGCGGGAGGCGCGCACGACGGCACGCAAATCTTCCAGTGCCTGAACCAACTGGTCGTTAATAATAACATAGTCGAATTCGCCGACATGGCGCATCTCGGCCTGCGCCGCCGCCAGGCGACGGGCGATGACGTCGGCGCTGTCGGTGCCGCGCCCGGTCAGGCGGCTGGTCAGCTCGGCCATCGACGGCGGCAGGATGAAGATGCCGATCGCCTCGGGGAAGAGCTTGCGCACCTGTTGCGCTCCCTGCCAGTCGATTTCCAGCAGCACGTCGTGGCCGGCCGCCAGCTGGTCGGCGATCCATTTTTTCGAGGTGCCGTAGAAGTTGCCATGCACCTCGGCCCACTCCAGGAATTCCTGGCGGGCGATCATGGCCTGGAACTCGACCGTGTCGACGAAATGGTACTCGCGCCCGTTCTCCTCGCCCGGACGCGGGCCGCGCGTCGTGAAGGAGATCGACAGATGGACGCAGTTTTCCTGCTCCAGCAGCATGCGCACCAAGGTGGTCTTGCCCGCCCCCGACGGAGCGGCAACGACAAAGAGATTTCCGGCCATTCGTATGTTTCCCGTGCTAGCTGGCGCCGAGCGCCAAAAACGTCATTGTAGCGGCGGCTTCGGCAACCAGCGCCGCAGTATCTGATTCAGGCGCTCCGGATCGACCGGCTTGGCGAGATGATCGTTCATGCCGGCGGCCAGGCAGCGCTGGCGATCCTCGGCGAAGGCATTGGCCGTCATGGCGATGATCGGGATCACCGCGTAATCCGGCATCCCCCGGATGCGGCGCGTGACCTCGAGCCCGTCGATGCCCGGCATCTGCAGGTCCATCAGGATCAGGTCGTAGCGGGCGGCCTGCGCCCTGGCAACGGCCTGTTCGCCATCCTCGGCCATATCGAGCGGCAGGCCGGTGATTTCGCGGATCAGCTCGCTCGCCACCTCGCGATTCAAGGGCTCGTCCTCGACGAGCAGGATGCGTGCGGCCGGATTGTGCCGCAGCGGATAGTCCTGCCCGCCTCCCGCCTCGTCCCCGGCGGCCGCGCCGGGTGCCGCCTTGCCGAAACGCGCGGTCATCCAGAAGGTGCTGCCCTCTCCCGGCGTGCTGTCGACACCGGTCTGGCCGCCCATCAGTTCGGCCAGGCGCTGGGTAATGACCAGGCCAAGCCCGGTTCCGCCATACTTCCGGGTCGTCGAGTTGTCGGCCTGCTCGAAGGGACGGAACAGCCGCTGACGCACCGCCTCGGGAATGCCGATACCGCTGTCCTGAACCTCGAAGCGCACGAGCAGGCTGTGCTCGTCCTCGTCGACCACCGAGCCGCGCAGGACGATGCTGCCCGACTCGGTGAACTTGATCGCATTGCCGACATAGTTCAGCAAGGCCTGGCTGAGCCGCGTGCTGTCGCCGACCATGCAGGGCGGCAGGCCGTCCATCGCCGTCCGGAACGCCACGCCCTTGGCCGCGGCCTTGTCGATATTCAGCCCGACGACCCGCCCGAGCACGTCCGCGACGCGGAAGGATGCCTGTTCAAGCACCAGCTTTCCCGATTCGATCTTGGAAATGTCGAGGACGTCGTTGATGATCGACAGCAGGTGATCGGCCGAGGCCAGGACCTTGTCGAGCCGGTCGGCCTGACGCGGCGCAAGCTCGTCCCGCTTGAGCAGGTGGGCCAGGCCGACAATGGCGTTCATCGGCGTGCGGATTTCGTGGCTCATGTTGGCCAGGAAGGCGCTCTTCGCCCGGTTGGCCGACTCGGCGGCATCCTTGGCCTGTTCGAGCTGCGCCGTCCGGTCCCGGACCAGCACCTCGAGATGCTGGCGATAGTTTTCCAGCTCCTGTGCGTTGCGTTTCGGCGCGTCGATATCCGCGATGAGCCCGACCAGGCCGACGAATTTGCCTTGCTCGTCGAGCAGGCGCCGCCCGCACAGGAAGCCCCAGAACATCGAGCCGTCGCGGCGGATGTATTCCCGCTCCAGCCGGACGAAGGGAATCTCGGAAGCCATCAGCTTGAGCATTTTCTGGCGCCCCTCCTCCCGCTCGGCGGGATGGACCAGCGCCACGTATTCGTCGCCGATCAGCTCCGCCATGGGGATCCCCCACATCGCCGACATCCGTTCGTTGGCCATCACGATGCGCCCTTGCGGATCGACCAGGAAAATCGCGCCGTCGGAGGTATCGAACAGCGTCCGCAGTATCCGCTCACGCTCGCCGAGGCGGCTGGCATAGCGATGCATCATGAACAGCGCGCCGCCGCTCAGGGCGATGAACAGGAGCAGCATGGTCAGGATGACCCGACGCTGTCCCTGCCAGGGCTGCAGGTAGTGATCCTCGGGAACGCCGACGTCGATGTAGAACCGGTAATCCGGATTGAAGCGATAGGCATGCAGCCGAGGCGGGCCGTCGCCGCCGGCTTCGCCGGAAACGTAGGCGCCTTCGCGCGGATTGCTCGCCAGCGCCGTGCTGAACTCCCGCGACACGCCCGTCGAACCGGGCTCGGAAAGCGTTTCGTTCGTCGGCACCCGGACCAGCAGGGTCAGATCCTGGTCGCGCCAGGAGATCGAACCGGCATCGCCGATCCGCAGCCCGGCAAACCGTTGCTGAAAATAATTCAGATCGACACCGGCGTAAGCGACCCCGGCAAACGCCCCGCGCACATCGGGCAGGCGCCGCGCGATGACGACCAGCGACTTGCCGGTGATCCTTCCCACCAGCGGCTTGGACATGACCCGGTCAAGCGCCGGGTTATCGCGCAGGAGACGAAAGTAATCCCGGTCATCAACCTTCAGGCCGGCCCCGCCGCCACCGCCAAACCCGACCACGGAAACGCCCGCGGCATCGGCAATGCGCAGCACCCCCAGTTGCGGCAGGCGTTCTCGCTGGCGGCTGAGAAAACCCTCCATGGCCTCGGGCGAGCCACGGGCGTTCACCACACGCTCCACGTAATGATCGATGGCGTCCCGCAGCAACAGGTCGACCTTCTCCAGGGACGCGGCCACATCGCGCTCGACCAGCAGGGAGAGGTTTTCGGTCGTCTGTTGGGTCTGACTGCGATGCTGACTGAGGCTGGTCGTCAGCAGGTAGGCGCCGAGGGCGATGGCCGACAGGATCACCGCCAGCCAGCCCAGGATGAAGCGTTGCGTCAGCGCCGTCGGCGACAGGGTAGTAGCGGCGCCGACGGCTTGCATGGTCCGGCGTCTTGGATCTGAATCAGTAGTGGCGTGGGTGATCCCACGCCACTACTGATTCGCCGTTATTCGATCGTTGAGAAAAGTACACGCTTAGGTACACAGATTTCATGCGCTTTCCTGCCTTGATAGTAAGTTAATCATTGCACGGCAAGTCTACCAGCAAGATCAACGCTAAACTGTCTCACGCCTTTATGCGAAGAGAGGGTAGAGAACTACCCGGAGCAAAGTTCTGTTCGAAAGTAACGCAAAACCAAAGCGATGACTATCCCTGACCTACTACTACCAGATCGCCAGCTCTATCAGGTTGAAGAAGTATTTCATCTTATTGCCGCAAACAAATTTCCTTGCGACCGGAAGCTACCGTGTGGCAACTGCCCAATATACCAAGCATTCTCTAAATCTTGGAAATCGCCGGTACCCAACTGTGACTCGGTCATGGCAAACAGAAGCGCGGAGATGCACTATCTATCCAGACAAGTTGCCCTCGCCGCAAAAGACAATGTTCTGCGCCTATGGGACCCCAAATGGCGACACGCGTTGCCGTTGCCAACGCACGACACGGAAAAGACCGCCACCCCCGATCAACTCAAGTATTGGGTCAAAGCAGGCTCTGTTTACCAAGACGACTTGACCAGATTCCTAAAGGACGAGCGCATTCCGTTTGCCTTTGAGAGAGAGGACAAACCGAGGACTGAACTCGCAATTGCCCACGAAGAAATCATCAAGCCGCAAGAGCAAGTCAAGCCAAAACGCGAAAAGAAAGACGAACTGGCCATACTGATTGATCAGATTTTAGGTAAAAACCCATCTCTCACGCCAACCGAAGTTATGTTGCGCCTACTCGCACAATGTGGCGCTAAGGAGTCAATCATCACTGAAAACATGGGCGATGGTTTTAGATGGGAGCCATTCAATCGCGAACTTCAACATTGCACTATCAAAAATCTAGAAGATCGCATCTACCGCTGGAAATCCAAACGTAAAAAAATGGACAAGAATCCTCGTAATACACGCGTATAGCACTCGCTTTCGCGCACAGCACTCGCTTATCCCACAATCGCACAAAAATTCAATAACTTGCGCTCCATTCCGCAGCTAACCAGCCAAGCGGATTCACCCAGGAGCACAACATGTCCTCAAGTACCACCCGTTCAACAGAGCCGCCCCCCTCAGTTCGCGCTCTGGTTCATCCAATGCTGTCAGTGTTTGATGACCTACCGGAATCAGCCTTCGTTTCACTTCACGTTGTTTGCGCATTGTTCTGCTGCTCTCCCGCTACGGTTTGGCGTCGAGTTCGCGCAGGCCAACTGGCATCGCCCCATCGCATTGGATTGCGTACAACGCGTTGGCGCGTTGGCGATCTCCGAAAAGAGTTGGCTAAGCCAATCGGGAGCGAGCAATGATTCCGACGACACCGCCCTCACGCCGCTTCCCAAATGCCAACAACGTCCTGCCTTCAGCATTCGGCACGCGTGTCAAAATCGTTTCTGCCGCAACCATTCCCCCTGAATCGATCAAATGGATTTGGTTCGGCTGGTTAGCGGCAGGAAAACTCCACATGCTTGCAGGCCAACCAGGTGCAGGAAAAACTGGCGCTGCCGTTGTAATGGCGGCCACAATTTCACGCGGAGATTCAGGTGGTCGATGGCCTGACGGCACGGAGGCTCCGGCTGGGAACGTAGTGTTCTGGACTTGCGAGGATGGGCTAGCGGACACAATCATTCCACGCTTGATTGCCGCTGGTGCAAACATGGAACGTGTCTTCGTCCTCACCGGAACAGAAGAAAACGGTCACGAGCGCGCATTCAATCCTGCAAAAGATATCGAACGTCTGATGCAGCGCGTGGCGGAGATAGGCAATGTTAGCTTGATCATCATTGACCCGATTCTGCAGGTTGTCGGCGGAGACTCACATAAAAATGCTGAGGTACGCCGCGCACTAGAGCCTTTGGTGGCTTTTGCCGAAGAGCACGGCATTGCAATTCTCGGGATCACTCACGTTAACAAGCGTTCGAAGGGGAAAGATCTTATCGATCGAATCACCGGTAGCCTCGCATATACCGCAGTAGCGCGTATCGTCATACTGGCGGTGAAAGGCGCAAAAACCGAAGGTAACAATGCACCACATAGCTGCGTTTTAGTTCGCGCAAAAAGCAACATTGGTCCAATTGAAGGAGGATTTGCCTACCAAGTCGAATCTCATCAATTCGAACTCTACGGCGAACAGTTCAATACCTCGATCCTTGTATGGAATCCAATTCAGCTAGAAGGCGCACCGGAAGCAATTTTGCGCAACGTCGAATGCAATGGTGGTGATTACGTCGAAAACACCAACGCATTGGCAACGGCATGCAGCTTTCTGAAAAAACTATTGGCTACTGGCGGCCTCCCCTATCAAACCATTGTTTCCGTGGCCAATAGGCTCACCCCAACAATTTCCGTAGCCTCACTGAAACGAGCCAAGGCCGAACTTCCCATCCTCGCCGTGAAAAGGCCCGCCAAGCCCCCCAATCAGGCCTGTCACTACTGGTATCTCGCTGAAGCGCTAGGAGATCAGGATCCATCTGCCTATTCATACATCAGCAACTCCCCACTAGAGCTCAGATCGCTATTCGATCAGCCGATCAATTCAGCTCCGAATGGCAACTTTTGGGGTGGTATGGCGCCAACGGCACAATCAACAGCCTTTACTGCACCACATGAATCGCATGCAGCAGTTGAGTCACATGCACCAGTTGCCCCAAGGGACAACGACCGCTATTTGGCAACTGCTCTGCAATTGGCGGTAAAAGAAGCTGCGCACGCATACTCATCACGCAAGTGGAATGCCGAAATCCCCTGGGAAGATTTCATTTCTGAAATCGAGGACGACGTCACAGAGAACCTGGTCGATGCGGATTTGCTTGGCGAACTTCGTTCAAGGCTTCATGCGACAACCTGGTGGATGCTCTTGCCTTCAAAAGCGGTTATCTAAGTTCGATTTGCGCAGTCGCTCAAGTAAATCCGCGCCTGCTTCTCCTAAGTATTTTTTTACCGCTAACACCAATAACTATGAGGTGTAGCCGGACATAAAAACCATCGGCACAGCGGGAAGATCGATATTGACCATCGATTGCTTCCCGCTTGTTTCGATCCCCTCGTATTTAGGCGCGCACTTCCTATTAGATTAATTAATCAATACTTATTTATATATTAACCATGACAATTAACAATCAACCTATCCCTACTCCTACCGATCCGATCAATCCCATCATGAGTGCTATCGACACTCATAACATGGCGTCACTACCGACTGCATCTAAGCTGCCTTCCGTATCTGCCGATCAATCATTCCGTGAACCTCTCTGGGATATTCATGAGTTTGTTCGTCTGGTACTGGGCAAGGAATCTCCTGGCTTTCAAATCTTCGTGAAGAAGAACGGAGACAAACGTATTGAACCGTTATCCCTGGGTAAGCGGTTCTATCGCCTGATGAACAACTTCATGGCTCGCATCCCTGAAGGTAGTGATCCCGCAGGGTTTGTCGGTCTATTCCGTGATTGCTGCATCGAGTTGAAGCTGTACTACAACCCGTTTGGCAAAGCCGGTGATTACCATCGTCCAGGTGCTGACGGAAAGGACATGAGCGGGGCTGAGCTATTCAATGTCCTGTTGGAACTGATCCGTAAACGTGCTCGGAGCGATAGACGCTGCAAGAACCACCTGAATTTCGCAGACGACTACGATCTCGATGAACTGAAGAGTGTCGTTTCCTACTTTGATGATCTGTTCATGGATTACTCGAAGATCCTGGTGGTGCGTGTAGATCTCGGTTACCAAGCCGATGAGGCAGACAAGATCAGCTTTGAACGGGCCCATGGTGACATTCAGCGTTTCATTAACCATCGGCAGTGGCAGGCCTGTTTTAAGCACAGCATCGGCTACGTGATCGGTCGAGAACGGGGTACTAGCTCAACTGCTGAGAACGGTGGCAATGGACGAGGCTATCACTTCCACTGCTTCATCCTGTTTGATGGGCAGAAGGTGAAGAATGACGTCGAACTGGCTAAACAAATCATCGATTACTGGAAGAACCGAATCGTCAATTCGTCGCGTACTCCGGCAGATGAGCAGACCAAGATTTGGTACTTCAACTGTAACCACAAGGCACGAACCGCAGGATATCGGCATGACGGCATCGGCATGGTGCAGCACTCAGATGAGTTGAAGCGCTGGCACTTGATTTCTGCGTTGATCTACCTGACGAAGCATTCTCAGGCCTTGGGTGATGACGTACCACCAGGAACAAGGGCACTGACGAAGGGGCAATACAAGCCCCGTGCATTGGAAACGCGGGGACGTCCTCGGCAACTCATGATTCAGGGAGAAAAAGTCTCGGTTCGAAGAGGTGGGCATCCATCTGGTTATTTTTTATAGCCAGGCCAGATGCTTTGAAGCACACACCACCTTTCACTGCTGGAGACTGAACATGAATACACCATTTTCCCCTGTAGCCAATCGCCACAACCCGAAGGCGGCTTACACCAAGATCTACAAATGGGTGCTGCGCTTTGGCTCACCCACATTACTGTCATCGAGTTGCGAAAACCCAATCCTGATGAACTATCAACGCCTGGCGCAGAGCAATTGCTGGGTAACGATTAGCTACAACCGATCATTTGACTCGTTCTTTCTGAGCGCATCAAACGGGATTGCGACTCCAGCCGCCAAACTGTCGGAGATCAAGCAATTGTTGGATGCTGCAGTGGTTCGCCGCCTGCCGCAACTGGAGTTGGATCCTTCTGACAACGCAGTTTGGACGATGTTACAAATCGAGCTGACAGATACTGAATTGCAGGAATCAGAGATCGAGACAACGTTCAATCGTATTTGCAAGGCAATTGACGATAGCGCAGTGCCGATTCTCTCGATGATTTATGGAGGGCTTTCGGTAGAAGATGCAATCGCTGCTTACGAGAAGGCGCAGGCTGTTTCGCTGGCAAATTGGCGTGCAGCGATTGCGCCATGGACAAGTCGGAGCATAGAACAGGTGATTTACCGCTAATGCTGAGGGGTAAGACAGGGGACAGTAAGCGCCGGAGCGGAACAACCATGTAAGGATGGTACGAAATGGAAGATTTTCTTCCTGACAATTTCTGCCCAAAGGCTTTCAAAAACGTGACTCAGGGGTTCGTCGTTCCGTTAGGTAATGCCCCGGGGTTGAAAAATGAAACGAGACCGACACACAAAAGCCCCCCTGTTATTTCAGTGATTGAAATAGCTCTTTCATGTGCTTGAACTCACCACCAACCCGGTCAAGGGAGAATTGATACATCAATGAGTTCTCTGCGAATTTCTGGCGCTCAACATCCATTTCAACGGTATTTCCGTCAGCCGCAGCCTGAGAAGGAACGTGATATTTCAGGCTTACGGGTGGCGACTGCCAAGAAGAATTGCCCTTCGAATGTCCCGGCGAGGAGGCGTTCAATTGAAGAGGAGGAGATTGCTCGCCACCAGCGGCCTCAGCAATATCAATATCCATCGCTTTGTAGCCAGGGGTGTCAGCGTTGGCGATATTAGACGCAAGAATTTGCTGCCTATAGGCCCTTATTCCGAGCATTTTTTGTTGGAAATCCTCGTTTTTCTTGCCTAAGCCGTTCTCGTTCGCTGGTAAGTGAGATGAATGGGTTGTGCCAAGAGTCAATTTCCCGGCGGGGTCGAGATTGTCGCTTAAGGCAACATTGGCAGCCGCCGAACGTGCGACGGCGTTTTCAAGGATGCTTGAAAATGTTGCCGAGCTTTGAGTTTCACCTGCGTCGGAGATGCGAGGCGCTGCATTTCCAATAAATCCCCCCGGCCTTACCGGGAACAAAGCTGAAATCTCAGACATAGAAACTCGTTGGATGAAATGCGGCCGTGGGAGCTATTGGCTGTGTCCGATTTCCTAAGGGGTACCGCCCACGCATTGCGCTGCCCCTTTGCCTGGGCTGTCAGTGAACAAATGGACGGTAAGGTGAGCATCTCGCCTAATTCAAGACGAAACGTACACTCTGGCCAGGCTTGTCGCCGAGTTTGACTATGGCGACAGCCTTTGTGCCGGCTTGGATCTTGAAGGCTCCTTGGGCACGCAACTGGTTACTTCCTGCTGGCAGCAATTTGGCTTCGGTCTTGTCTGATGCAGACAGCAGCGTTATGGTAGCTGACGCATTCCGGGTATCGACAGGCTGGTCGTGATCGGTCACGTAGAGCGTGAGGGAGTCAGCCTTCGCCACCAACTCGTAGTTGATGTCCTTGATGACCGATACGACGCCACCATGCTGTGGCTTTGCGTCATGGGCGTGGGACTGGCCCGGTTTCTCGGTATGGGCATGGCCCTTATGGTCGTCCGCAGCGGATGCCAGATTGACGAAGCAAGCAAAGAGTAAAGCAGAGAGTACCGTGGAAGGTTTCATGGGAGCTCCATGTCAGTTGATAAATCGGTTAATGAAAATTTGGGTTATCGTCGTGCTCGGATGTGCTGCCGACGTAGGTGCAACCTTCCGGTTGGTGCGCACAGGGTTTTGTTTCGCACTGCAGCGTCGTGTGGACCACCTTGAAGCGGTTAGCTAACACCGTCTGCAAGGCGGGCATCAAAGTTTTCTCGGGGGAGTAGGTCTGGTCGTAAACCACATGCGCGGTCAGGCTGGTCTTGCCGGTCGTCAGCGCCCAGAGATGCAGGTCATGGATGCCGAGTACGCCTGGCACAGCCAGCATGGCCTGCTCCACCTCTCCTAAATCGATGCCCTCGGGCACACCTTCGAGCAGGATGTTCAGACTGTCCTTCAGTAGGATCCAGGTGCGTGGCAAAACCCAGAGGCCAATGGCTACAGCCACAAGTGGATCTACCCAGGACCAGCCGGTTAGCTGAATCACCACCGCGCCCACGATCACGCCGACCGACCCCAGAAGGTCACTCCACACTTCGAGATAGGCTCCCTTTACGTTGAGGCTATTTGACTGTCCCCCGCTCAGCAGGCGGATGCTGATCAGATTGACGATGAGGCCAATACTGGCGACGACGAGCATCCCAACCGAATGGATTTCGGGCGGAGAGGTGAATCGCCGGTATGCCTCAACCAGGATGTAGAGCGCCACGGCAAACAGCAGCATGGCATTGAAGGCTGCCGCCAGAATCTCAAAGCGGTGATAGCCATAGGTTCGGCGACGATCGGCCGGGCGACGGGCAACACGAATGGCCGCCAATGCGATAGCGAGCGCGGCAGTATCGGTCAGCATGTGAGCGGCATCCGAGATGAGGGCCAAACTGCCAGTCAATACGCCGCCAATAACTTCGGCAATTAGAAAACAGCCGGTCAGCGCCAGGGCAAAGCGCAGGGCGCGCTCATTCTCAGTGCTCGGGATGCCGTGTGTGTGGCTTGTACTCATGGGACCCGCCCTTTATCGTTGTGGTGGCAGCGCTTCAATTTTTGTTTCATCGCCTGGAGACGGAACTGAAGGTTTTTTGAATACTTTGGTGTCTTTTGGCGCCGCTCTTCCCGCCAGCAAAACCATCCGTAAAGCACCAGAAAAGTCAGCATCATCCCCAGGCCGAGCATGAGAAGCTGGAATTCAAGGTGGCTGTGGATCAAATGCTTAAACATGAGGAGACGGCACCAAGCTCAGGACTGCTGCGCCTTGCCGCAATTCGGGCAAAACTTAGTGCCCGGGGCGAGGTTCGCATTGCAGTCCGCACAATTGCCGGGCACCAAGGCTGTGCCGCATTGGGCGCAGTAGCGTCCCCCAGGGTTGGTCGCGGAGCCGCACTTCGGGCATGAGGGGCCACCGGCAGCGCTATTGGTGGGCGGCGCTGAATTTGAGGGGTAACTATTCCCCCAGCCATGATGTCCGCTATTCCGTTCACGGCCATGATGATCTCCGCCATGCGAACCGGCGACTCCTCGCAAGAGTTTTTCAAAGAATCCCATAACAGCCTCCGTAGTTGAGTGGAAGAATGGGTGACCGACGGTTTATGCCGAATCTGGCACGGAGCCCCCGGTCACGAACAGAAAACGCTAGGCCTCAGATGGCTCGTCTATCGATTTCGTGAAGTCCTCCTCATCGGCATCTTTGCCGTGAGCAAGGCGATATAGAAGCGGCAACACGAGAAGCGTCAGCGCCGTCGACGACAGGATTCCACCAATCACCACGGTGGCAAGCGGGCGTTGGACTTCCGCACCGGTACCTGTTGCAATCGCCATGGGGACAAAACCGAGCGAGGCGACCAATGCCGTCATCAGCACGGGGCGCAATCGAGTCAGCGCCCCTTCGTGAATGGCATCATCCAAAGAGCGCCCCTCTTCACGTAAATTACGGATGAAGGAAATCATCACCAAGCCGTTCAGTACCGCCACACCGGACAAGGCGATAAAACCGATGCCTGCCGAGATCGAGAGCGGAATGTCCCTTAGCCAGAGTGCGACAATGCCGCCTGTCAGCGCAAACGGAATGCCGGTAAACACCAGCAGCCCATCTTTCACGTTCCCGAACATCGCGAACAGCAGCGTGAATACCAACAGCAAGGCCACGGGCACCACAATTTTGAGACGTTTCGAGGCAGACTCCAGTTGTTCAAAAGTTCCACCCCAGGCCGTCCAGTAGCCGCTCGGAATCTTGACCTCGGCTAGACGGCTCTGCGCCTCGCCAACAAAGGAGCCGATATCTCGTCCCCGAACATTGGCACTAACAACAACGCGACGCTTGCCGTTTTCCCGGCTAACTTGGTTCGGACCCGGTGCGAGCTCGAGACTGGCGACTTCCCCCAATGGGATGTAGGTCGTACGTACATCAACCCCGTTGCCAGCGGAAGCCCCCTTCGGCAAAGCAATCGGCAAACGCTTTAACGATTCGAGATCCGAACGCAGGCTATCCGGCAAACGTACGACAATATCGAAGCGTCGGTCACCTTCAAACATGGTTCCAGCCTCTCGACCACCAATCGCTGTCGAGATCGCATCCTGGACATCACCAATATTGAGTCCGTAGCGCGCCGTTTTGTCCCGGTCAATATTCACGGTCAGCATAGGCAAGCCCGTCGTCTGCTCGATCTTGACCTCGGAAGCGCCTGGGATTTTCTCCAATACAGCGGAAATCTTGCTGGCCGTATCGTTCATAACATCCATGTCATCACCGAATATTTTGATGGCAACATCGCTGCGTACACCGGAGATCAACTCATTGAAACGCAATTGGATCGGTTGGGAAAACTCATAGGTATTCCCCGGCAGTTTTCCAACGGTTTTTTGGATAGCGGCCAGCAGTTCGTCCCGAGATTTCCGTGGCTCTGGCCATTGCGCTTCAGGTTTCAACATGATGTAGCCATCCGAAATATTGGGTGGCATCGGATCTGAGGCGATTTCGGCCGTCCCGGTTCTCGCGAAAATCCTGTCGATTTCCGGATACTCCGCCTTGAGCCGCTTTTCCAACTGTTGCTGCATGGCCACTGACTGCGAAAGGCTGGTTCCCGGAATACGCAGTGCCTGAATCGCGAAGTCGCCTTCATTCAGGCTCGGTACGAATTCGCTCCCCATGCGCGTAGCGACCAAGCCTGAGAGAAGAACCATGACCGCCGTGAAGACCAGCACCACCGGCTTGTTCGCCATGACGCCAGCCAGAACTGGCTCATACCAGCGCTTGGCTGCCCGCATCAGGAAATTTTCCTTTTCATCCACCTTTTCACCAATGAACAGTGCAACGCCAGCGGGAATGAAGGTGACGGAGAGGATCATGGCACCTACGAGCGCGGTGACTACGGTGAAGGCCATGGGATGGAACATTTTTCCTTCGACCCCGGTCAGCGCGAAGATCGGCAGATAGACGATCATGATGATGAGCTGACCGAATAGCAGCGCTCGGCGAGCCTCTTTCGAAGCGGTAAAGACTTCGTGGAAGCGCTCGGTCCGGGTCAACGGTCGCCCGTGATGTGCCTGGGCATGGGCCAAACGGCGAACACAGTTCTCTACAATGACAACTGCACCATCGATGATGATCCCGAAGTCAAGAGCGCCGAGGCTCATCAGGTTGG
>NZ_CAMFKO010000032.1 GCF_945957265.1 uncultured Dechloromonas sp.
CAGCGGCCTGGCCTGTTCGGCACCGTGGAAGGCGAAATTCGACACCACGCCATCCTGGTAGGTAGTCCGCACTGGCTCGAACACGATCTGCTCCCGCACGGCCTGTATCAGGGGCTTGGACACCTCATCCAGCACCCGGTCATAGCCGCGCCGCTCCCCGGCGTCATCCGTGATGACGGCGGATACGGGCAGAATCACAGGCTCCGGAATCACGCCATCACGACGCAAGATGTCGTTGACCAGGAAGCGATGCACACGGCCGTTTCCATCGGCCAGCGGATGGATGTAAACAAAGCCGAAAGCCGCCACTGCGCTACGCATCGCGGGCGACTGACCTTGCGTTTTTTCGAGGAATGCCCGCAGCCCGTCCAGCATCGCGGCGACCTCGTCAGCCGGTGGCGCCACGTAGTGCACGACCTCCTGGTAGCGCAGAGTCTCACCGACGAACACGGGAGACTGGCGTATCCCGAAATGGGTAATCGTTGTCCGATCGCCCAGGATTTCTCGCTGCAACCCGGCCAACGCGGTATTACTGAACGGTAAATCCCCCTGACCGGTGCGCCGCGCCATCACATCCGCAAACCGCTGTACCCGCCCTGCCCGATCGGCTTCTCCTTCGATGGCAAAGCTTGCTTTGCTCTCCCGCAACGTCATCCAGACTGCCGCTCGCATCAGCAGGTCTTCGCCAAACTCGGCGGTCAGTTCCCCGAACAGGCGCGGCACGTCCAGACTGGCAGCTCGATTTACCGCGTCGGTCTTGACCACCATGGGGCAAAAATTCCGGTCCCCCGGCAGGTTGTCATTCACCCGCCAGCGCTGCACTTTGACGACCCGGTCGGGTGATGCCGCCACCAGTTTGGTGTCGTCAATGGCATCGATGTAATTCCCCCCCAGGCGCTCCGGCACCACCAGCGTCTCTCCCGTCAGCCACTCGTACAGGAAGGCGGCCCGACGGGCATACTGCCCGGTCGGTTCGGCCATGACCCAGGCTTGAACGAAATCCGGACCGCTTCGCCTGAAGAGGCGAGCGAGGAACTCCAGGTGGGGTATCTCGTGACGAAGGTGAAACTGCAGGTGTGCCGCCGGTTCTGCGGCGGGTCGCATGGCCTCCGTGTAGACCTCCGAACGGAAACCGTTGTCGACCTGGGTCGCGCGCCGCCCCCCGATCTGACTGAGCACAGGCGGCCTCCCCAGCGGCATCACGTCGTAGGTCTGCGCCAGCCAGGCAGAACCAATCAGTTGTGTCGGTAGTCCGTCCATGTAGCGTCTCCTGAGAATGGCGCTTTCGCTTGCTCAAAAACGATTACGCAAGCAAGGAGCCGGCATTCATTCAGCCAGAACCGCGTCAAATCAATTTAAATTAACACCCGTTGCTCAAAAATGATTATGGAACAAATTAACTCGCCCGCCAAGCCGCTTCAACGGGCAGGCAGCAACGATACGAATAGATGCCACAGGATCTTCGCCAACAGAAGGTCATCCCCGACACCGAACCTTCTCCGGTATCAGCCGACCACCTCGATACACTCGGCAACCCAGCCCAGCGCCTTGATGCAGGCCCGGGCGATGGGCGGCGACAGGCCGCCGTGGCCGGCATTCGACACCGGGAACCAGGTCGCCTCCGGCCAGGCGTGGTGCAGCGCATCGGCATTCTTCGGAGGGCAGACCGGGTCGGACAGCCCCTGCACGATGGCCGCCGGCAGGTGGCGCAGGCGCTCGACGCCGGCCAGCAGCTGCCCCGGCGCCAGGAAGCAGTGCCGCGACAGGTAATGCATCTGGATGCGCACCTTGGCCGTTTCCCGGGCGTCGGGCGAGCGGCCGAGCGGCGCCTCGCCGAGCAGGGCGCGCTCGTAGTCCAGCCAGGTCCGGCCGGCGCGCTCGGCCTCGCCGGCATCTTCGCCGAGCACGCGCGCCGCGCAGGCGGCCAGGAGATCGCCGGAGGCCGCCGCCCCCAGCCCCCGCGAGAAGGCGTGCCAGGCCTGGTGGGCGCCCGGATTCTCGCCGCCGACATACGAGGCGATTTCGGCCTGCGAGCCGAGAAAGATACCGCGCAGGACCAGCCCGAGCACGCGCTCGGTGTAGATCTGGGCGTAGGCCAGCGCCAGCAGGCTGCCCCACGAGCCGCCGAAGACGATCCACGCCGGAATGCCCAGCGCCTCGCGGACGATTTCCAGGTCGGCGACCAGGTCGGCCGTGGTGTTTTCGTTCAGGGCGCCCAGCGGCTGGCTGCGCCCGGCGCCGCGCTGGTCGACGAGCACCGCGCGGAAGCGCTGCGGGTCGAACAGCCGGCGCTGCGCCGGAGTGCAGCCGCTACCCGGGCCGCCGTGCAGGAAGAGCACCGGCAGGCCGTCGGCCGGCCCGACCTCCTCGACGTACAGGTAATGGCCGTCGCCGACGGCAATGCGCCGCGCACAGCGCGGTTTCACTTCGGGATACAAGAGATCGGCGGTCACCGCTGCTCCGCTCAGGATTCGATCAGGCCGTTGCGCACGGCGACCAGCGTCAGCTCGGCGGCATTCTGCACGTTGAGTTTCTGCTTGATGTGATAGAGATGCGTGCCGACCGTGCTCGGGCTGAGGCAGAAGTCGCTCGCCACGTCGTTGACCGAGCGGCCCTCGGCCAGCTTCAGGAAGACGGCGAGCTCCTTCTCGGTCAGCGACTCGACCGGGTTGGCCGAGCCCGACAGCTGCGCCAGGGCCACTGCCTGGGCCAGTTCGGGATCGAGGTAGCGGCGGTCGCGGCGCACCTCGCCGACCGCCCGCAGGAACTCGTCCGGCGACGCCCGCTTGCACAGGTAGCCGCGCGCGCCGAGCTTGAGGGCGCGCACCGGCACGATGTCGTCGTGATGCGCCGAGAGCATCAGCACGCGCGCCTTGCCGTCCCACACCAGCAGCCGCTCCAGCGCGGCCAGGCCGCCGATGCCCGGCATCGACACGTCCATCACCACCACGTCGGGATTGCACTCGGCGTACAGACGCACGGCGCTCTCGCCGTTGTCGGTCTCGGCGACGACCTCGGCGCCGGCCCCTTCGAGCAGGAGACGAAAGCCGAGGCGGACCATCGCATGGTCGTCGGCCAGCAGCACGCGGGTTCCTTGCAGATTCATGACACCACACTCCTTGCATTGACCGGCAGGCGGGCCTCGAAAACGAAGCCGCCCCCTGCCGGGCTGGTGAATTCCAGATGGCCGCCCAACAGGGCGACCCGTTCGCGCATGCCGAGCAGGCCCAGGCCGCAACCGGCCTGCCCCGACGGCCCCCGGCCGGCGCCGCGGCCGTTGTCGGCCAGGCGCACCCGCAGTTCCGCATCGCCCGCCTGTACCGCCAGCTCGACCCGGCTGGCCTGGGCGTGGCGGACGACATTGGTCAGCCCTTCCTGGACGATCCTGAGCACAGCCTGTGCCAGCTCGTCGTCGACGCCGCCATCGGGCAGCGAAATCCGGCTGTCCAGCGCGATGCCGTGCTGCCGGCGCCACGCCTCGACGCACCGCGCCAGGCGCACGGACAGGTCGTCCGCGTCGGGACGCAGGCGATGCAGGATGCGCCGGACCCCGTCCTGCATCTCGCCGGTCACCGCGACGATGCTCTGCGCGTGACCGTGCAGCGCCGGCTGCTCCGCGGTGCGCTGCACGATGGCGCCGCCCAGCGCACGCACCGCCGTGATGCCCTGCGCCAGCTCGTCGTGCAGTTCGCGGGCGATGCTCTCGCGCTCGGCGCGACGCTCGTCCTCGAGCCGGTTGCGCATCTGCTCGGCCACTTCCCTCGCCGTCTCGAGCCGGACGTTGTCGTCCACCGCCGCCTTCAGGCGATCGGCCATGCCGTTGAAGGCCCGCGCCAGGCGGCCGAGCTCCGGCGCAGCGAACTGCGGCAGCCGCGTATCGAAACGGCCGCTGCCGGTGCGGTCCAGCGCCTGCATGACCTGGTCGAGCGGCCGCAGCGCCCGGCCCAGGGCCTGGCGCACGCCGGCGAACAGGGCAGCCAGGAAGAGCAGCGCCCAGCCGGCCATGCCCAGCAGCTCGTCCCAAGCGTCGAGCACCGCCCGCGACGAATCCGGCAGCAGGCTCAGCCGGTAGCCGTCCACGCCCAGGTGTCGCGGTGGCAGCGGGCTGGCCAGCAGCCCGGCGAACCACGCCGGCGCCTCGCGCCCGGCCTTGTAGGTCGATGGCGGCGAGACATGGCGCAACTGGCCGTCGGCATCGCGCAGCTCGAGCACGTTGGCCCGCACCCGGCCGATGCCTGCCGCCACGGCGAGCAGGCGTTCGCCGCGGGCGCCCGGCGGCAGCGCCTGCAACTCGCCGATCACCACCTTCAGCCACTGTTCCGATACCCGCGTCGCCGCCTCGACCTCTTCATGCACGGCGTTGCGCGTGGCGTGCAGCCACAGGCCGCCGAGCACCAGCAGCAGGCTGGCCGCCAGCGCGCAGAGGACCAGGCCGACGCGGGTGTGCAGGCCGGCCTGGCGCAGCGCGGGGAGCGGAAACGGCCGCATCATGGTCACTTGCCGCCGAAGATGTAGCGCACGCCCAGCCATGCGGCGCGCGGCGCGCCCGGCGCGACGAAGGTCTGGCGCCGCCAGTCGTTGGGATCGACCTGGAAGCTGCCGGCGACGAAGGGGTTCTCGGCCAGCGCGCCGGCCGTCGCGTAGCGGCGGTCGAGCACGTTGTTGATCTTGGCGAAGAGCTGCCAGCCGCCGCCCAGCCTGGCCTCGGCGTTGAGGTTGAGGATGGCGTAGCCGCCGACCTTGCCCGGGCCGTCGAAGGTGCGCGTGTTGCCCAGCGCATCGGTGAAGGTGCCGCTCTGGTGCTGGTTGTTCTCGTTGCCGCGCACATACTGGCTGGAGAAAGCCTGGACGTCGCCGCCGACGCGCAGCCAGTCGGTCGTCCGCCAGGTCAGGCCGAGCTTGACGCTGTGCTCGGGCAGGCCGGGCAGGCGGTTGCCTTTTTTCACGAAAATCTCGTCATCCTGGCCGGCGCCGGTGCATTCCGCCGCCGTGCCGCGCGTGCTGTTGTTCCCGGCGAGCAGGCAGGCATCGGAGCGGAAGGTGGCGTGCAGCCAGTTGTAGCTGGCGAACCAGTCGACGGCGTGCAGGCTGCCGTTGAGGCCGAGTTCGAAGCCCTGGCGCTGCGTCTTGCCGAAATTGGTGAAGTAGCCGGCGCTGGTCGAGGTGCCGACGAACAGGATGTCGTCGGTGTTCAGGGTGCGGTAGACGCCGGCGTTCCACTGCGTGCCGCCGGCCAGATTGCCGCGCAGGCCGGCTTCCAGCGTGCGCGAGACGACCTGCTTGAGATAGGGGTCGGCGGCCATCGAGTTGGGCAGGGTGCACGGGTTGGCCGGGTCGGCGCAGCCGAGTTCGATCGGGGTCGGGATGCGGTTGCCCTGGCTGAAGCCGGCGTAGGCGTTGAGCGCCGGCAGCACCTGCCAGCTCAGGCCGAGGGCCGGGTTGAGCTTGCGGTAGCTGTGGTCGCCGTCGAGGTTGGGCGGGTTCGGGTTGTGCTCGTCGTGGGTGGTGACCCGGCTCATGTTGTAGCGCGCCGAGGCCGTCAGGTGCAGTGCGGGGGTGATCGACCAGGTATCGGTGGCGAACAGGCTGGCGGTGCGGGTGGTGCCCCACAGCCGGTTTTCCTCGTTCTCGGCGAGCAGGTTGCCGATGCCGCGCGAGTCGTCCAGCGCGCCGAGCTGCTGCGTCTGCACGAAGCGCATGCGGGCCTGGTCCCACGAGGCGCCGAGCGCCAGCTGGTGCGCCTGGGTCGTCAGGTTCCACTGCGCCGCCGCGCCGGTGCCCAGCTGCCGGGTCTGCGTGCGGTTATGGGCGCCGCTCGGGGTGGTCGGATCGCTCGCCCAGGCATCCTCGTAGTCGTCGTTCATGTCGCCGTTCAGCGTGCGGGTGCGCGTCTTGCGGACGTAGACGTTGCCGCTCAGGCTCTGGCTGTCGCCCAGCCACAGCTTGCCGTTGAGGCCGAGCTGGGTGAGGTCGTTGCGCGTCCGGTCGGGGTGGGTGAAGATCGCCTCGCGGCGCTCGGAAAGCAGGGACTGCGGCACCAGGCCGTTGCCGATCAGCCGGCTGCGCGCCTGGGTCAGGGTCAGGTCGGCCTCGCCGGCGCTGTTGCGGAAAGACAGCTTGCCGAAGAACTGCTTGACGTCCGACGGCGAGTAATCGCGCCAGCCATCCTCGCGGAACCAGTCGCCGGCGGCGTACCAGCCGACGGTGCCGTTGTTGCCGCCCCACGCCAGCTCGGTGTTGCTGCGCCCGAAGCTGCCGCCGGACACTTCGAGCTTGCCGCCGGGGTGCGAGAAGCCGCTCTTGGTGCGGATGGCCAGCGCGCCGCCCAACGTGTTGAGGCCGAAAGCCGGGTTGGAACCGGGAATCAGGTCGATGCCGGCGATCGCCGAATGGGGGATCAGGTCCCAGTTCACGGTATCGCCGAAGGGTTCGTTGACGCGCACGCCGTCGACGTAGATCGACAGCCCCTGCGCCGTGCCGAGCAGAGGCGAGGCGGTGAAGCCGCGGTAGTTGAGGTCGGCCTGGAAGGGATTGCCCTGGGTTTCGTTGATCGTCACCGCCGGCGCCTGGCGCTGCAGCTGCTCGGCGATGTTCAGGCTCTCGATTTCCTCCAGCCGGCGGTCGTCGAGCGACAGGACATTGGTCGGCAGGTGCAGGCGCGGCACGCCGATGCCGGCCAGCGGCGTGGTGCCGACGACCTCGACGGTGGCCGTGGTCACGGTCTGCTGCGCCCAGGCGGGGGCAAAGGCGGAGGCGAGCGCGACGGCGAGCAACGTCGGTTGATGGATTTGTCTTTTCATGTTGTTTTTCTGAGTTTGTAGTTGATGGGAACGATGACCAGGATTTCGCTGCCTTCCAATCCCTCGGGTAGGGGAGGCAGGTTGCCGTGACCTTCGAGCAGGGCCAGCGCGTGCTGGTCGAGCACCTCGAAACCGCTCGAACGATCCAGATGGACGCCGAGCAGGTTGCCCCGGCGGGCGACTTTCAGGCGCAGGCGCACCTCGCCCTCCCAGCCGCGCATGGCGGCGATGCGGGGGTATTCGTAGCCGCGCGCGAAGAGCTCGGTCAGGCGCTGGCGATAGCCGGCCAGCACGTCGGACTGGGCGGGTGCCGCCGTTGCCGGAGCAGCCGCGGCCACCGTCGGACGCGGCGCTTCGGCGACAGCCGTGCCGGCCACGGCGGCAACGGCCGGCACCGGCAGCGGATCGGGCTGTGCCGCGGCGGCAGCCGGAGCGGCGACCGGTGCCCGTGCCGGCTGGGCCATCCTGCCCGGACGCGGCGCGGCTTGCGGCTCGATACGCGGCGCAACCGGCCGGGTCGCGGAGGGCATGGTCGCCGCCGGCGCGGCGGGCGAGCCGGCGGCGGCAACGTCGACCAGGCGGATCGAGGCCTGGATGACCGGTGTCGCGGACGGCGTGCGCTGCACCGAAAGCAGGGCGAACAGCGCGCCATGGAGCAGCGCCGAGCAGCCCAGGATGATCCGGAAGCGACGCTTCTCCAGGGCGTTCACCGGCCGGGCTCCAGCGCGTCCTGCTCGAAGGCCGGGAACAGGTGGCCGACCGAACGGCGGTATTCGGCGGCGCCCATCGGCAAGCCGTCGTAAACGGCCGGCAGCGGCCGGGCCAGCACCTCGTTCATGTCCAGCCCGGCCCGCGCCGACTGGCGCAGGCCGTCCGTCAGCCAGTTCAGCCAGTCGCGGGTCTGGCGGATCGGCGCGGCATCGCGGGCGACGGCGCCGTGACCGGGAACCAGCGCGGCGAAACCGGATTCGCGGGTCAGCTGCTCCAGGCGGTCGAGGGCGGCGTGCCAGTGCCCGACGTCGGCATGCGGCGTGGTCGGCGCCCGGCCGTTGAAGACCAGGTCGCCGGCGAACAGCACGCCGCTCGCCTCGTCGACGACCACCAGATCGGCCCCGGTGTGCCCGTCGAGCGCCACCAGGCGCAGCGAACGCCCGGCCACCGCGAGCCTGCCGGCCGCCAGCGTGCGGTTCGGCACCTGCACCTCGGTGCCCTTCATCCAGTTGCCGCTCATCCGGAACAGGTTCTCGGCAAAGGCGTCGCCGTCCCGGGCGATGCCCTGGCGCGTGTCGGCGAGGGCGCCGATCGGCACGTCGGCGAAGGCCTGGTTGCCGAGGAAGTGGTCGGGATGATGATGGGTATTGATGACCAGCAGCACCGGCTTGGCGCTGACCCGGGCGATGGCCTGGCGCATCTGCTGGCCGTAGCGCAGCGACGGGCCGCTGTCGATGACGACGATGCCCTCCGCCCCGACGATGAAACCGGTATTGACGATGTTGCCGCCGTTGACGGTGTCGAAATCCTCGGTCTTGCCGATGAAGGCATAGACGTCCCCGGCCACCGGCTGCGCGACCAGGCGATAGTCGAAGTCGTCGGCGCCGAGGCCGCCGGCGAGCAGCGCGAGCAGGACGAAGAGCAGGCGCTTCATTGCTCGATCCGCGCCCGGAAGACGTTGCCGTTGTTGTCGCGGCCGCTGGCTTCGAGGATGCCGTCGACCGCCCCGCGATGCAGCGTGAACACCGGGTTCTCGCTGACCGGCTCGTAGGTCTGCACGCGCATCAGGCGCTTGCCGGCGGCGTCGGTGAAGTTGATTTCCTCGATGTGGAAGGCCGGCGTTCCGGCGACCAGCCCGGTATCCATGGGATGGACGATGCGCAGGCGGACCCGGCCGGCATTGGGCCCCTGCGACCACTGGCGGCCGGTGACCTCGTTCAGCCGCTTCTGCCATTCCGGCGACGCGGCGGCGGCCGACGGCGCGGTGCAGCCGCCGCCCATGGTCTCCACCCAGGTGCCGCCGACATGCCAGACGCCGTCGGCGGTACGCACGGCGGCCCGGACCGGGGTGGACTGCTGCAGCTTGACGCGGAAGCCGAGGTAGGCTGGCGCCTCCTCCGGGAAGAAGCGCAGCACCTGGACGATGGGATTGAAGTCGGCGAAGACCACCACTTCGACGATGCCCTTGAGCGCCGTGGCGTCGACGGTGACCGGCACCTGCATCGGGTTCTCGGCGGTGGACGGCGCCGTGACCTTGACGCGCGGATCGAAGAGGACCGGGGAGCCGGCCAGGAAAACCTTCTCCATGTCGGCCCAGCGCGCCGACGCGAGCGGGTCGCCGCTTTCCTTCATGGCGGCCGCCTCGGCCGGCGACATCAGGGCCGCCAGCGCAATGGCCGCAATGGTCAGGGGATATTTCATCGTGTCTCGCTCCAATCCGCCCTGCGGGCTGTTTGCGAAACTCTTGTGCAAGCGCCGTGCCAATCCGCCAGGCATCGCGCCAAACCGCCCGGTACACGGGGTTTCGGCAGCCCGGCGCGAGACCGCCACGGCATCGCCGGCAAACGGGTGTGCAACTTTGGAGCAGCTGGTGACATTTGAAGCAGCACATCAAGACACAAGTGTTCAACCCGCCGGGCCGGGGATTCAGCCGCGCATCCGCGCCAAACGGGCGATCCCGGCGACAACGGAGGCTTGGCACAGGCCTTGCAAACACCCATCCCGCCAGTGCGCCGATTCAGGGAAAGGAAGGCGGCACGCCGGCGGGACTCTCCGACCACCCGGAAACGGCTGGCCGGAACCAATTGGATAACCAAGGAGACAATCCATGCACAGACATACCCCCTTCAAGCGGAGCACCATCGCCCTGCTCGCCGCTGCCTTGCTGGCGGGCGGTCAGGCGTCCGCCGTCGTCACCGACGCGGACATCCTGAACGATGCGACCACCAAAGGCGACGTCGTCAGCTTCGGCCTCGGGACCCAGGGCCAGCGCTACAGCACGAGCACCCAGATCAACACCAAGTCGGTGAAGAACCTGGTACCGGCCTGGTCGATGTCCTTCGGCGGCGAGAAGCAGCGCGGCCAGGAATCGCAGCCGGTGATCCACAACGGCAAGATGTTCGTCACCGCCTCCTACAGCCGCCTGTTCGCCATGGACGCCAAGACCGGCAAGAAGCTGTGGAAGTACGAGCACCGCCTGCCGGACGGCATCATGCCCTGCTGCGACGTGATCAACCGCGGCGCCGCCCTGTACGACAACCTGGTCATCTTCGCCACGCTGGACGCCCAGCTGGTCGCCCTGAACCAGGACACCGGCAAGGTCGTCTGGAAGGAAAAGCTTGAAGACTACGCCGCCGGCTACTCCGCCACGGCCGCCCCGATCATCGCCAAGGGCAAGCTGATCACCGGCGTCTCCGGCGGCGAATTCGGCGTCGTCGGCCGCATCGATGCGCGCGACCCGAAGACCGGCAAGCTGATCTGGACCCGCCCGACCGTCGAAGGCCACATGGGCTACGCCTGGAAGGACGGCGAAAAGGTCGAGAACGGCATCTCCGGCACGACCAACGCGACGTGGACCGGCGACCTGTGGAAGACCGGCGGCGCGGCGACCTGGAACGGCGCCACCTACGATCCGGAAACCAACCTGATCTTCGCCGGCACCGGCAACCCGGCCCCGTGGAACAGCCACCTGCGCCCGGGCGACAACCTATTCTCGTCCTCCACCGTGGCCATCGACGCCGACACCGGCAAGATCGCCTGGCACTACCAGAACACCCCGCACGACGGCTGGGACTTCGACGGCGTGAACGAATTCGTCTCCTTCGACTACAAGGATCCGAAGACGGGCAAGATCATCAAGGCCGGCGGCAAGGCCGACCGCAACGGGTTCTTCTTCGTCAACGACCGCACCAACGGCAAGCTGCTCAACGCCTTCCCCTTCGTCAAGAAGATCACCTGGGCCACCGGCTTCAACCTCGAAACCGGCCGCCCGAACTACACGGCCGACGGCCGCCCGGGCAACCCGGCTGACGAAGCCGACGGCAAGAAGGGCAAGGTCGTCTTCTCAGCCCCGTCCTTCCTCGGCGGCAAGAACCAGCAGCAGATGGCCTACAGCCCGCAGACCGGCCTGTTCTACGTGCCGGCCAACGAGTGGTCGATGGACATCTGGAACGAACCGGTCGCCTACAAGAAGGGCGCCGCCTACCTCGGCGCCGGCTTCACCATCAAGGCCATCCACGACGACCATATCGGCGTGCTGCGCGCCGTCGATCCCGCCACCGGCAAGATCGTCTGGGAAAACAAGAACTACGCCCCGCTCTGGGGTGGCGTGCTGACCACCGCCGGCGGCCTGATCTTCTACGGCACCCCGGAAGGCTTCCTCAAGGGCGTCGACGCCAAGACCGGCAAGGAACTGTGGTCCTTCCAGACCGGCACCGGCATCGTCGCACCGCCGGTCAGCTGGGAACAGGATGGCGAGCAGATGATCGCCGTCACCACCGGCTGGGGCGGCGCCGTGCCGCTGTGGGGCGGCGACGTCGCCAAGCGCGTGAACTACCTCGAACAGGGCGGTTCCGTGTGGGTGTTCAAGCTGCACAAGGGCTAAACGGTCTCTCCCCGGGGCGGCTCGCCGCCCCACCCCAACGGCCCGTCTGCTTCGGCAGGCGGGCCGTTTTTTTGCGTTGACCGCCAGTCTCACGGTTTGCCCGCGGCCTGGCGCTCGACAAACAACTGGATGGCCCAGGCCAGCTCTTGCGGCAACACGCCTTCCCACGGCGGCATGTGGGTGACGCCGACGATGACCTTGCCGTGGCGCACGGTTTTCGCGAAATAGGCGTCGTTGTCGCGCAGGCACCAGGCCTTGAGTTCGTCATCTTCGATGCGCCGGCAACTGCGGTTCAGGTTGCGCAGGTCGGGAGCCGGGGCGGCATTGGTGCTGGCGTCACGGCCGTGGCAGCGGGCGCAGGCCTGGTTGTAGGCGTCGCGGCCGATGGCCAGGGCTTCGTCGGCGACCGGCCGGGCGCGGTAGGGGTTGGCCGCCAGCCATGAGCTGCCGAGCGCAGGCAGGCGGCCGGCATCGACCGTGGGGGCGAGCGCGACCTCGCCGGCGAACAGCGGGTTGGCGACAAGAACAAGCAGGCAGGCGGCGAGTTTCGTGAGTGGGCGCATTACCAGTCCTTGGGGTCCGGGCAGCCGGTGCAGCCCTCGAAATCCGCCTCCTGGAAGACGGCAAAGCGGCGGAAGGTGCCACTCAGGTCGGCACCGCGCAGGTTGACGGTAAACATCTTGGCTTCCTGCAGGTTGGCGTTGGTCAGGCGGGCGCCGCGGAACCAGGCGAAGTTGGCCTTGGCCGCCTCCAGATTGGCGGCGCTCAGGTCGGCATCGCTGAAATCGGCCCTGAACAGGCGTGCGAACTCGAGGTCGGCGCCGACCAGCCGGGCGCGCCGGAAGGTGGCCGTCGGCGCGGCGGCCTTGTTGAGTTTGGCGGCCGTCAGATCGGCCCCGTCGAAGTTGGCGCCGGCCAGGTTGGCGCCGGTCAGGTTGGCGCGCGCCAGATTGGCCCCGGCGAAGTCGGCGCCGGCCAGATTCCTGCCGGCCAGATTGGCGTGGCGCAGGTCGGCCCCGCGGCATTGGGCGTGCGGCCAGATGGCGCAGCCGTTGATGACCGGGGGGTCGGCGCTTTCCTGCGCCAGGGCGGTCGACAGGCGAAGCAAGAGGGTGACGACGAGCAGAAGACGCATCGCATGCAGCTCCCGAGTGAGAGTGACGTCTTGGGCGAACGGAGTGACGGGGCCGGTGTCCATGCCGCACCGGCCCCGCCGCGACAACGCCGGGAGCGGGGAAAGGTCGCTCGCGGCGCGGGGGAGACTTACTTCTTCGCCATCTTCGGCAGCTTGAACACCCACATCGAGCCACCCTGGGTGACCTGCTTGGTCAGGTCGGCCATGTCGCCGCCCCACAGCGGCACGGCGCCGCCATAGCCGGACTGGATGCCGAGGTACTGCTCGCCGTCCATCTCCCAGGTGATGGGCACGGAAACCACGCCGGAACCGGTCTGGAACTTCCACAGTTCCTTGCCGTTCTTCGCGTCGAAGGCCTTGACGTAGCCGTCCGAGGTGCCGGTGAACACCAGGCCGCCGGCGGTGGTCAGGGTGCCGGCCCAGAGCGGGAACTTCTCCTTGTGCTCCCAGGCGATCTTGCCGGTCTTCGGATCGATGGCGCGCAGTGTGCCGACGTGGTCGTCGAACAGGCGCTTGATGCGGAAGCCCTGGCCGAGATAGGCGGAACCGGCCTTGTAGGTCAGTTTTTCGGTCCAGTAGTCCATCGCCCAGTGGTTGGCCGGGATGTAGAACAGCTCGGTCTGCGGGCTGTAGCTCATCGGCATCCAGTTGGTGCCGCCGAGGAAAGGCGGCGAGACGAAGATGGAATCGCCCTTTTCGGCGCCCTCCTTCGGCTTCGGCGGATGCTGCCCGTCGACGATCATCGGCTTGCCGGTCTTGAGGTCGAAGCCCTTGGCCCAGGTGATGCCTTCGACGAACGGCCAGGCGCCGATCAGCGAGGTCGGCTTGTTCGGGTAGCCGGCGCCGTTGGTCAGTTTCTCCCGGTCGGTGACGAAGAAGAAGCCGTTGCGGTCGGCGTGCGCCGAGGCCTTGACCAGCCTGCCGGTCTTCGGGTCCTTGTATTCGAAGAGGACGACCGAGTTGTTGCCGGAGAAGTCCCAGGCGTCGTTCGGGGTGTGCTGGAAGAAGCCCTTGAGCTCGCCGGTGCTGGCATCGACATAGGCCTGGCCGGAGGTGAACAGGCTGTCCCAGTTGCGCGGATCGTCGCCTTCGGCGGTGCGGTGCCAGGTGTTCCACGGCGCCGGGTTGCCGGAGCCGATGACCACCATGTTGCGGTCCACGTCGTAGCTGGCGGTCTGCCACGGGGCGCCGCCGCCGTGCTGCCAGGCCTCGACCAGCTGGCCATCCTTGTCGCGCGGCCAGGACGGCGCCTTGGGGTCGCCGGTGGTCGTGCTCTCCTTGCCGTTCAGGCGGCCCATGTGGCCTTCGACCATCGGCCGCGCCCAGACTTCCTCGCCGGTATCGGGATCGCGGGCGAACAGCCAGCCGACGACGCCGAATTCGTCGCCCGACGAGCCGTGCACCAGCAGCACCTTGCCGCTCTTCTGGTCCTTCACGACGAAGGGCGCGCCGGTCATCGTGTAGCCGACCTTGTGGTCGCCGAATTTCTTTTTCCAGACGACCTTGCCGGTGTCCTTGTTGAGCGCGACGATGCTGGCATCGAGCGTGCCGAAGTAGACCTTGTCGCCGTAGATCGCGGCGCCCCGATTAACCACGTCGCAGCAGGGCCGGATGTCGTCCGGCAGACGCCCCTCGTATTCCCACAGGCGCTTGCCGCTGCGGGCATCGATGGCGAACAGGCGGGAGTACGACGCGGTGACGTAGATCACGCCGTCGTGCACCAGCGCCTGCGCCTCCTGGCCGCGCTGCTTTTCGCCGCCGAAGGAGAAGCTCCAGGCCGGGACCAGGTTGTCGACGTTCTTCGTATTGACCTTGGCCAGCGTGCTGTGGCGCTGCGCCTTGAGGCCCAGACCGTAGGAGAGCACGTCCTGCGGCGTCTTGTCGTCGTTGAGGATGTCCTCCCAGCTCACCGTTTTACCGGCCAGCGCGGGGGTGCAGACCGTCGCCGCGACCAGGGCGGCGAGCAGCGTCAGGCGGGAGGGGCAGTGCGTATTTTTCATGTTCTTCCTTGTCTCCGGATAGGTGTTCGTATCGTCCCCGTGGGGGCTGCCCGCTTTTGCCGGCAGGTGAGGCCAGTCTAGGAGGGCGCCCGCTGCTTCGTCCCGGGAGACGATCCCCCGCCAACCGGGAAAAATTCCCGGACTTCGGCGACAAGCCCGGAACGCAGGTACGGAACCTGCAATGCCTTGCCCAAACAACCGATGAGGAGACCCCATGGATCTGCGTCGCCGCCTGCTCGGCTGGCTCGGCCTGTTGCTCGGCGGCCTGCTGGCGATGACCCTGATCGTCCAGCTGCACTCCCTGCGCGCCGACATCGGGGCGGAGGTCGCCGCGTCGTCGCGCCTGGTCGAGGTGCTGCTCGCCGCCGACGGCGCCGCGCCCGACCTGCCGCAACGCCTGGCCGACGCCGACCTGCGGCATCTCAGCATGCGCAGCGTCGATACGCCGGCCGTGCCGGAAGCCCCGCCGCTCCTGGCGCGCCTCGGCCTGGTCCCGGAGAGCGGCGCCGGGCACGAGATACGCGTCGGCGCGCACCGCCTGATCATCGCCCCCAACCCGGCCTCCGAAATCGAGGAGCGACTGGGGGACACTGTTCGATTATTGATCACCCTGTTGCTCTATTCTGGAGCAACCCTGCTCGCCGTGTGGTGGGCCGCCGACCGCGCCCTGTCGCCGGTGCGCGCACTGGAAGACGGCCTGCACCGCCTGGCCCGAGGCGAATCCGACCCGGCACTGCCCTCCTTCGCCCTGCGGGAATTCCGCCGGGTGGCCGGCGCCATCGAGCGGCTGGCCGCGGCCCTGGGCGAGGCGCGCGCCGCCCAGCGCGCCCTCGCCCGCCAGCTGATCGCGGTTCAGGAGGAGGAGCGCCGCGCACTGGCGCGCGACCTGCACGACGAGATGGGGCAGACGCTGACCGCCATCAACGCCACCGCCGCCCACCTCGAACGCCATGCCGCCCGCCTCGACGCGACGGCGGTCGCCGAATGCGCGGCCGACCTGCGGCGCGACATTCGCCGCAGCGGCGAGCAGTTGCGGGCCATGCTCAAGACCTTGCGCCCGCACGGCCTGGACGCCTCGGGGCTGGCCGCCATGTTGCGGGAATTGCTGGACAGCTGGCGGAATCGCGAAACCGGCATCGAATTTGCAGTGGAACTCCCTGCGCACTGGCCGGCAGTCGATGAGACGACGGCACTGACGCTTTACCGGATATTGCAGGAGGCGCTGACCAACGTCGTCCGCCACAGCGGCGCCCGCCATTGCACGGTCCGCATCGTCGCCGATACCGGCTGCTTGCGGCTGAGCATCGAGGACGACGGCGACGGATTGCCGCAAACGGGCCCGGCCCGGCGGGGCGGCCTGCTCGGCATGGCCGAGCGGCTGGAAATGGCCGGCGGACGGTTGCAACTGGACAGCCTGCCGGGCCGCGGCCTCAGGCTGTCGGCCGAACTGCCGGCGATGGCCGGAACGGCGAACGGAAGGGAAGGAGAGAGGGAATGACACGCATCGTATTGATCGACGACCACGCCGTGGTCCGTACCGGCTATCGCCGCCTGTTGTCGGCGGAACCCGGTTTCGAGGTGGTCGGCGAAGCATCCGGCGCCGACGAAGCCAACGCGCTGGTCATCCGCAGCCTGCCGGATGTCGCGCTGGTCGACCTGAGCCTCAAGGGCAGCAGCGGCATCGAGGCGATCCGCGGCATGCTCGCCCGCCTCCCCGGCCTGCGCATCCTGGTGCTCTCCATGCACGACAGCGCCGGCCACGTCACCCAAGCCCTGAAAAGCGGCGCCCACGGCTACCTGACCAAGTATTGCGAGCCAGACGAGGTGATCGACGCCATACGCCGCGTCGCCGCCGGCCGCCGCGCCTTCTCGGCCGACATTGCCGACATCCTGGCCGGCGAGGCCGTCGATGGCGAGACCCCGCTGCACCAGCTGACCCCGCGCGAGTTCGAGGTGCTGCGCCTGCTCGCCCACGGCGAGACGGCCAGCGACATCGCCGACGCCATGCACCTCAGCCCGAAAACCATCTTCAACTACCTCTCGCTGATCCGCCAGAAGCTCGACGCGGACAGCGACTTCAAGCTGCTTCACTTTGCCGCCCGCCACGGCCTGGTGGAAATGCACCGCCCCGTCGGCGCCTGACCGCCGGAAACCCGCCATCCGTCCGGCGTCGCACCCGACGCAGGAAAACCCTCACCCAATCCAAACCGGAGACCCGCCCATGCACCACCCCATCCGCCGCACCCTCGCTGCGCTGAGCCTGGCTGCCGCCAGCGCCATCGCCTTTGCCGCCGACCACGCCACGCCGCGCGAGGCCCGCGCCCTGTTCGACCAGGCGGTCAAGTACCTGAAGGCCAACGGCCCCGAAAAGTCGTGGAAAGCCTTCAACAACCGTACCGGTCCGTTCGTCAGGAAAGACCTCTACGTTTACGTGATCGACAACAAGGGGACCTATGTCGCCAATGGCGCCGCGCCGATCGAACTGGTCGGCATGAACGTGCTGGATACGGTCGATGCCTCCGGCCTGCCGCTCTTCCGCGAGATGATCGCGGTCACCGAGAAACAGGCCGAAGCCCGCATCCGCTACGTCTGGCTCAACCGCAAGAGCAACCATGTCGAACCGAAGCATGCCTGGCTGCACCGCGACGGCGACTACGTCCTCGGGGTCGGCTACTACGCGCCGCGATCCACCGCCGACGATGCGCGCAAGCTGCTCGACGCCGCCAGCGCCCAGATCCGCCGCCAGGGCATGGGCAAGGCGCTGGCCGCCTTCAACGACCGCAACGGCGCCTTCGTGCGCGACGACCTGTACGTCTTCGCCGTCAACCTGGCAAGCGGCAAGTTCGAGGCCCACGGCATGAACCCGAAATGGACGGGCACCGACGCCAGCGACCTGCATGACGTGGAAGGCCGTCCGCTGGTGAAAGAAATGCTCGAAATCGCCCGCGGCAAGGGCGAAGGCAGCGTCGACTACGTCTGGCGCAACCCGGTCACCAATGCCGTGGAAAACAAGCGCACCTTCGTCCGCCGCGAAAACGGCAGCCTGATCGGCGTTGGCTTCTACCGCGAGTAGGCGCCAGCCGCCGGCCGGGTGCCGGCCAGCCTGGAATCGCCGGCACCTTGGGCCGGCGATTTTCTTCCCGCACGCTTCCAGTACAATCCCTGTTCTTGAGTCGGCGCACGCAGGCCGCGCCGCTCATGCGCCGCGAAGGTATCGGACAACACACCAAGGACAACACATGAAAACAATTGCTCTCGCCATCGCCAGTCTCGGCATCCTGGCGGCACCGGCCGCCGTGTACGCCCAGACGGTTGCCAAGATCGCCTTCGCCGGCCCGTTGACCGGCCCCATCGCCCACGTCGGCAAGGACGAGGAATTCGGCACCCGCCTCGCGCTCGACGACGCCAACGCCAAGGGCGTCACCATCGGCGGCCAGAAGGTCCGTTTCGAACTGATGGCCGAGGACGACCAGGGCGATCCGCGGCAGGCCACCATCGTTGCCCAGCGCATCGTCGACGCCGGCGCCAAGGGCGTCGTCGGCCACGTCACCTCGGGCACCTCGATTCCCGCGGCGGCCGTCTATGAACAGGGCGGCATCCCGGCGATCACGCCGTCGGCCACCAGCCCGAAGCTCACCCAGCAGGGCCTGAAGATCGCCTACCGCGTCATCGCCAACGACTTCCAGCAGGGCGAGGTGATGGCCAAGTACGCCGCCACCGTCCTCAACGCCAAGAAGATCGCCATCATCGACGACCGCACCGCCTACGGCCAGGGCCTCGGCGACGCGCTGGCCGAGAACCTCAAGAAGCACGGCGTCCAGGTCGTTGCCCGCGAATACACCAACGACAAGGCGGTCGACTTCACCGCCCTGCTCACCCGTATCAAGAGCAAGCAGCCCGACGCCATCTTCTACGGCGGCATGGATGCCCAGGGCGCGCCGATGCTCAAGCAGGTCAAGCAGCTCGGCATCAACGCCAAGTTCCTCGCCGGCGACGGCGTGTGCACCAGCGAAATGCTCAAGCTCGCCGCCCAGGCCATGTCGGGCGATGTCTATTGCACCCAGGCCGGCCTGCCGGTCGACAAGATGCCGGGCGGCGCCGAGTTCAAGAACCGCTTCAAGCAGCGTTTCAACACCGACATCCAGCTCTACGCCCCGTACGCCTACGACGCCGCCAACGCGCTGATCGAAGCCATGAAGCTGGCCAACTCGGTCGAGCCGGCCAAGTACCTGCCGCTGCTGCCGAAGGTGAATTTCAAGGGCGTCACCGGCACCATCGCCTTCGACGCCAAGGGCGACAACCGCTTCGGCGGCATCTCGCTCTACCAGTTCAAGGACGGCAAGTGGGCGACGATCAACTGATCCCCGCCCCCTGACCACGCAAAGGCCCTCCCGCGCAAGCCGGAGGGCTTTTTCGTTCCTGGCGGTCAAGCGGCCGCCCGGTCAGCGGCCCCCGCCGCCCTTCGGCGATATCGCGCCCCGCGCCAGCCATTTCAGCAAGACCCGGAAGAGGTGCTCCGGATCGACCGGCTTGCTGATGAAGTCGTTCATGCCGGCCTCCAGGCAGCGCGCCTTGTCCTCGGCGAAAGCGTTGGCCGTCATGGCCAGGATGGGCGGCGCCTCGCCGGGCAGCGCAGCGCGGATGCGCCGCGTGGCCTCCAGGCCGTCCAGGCGGGGCATCTGCATGTCCATCAGGATCAGGTCGTAAGGCCGGCCGGTGGCGAGCGCAACGGCCTCCTCGCCATCGACGGCCATGTCGACAGCGAAGCCGATTTCGCTGAGGATTTCCAGCGAAATCTCCCGGTTGATGGGTTCGTCGTCGACCAGCAGTATCCTGGCCCCGGCATGGGCGCCGGCCAGCGCTTCGCGCACTTGCGACAGGCTGCCGCAAGGAGCACCGGCAGTATCCCCGAAAGCCTTGCGCAGCGACACGACAAACCAGAAAACGCTGCCTTCGCCGGGGGTGCTCTCGACGCCGACCCGGCCGCCCATCAATGCGGCGAGTTTTCTGGAGATCGCCAGCCCGAGCCCCGTGCCGCCATATTTGCGGGTGGTCGAATTGTCGGCCTGTTCGAAGGAGGCGAACAACCTGTCCTGCGCTTCGGGCGCGATCCCGATGCCGCTGTCCTGCACCTCGAAACGAACGCTCACCGTCTGCGCATCCTCGTCCAGGATGCGGGCGCGGATGCTGATGCCGCCGTGCTCGGTGAACTTGATGGCGTTGGAAACGAAGTTCATCACGATCTGCTTGAGCCGGGTCGGGTCGCCCATTACCCGCACGCGGCCGAACGTCACGTCCGAGCTCAGTTCCAGGTTCTTGGCCTTCGCCTGCACGGCAAAAATGCTCACGATGTTGCCCAGCAGCGCCTCCAGGTCGAATTCCACGACCTCCAGGCCGAGTTTCCCGGCCTCGATTTTCGACAGGTCGAGAATGGCGCTGATGATCTCGAGCAGGTGCTGGCTGGCGATCTCGATGCTGGTCAGCTTGTTCCGTGCGCTCACCGGCAGGGATTCCCGGCGCAGCAGGTGCACCATGCCGGTAATGGCATTCAGCGGGGTGCGTATTTCATGGCTCATGTTGGCCAGGAAATCGCTCTTGGTGGCATTCGCCTCTTCGGCGATCCGGCGGGCGGCGGCGAGCTGCTCGTTGGCGGCCGCCAGATCGCGCGTCCGCTGCGCCACCTTGGCGTCGAGATCCTCGCCCCAGCGGCGCAGGTCGGAAGTCTGCCGGCCGACGGTGTCGAGCAGTTGATCGAACAGGGCGCCGAGGCGCACCAGCTCGTTGTTGCCCGGCATGGCGCCGACCCGCACCGACCGCGCCCCTTTGTGGACGGCGCGCATGGCCGATTCGAGACGCCCGAGGGGCGCGATGATGCCGCGCGCCAGGCGCCAGCTGAGCAGCGTGGCAAGCAGGGAAATCACGGCCAGCAGCAGGACCAGCACGCCCAGCGCCTTCCAGCGCAAAGCCACGAACGGCGCCTCCGGGATGCCGACGTAGAGCATGCCGATGCGCCTGCCCGAATAGTCCAGGATGGGGTCGTAGGCGGTCACGGCCCAGTGATTGACGACAAAGGCCCGGCTCAACCAGGGCTCGCCCCGGTCGAGCACCTGTTCCTTGACGGCCTGCGACACCCGCGTGCCCACGGCCCGCTCGTCATCCTGACGCCTGACGGTGGTGGCGATACGCACGTCGTCGAGGAACAGGGTCACGGTCTCCGAGACATCCATGCTGCGCAGCTGCCCGGCGGAGCCGATCTGCGCCAGATAATCGACGAAGCCGTAGTTCCGGTTGAGCAAAAAGCCGCCCACCACCACGAAGCGATGCCCGTCCGAGGCCTCCTGCATCGGCGCGGCGCCGACCACGAGCAGGCCCCGCGATTCCGTAGTCGCAGCGCTCGGCGTCGCCAGCGGGGTATCGAGCAGCTCCAGCCGCGCCCGCGTCGGCAGCGTCGCGGACAGCCGGCTCAGGACCTCCGCGGAAACCACTTCGAGCCCGGAAAAGCGGTTGCCTCCGGACAGCGTGTCGCGCACGAGCGGGATCTCGACATAGGGCTCGCCCGCCCGAAAGCCTTCGCTGGCGCCGACGACCTTGCCGTCGCCATCGAGCACCGCGAGAAAGTCGAAGCCGATGTTTTCCTGGCGCGACGCCAGCACCTCGTTCAGCGAGATGTCCTTGTTCCGGCCTTCGGCCAGGCCCAGTATCCGCGACGAATTCGCCAGGGAAGTCAGCGCCGCCAGCGCTTCGGTCTGGATGTGGTGCAGATGGTCATGGGTCACCGCCAGATCCGCCTGAACCTGGTTTTGCAGCAGGCGCTCGCCGGAATAGTTGCCGACCAGGATCAGGAAGACAGCCAGCACCGGCAGCGCCGCCATGGGCAGCAGCGCCAGCATCCACAGGCGGAGCTTCAGCCCTCCGTCGCGGATGACGCGCATCCCGGCACGCCAGAAGCTCATGGACCAGTCCTTTTCATGCTCGTTATCGCCCACTGTCCGACCATGCGACATGCTCTCACCGGGCAACAACGGGCGCAACCAAAAGCACCAAAAAATCCAAAACCATAAGCCCCGGGGCTGCTGCTCCATTTCGCAACAGCTGCTCCATCAAGCAACAGGCGACGAACAACACCCGCCCGGAACGCCCCCGCAAGCGAAGCACCAAGCCCATGAAAAATAGATGTTTTTTCCGGCCAACGGCCGGCGCAATCGGGTTGGCATGCCCCATGCGCCTTATCTGGCACAAGTCACCGCAGATCGACAGTCCCGCAAGACAAATCTGCCGGCTTTGAGTCAACCGTCCGCAACTCCCATCCAGAAAACAGGAGACAAACATGATTTATGCAGCTCCCGGTACCGCCGGCGCCAAGATCGCCTACAAGGATCGTTACGACAACTTCATCGGCGGCAAGTGGGTCGCCCCGGTCAAGGGCCAGTACTTCGACGTGGTCACCCCGGTCAACGGCAAGGCCTACACCAAGGTTGCCCGCTCCTCCGCCGAGGACATCGAGCTGGCACTGGATGCCGCCCACGCCGCCTTCCCGAAGTGGGGCAAGACCGACGCGACGACCCGTTCCAACATCCTGCTCAAGATCGCCGATCGCCTGGAAGCCAACCTGGAACTGCTGGCCTACGCCGAAACCGTCGATAACGGCAAGCCGATCCGCGAAACCCTGAACGCCGACATCCCGCTCGCCGTCGACCACTTCCGCTACTTCGCCGGTTGCCTGCGCTCGCAGGAAGGCGGCATCTCGGAAATCGACGAGAACACCATGGCCTATCACATCCACGAGCCGCTCGGCGTCGTCGGCCAGATCATCCCGTGGAACTTCCCGATCCTCATGGCCGCCTGGAAGCTGGCCCCCGCCATCGGCGCCGGCAACTGCGTCGTGCTCAAGCCGGCCGAATCGACCCCGATCTCCATCCTGATCATGATGGAACTGATCGCCGACATCCTGCCGGCCGGCGTGCTCAACATCATCAACGGTTTCGGCCGCGAAGCAGGCATGCCGCTCGCCACCAGCAAGCGCATCGCCAAGATCGCCTTCACCGGCTCGACCTCCACCGGCCGCGTCATCGCCCAGGCCGCCGCCAACAACCTGATCCCGGCCACGCTGGAACTCGGCGGCAAGTCGCCGAACATCTTCTTCGCCGACGTCATGGACAAGGATGACGCCTTCCTCGACAAGGCCATCGAAGGCCTGGTGCTGTTCGCCTTCAACCAGGGCGAAGTGTGCACCTGCCCGAGCCGCGCGCTGATCCAGGAATCGATCTACGACAAGTTCATGGAGCGCGCCCTGAAGCGCGTCGCCGCGATCAAGCAGGGTTCCCCGCTCGACACCGACACCATGATGGGCGCCCAGGCGTCGCAGGAACAGATGACCAAGATCCAGTCCTACCTGCAGCTGGGCAAGGACGAAGGCGCCGAATGCCTGATCGGCGGCGACCGCGCCCACCTCGGCGGCGACATCGAAGGCGGCTTCTACATCCAGCCGACCCTGTTCAAGGGCCACAACAAGATGCGCATCTTCCAGGAAGAAATCTTCGGGCCGGTGCTCGCCGTGACCACCTTCAAGGACGAAGCCGAAGCCCTGGCCATCGCCAACGACACCATCTACGGCCTCGGCGCCGGCGTGTGGAGCCGCAACGGCAACGTCGCCTACCGCATGGGCCGCGCCATCAAGGCCGGCCGTGTATGGACCAACTGCTACCACGCCTACCCGGCGCACGCTGCCTTCGGCGGCTACAAGGAGTCCGGTATCGGCCGCGAGACCCACAAGGTCATGCTCGACCACTACCAGCAAACCAAGAACCTGCTCGTCTCCTACTCCGAGAACAAGCTGGGCTTCTTCTAAGCAAGCAATTCGGCGCCGCCCGGCTGCCACGCCCTTGACCCGGGGCATGGCAGCGCCTGGGCGGAGCCTCAGAGGCATCTCCTCCACTGGCCCCTTGTTTTGCGGGCAATTTTACGGGGCGGGCAACCGCCCCCCTTTTTCGGATTCGTTTTTGGGAGAAGAACATGGTTGACCGCGTCATCGCCACCCCGGCCACGCTGGAACTGATCGACCTCCTGAAACAGCAATACGGGCCGGAACTGATGTTCCACCAGTCCGGCGGCTGTTGCGACAACAGCGCCGCCAACTGCTACCTGCCCACCGACCTGACCATCGGCCCCTACGACGTCCATCTCGGCGACATCGGCGGCGTGCCCTTCTACATCAGTGCCTCGCAGTACGAATACTGGAAGCACACGCAACTGATCATCGACGTGATCGAGGGTTCGGGCGGCACCTTCTCGCTCGAAGGCAATACCGGCAAGGCCTTCCACACCCGGTCGCGGCTGTTCACCGACCCCGAATGGGCCGAGCTGCAGGCCGCCGGTCTCGTTTAATTCAAGGAAACATTCATGAACCATCAACTGCAAAACGCGCTGCTGCTCGGCCTTGCCGCAGCCACCGTCCTGATCGCCACGCCCTCCGCGCAGGCCTCGGAAGCCATCGTCAAGAAAGCCCGCTGCGTGGCCTGCCACGCCATCGACCAGAAGCGCGTCGGACCGGCCTACAAGGAAGTCGCCGCCAAGTACAAGGGCGACGCCAAGGCGCCGGCCATGCTTTTTGCCAAGGTCCGCGAAGGCGGCAAGGGCAACTGGGGCGAAGTGCCGATGATCCCGCACCCGGCCGACAAGATCGGCGACGACGACCTGAAGGCCGCCGTCCAGTGGATTCTCGCGCTGGACTGAGCGCAGACCGGAGAGACCACCGCACCGACGAAAACCGGTGCCCAGGGAGAACAGCACGCTCCCGATGCAGAATGGCCGCAGGCCATCGGATGTGAAACCATGAAAACCGGGCCAGGCGCCCGGTTTTTTCGTTTTGCCCCGCCGCCGCCACGCGCACAATTGATGCAGTGCCCGTATGGCTTTAGTATTAATCAATGACATACTGACAAAATACTAAAAAATGAGCATCGTCTAATAATCGGGCGAAGTGCTGGATATTCGCCCCCATAAGGAACGACACGGTGAAGCGCGCCACCTACCGGAAAGACTACCCCGCGCCGGGATTCGACTCACGTTTCCGCCGTTCGCTGTGGATCGGCATCGTGCTGATCAACGCGACGCTGCTGCTGTTCGGCATCTGGGTGCTGCGCGACCGGACGCTGGCGGCCGAAGACCAGGCCAACCGCCAGGCCGAGAACTACGCGCGCATCCTCGATGGCAGCATTACCGGCACCTTCCAGAAAATCGACCTGGCGCTGGCGACGGTCGTGGACGAGGTGGAACGCGAAGCGCGGGAAGGCGTGATCGGCAGCGAACGCCTGCATGATTTCCTCGGCGCGCAGGGCAAGCATCTGCCGGAAACGCTCGGCCTGCGGGTCAGCGACGCCGCCGGCCGGATTCGGTACGCCGCCGCCGGCCCCTCTTCCCCGACCCCGCGGGCGCCCGTGGACATCAGCGACCGCCCGCACTTCCTGAACCTCAGGGATGCCGGCCCCGGGGCCGGGCTGTTCGTCTCGGACCCGGTGCTCAGCAAGATCAGCAACCAGCTGATCATCGCCCTGGCGCGCCGCCACAACAAGCCGGACGGCTCCTTCGGCGGCATCGTCTACGCGGCCGTGCCGGTCAGCTATTTCGTCGACCGCCTGTCGCAACTCGACCTCGGGGAGCGCGGCAACTCCGGCCTGTGGACCCGCAGCACGCTGATCGCCCGTTACGCCAAGGCCGACCCCGACGGCGCCCGCTCCGGGGCGACCACCCCGTCGCAGCGCCTGGGCGAACTGCTCGCCTCCGGGATCGGCGAGGCGAAGTACCGGGCGGTTTCCGGCATCGACGGCATCGACCGCAACTACCAGTTCCGCCGGCTGGACGGCTACCCGATCTACCTGGTGATCGGCCTGGCGCGGGACGACTACATGGAAGAGATGCACCGCGAGCTGCTGACGCCGATGTCCATCGTGCTGGCGCTGATGATCGGCACGCTGCTGCTTGCCTGGCAGCTGAACCGGAGCTGGCAGCGGCAGGCGCGCACGCAAATGCGGCTATCGCAACTCAACGGCGCCCTGCGCCAACAGCACCAGGAAACCGAAGCCGCCAAGCAGCGCAGCGAACTGATCCTCGGCGCGGCCGGCGACGGCATCTGCGGCATCGACCTGGAGGGCCGGATCACCTTCATCAACCCGGCCGCCCGCAGCATGTTCGGCTGGGATGCCGACGAAGGGGTCGGCCTCTCCCTGCACGACGCGACCCATCACCACCATCCCGACGGCAGCCCCTACCCGCTCGACGACTGCCCGCTACGCGCCACGCTGAGCGACGGAACGGCGCGGACCATCGACGAGGATGTCTACTGGCGCAAGGACGGCAGCAGCTTTCCGGTCGAGTACACGGTCTCCGCATTGCGCGTCAAAGGCAGGGCCATCGGCGCGGTCAACGTGTTCCGCGACATTTCGGAACGCCTGCGCACGGAAAGGGAACTCGAGGAGCACCGCAACAATCTCGCCGCGCTGGTCAGCGCCCGCACCTCGGCCCTGCTCGACACCGAAGCCAAGGCCAGCATGATCCTCAACTCCAGCGCCGACGGGCTTTACGGCATCGACCGCGAGGGCGTCATCCGCTTCGCCAACCCGGCGGCCTGCGCCATTCTCGGCTACGCCGACCCGGCGCAGATGATCGGCCGCTCCGCCCATGCCTTGCTGCACCACAGCCATCACGACGGCAGCCACTATTCGCCCGACGACTGCCCGAGCTATCGCTCGCTGCGCACCGGCGCCGAGGTTCGCGTCACCGATGAAGTGTATTGGCGGGCCGACGGCAAACCCATACCGGTGATCTACGCCACCCACCCGATGACCAAGGATGGCGAAATCGTCGGCGCCGTCACCAGTTTCATCGACGCCAGCCAGCAGCAGGCGGCGAACGAGGCGCGGGAACGCGCGCTCCGGGCGGCCGAGCAGCTGGCCCGCACGCGCAGCGAATTCATCGCCAACATGAGCCATGAAATCCGCACCCCGCTCAACGGCGTCATGGGCTTCGCCGCCATCGGCATGCGCCACGCCGACAACTCCGCCAAAGCCAGGGATGCGTTCGCCAAGATCGACGCCTCCGGCAAACGCCTGCTCGGGGTGATCAACGACATCCTCGACTTTTCCAAGATCGAAGCCGGCAAGATGCAGGTCAGTTCGACCCCCTTCGATATCCATACCCTCGTTCGCCATACCGTCGAACTGCTCGAGGAGCGCATGCACGCCAAGGGGCTGTCGCTGCAGCTCGACCTGGCCGCCGACCTGCCCGAGGCCTGCATGGGCGACGGGATGCGCATCCGCCAGGTGCTCCTCAACGTGCTCTCGAACGCGGTCAAATTCACTGAATCCGGCAGCGTCACGCTGGGCATCGCCCGGGAAAACGGACAGCTGGTGTTCACCACCGTCGATACCGGGATCGGCATGAGCAAGGAACAGATCGCCGACCTGTTCACCCCGTTCTACCAGGCCGACTCGTCGTCCAGCCGGAAATACGGCGGCACCGGGCTGGGCCTGGTCATCAGCCAGCGCCTGCTCGACCTGATGGGGGGCGACATAACGGTCGACAGCGCCCTCGGACAAGGTACCCGCGTCGTCTTCCGCGTGCCGCTGACCCTGCCCGACAGCCCGCCCACCGACAGCCCCATGCAGACGGAAAGCGCCACGACGATCGACGCGCGGGCGCTGGCCGGGCTGTCCATCCTGGCCGTGGACGACGAATCGATCAACCGCATGGTGCTCGAGGAAATCCTCTCGGCCGCCGGCGCCCGGGTCACCCTGGCCGAAGGCGGCCAGGAAGCGGTCGACCGTGTCAGGCAGGGCGAAGGCTTCGACCTGATCCTGATGGACCTGCAGATGCCGGGACTGGGCGGCTATGAAGCGACCGAAATCATCCACCGGATCGCCCCCGGCATCCCGGTCGTCGCCCAGACCGCGCACGCCTTCGCCGCGGAGCGCGAACGCTGCCTGGCCGCCGGCATGAAGGCCCACGTCACCAAACCCTTCGACCCCGAGGCGCTGATCGACATCGTGTGTCAAACGAGCAAGCCGCAGCACCAGGGCAGCGGACACCCTGATTAGTCGAGACCCCGCTCCGCCGGCGAACCGGGCAAGCGGCACCCGAAAAAAAAGCCACCTGCACAGGTGGCTTTTTGCTGTCCGGACGATTGCGCAGCGGGATGGTTATTACTTTAGTGAGAGCAACACTGCTCCAGCATGGAGCATGCTGTTCATTTTTTGAACAACCGGCCGGGCAACATGCGGGCAATCATGCCGTCGCGCAGCAGGGCATGCTTGAGCGCCCCGGCGATGTGCAGGGCGATCAGGGCCGCCCCGCTCCACACGAACACCACGTGCAGCAGCTTGAAGGTCGCGTTCATGCCCTCATCCGGCCAACCCAGCTTGGGCACCTCGACGCCGAAGAACTTCAGCGGATATTGCGTGAAGGACGAGGCCAGGTAACCCGCCACCGGGGCGAACACCAGGAAGACATAGAGCAGGTGGTGCACCGCCGTGGCCAGCCGGGCCTCGTTGCCGACCGCCGGCGAGGGGGGCGCCGGATGCCTTGCGCGCCACAGCAGGCGCACGACGATCAGGCCCATGGCCAGCAGGCCGAGCGACTTGTGCAGGCCGTAGGCGGCGCTGCGTTCCGCCCCCTTGGGCAGGTCGACCATGGTCCACCCCAGCCAGAGCAGCCAGACGATGACGACCGCCTGCCCCCAGTGGAGCAGGATCGCCGGCAGGGTATAGCGTTGCGCGCTCATTGGATGCTCACTCCCCAGGGCAGTTCGCCGACCTCGATGTCGGCGGTTTTCTTCATCTCGGCGGTATCGATCACCGACACCGTGCCGGAACGGCCGTTGGCGACATACAACTTGCCGCCGTCAGGCGTCAGCGCCATGTTCCAGGGCCGCTTGCCGACCTCGATGCTGGCCAGCACGGCGTTGCTCGCCACGTCGATAACCATCACCGACGGATCGCGGCCATTGGAGACGAACACCCGCCGGCCGTCGGGATGGATGGCAATGCCGTTCGGATACTGCCCGGCGGCGATCTCCGCCGTCACCCGGCGCTGCCGCACGTCGATGACGTAGACCTTGCCGGCCAGCTCGCTGGCGACGTAGGCCCGGCTGCCATCGGGCAGGAAACCGATGCCGCGCGGGCGCTTGCCGACCGGGATGCTGGCCACCTGCTTGCGACCGGCGACATCAACCACATCGACCTGCTCGGCCTCCTCCGCGCTGACGTACAGCCAGCGGCCGTCGGGGCTGAACACCGCGTGCTCCGGGTTCTTGCCCTGGACCTTGATGCGGGCCGCCTGGCGGCCATCGCTGGCGCTCAGCAGGGCAACGCTGTTGTCGTCCTCGACGGCTACCGCCAGCGTTCTGCCGTCGGGCGAGAGGCTGACGCCCTCGGGCGAATCGCCGATGCGCACGGTTTTCAGCAGCTTGCCCTCGGTCGTATCGACGATCAGCAGGCTGCCCGTCTTGCCGTCGGTCAGGTACAGCCGGCCGCCCCCGGCCGCGATGCCGCGCGGCCGCTCGCCGACGGGAATGTCGCGCAGGCGCTGGTCGGTAGCGGTATCGATGACGCTGACCGTGGCCGACTTTTCGTTAGGCACATAGGCCAGCGGGCCGGCCGCGGCCGGCCCGCCGAAGGCGGCCAGCACGGCCGCGCAGAGAAGGGAAGCGAGTCGCATGGGAAGGCTCAGGCCGGTTGGTGGGAAATGCCGTGGCGCTTGAAGATCGCGGCGATGCTGCCATCGCTCTTGAGTTCGGCCAGGGCGGTGCCGATGGCTTCGGCCAGCGCCTGCTCCTCGACCTTGACGGCCATGCCCAGCGGCCAGCCGTCCATCTTCAACTCGGGCAAATGCGGCGTGTCGATGACCATCCTGGTCTGCCCCTGCAAGGCGGCCTCCAGCTCGGCGCGCTGGGCGAGCACGGCGGAAACGCGGCCGTCGGCCATGGCCTGGGCCGCTTCGGCGACGGTCTTGAAATGCACGACATTGTCGCGCAGGCGGCCGTTGAGCACCGACAGCAGGAAGGAGTCGGCCAGCGAAGTGGTCTCGACGCCGATCTTCTCGCGGGTGAACACCTCCAGCGCCACCGCCGCCGAGCCTGCCGGGGCTTTCGGAATGCGCTCCGGATTGCGCGCCAGGGCAAGGGTTTCGCGATGGTAGGCGCCGAAGATCCGCACCTTGTCGTTGGAACGTGCCAGGTATTCGTCGACCGGCACGTGCATCATCACGTCGGAAGGCTGGGCGCCGAGATAGTGCCCTTTCCAGACCATGTTGCGCAGGTCGTCGTTCATGTCCTCGTCGGCGTTGTAGCCGACCACCTCGGCGGTCACGCCCAGCTTGGCGGCAATCGCCCGGGCAATGTCGGCATCGATGCCCTTGCCCCCGGCCATCGAGTACGGCGGAAACTGGTTATAGACCGCCACCCGCAGGCGACCGCGCTGGCGCACCGAGTCCAGCGCATCCGCCGTTGCCGGCAGGCAGGCGGCCAGCGGCAGGGCGGCGCAGGCCTTCAGCCAAAGGCGGCGATCATTCTTCATGGACGGTTTCCAGCCAGGTGCGGATGGCCCACATCGCTTCCTGCGACAGGATGCCCTCGAACGGCGGCATGTAAACACGGCCGTCGCGCACCGAGCCCCTGCGGATGCGCGGCAGGAACACTTCGTCGCCCTCGTCGCCGAGCGGCAGGTAGCGCAGGTCCGGCGCGATGCCGCCGGAAATGGCGCCCAGGCCGTGGCAGCGGGCGCAGTTCTGGTTGTAGGCAGAGTCGCCGATGCGGATGGCAGTCTTGTCCTTGCGATACGGGTTGGCCGGCTGGAAGTCGGCGCCGAGGTTCTTCAGGCCGGTCGTATCGACTGCCTGCGGCACGACATCGCCGTGGGCGAACACCCCGGGTGCTGCAAGGCCGATGGACAAGGCTGCGACAAGGGCGCAGAGGGTACGGGAAGCGTGTTTCACATTGTCTCCTTGATTGAGGTCCGGTTACTGCCGTAGTGACTCCCCTTCTGCAAACCCTGTGCCAGGCACCCTGTCGCGACAGGCCAAAGCGGACAGTTCGCCCTTTTCGGGAAAATTCGGAGAAAATGCACAATCGCATGAACGTCTGGCACGCCGCTTGCTCAAAGAGGGTACGCACTGCTCGCCGCATTGCTGATAAAAAGTGCAGCTGTTACGTTTTGCAACAACACAATAAAAAAACGATCTGGAGCCTCCGGAGGAGTGATGGGACAAATTCAACTACTGCCCGACGCGCACGACCAGCGTCTGCAGCAGGCAAGGCAATTATTCTTCGACCAGGGCGACCTGCCGGACGGCCTGGTCGACCCGATGATCCTGCGCTCCTGGGAGCGCTGCCGCCGCTTCGGCCTGGGCGACGCGAACTACGCCCCGGCCATGGACGCGATGGACCGCGTGGCGCTGAAGACCGAGCAGGAGCGCAACCGCCTGCTGCTCACCCAGGGCCGCTCGATTATGGAGCATGTTTTCGAGCAGATCCGCGACTCGGGCAGCATGGTCATCCTGGCCGACTCGAACGGCCTGCTGCTGGAAACCGTCGGCGACCCGGATTTCGTCAGCCGTGCCGACCGCGTCGCGCTGCTCGCCGGCGCCTCGTGGGACGAGAACCTGCGCGGCACCAACGCCATCGGCACGGCGCTCTCCGAGGAGGCTTCGATTGCCGTGCTGGGCGGCGAACACTTCCTCGAGAACAACGGCTTCCTGACCTGCTGCGCCAGCCCGATCTTCGGACCGGACGGCCGGCTGATCGGCGTCCTCGACATTTCCGGAGACTACCGCAGCCACCAGCGGCATACCCTGGGCCTCGTCCGGCTGTCGTCGGCCATCGTCGAAAAGCGCCTGTTCGAGACGGTGCACGCCCGCGAAATACTGGTCTGCTTCCACGGCCGCGCCGACTACCTGGGCAGCCCCAAGGAAGGCATGGCCGCCGTGTCGCCGGACGGCCAGGTGCTGGCCATCAACCGCAACGGCCTCGACCTGCTCGGCATCCGCCAGGTCGACGCCGTGCGCCGCGACTTCTCGATGGTCTTCGAAAGCAACCTCGCCGCCCTCGTCGACCGCCTGCGCCACAATCCGCAGGCGAGCTGCGAAATCGGCGTCAACGGCAAATCATTCCATCTCCAGCTACGCGGGCAATTGCCGCCGCAGAGCGTGGCCGGCCGCGTCTACGACGAGCTGCCGCCGGCGCGCCCCGCCCGCCGGCCGGAGAGCGGCGCTCCCCCCAAGCTGACGCTGGACACCCTGAACACCGGCGACGTCCGTCTCCAGGCCGCCATCGACCGGGCCCGCCGCATGCTCGACCGCGACATCCCGATCCTGATCCAGGGCGAATCCGGCGCCGGCAAGGAAATGTTCGCCAAGGCCTTCCACAACAGCGGACCGCGCCGCGACGCCCCCTTCGTGGCGCTCAACTGCGCCTCCATTCCCGAGTCGCTGATCGAATCCGAACTCTTCGGCTACCAGGGCGGCGCCTTCACCGGCGCCCGCAAGGAAGGCGCGCCGGGCAAGATCCAGCAGGCCCATGGCGGCACGCTGTTCCTCGACGAAATCGGCGACATGCCGCTCAACCTGCAGGCCCGGCTGCTGCGCGTGCTGCAGGAACGCTGCGTGACGCCGCTGGGCAGCACCCGCTCGATCCAGGTCGACATCTCGCTGGTCTGCGCCACCCACCGCAAGCTGCGCGAAGAGGTCGCCCGCGGCAGCTTCCGCGAGGATCTCTACTACCGCCTCAACGGCATGAGCGTCACCCTGCCCGCCCTGCGCGAGCGCACCGACATCCGCACCATGGTCGCCAAGCTGGCCACCGCCGAAACCGCGTCGCGCAGCGCCCCGGTGCGCTTCTCGGAAGGCGCGCTCCAGGCCATCGAGGGCTATGCCTGGCCGGGCAACATCCGCCAGCTGTTCAACGTGATCCGGGTCGCCATCGCCCTGCTCGACGACGACGAAACCCTGATTACCGAAACCCACCTCCCCGAGGAACTGTTCGAGGCCTCGCCGCTCGGCCGGGGCGCCCCTCCACCGGCGCACGACCCGTGGGCCGCGGCACCGCTCGAGGGGCCGAACAGTCTCGACGCGATCAGCCGGCAGGCGGCGATGCGCGCGCTGGAAGCCGCCGGCGGCAACATCTCGTCGGCCGCGCGGCAGCTCGGCATCAGCCGCAACACGCTGTACCGCAAGCTGGGGCGGATGTAAGCGACGCGCCGCCCCGGCAACGGGGCGGCTTGCTCAAAAAACGATCAGGGGATTGCGCGACAGCGCGACGCCGACAATGTAGGCATAGGCAGCCAGCGCCAGGACGAAATAGCGCGTCCGCAGGCTGCGGGTCCGGCCGCGCCGGAGCGCCATCACGCCGAGCAGGATGTAGGCGATCAGCCCGCACAGCTTGGCCGTCAGCCAGCCGCTGACGAACGGGTACTGGCCGCTCATCCAGGCCAGGGTCAGGGCGCTGCCGAGGAGCAGCGTATCGACGACATGGGGCAGTATCCGGGCCAGGCGATGCCGGGCCAGCGGCGATTCGCGCATCATCCAGATGCCGCGCAGGCAGAAACCCAGCCCGCTGAGCACGACGCAGGTCACATGCAGGTGCTTGATCGCCAGGTAGCTCATCGCAGGGCCGCCAGCTTTTCCGCCATCTCGGCCTGCGCCCGGCGATAGCGCCGGACGGCGCCGGCCAGGTTCCAGAACAGCCAGCCGTTGGCCAGCGCAAATGCCAGGCCGGCCGGCCGCGCCAGCCAGTCCGGCACGATCACCGCCGCCAGCAGCAGGGCCAGCGCCACGCTATAGGCGACCATCTGCCGCTGGGTGTCGGTGTCCGACAGGATCTTGTTCATGGCCGGGGCAGGTATTTTGGCCTGGCCGAAATTCTGCAGGTGCAGCCAGGTCAGAAAGGCGGAAATCTTGTAGAGCATGCCGGTGATGAACGGCAGGAAACCGCCGGCGACGATCAGGATGCCGAAGCCTATCGTCCACCCGCCCAGCTCGCTGGCCGCCGGCCACAGCGAGGAGACCAGCAGCATCAGCAGGGCGAGCACGCTGGCCACCAGGCCGAGCTGCCAGTAGCGGTAGGTGGCGTCGGCCCGCGCCCGGCGCCGCTTTCCCTGCAGGCGCAGCGTCAGCACGCAGAAGGCGATGCCGATGATCGCCGCCAGCCCCTGGCTCAACTGCACCAGCCAGCCCATGTCCCCCAGCACGCCGCCGCTCCACAGCAGCAACAGCAGCAGCATGGCCACCGGGAACCACCAGCTGGGCCGCGCCGGGTAGCCCGGGGTCAGCTGGAACATCGGCACGACGACGTAGGCCATGGCGACGAGCAACACCCCGGCCCAGCCGCCCAGCCCCCAGCCGGCATGGAGGTCGGCAAGCGCGGCGAGCGGCACCGGCCAGCCATAGATCAGGGCGAAGGCCATCAACATGCCGAGCCCGACCACGGCGGCAAGCCCGACGAGCGCCAGCTTGAGGCCGCGGATGGTCGGGCTGGTCGACGGCACCCCCGCCAATGCCCGGACGCAAACCGCCAGGAAATACAGCAGGGTGCCCCCCAGCAGCAGCGCGGCGACGCCCAGCACGCCGGGGGTGGCGGCCAGGAAACCGGCGGCCAGCAGCAGCACCCCGCCACTGAGCCCGACATGGACGATGCGGGCGACGCGCAGCGGGTTCCCGAGGTTGGCGCCGGCGACCACCGGCAGGATCTGGATCAGCGCGCCCAGCATGACCTGCAGCATGAAACCCACCGTCACCAGATGGGTGGCCGCCAGGGTGCCGGGCATCCAGCGCGAGGCCATCAGCGGCGCCCCGCTCCAGGCCAGCAGCAGGCCGGCGAGAACGGCGAACAGGGGCGCAGTCAGGAAGAAGCGCAATGGCGCCGCGAAAGGCGGCGCGTTTTCAAAGGACAGCAAGGCTTGCATCGTTGCAGCGCGGCAGCAGCCGATGCCCGGTCAGCGCGAAATCAGGATTTCGAATGTGCCGTCGGGCATCAGTTCGGTTTCGTAGTCGTGGCCGTTCTGACGCAGGACCTTGTACAGCGGATGCGGCTCGCGGAAGAGCAGAAGCAGCATTTTCTCGCCGTCCTTCAGGGTATCGAGCATTTCCATGGTCGCCACGAACGGGCCGGGCGGCTCCATGTAGCGGGCATCAACGACATGCGGGGTCTTCGGGTGGCTCATTCGTCGCACAGCTCCATTTCCAGCCGTTCGAGGACGGCGGGCAATTCCGCCGAGAGATGCTGGTCGCACATCGGGTAGAGAATGTTCTCTTCCTTCATGTTGTGCTGCTGCATCATGATCAGCAAGGTTTCGGCCAGGCCGAGGTAATCGTCGGTATCGCCCGACTCGATGGCGTTCCGGGCATCGTCGAGCAAGGCGCGCATTTGCTGGTGTTCCATGCGCATCACCTGGGTCGGCCCCATGCTCATGCCGGTCTTGGCCTCGAAAGTCGGGAACAGGGTTTTCTCCTCGCATTCGAAATGCGCCAGCACCGAGGACTGGAAATGCCCGAAGGCCGCGCGGGCAGCCGCGATGTTCTGCTTGCCGATGGCCTGCTCGGCCTCGGCGAAGAAATCATCGCAACGGCGATGATCGTCGGTCATGAAACTGCGTATGGTGGTCATGTCTTTCTTCTCTCTGTGGGTTTTGTCAGTTCCATTCTCGCGGGGCGCCGGGGGAATGCTCTTTGACCACCGTCAAATCCGCAAAGATTCAGCCGTTGACGATGCCGACCTGCAGCTCGTCGAACCAGTTGATGAAGCGCTGGACATCGGCCCCCTGGTAGATTGCCCCGTGCTGCGGGCAGAGCATGTCGATGTCGAGCTGGGCGACGCGCTCGCACCAGCGGCGCTTGGCCTCGTTGGAGCCCATCCAGCGGCGATGGAAGCCTTCGGCGTGGCGGATGTGCTTGTCGAAGTTCTCGACGAACAGGCCATCCTCGCCGGGCGGCAGGAGCGCGGCGCCGACGTCGCCGGAGAACAGCACCCGGGCGATCTTGTCGTAAAGATTGAAGTTGCCCGACGAATGCAGGTAGTGCGCCGGCACCGCGCGCAGGGTCAGGCCGCTCAGGGAAATATCGGCGCCCTCGTCGGGAATGCTGGCGAAGGTATCGGCGTTGCCACCGAAATGCGGGATGAACCCGCTCCACAGCCAGCTGACGTGGCAGCGCATGCCGGGGTTGAACTCGAGCCAGAGCGCCAGCGAGGAACAGATATCCGGGTCCTGGTGCGAAGCGAAGATGCCGGCCAGCGCCGAGGGGTCGAACTCGGCCGACAGCGCGGAGAAAACGGCGGGGAATACCTCGGCGCCGCCCGGGTCGAGCAGCAACCCCTGCCCGCCATGGGTGACCAGGTATTCGTTGGTGTCGATCAGGTAATTCGGCTTTTCCGGATCGCGCACAATCGCGATCCACTTGTGATCGCCTTCCTGAAAGATCGTTTTTGTTGTTTTCACGCATCCCCCCCTGGGTTATTTCGTGGCAAAAAATGCCGAATGGCGCAGCGACTCCAGCGACGCCCGGATTTCCTCGACGACGCCGTCGAATTCGCCGGAAACCTGGGACAGCGGCACGGCAAACGACTGGCCGTAGGCGGCCTCGATCTTTGCCGACTTGGCCAGCACGCCGCCCAGCTCGACCATCCGGAAGGCTTCCTCGAGCGCCCGCTTGAGCTGCCGGCGCTGACTGGCAAGGCTCTGCGCATGCCGCTCGTTCTTGACCTCGCGCGCCGCCAGCACGGCGGCGATCTCGGGCTTGGACGACATCTCCACCGCCTGGCGCAACAAGGCGGTATGGCGGATATCCTGCAGCATGCGCGACACGTCGTCGACGCAGGCATGCACCAGCCCGGTCAGCGACGACATGCAGTCCCGCAGATCCTGCGAGAACACCCGCAGTTCGTTCGACAGTACGCCGAAGCCCCGCGCCGCCGTGCCGGCCCGCTTGGCGAGGAAAATGGCGTTGAGCGCCATGATGTTGATCTTGAAGGCGACGTTGACGACCGACTTGATTTCCTCGTTGATGCGGACAATGCGCATCAAATCCACCCCCGCCTGCGGAGTCTTGTGCGCTGCCGGGACCAGGGCCGTTGTCATGGATGCCTCACGTGGGTTTCGTCAGCCAGCAATGTACCAATTCGGGCTGGAGAGAACCAGCCCGCGGCGGCAGGCAAGCGCTACTTTTCGAAGACGTAGCTTCCCGGCGCGTTGCCCAGCGAGGGGAACTTGCGATTGGCCGCCGGGTAAGGCTCGACCAGTTCGCCGGTGCGTTCGCCCAGCCAGCTCACCCAGTCCTCCCACCACGTGCCCTCGTGCCTCTCGGCGCGCTCGAACCAGTGCTCCCAATGCTCGTTGCGCACCGGCTCGCCGATCCAGTAGGCGCGCTTGGGCGGCTTGGCCGGCGGATTGACGATGCCGAGGATGTGCCCGGACGTGGAGAGCACGAAGCGCACCGGCGCCTCGACGTTGATGTACTTGCGGATACGGTAGCACTGCTTCCACGGCGCAATGTGGTCGTCCTCCGCGGTCACCGCGTAGAGCGGCTGGACGATGCTGTCGAGGTCGATGGATTCGCCGGCGATGGTCAGCTTGTCGCGCTTGATCAGGTTGTTGTTGAGGTAGAACTCGCGCAGGTAGTAGGCATGCATGGCCTGCGGCATGCGCGTCGTGTCCATGTTCCAGAACAGCACGTCGAACGGCGGCAGCGGCTCGCCGAGCAGGTAGCTGGATTCCCAGTAATGCCAGATCAGGGAGTTGGAACGCAGCATGCGGAAGGACGAGGCCATTTCGCTGCCGTCGAGGTAGCCCTTCCTCGCCATCGACTCCTCGAGCGCGCCGATGCAGGCTTCGTCGATAAAGACGTCGATATCGCCCGGATGCGCGAAATCGGTCAGCGTCGTGAACAGCGTCCAGTGCGCGACCGGCACCTTGTCCTGGCCGAAGCGCTTGTTGGCCCAGGCCATGTAGGTGCTGACCAGCGTGCCGCCGATGCAGTAGCCGACCAGATGCACCTTGGGCTGCTTGCAGAATTCGCCGGCCACCCGCACCACCTCGTTCACGCCGTCAAGCAGGTAGTCGTCGAAGCGGACGTCGGCCATGTCGGCGCCGGGATTTTTCCAGCTCGTGATGAACACCGAGAAGCCCTGGTCGGTCAGGTGCTTGACCATGCTCTTCCTGGCCGTCAGGTCGAGGATGTAGAACTTGTTGATCCACGGCGTGATGATCACGATGGGCATCGCCCGCACCTTGGCCGTGGTCGGCTCGTAGTGGATCAGTTCGACCAGCCGGTTGCGGAAGACGACCTTGCCGGACGTGCTCCCCAGGTCCTCGCCGACCGTGAAGGCATCCGGCTCGACCATCAGGATGTTCTTGGCCTTGAGGTCGCGCTGGAAATGCTCCCAGCCCTGGCGCAGGCTCTCGCCGTTGGTTTCGACGAAGCGGCGCATGGCCACCGGGTTGAGCCAGAAGAAATTGGTCGGCGCCACCATATTCAGCCAGTTGCGCAGCCAGAAGGCGGAACGCCGGCGCTCCTTGTCGGACAGGCCCGGCGTCTCGAAGAACATGTCCTCCAGGCGGCGGGTGAAGGCGACATACCATTCCTTGACGATGTCCCAGCTGGCCGACTCGGTCCACACCGGATCGGCGAAGCGCGCGTCGTCGGCGTGGGGCTTGATCACGTCGGCCGACGGAATGCCCAGCGCCCGGCGCATGACATGCGACTGCAGCGCGAACAGGTCGCCCGACAAGGCATTGGCGGCCCGCGCCAGTTCCTGCGGATGCATCAGCCAGGCCATCTGGGCCGCCAGCATCGAGGTCGTCACCCCGTAGGGATCGATCGCCTTGCTGACCGCGTTGCCCAGCGTTTCCATCGGGCTTTCGCTGCGGATATCGACTGCGTTGTGCTTGCCATTCGAATTGCCGGACATGATGAAACCTCTTAATGACCTGATAGTCAGTTATCTTACAACGAGTAGCTGGCGCCGGATTGCGGAAGGTCAACTGCCGGCCACTTCAACTGCTCGCCTATCGCCCTGGCAAAGTTCGCCGAGGCCCCGGCCTCGCCATGCACGACAAAGGTCCGCCCCGGCGGCTTGCGGAATCCGGCCAGCCAGGCGAGCAGCGCCGCCTGGTCGGCATGCGCCGACAGGCCACCGACGGTGTAGATGCGCGCCCGGACCGGCACCTGGGCGCCGAAGATGGTCACCAGCCGGGCACCGTCGACGAGGCGACGGCCCAGCGTGCCGGCCGCCTGGAAACCGGCGATGAGCACCGCGCATTCGCTGCGCGGCAGGTTTTCACGCAGGTGGTACTTGATGCGCCCCGCCTCGCACATGCCGCTGGCCGACACGATCACCGCCCCGCTGCGGATGTCGTTGAGCGCCTTCGAATGCTCGACGTCGGCGACGAACTCGATCTTCACCTGGTCCGGATGCGCCTGCTGCCAGGCCAGCAATTCGCGCGTTTCCCGGTCGAGCAGGTCGGGATGCGCCAGGGTGATGCGCGTCGCCGAGTTGGCCATCGGCGAATCGACGTAGATCTTCAGCGGCGACAGGCGCTTGCGGCGCACCAGGTCGGTCAGCATGTAGATGATCTCCTGCGTTCGCCCGACCGCGAACGCAGGGATGATCAGGTTGCCCCTGGCCGCCCGCGTCCGTTCGATGGCGGCGACGATCTCGTCTTCCGTTTCGCTCAGCGAACGATGCAGGCGGTCGCCGTAGGTCGACTCGATCAGCAGCACGTCCGCCTCGGCCGGCGGCGGTTCGGGATCGCGCAGTACCGGCCGGCCGGACATGCCGAGATCGCCGGAGAAGACCAGCCGCCGCGGCTTGCCTTCGCCGCTGACGGTCACCTCCAATGAGGCCGAACCGAGGATATGGCCCGCGTCGCGGAAAACGACGCTGACCCGCTCGTCCGCCCTGAGCGGCCGGCCGTAGTCGACCGGCTGCAATTGCTTGAGGCAGGCCAACGCCTGGGCGACGGAATACAAGGGCGCGGGAATGCCCCGCTCGCCCTTGCCGCGCCGGTGCCGGTGGCGCAACTGCCACTCCGCTTCCTTTTCCTGGATGTGCGCGCTGTCGGGGAGCAAGACTTCGAGCAGGTCGACGGTGGCCTTGGTGGCATAGATCGGCCCGCGATAGCCGAGCATGGTCAGGCGGGGCAAAAGGCCGGAATGGTCGATGTGGGCGTGGGTCAGCAACACGAAATCGATGCCGCGCACATCGAAGCCGAAATCGAGGGCGCGCTGGTTCTTCTGGCGCGCCTCCGGACCGCCCTGGAACATGCCGCAATCGACCAGGAAGCGCACATCGCCGGTTTCGACCAGCGTGCAGGAACCGGTCACTTCGCCGGCTGCACCGAGAAATACGAGACGCATGTTTGAAATCCTCCCGACTTGGCGTAGCATGATCCTCAACAAGGCGAAATGCAACGCTGGCGGTCATTCCGGCGTTTTACCCGAAGCCCGGATTCGGTTGCCGGAGCGGGTGCCGGATTGGCTGTACACAGACCAACTCAGGAGGTAAAGCATGTTCAAGCATATCTTCGTCCCGACCGATGGATCGGAACTGTCGCGAGCCACCGCCAGGCGTGCCGTGTCGTTCGCCAAGGAAGCCGGCGCCCGGATCACGGTCTTTTTCGCCAAGCCGGAATACCCGATCGCCTACTTCGGCGAAGGCGCCCTGATCGACCCGACGACGCCGGAGAAATTCGCCCAGCTCGCCGACCAGCAGGCCAGCGAGTACCTCGGCGAGGTCGCCGCGCTGTGCGCCGAGCAAGGCGTCGAATGCGGCACGGTTTCGGCAACCAGCGACGTGCCTTACGAAGCGATCATCGAAGCCGCCGAAAAGTCGGGCTGCGACCTGATCTTCATGGCCTCCCACGGGCGCAAGGGGATCAGCGGCTTCCTGCTCGGCAGCGAAACCAACAAGGTGCTGACCCACTCCAAGGTGCCGGTTCTCGTCTATCGCTAGGCCAGTACGGCGCATCCGCCCCGGATGCGCCCGCCTTGCTAACGAACCGAACAACGCCCCTGGCCGGGCAGTATCCGGCACAGGATTTGGCCGCTGTCGGTATCGACGAAATCCACTTCGTCGAGATGGCCGACCAGGTAGCGCTTCTTCAGCGTGAAATCGACGGGACGGCTGTAGATGGCCTTCCAGAAGGTCGTGCTTTCGCTGATCACCGGATCGACCAGCGTCGCCCTGGCGCGCATGCCGACATGCCCGACCAGGCCTGACGGCACCTCGGCCAGGAACCCGGCATCGTCGTCGACCTTGCGCGGGTAAAAATCGTAGAGGTTGTCGAAGGCCAGGAAATAGTCGTAGCGCCAGCGCACCGCCATCTGCTGCGCCGTGCCGATCTTGTCCTCGCCGGCATACTCGCCGCGCTCGACCAGCACCGACTGCAGGGGCAGGAACTTGAAACGGTAGTAGTCCTCGACCTGCGGATCGGCCAGCGGCTGCCAGCTCCAGCCCTCGGCGATCTGGTTGAAGGCCATGCGATAGCGGATGTTGGCCCGCTCGCCGCTGACCTCGACCTCCAGTTCGGGGCCGCTCAGATCGACATCGACCTCGATGCGCTTCCCCGCCTGCGCGTGCATGCGCTCGCCGGGCAATTCGGCCAGGCTGACAAACTGCCGCTCAGCCGTATCGGCTGCCCGGGCAGTTCCAAAAAAGGCGGCGACCGCAGTCGCCGCAAGCATATATCTGAGGAAAAACATGTCGACTTGGACCATACCCATATGGTTGAACAAGCAGGGTCCATGTTCGGCCGATTGCCGGCTGCCGCCCATGATGCACATCAACAATTTCCGACATCGTTCAGATTTGCGTCTGGGTCACCGCCTTGCGGAAGCGGAACAGCGCGATGTTGAAGAAGACGGCGCCGACGGCGGTCATCGCCAGCAGGTCGCGCCAGACCACATCGAGCCCCGCCCCGCGATAGAGGATGCCCTGCGCCAGCCGGACGAAATACGTGGTCGGCGCGCCGAGCATGATGTTGCCGACGATGGCCGGCATGCTCTCGCGCGGCGTCACCCCGCCGGAGAGCAGCAGCAGCGGAATGATGCTCAGGATGATGAGCAGCCCCAGCTGCGGCATCGAGCGGGCCAGCGTGCCGAGGAAAATGCCGATCGACGCCGCGGCGAACAGGTAGCAGGCGGCTGCGGCAAGAAACAGCGGCACCGAGCCGGCAATCGGCACCTGCAGGACATGCTGCACCATGACGATCAGCGCGAAACTGGCGCCGAGCAGCACCGCCAGCCCGTTGGCCCAGATCTTGGCCATCATGATCTCGAAAGGCGTCAGCGGCATGACCAGCAGGTGTTCGATGGTGCCGTGCTCGCGCTCGCGGATGAAGGCAGCCCCGACCAGGATGATGGTCAGCATGGTGACGTTGTTGATCACCTCCATGACGCCCCCGAACCACACGCCGGTGAGGTTGGGATTGAAGCGCACCCGGGTGCTCAGCCTGATTGGCGTCGCCGCGCTGTCGCGCTTGCCGGTCAGGTATTCGTTCACCTCGCCGAGCGCGATGCTCTTGATGTAGGTGGCGCCGATGAAGGCCTGGCTCATGATCGTCGCGTCGATGTTGAGCTGGACATCCGGCCGGCGCCCGGCCTGCACGTCGTGCTGGAAATTGGCCGGGATGATCAGCGTGAAGTTGTAGCGGCCGGAATCCATGCCCTGGTCCAGTTCGGCCTGCGTCGCCGGCGGGGGCGGCCGGACGTCGGGGGGGTCGCCGGCGCCGACACGGCGCCGCGACAAGGGCGACTGATCCTCGTCGACCACCGCCACCGGGGCATTGCGCAACTCCTGCGAGGCGCCCGTCGCCGCCGTGTAGATGGCGCCGGTGAAGGCCCAGCAGATGAGGATCAGCAACACCTTGTCGGCCCACAGGCTCTTCAGCTCCTTGAGGCCCAGCCGGTAGATATTGGACAGCGTCGCCCAAGACATGGCTATTTCTCCTGTTTCCGCAGCAGCAGCACGGAAAGCACCGTCAGCACCGGGATGAAGCAGGCCAGCGCGAGGAACTGCGGCCACAGGTCGGCAAAGCCCAGAGCCTTGGTGAAGGTGCCGCGGCTGACGATCAGGAAATAACTGGCCGGGAAGCACTGGCCGATCCAGTAGCTCGCCCCCTCGAGCGCCGCCACCGGGGTGGTCAGGCCGGAGAAGCTGACCGTCGGCAGGATGGTCAGGATCGCCGTGCCGAACAACGCGGCGATCTGCGTGCTGGTGAAGGTCGAGATCAGCAGCCCGAAACCGGTGGTGGCGACGACATAGAGGAAGGCGCCGCAGCACAGCGCGGCCAGGCTGCCCTTGATCGGCACCTGGAACATGAGCTGCGACTGGATGACGAGCAGCGCGAAGCTGATCAGCGCCACGACGATGTAGGGCAACTGCTTGCCGAGCAGGAATTCCAGGCGCGTCACCGGCGTGACGTAGAGATTGGTGATCGAGCCGAGTTCCTTCTCGCGCACCACTCCGAGCGCCATCAGGATGGCCGGGATGAAGATGAGCAGGATGGGGATCACCGCCGGCACCATGGCGTAGATGCTCTTGAAATCCTGGTTGTAGCGGTAGCGCGAGACGATGTTGACCGGGTAGCCGGCACTCGCGCCGGTCTTGTCGCGGATGATCTGCTGCACGTAATCGAGATGCAGGCCCTGCACGTAACCGCGCACCGTCTCGCCGCGATAGGGCATGGCGCCGTCGACCCAGACGCCGACCTCCGGCCAGTGCGAACGCCGCAGGTCGCGGCCGAAATTGGCCGGAATGTCGATGGCCAGCGCCAGTTCGCCATTTTTCATGCGCCGGTCGAGATCGGCATCGTCGACGATGGGCGCTCGTTCGATGAAATAGCGCGACCCGGCGATGTTCTGGATGTAGGCCCGGCTTTCCGGCGACTGGTCGCGATCGAGCGCGGCGAAGCGCAGGCCTTCGACATCGAGCGAGATGCCGAAGCCGAGCACGAACATCAGCAGCACCGAGCCGAGCAGCGCGAAGGCCAGGCGAATCGGATCGCGGCGCAGTTCCAGCGATTCGCGGTAGGCGTAACCGAGCAGGCGGCGCAGGCTGAAGGCGCCGGGGTGCTTCGCGCCATTGCTGTGCCCGACCGGGAGCGCCGCGTTCGATTCCGGAAGAGGCTCGGCAGCGTGCGACACGCTCCCCTTGCTTACCCCCGTCGCCTCTTCCAGGTAACTGATAAAAGCCTCCTCCAGCGTCGCCTCGCCGCGTGCCGCGCACAGGCCGGCCGGCGTGTCGCTGGCCAGCACCTTGCCGGCGTGCATCAGCGAGATGCGGTCGCAGCGCTCGGCCTCGTTCATGAAATGGGTCGAAATGAAGATGGTCACGCCCTGCTGGCGCGACAATTCGACCAGCAGCGCCCAGAACTGGTCGCGCGCCACCGGATCGACGCCGGAGGTCGGCTCGTCGAGGATCAGCAGCTTCGGCTCATGAACCACGGCGACGGCCAGCGACAGGCGCTGGCGGATACCCAGCGGCAATTCCGCCGCCGGCTGGCCGGCATAGGGTTCCAGCCCGAAACGCTGCATCAGTTCGGCAATGCGCGGCCCGCGCCGCTCATCCGGCAAATGGAACAGGCGGGCGTGCAGGTCGAGGTTGGCCGCCACCGTCAGCTCGCCGTACAGCGAGAAGGATTGCGACATGTAGCCAACCTGCTTGCGCGTCTCCAGATCGCCGGCATCCACCGCCTTGCCGAACAGGCGCGCAAGGCCGGCGGTCGGCGGCAGCAGGCCGGTCAGCATCTTCATGGTCGTCGTCTTGCCGCAGCCGTTGGAGCCGAGGAAACCGAAAATCTCGCCCCTTTCGATGCGGAAACTGACGTGGTCGACCGCCGTGAAATCCCCGAACTGCTGCACCAGCCCCTGCGCCTCGATGGCCGGCAGGTCGCCGTCGGCCACCCGGGGCGGAATGACCAGCGCACGGTGCGCCTGCCGGCGCGCCTCGGGCAGCAAGCGGATGAAAGCGCCATCGAGCGTCGCCTGCCCGGTCTGCGCCCGCAGTTCGGCCGGCGTGCCGCGGCCGATCACCCGCCCGCCGTCCATCGCCGCCAGCCAGTCGAAGCGCTCTGCCTCCTCCATGTAGGCCGTTGCCACCAGCACGCTCATGCCCGGCCGGCGGGCGCGGATGCTGTCGATCAGCTCCCAGAACTGGCAGCGCGACAGCGGATCGACGCCGGTGGTCGGCTCGTCGAGAATGAGCAGGTCGGGGTCGTGGATCAGCGCGCAGCACAAGCCGAGCTTCTGCTTCATGCCGCCCGACAGCTTGGCCGCCGGGCGCTCGCGGAAAGGCGCCAGCCCCGTGCTGGCGAGCAGTTCGGCGATACGCTCGGCGCGCTCCCTTTTGCCCTGCCCGAACAGCCGGCCGAAGAAATCGACGTTCTCGAAAACCGACAGGGTCGGATACAGGTTCTTGCCCAGCCCCTGCGGCATGTAGGCGATGCGCGGCAGTGCCGAGGCGCGGAAATGCCGCTCGCCGATATCGCCGCCCAACACCTCGACCCGCCCCTGCTGGATCTGCCGCGCCCCCGACACCAGCGCCAGCAGCGACGACTTGCCCACCCCGTCTGGCCCGATCAGGCCGACCATGCAGCCGGCCGGCAAGGCGATGTCGACGGCATCCAGCGCCACGGCCGCGCCATAGCGCTGGCTGACTCCGGACAGGCGGGCGACCGGTGCACGGTCCATGGCGGATTACTTCCCCTTGATTTGCAGATTGGCCGGCCACGGCGCAGCGGCGTCGAGCCGCACGAAGCCGGCCCCCGGCATGCCGCCCTTGGCCAGGTCGCGATGCGCCGCCAGCCAGGCCGGATCGGCCTTGAGCTTGATGCGGAACATCAGCTTCTCGCGTTCGCTGCGCGTTTCCACCTCGCGCGGCGTGAATTGCGCCTTTGGCGCCACGAAACTCACGCTGGCGGGAATCGCCTCGCCCGGCAGCGCGTCGAGCACGATGCGCGCCTCGCCCCCCATCGCCACCAGCCCGGCCTTGTCGGTCGGCAGGTAGAGGGTCATGAACATGTCCGACAGATCGACCAGCGTCAGCGCCTTGCCGCCGGCCGCCAGCACCTCGCCCGCTTCGGCCAGGCGATAGAGCACGCGGCCCGAGATCGGCGACTTCAGTGAGGTATCGTTCAAGGTCGCCTGCAGGCTGTCGACCCGCGCCTGCGCCGTCGCCACCGCCGCACCGGCCTCGGCCACGCGGCTTTGCGCCTGCGCCATGCCGGCCATCGCCCCCTCCATACCGGTCTGGTCGGTATCGAGCTTGTTGCGCGAAATGAAACCGCGCCCGACCAGTTCCTCGGAACGCTTCAGCATCTTGCCGGCCAGCGCGGCATCGGCCTTCGACTTGCGCGCCCCGGCCCGCGTTTCATCGACCGTCCGCTGGGCCTGCACCACCTGCGCCTGCGCCGCCCGCAACTGGGCACGCAGATCGTCGGCATCGAGCCGCCCAACCGCCGCTCCCGCCTCGACCCAATCCCCCTCACGCGGCCCCAGCTCAGCCAGCCGCCCGGCAATCTTGGTCGCCACATCGACCTCGGTCGCCTCCAGCCGCCCGTTGCCCGAAGCAAACCCGGCCGGCAGGCCACTCGGCCGTTGCTGGTACAGATACCAGCCCCCCGCCGCAAGCAGCACGGGGACCAGAACAAGGAGCACAACCCTGGAAGAACGCGCGAAGCTCATAAGCCACCCAATCGGTTACTGACCGAACGGTCATTAGTCGATTCGATTATAGGCCGACGAGGTGAGCGGGTTTTGCCTTAGGTCAACTCGGCTGAATCGCCTCGTGGGCTTGGCGGGTGGATATCGATCTTCCGGTTATCGGCCTGAGCTGTCGTTCGAGCTATCTTTCTTGAATGACCGGAGTTATCCAATTTGCCGACGCTGACGTTAAACGTGGCGTGAATCCGAGGAGGGTATTGCAGTACATCCAGCCTCAACAGCACTAATTCATTCGAAGCTGCCTGTTTCTGATCGCTCTCGCTCCTGCTCCCACTGTTCTTCGCTTTCGATGAGTTTTGAAACGCGCACCTTCATTTCCTCTATCAACAACGTGAGTTCTTGATCGCCAGTCGGGTTGAATTCATCAAGATGTGCGAACCTTTGACGCATGATTGCTGCACGGGAACCAGACCAAGAATTGGGAGAGAAACGGTTGATTAGCGTATCGAAAACCATCTTTTTGTCTGGCGCCAGAGCCAGAAGTGTTTTAGCCGTACTTGATATACCTATGACGGCTACTTCACTAGGATTTGGTCTTTCGAATAGTTTGCAGGTCTGTGCGGCAAATACGCATCTGTCTTCAGGAGAGACTTTGCACCACTCAATCAAGGCTTCCTCTGGCACAACTCCTATTGCTGTGTCCCCATGCCTATCGAGTCGAACCGTCAGCATGCGCATAAGAGCGGTGTGCTCATCTTTGGTATAAACGGCATCCAAGGCTTCAATTGGACATTTCTTGAAAAATGGCAAGAGTACGTTACCAAGGCGACGGGGAAATATCCTCTTGCCGGCGCGTTCCTGTTGGATCAATCGATTAAGTGTCTTGGTAGCCGCCTCATGTGGCTCGCTGCTATCAAGAGAAAATTCGATCACGCGTTCAAGGTGATGCAGAAAGTTTTCGTTCGTAAGATCAATCAAACACCAATCAAGCTCACCGACGAAGTTCAAGCAATAGGCCCGCAATTCCTCTTTATATTGTTCATCTTTAGTGTCGGTGCAGTAAATCACCATATAAAGCACATCAATTGCTGCAGACAAGCCTTCGTCCGGCTTTGCAGCTAGAAGCCTCAGCAAAGCAGAAATTTGAGCAACAGTGAGAGGATCGGTTCTGCGTCCGCAACCAAGATTCGTATATCTCCAGCAAGATGCACGGCCGAGCTCTAGAGATTTGATGAGTCTCAAATAGCCCACCAGATCAAGTTCAATTGCGAATTGCAGGTTTGGAAATAGTGGCCCCCAAACTTCATCTCCAACAGCTTCATCCAGAAAAGCAGCAACTTCATCGGGCTTTGCCTGGTTCCAGCCGTTGATTAAGCCTGTGATGAATTGAAGGTCAAATCCGTCGGCTGGCGGAAGTTCGACCAATGGCTTTAGGCGATCAAGAATCTGTCGCGTAGAAACTGAAGCTAGGCCTAGGCCAACAGCGAAGCACCAAACCTTGTCGGTTGTATTCCTATTCGATATGAATAGAGAAAGGTCAGCGAGTAAATCTGTATCCTGTGCGGCAGCTTTTCCGAGCGCCTTGGCCTCTTCATGGGCTTTCACATACCAATCTGTCGGCGAGTCTTCTTCAGAATCGTCAAGATCAACGCCAAATGATCCTCTCTGGAGAACCTTGGCATGAATTTTTGCTCGCAAATCTCTAGGCGTAATCTCCTTTTCCAGCGCCTTCAACCTTTCGAGTGAATCGGGGGCTATGCGCTCTTTATCCCAATGTAGGGTGTTTCGGATACCGATCCATCCATCGGGCCACCCGTCAATTGGAGCTAACTCTCGCGCAGCGCCGATCAAGGTATCTTCCATTCTGGCATCGCCCCATAGCCCCCTGAAGGCGCTTCCCAATATGGCACGAGCATCGGAGCCTAAGGCTGTTGTAGCCTTCCCAAGGTCAATAGCGACCTTAATGAATAGCTCATACCAACCTTGAATCTCCTCCAGAGTTCGTGGAAACCATCCATATCCGCGTTTTAATGCCCCAAAGTCGAATCCGTAGTGAGATGAGAAATGATGAGATTCCAATCCTGCGCGCAGAAGATCCAAAGTCAGCTTTTGCTTGGCGTCATCTCCTGAAAAAGCTAACGTCCTAAGAAATGCAGCCCGATGCTCAGGAGGGGCAAGAGTTCCAGAGAGATGGATGTGGAACAGAGATTGAAGGATGTCACGTGTCGAGTCCGATTTGTAACCGTCGGGTTCTGCTAACGCCAATTGCAAAAGTGCCGATCCTGCCTCGTCAAACAAGTCGGACTCATAAGCTAGCGAGCGCAGTAGGCGA
>NZ_CAMFKO010000033.1 GCF_945957265.1 uncultured Dechloromonas sp.
CGAGATCAGCCTCGGTCTCGTGGGCTCGGAGATGTGTATAAGAGACAGCCGCTGACCGAGCGCGAAATCCCGATCATCGCCGACTCCTACGTCGATCTCGAATTCGGTACCGGCTGCGTCAAGGTCACCCCGGCGCACGACTTCAACGACTACGCCGTCGGCCAGCGCCACGGCCTGCCGATGATCTCCATCCTGACGCTGGACGCCAAGATCAACGATGCTGCCCCGGAGAAATACCGCGGCCTGGACCGCTTCGACGCCCGCAAGGCCGTCGTCGCCGACCTCGAAGCCCTCGGCATCCTGGAAAAGACCGACAAGCACAAACTGAAGGTGCCGCGCGGCGACCGCACCGGCGTCGTCATCGAGCCGATGCTGACCGACCAGTGGTTCGTCGCCATGTCCAAGCCGGGCGCCGACGGCAAGTCGATCACGGAAAAGGCGCTGGAAGTCGTCCATTCCGGCGAGATCAAGTTCTACCCGGAAAACTGGGTCAATACCTACAACCAGTGGCTGAACAACATCCAGGACTGGTGCATCTCCCGCCAGTTGTGGTGGGGCCACCAGATTCCGGCGTGGTACGGCGTCAACGGCGAGGTCTTCGTCGCCCAGAATGAGGAAGAAGCCCGCCACCAGGCCGACCAGGCCGGTTACGCCGGCCAGCTGACCCGTGACGAGGACGTCCTCGACACCTGGTACTCCTCCGCCCTGTGGCCGTTCTCGACGCTGGACTGGAGCGGCGACGAAGCCACCGACGCAGCCAACCGGATGCTGCAGCAGTACCTGCCCTCCTCGGTGCTGGTCACCGGCTTCGACATCATCTTCTTCTGGGTCGCCCGCATGGTCATGATGACCACCCACGTGACCGGCAAGATCCCGTTCAAGCACGTCTATGTGCATGGCCTGATCCGCGACGGCGAAGGCCAGAAGATGTCCAAGTCCAAGGGCAACGTGCTCGACCCGATCGACCTGATCGACGGCATCGGCATCGACGCGCTGGTCGAGAAGCGCACCTTCGGCCTGATGAACCCCAAGCAGGCCGACAGCATCGCCAAGAAGACCAAAAAGGAATTCCCGGAAGGCATCCCGGCCTTCGGCACCGACGCGCTGCGCTTCACCTTCGCCTCGCTCGCCTCACCCGGCCGCGACATCAAGTTCGACCTGAACCGCTGCGACGGCTACCGCAATTTCTGCAACAAGCTGTGGAACGCCACCCGTTTCGTGCTGATGAACGTCGAAGGCCACGACCTGGCTCTCGAACACCAGCAGGGCGGCCCGGCCTGCGGCGGCTCGGCGCCGCTCGAATTCAGCTTCGCCGACCGCTGGATCGTCAGCCAGTTGCAACGCGTCGAGAAGGAAGTCGAGCAGCACTTCACCGACTACCGCTTCGACCTGGTCGCCCAGACCGTCTACAAGTTCATCTGGGACGAGTTCTGCGACTGGTATCTGGAAATCGCCAAGGTCGAGATTCAGACCGGCAACGATGCCCAGCAGCGCGGCGCCCGCCGGACGCTGGTCCGCACGCTGGAAGCCGTGCTGCGCCTGGCTCACCCGCTGATCCCGTTCATCACCGAGGAGCTGTGGCGGACCGTGGCGCCGATCGCCGGCCGCAAGACCCACGACTCGATCATGCTCGCCGCCTACCCGCGCGCCGAGGAATACAAGATCGACGCCGCCAGCGAAGCCAAGGTCGAGCGCCTCAAGGCGCTGGCCTATGCCTGCCGCAACCTGCGCGGCGAGATGGGCATTTCGCCGGCCCAGCGCACGCCGCTGCTGATCGCCGGCGGTGGCGATGAAATCGCCGAGTTCGCCCCCATCCTGCAAGCTCTGGGTAAGCTGTCCGAGGTACAAATAGTCGACGACATGCCGGCCGACGCCGTGGCACCGGTCGCCGTGGTCGGCGAGACGCGCCTGATGCTGAAGGTCGAGATCGACGTCGCCGCCGAACGCGAGCGCCTGAAGAAGGAAATCGAAAAGCTGGAGAAGCAGATTTCCATCGCCCAGGGCAAGCTCTCGAACGAAGGCTTCGTCGCCCGCGCCCCGGCCGCCGTTGTCGACCAGGAAAAACAGCGGGTTGCCGAATTCACGGCGACGCTGGAAAAACTCAAACCTCAACTCGCCAAACTCGGCTGAACAAAGAGCGCCCATGCAAGATAACCGCAGTTTCTTCACGCAAATCTTCACGACCCTGATGATCTTCTCCCTGGCCGTCGGGGCCAGCACGGTGGCGTTCATCTATTCCTGGCCGTGGGAGAAGGCCAACCCCGAGTGGAAACCGAACTTCCGCCTGGTCGCCCTCTGCGGCGAGAAGAAGGAAGCCTGCGGCATCAGCTACGGCGAACTGGACGCAGCGAAGGCCAAGGGACAGGTCGGCAGCCTGGAAATGACCGAGACCGCCGGCGAGTTCGAGGAGCCTATGAACTGGCTCAAATGGAGCAGGAACGACGGGGTCTATGAAGTCAAGGCGTCGTCCTGGCACTTCCAGACCAGCATCCGCTACAAGCTCGAGAAGGATGCGCCGGTCCTCGTCGCCGTCCAGGACGTCGATGTCGCCAAGGCCTTCCTCTACGGCATGGGTGCCGCCATGTTCCTGGTGATCGGCCTCAACCTGCGCCGTCTGCGCCGTTAAGCGCAATACGCGCTAGGCGCGATCAACCGGGACGACGGCCAGAGTCACATCTGGCCGTTTTTTCTGGCCGGTTGCAAGCGAACGGGAATCAGCCCGCGCAGCGCGTTGCCGAGGAAGAAGTCGCCGCCCAGATCGGCCGGATGGAGCACGGCTTCGCGCGCCCTGCCGCTGGCCAGCAACTCGGCCCGCAGCACGCCGGGCAGCGCGCCGCAGGCGAGCGGCGGGGTCAGCAGCACGCCATCCCGCTCGACGAAGACATTGCTGCGCGCCCCTTCGACAATCTCCCCGCGCTCATTGGCGAAGATCAGGTCGAATACCGGCGAATCGGCCGGCAACCCTTGCAGGGCCGCATCGTACAGCGGGCGCGCCGTCGTCTTGTGGGCACGCAGCGGATCGCCGCTATCGATACGCGCCTCGGCCAGCTCGGCCAATCGCACGGAGGGCGGCGTATCGGCCAGTTCGACGGACTGGATGTCGATCTCGCCCGCCTTGTCCAGCGTCAGGCGCACGCGCCAGACGCCTTGCGAAGGCTGCTTGCCGAGTTCGCGACACAGGCGCTGCTCGTCCAGCGGGAAACCGAACCATGCGGCCGAGCGACGAAGCCGCGCCAGATGGCCCGCCCACATCGGATAGACACCGTTCTCACGGCGCAGGGTCTCGATCAGCTTGAGACCGGGATCGATGGCGCGCAGGAATTCGGCCTTGAGCAGGCACTCCCGCCATTCGGCAGCGGGCAAGGAATCGGCCACGATGCCGCTGCCCACCCCCATCTTCCCCCGGTGGCCGCTGGCCAGTTCGAGCGTCCGGATGGCCACATTCAACCGAAAATCCCCGGTCGGCGCCAGCCAGCCGAGGGCACCGGTATACAGGCCGCGCGGTGCAGCCTCCAAAGCGCCGATAATCTGCATGGCGCGGATTTTTGGCGCGCCGGTAATCGAGCCGCAGGGAAAGAGCGCGCGCAGGACAGCCTCGAAGTCTTGCCGGCCGATCCGCGCCGAAACCTCGGAAACCATCTGCCAGACGGTCGGATAATCCTCGATCTCGAACAGACGGTCGACCGACACGCTGCCCGGTTCGGCCAGGCGGCCGAGGTCGTTGCGCAGCAGATCGACGATCATCAGGTTTTCCGCACGATCCTTGACCGAATCGCGCAGCGTCTCGCGCGGCATGCTGCGCGCCGCGGTGCCTTTCATCGGCCTGGTCAGCAGGCGCTCGCCATGCCGCTCAAGAAACAATTCCGGCGACAGGGAAACGATGCCGCCCTGCGGACTGCCGACAAAACCGCCGTAGCGTACCGGCTGGCGCTGGCGCAAGCGGGAATACAGCGCCAACGGCGACCCGAACCAGGAAAATTCGATCGGAAAGGTGTAATTGGCCTGATAGCAATCACCCTCGTAAATCAACTGCTTGATCCGCTCGACGGCAAGCTGGTAGCCGGATTCGTCCGCCACCGGGGACAAATCGCCGATACCGGCAGGCCCGCCGGCAGCCTGCCCGGCCAACCAGCTTTCCGCATCGGCCGCCGACAAGGCAAGGCGCTGGCGAAAGCGCCAGAAACGCGCCAGAACATCCCGTCCGGGCTGCCAATCCACAGGCGCGGAACACGGCTCAAGCAGATACCCGAGCTCATAGCCAATGGCCGCCACGACCCAAGCGGGCTGTTCGCCAATAAGCCGCATCGCCGAAGCGAAAGAGGCGGCATCACGAACCTCGAGGCAGTCGATCAGGCCCTCGAAACGCCAAGCGGCAGGTTCGCCTGCCGGCGCCTGCCTGTCTTCAAAAAATGCGGTGAATTCGGAGCTTATTTGCGCTTCAGGTAAAACTCGAAGACCCGGTTCTCTTCCTTCTGCTCCAGCAATTCGTTGCCGGTCTGCTTGGCGAAGGCGGGAAAATCCTTCAGCGAGCCCGGATCAGTCGCCAGAACGCGCAAGATCTGGCCGGTTTCCATTTCAGCCAGGGTCTTCTTGGTACGGAGAATGGGAAGCGGGCAGTTCAGCCCCTTGACATCGAGATCGCGATCAAATTGCATGGTCATTCTGCGGATGAATTCAAGCTGCGATTCTAACCTTAATTGCGTTTTTCCTTGAGTTCATCGATCTGACGCCGTTTCATCTCGCGCAGCCGGGCATCGATCGACGACATTTCGTAGAAATTCGCATCCCCCGCCTTCTGCGCCAGTTGCAACTGTTCGATGGCGCCGGCGGTCTGTCCCTGCAGGATGAACACCTCGGCCAGCGCCCGATGCTGCATGGCCCGCTGCCCCAGGCCGGCATAGCTTTCGGCGCGCAGCTTGTGCAGCCTGACATCCTCGGGATAGTTGCGGAGCTGGGCCTCGGCAAAACGCAGGGAGTCGTCGAAGCGGCGAGCCCCGGCGAGCGAGGCCCCGTAACCGTAGAGCAGCGCCAGATTCAGCGGGTAGCGCACCATCGCATCGCGATAGACTGCCAGGCCGCCGGCCGTATCGCCCTGCGCCAGGCGCACGTCGGCACGCAGATGCTCGAGCATGGCGGCCGTCACCTTCAGACGTCGCGCCGCCTCGAGTTCCTTTTCCGCCCCGGCCCAGTCGCGGAGTCGATAGCGGGCATAGGCCAGACCGTAGTGAATGGCACCCTCGGAGGCGAACTTCTTGTCCTGGAGCAAGGCCTCGAAATCCTTCACCGCCTCGCGCGGCGTCCCTTGCATGGCCCTGACCTTGGCGCGAACCAGGTGGAAATCGACGCTATCGACCACCTGGCGATAAGGCACCGCCTGCTCGCGGTTCTGCATGTCGGTCAGACGCTCGCCCGACAACGGGTGGGTACGCAGGTAGGCTGTCGCGTTGTTCTCGTAGAGGCGGACGGCCTGCTGCAGGCGGGCAAAGAATGCGGCCATGCCGCGCACGTCGAAACCGGCCTTGCGCAAAATATCGAAACCCTGGCGATCGGCCTCGCGTTCGAAATCCCGCGAGAAGGCCAATTGCGCCGAAATGGCGCCGGCCTGCGTGGTGGCGATCGCCGCGCCCGCCACCTGGCCGCTCGAACGCGCCGCCAGCAGGGCCAGGGCCATGGCCACCATGGAGGCCATGCCGATCTGCTTCGACTGGTAGATCTGGCGGGCAATGTGGCGTTGCGTGACGTGCGAGATTTCGTGGCCGAGCACCCCGGCCAGTTCCGATTCGGTCTGCGACGACAGGATCAGGCCCGTATGCACGCCGATATAGCCGCCCGGCATCGCGAAGGCGTTGATATTCGGATCGTTGATGGCGAAGAAGGTGAAGCCGAACCCGGGATCGTTGCTGACTGCCGCCAGGCGCCCACCCAACTGATTGAGGTAGGTTTCGATATCGGAATCGTCGAGATAGGCCGGTTCGCGCCAGCGAATGTCATGCATGATCTGCAGGCCGATCTTCTTCTCGGTACTCAGCGAAAACTCGCTGCTCGCAATGTCGCCCAGCTCCGGCAACTCATCGGCCCGAACGGGCTGCAGAGCCAGGGAACAAGCCAGAGTCAGGGCGACGAATCGTTGGGTCAGACGCATGGTGCTATGATAGCGCAGCCTTCAATACCGCCATTCCGGCGGATGGTAACCAAACGTAACGCTCGTGACCGACTCCACACTGACTCATTTCGATAGTGCCGGCCAGGCCCACATGGTCGACGTCGGCGCCAAGGCCGAAACCGCCCGTATCGCCCGCGCCGCCGGCAGCATTTTCATGCGCCCCGAAACCCTGGCCCTGATCCGCAGCGGATCGGCCAAAAAAGGCGACGTGCTGGGCATTGCCCGCATTGCCGCCATTCAGGCCGCGAAGCGCACCGGCGACCTGATCCCGCTGTGCCACCCCATCGCGCTGACCCGCGTCGCAGCGGAGTTCACCATCGACGAACAACAGCATGCGGTCCATTGCGAAGTGACCGCCGAGTGCTTCGGGCGCACCGGCATCGAAATGGAAGCCCTGACGGCCGTCTCCGTCGGCCTGCTGACCATCTACGACATGGCCAAGGCGGTCGATCGCGGCATGCGCATCGAGCATATCCGCCTGCTGGAGAAGTCCGGCGGTAAGTCGGGCCACTGGCTGGCCGAACAAGCAGGCTGAAGACCATGCTCGAACTACGCAGACACTTCCTGAAGGGAGGCCTGTCGGCCGCCCTGCTCGCGCCGCTGCTCGGTACCGGCCTGCTGACGCCCAGCCGCGTCCTCGCCGCCGACTGGAACAGGCCCGCCTTCACCGCCCGCAACGTCGGCGACGCCCTGAAGGCCTACGGAAGCGCCAACGCCGCCGAAAGCCGCGACATCCTGATCAACGCCCCGGAGATCGCCGAAAACGGCGCCAAGGTCGAGATCGAAATCACCAGCAATATCGCCAACACGCGCAATTTGGCCGTGTTTGCCGACAAGAACCCGATGCCGCTGTGCTCCTCCATCGAGTTTTCCGGCCCCGTCCTTCCCTACCTCCGCGAGCAGATCAAGCTTTCGGAGACGACGCGCATCCGCGTCGTCGCCAGGACCGGAGAAGGCAAATTCCACGTCGCCTTCCGGGAGATCAAGGTGACCCTCGGCGGCTGCGGAGGCTGACATGGGTGAGCCGATCAAGATTCGCGCACAAAATCAGGGCGAAACCACCGACATACGCATCCTGATGCAGCATCCGATGGAAACTGGTCAGCGCAAGGATGACAAGGGGCAGACCTTTCCGGCCCAGTTCATCCAGACGTTCACGGTCAGCCTGAACGGCAAGCTCATCATCGACGGGCAGCTCAACACCTCGGTCTCGAAAAACCCGCTATTCACGTTCAGGGCGCGTGGCATCAAGTCCGGCGACAAACTCGCCGTGGCGTGGACAGACAATACCGGCGACAAGAGGCAGGACGAGATCACCGTCGCCTGACCGCCGAAACCACAGGGAACGAACGAAAAAAAGCCCGCCTGAATCAGGCGGGCTTTTTAATTATCTTGGTATCCGAGTCAAACGCCCTGGATATTGGAAGCTTGCTTGCCCTTGGGGCCCTGGACGACGTCGAAAGACACCTTCTGGCCTTCCTTCAGGGTCTTAAAGCCGTTCATGTTGATAGCGGAGAAGTGTGCGAAGAGGTCTTCACTACCATCATCCGGCGTGATAAAGCCAAAACCCTTGGAATCATTGAACCACTTAACGGTACCGAGTGCCATGTTTGCTACTTTCTTACAAAAATCGAACGAATTTCCGGGTCTCCCCGACTCCCTGTTTGTGCTCAACGACCCGGTGCTCACGGCAATCCCGATACCGCTTGAAGCCAAACACAATGGCTTTCTACGCGACTTGAAATATGTCGTCAACAAGTTTCGATGCCGCAGCGCAGCATATTCCAGGCAAGGGAATTGCTTGATACAGACTGGAAATTGGCCGATTGAGCCTTATATGATGTATTGCACATTGAGTCGGACTGTATAGAATCGAACGCATGGCTACAAAGATTCAGGAAGGCGGACAACTTGAGGCCCAGCGCAGCAAGCTGGAGCCGCCGAAGATGTACAAGGTGGTGTTGCTGAACGACGATTACACGCCAATGGATTTCGTCATCACCGTTCTGCAGCGCTTTTTTTCTCTGGACACTGAACAAGCAACGCGAATCATGCTCAAAGTTCACAACGACGGGCGAGGGGTCTGTGGAATATTTCCGCGCGACATCGCCGCGACCAAAGTAGAACAGGTACTTGCATTCGCCCGCCAGCATCAACACCCGCTCGCCTGCATCATGGAGGAAAACTGATGATTGCCCAGGAACTCGAAGTCAGCCTGCACATGGCCTTTGTCGAGGCGCGTCAAAAACGCCACGAGTTCATCACCGTCGAGCATCTGCTGCTGGCGCTGATCGACAATCCATCGGCAGCCGAGGCCCTGCGCGCCTGCGGCGCCAAGACCGACACGCTGCGCAAGGATCTCTCCAGCTTCATCGACGAACATACGCCGACGGTTTCCGGCGAGGACGACATCGACACGCAGCCGACGCTGGGCTTCCAGCGCGTCATCCAGCGCGCCATCCTGCACGTGCAGTCCTCCGGCAAGAAGGAGGTCAACGGCGCCAATGTCCTGGTCGCCATCTACGGCGAAAAGGATTCGCACGCGGTCTATTTCCTGCAGAAGCAGGGAGTCACCCGCCTGGACGTGGTCAACTTCATCTCGCACGGCATCAGCAAGGTCCCGCAACAGAAGGCGGCGCCCGAAGGAGAAGTCGAAACCGAAGGCGAGAAGACCGAGGCCGGCCCGCTCGAGCAGTACACGATCAACCTGAACGCACTGGCCCTGCAGGGCAAGATCGACCCGCTGATCGGCCGCGACAAGGAACTGGAGCGCGTCATCCAGACACTGTGCCGCCGCCGCAAGAACAACCCCCTGCTGGTCGGCGAGGCCGGTGTCGGCAAGACGGCGATCGCCGAGGGACTGGCACGCAAGGTGGTCGAAGGCGACGTGCCGGAAATCCTGGGCAAGGCCAATGTCTACGCGCTGGACATGGGTTCGCTGCTGGCCGGCACCAAGTACCGCGGCGATTTCGAGCAGCGCCTGAAGGCCGTGCTCAAGGCCCTGCAGGACAACCCGAACGCCATCCTGTTCATCGACGAAATCCATACGCTGATCGGCGCCGGCTCGGCTTCCGGCGGCACGCTGGATGCCTCGAACCTGCTCAAGCCCGCCCTGTCCTCCGGCCAGCTGAAGTGCATCGGGGCGACGACCTATACCGAGTTCCGCGGCATCTTCGAAAAGGACAGCGCCCTGTCGCGCCGTTTCCAGAAGATCGACGTCAATGAGCCGTCCGTCGCCGAAACCGTCGAGATCCTCAAGGGCCTGAAGGCGCGCTTCGAGGCGCACCATGGCATCAAGTACTCGGCGACGGCGATTTCGTCGGCCGTCGAACTGTCGGCCCGCTACATCACCGACCGCCACCTGCCGGACAAGGCCATCGACGTCATCGACGAGGCCGGCGCGGCGCAGCGCATCCTGCCCAAGTCGAAGCAGAAGAAGGTCATCAACAAGACCGACATCGAGGAAATCGTCGCCAAGATCGCCCGCATCCCGTCGCAACACGTGACGATGGACGACCGTAGCGCGCTGAAGAACCTCGACCGCGACCTCAAGGCCACCGTCTTCGGCCAGGACAAGGCCATCGACGCGCTCGCCAAGGCGATCAAGATGGCCCGTTCCGGCCTCGGCAATCCCGGCAAGCCGATCGGCTCCTTCCTGTTCAGCGGCCCGACCGGCGTCGGCAAGACCGAAGTCGCCAAGCAGCTCGCCTACTTCCTGGGCATCGAATTGCAGCGTTTCGACATGTCCGAGTACATGGAGCGTCACGCCGTCTCCCGCCTGATCGGCGCGCCTCCGGGCTACGTCGGCTTCGACCAGGGCGGCCTGCTCACCGAGGCCATCACCAAGAAGCCCTACACCGTGCTGCTGCTCGACGAAATCGAGAAGGCGCATCCGGACATCTTCAACATCCTGCTGCAGGTCATGGACCACGGCACGCTGACCGACAACAACGGGCGCAAGGCCGACTTCCGCAACGTGATCATCATCATGACGACCAATGCCGGGGCCGCCGACCTGCAGAAGACGAGCATGGGTTTCACCGCCACGAAGCAGACCGGCGACGAGATGGTCGAGATCAAGCGCCTGTTCACGCCGGAATTCCGCAACCGCCTCGATGCGACCATCTCCTTCGCGCCGCTGGACCACGAGGTGATCCTGCGCGTGGTCGACAAGTTCCTGATGCAGCTCGAGGAGCAACTGCATGAGAAGAAGGTCGACGCCAGCTTCAGCGACGCGGTCAAGGAAATGCTCGCCGAGAAGGGCTTCGATCCCCTGATGGGCGCCCGCCCCATGGCCCGCCTGATCCAGGACACCATCCGCTCGGCGCTCGCCGACGAGTTGCTGTTCGGCAGGCTGGCCAACGGCGGCCACGTCGCGGTCGGCCTCGACAAGGATGGCAAGATCAAGCTCAATTTCGAGGAAGAAAAGGCCGAAGCAACCGTCTGACGATTGCCATCCGCCCCCAAAGCCGTGCACCATTGCACGGCTTTTTTATTTCGAGGACTGCAGAATGAGCTTCAAGACCCCCGACCTGTGCGACGCTTTCGAAACCGAACTGGGCACCGCCGTGCGCGTCGTCGCCCCGATGTTCCAGCGCTATGGCGGCAAAACGAGTTTTTCCGGCCAGATCGTCACCCTCAAGCTGTTCGAGGATAATTCCCTGGTTCGCGAGGTGTTCGGCGAGGACGGCAAGGGCAAGGTGCTGGTCATCGACGGCGGCGGATCGCTGCGCTGCGCGCTGGTCGGCGACCAGCTGGCCATCCTGGCCAACAAGAATGGCTGGGAAGGGGTGATCGTCTACGGCTGCATCCGCGACTCCGGCGACATCAACGGCATCGACATCGGCGTCCGCGCGCTGAACACCCACCCGCAGAAGACCCTCAAGAAGGGAATCGGCGACAGGAACGTGGCCGTCACCTTCGGCGGCGTCACCTTCAACCCGAACGAGTGGATCTACGCCGACGAGGACGGCGTCCTGGTCGCCAGCCACCCGCTAGTCTGACCTGCCTGCCGGGCGGGGAGGCCGGAAGCCCCCCCTGGCCCGGGCAATACCCGGTCAGCCCTCGAGCAGCACGGCGCTGTCGCAGCCGATGCGCAGGCCGCCCCAGTGGCGACCATTGACCATGATCGGCAAATCGATTTCCGACAGGATCTCGCCGGTGTCCCGGACATAGGTCTGCAGCAGGAGCGGCTTCAGGTTCTTGGCGGCGCGCTGGCCGGTCGGGTCTTCCCAGATGCGACGGGTACGGTTGCCAACCAGGTCGGCATCGTAATCGCCGGTCAGCGCCTTCGAGTATTTCAGGTGATGGACGGCGGCATAGCCCTTGGTGTCGACGATCAGGGCAAAGATGCCCCCCTTGAGCGCGGCCAGGGTATCTTCGCCGAGCGGCCTGACGTCGCGCTCGAAATCCGCCGCATAGCTGACGTCGTGCTTTTGCGGATTGGTGTTCGGCAGCGGGCGGTAGTTCTGGTCCCAGATGTTCACGCCACGCGCTTCCAGCTGGGCCAGCCTGGCTTCCATGACCGTCAAGGCCTTGCGCGCCTGCTCGACGTTGTAGTCGAACACCCCGCGCCCGATCTTGAAGCGGGATACCAGCTCCTGCACGCTTTCGGTCGCCGCGCTCAGCTTGCCGGTCGAATTCTCCGAGGACTCCATGCTGGCCGCCACCTCGTTGGACAGGGAGTGCACCTGGACAACGGCCTCGTGCACCTGGCCGTTGGTCGCCGACAGTTCTTCCATTGCCGTGGCGATCTGGTTGAGCTGGTCGCCGGTCCGCTCGAAATCGCTGACCATGCGCTGGAATTCGCCGGACGAGCGCTCGACGACCTGGCGCGTTTGCCGAATGTCGGTGTTGATCATCTCGTTTTCGCGCTGCGTTTCCTTGACCAGCGAGATCATGCCCCCGATGTTTTCATTGATTTCCTGCGTCGCCACATTGACCCGCTCCGCCAGCTTGCGGACCTCGTCGGCCACCACGGCGAAGCCGCGCCCCATTTCCCCGGCGCGTGCCGCTTCGATCGCCGCGTTGAGCGCCAGCAGGTTGGTCTGGTCGGCAATATCCTTGATCAGCCCGGCGATCTGCCGAATGCTGTCGGAACGCGTCGCCAACTGATCGACGGTGCCGTTGAAGCTGCTCAGCTTGTCGCTGACCGACTGCACCTTGACGACGATTTCATGCATTTCGTTCAGCGAGTGGCGGGCCGAATCGAGGTTCGAATCGGTGGAATGGGAAATCGTTTCGGCGGAAGCCGACACTTCATGAATCGCCTGCGTCGCCTCGTTGCTGGCGCCAAACACCGCGTCGGCGATTTCGCCCTGGCGGCTTGCCCGGGTCGCGGTCACCGCAACCGTCTTTTTCACGAGCACGGCTTCGCGGGCGATATTGACGCTCATCTGGCGCACTTCGCTGATGATCTGGCGCATCTTGTCGGCAAAGCGGTTGTAGGATTCGGCCAGCGTCCGCAACTCGTCGTGGCTGATCGTCGGCAGGTTGCGCGAGAAGTCGCCCTCCCCGCGCGCGATCTCGTCGAAAATCGTGGAGATCAGGCGAATCGGACGAAGTATCAGGTAGCGGATATAGACGATCTGCAATACGGTCCACAGCAGGGCGACGACCGTCAGCCCGATCATCAGCGCCAATCCGCTGTCCAGGCTGGCCAAGGCCCGCTGCAGGGCCTCGGGACTGGCCCCGGAAGCATGCAGGGCATCGCTGACCACCCCCTTTTGATGGAAATAGATTGCCAGGTAGCCGACATCGATAAAAAAGAGCAACAGGAAGCTCATCAACTTCTTGGTCAGCGAATTCCAGAAGGTTCGCTCGTTCCAGTCATATAGTTGTCTCAGAATTTCCATATTAATAGCCGCAAATTATAAAATTCGACGGATTCAACACCCAATTTTGAGAACGGTCAAGGCAAGTCGCCCGCATGAAATCCGGAAAACAGCCTAATATTCGGGTTAAAAAATGCTGCATCGCATTTCATCGCAGCAAACGGTGTTTCACAATACGAAATACCAACCGCAAACCAATGAAATAAAACAAGAAAATATTGTCTTATGTCTTATATAAGACTATTGCTGCCCTGCGGAAAAATATCTATACTTCTCCCATCGACGTTGCAACGGACCTAGCGTCACAACGCCGTTCCCCCAAACCAAATCTCTTGAGGAATTCACATGAGCACTCGCGAACAGCAAATCGCCGCCCTCGAAAAAGACTGGGCTGAAAATCCCCGCTGGAAGGGCGTCAAGCGCGGTTACTCCGCTGCTGACGTCGTCCGTCTGCGCGGCTCCCTGCAGCCGGAATACACCCTGGCCCAACGCGGCGCCAAGGTGCTCTGGGACAAGGTCAACGGCGGCGCCAAGAAGGGCTACGTGAATGCTTTCGGCGCCATCACCGCCGGTCAAGCCATGCAACAGGCCAAGGCTGGCCTGGAAGCCGTGTATCTGTCCGGCTGGCAAGTCGCCGCCGACGGCAACACCTCCGAAACCATGTACCCGGACCAGTCGCTGTACGCCTACGACTCCGTGCCGACCATGGTTCGCCGCATCAACAACACCTTCAAGCGCGCTGACGAAATCCAGTGGTCGCGCGGCATCAACCCGGGCGACGCAGGCTTCATCGACTACTTCCTGCCGATCGTGGCCGACGCCGAAGCCGGTTTCGGCGGCGTGCTGAACGCCTTCGAACTGATGAAGAACATGATCGCCTCCGGTGCCGCCGGTGTGCACTTCGAAGACCAGCTGGCTGCCGCCAAGAAGTGCGGCCACATGGGTGGCAAGGTGCTCGTGCCGACCCGCGAAGCCTGCGAAAAGCTGATCTCCGCTCGTTTCGCCGCCGACGTCATGGGCGTTCCGACCCTGATCCTGGCCCGTACCGATGCCGAAGCCGCCAACCTGATCACCTCCGACTACGACGAGAACGACAAGCCGTTCCTCACCGGCGAGCGCACCCAGGAAGGCTTCTTCCGCGTCAAGAACGGTCTGGAGCAGTCGATCTCCCGCGGCGTTGCCTACGCACCGTACGCTGACCTCGTCTGGTGCGAAACCGGCGTGCCGGATATCGGCTTCGCCCGCGAATTCGCTCAGGCCGTGCTGGCCGCCTGCCCGGGCAAGCTGCTGTCCTACAACTGCTCGCCGTCCTTCAACTGGAAGAAGAACCTCAACGACTCGCAGATCGCCTCCTTCCAGGAAGAACTGTCGGCCCTCGGCTACAAGTACCAGTTCATCACCCTGGCCGGCATCCACGTCAATTGGTACAACACCTTCAAGTTCGCCCAGGCCTACGCCGGCGGCGAAGGCATGAAGCACTACGTTGAAATGGTTCAGGAACCGGAATTCGCCGCTCGCGAACAAGGCTACACCTTCGTTTCGCACCAGCAGGAAGTCGGTACCGGTTACTTCGACGACGTGACCACCGTCATCCAGGGCGGTTCCTCCTCGGTCAAGGCCCTCACCGGCTCGACCGAAGAAGAGCAGTTCCACTAATCGGACTTTACGATTTAGGCATCTCGCTGCCCTACCCGGCAGCGTTCAGAGACCGGCTCCCACAAGGGGCCGGTCTTTTTTTTGCCCGCTCCGGCAAGAGCCATCTGCCTGGAAAGCTCGCGAAACACCGAGCCGCAATCACCAATATCGACAAATTCAATAAACTTGCCAATCCATTACCTTCGAGGTAGTCTTGTCGTCAGATAGCCGGCGCCGAGGCGCCGAGGCGAAACCGTCGAAGGGGAGTCCGTGATCCGCTGGCGTGCCCGAACAGGAAGCTTGTCCCTGCAGAACCGTATCACGCTGGTGACGCTGCTCGTCTTCCTTCTGGGCATCTGGTCGGTGACGCTCTATGCGACCCGCAGCCTGCGCCACGATTTCATCCGGGTCATCGGGAACCAGCAATATTCGACCGTTTCGACCCTGGCCGCGCAGCTCAACGACGAACTGGAGGACGGGCTCGCCCAACTGGGGCACATGGCCGGCGAAATCGATCCGGAGCTGTTGCGCTCGCCGCAACGCCTGCAGGATTACCTGGTCAGGCATTCCGAGCACCTTCGCCCCTTCAACGGCGGCCTGCGCGTTGCGGACCAAGAAGGCAAGACCCTGGCCAGCTTTCCCTATTCCGAGGACCGCATCGGCGTTTCATACGCCGACCGCGACTACATGATCGCCGCGCTCCGGGAAGGGCGCCCCAACATCGGCAAGCCGGTGATCGGCAAGATTCTCGGCACGCCGGTCATCGGCCTGGCCTTTCCGATCAAATCGACGAGCGGGCAGGCGATTGGCGCCGTCGTCGGGGCGATCATCCTCGGCGACTCCAGCATCTTCCAGAAGATAGTCAGAACCCGCTACGGGCAGACCGGCGGCTACCTGATCATCGCCCCCCGGCACAATATCGTCGTCGCCGGCACCGACCGGGGCCGGGACATGACGCCCACGCCGCCGCAGGGCGTCAACGCGATGAACGATCGCTACGTCGCCGGCTACGAGGGCTACGGCATCGCCCTCAACTCGCGGGGCATCGAGGAGATATCGGCCGCCAGGCGCATCCCGGTGGCAGACTGGCTCCTGGTCAGCGTGCTGCCGACCGCCGAAGCGTTTGCCCCGCTCAGCGCGCTGCAGCAGCGCGTACTGACCTCCGCCCTGCTGCTCAGCATGCTGGCCGGCTCGCTGGCCTGGTGGCTCGTCCGGCGCACGCTTCGCCAGCAGTTCGCCCCCATGCTGGCCGCCACCGAAGCGCTGACCGACATGAGCTCGGGCAACCGCATCGCCGATCAGCCGCTCGACGTGAAGCGGCAGGACGAGGTCGGCCGGTTGATCGGCAGCTTCAACGTGCTGCTCGATTCTCTGCGCCAGCGCGAACAGGCCTTGAAGGACAGCGAGCAGCACTACCGGACCCTCGCCAACGGCGGATCGGCGCTGATCTGGACCTCGGGAACCGACAAGCTGTGCAATTACGTGAACGAGCCCTGGCTTCGCTTTACCGGGCGCACGCTGGAGCAGGAAAGCGGACAAGGGCGGATGGAGGGGGTGCATCCGGACGACTTCGCGCCTTGCCAGGAGACCTACGTCAGCCATTTCGAGCGCCACGAACCGTTCAGCATGGAGTATCGATTGCGCCACGCCAGCGGCGAATATCGCTGGATCCTCGACGACGCCACGCCGCGCTACGACAGCGACGGCAACTTCATTGGCTACATCGGCTTCTGCCACGACATTACCGAACGCAAGCTGGCCAACGATGCCCTGCTCCGGGCGGCCAGCGTGTTTTCCCATGCCCGCGAGGGCATCGTGGTCACCGCCACCGACGGCACGATCGTCGACGCCAACGAGGCCTTCACCCGGATCACCGGTTTCAGCCGCGAGGAGGCGATAGGGCGCAACCCCAATATCCTGCGCTCGGGAAGCCAGCCGCCGGAATTCTACGAAGCGATGTGGAAACAGCTGCTCGAACAGGGGCACTGGACCGGCGAGATATGGAATCGCCGGAAGAACGGCGAGGTGTATGCCGAGCTGCTGACCATCAGCTCGGTCTGCGACTCCAGCGACCGGCCGACCAACTACATCGGCCTGTTTTCCGACATCACGGCGCAGAAGGAGCATCAGCGCGAGCTCGAGTCCATTGCCCACTACGATGCGCTCACCGGCCTGCCCAACCGCGTCCTGCTCGGCGACCGGCTACGCCAGGCCATGCGCCAGTCCGAGCGCCGCCACCTCCTGCTCGGGGTCGCCTATATCGACCTCGATGGCTTCAAGTCGATCAACGACGGCTTCGGACACCAGACCGGCGATCAATTCCTGATCGCCATCGCCCAGGGAATGAAAGAGGCCCTGCGCGAAGGCGACACCATCGCCCGCCTGGGCGGCGACGAATTCGTCGTCATTCTCCTCGACCTGCCGTCGCACCAGATTGCCGTGCCGCTCCTCGAGCGCCTGCTGGCCGCGGCTGCCCGGCCCATTCACCTCCACGGGACGGGACACCGGGTATCGGCCAGCATCGGCGTCACCTTCTATCCGCAATCCGACCCGACCGACGCCGACCAGCTGCTGCGCCAGGCCGACCAGGCCATGTACCAGGCCAAGCTGGCCGGCAAGAACCGTTACCATTTCTTCGACATCGAGCAGGATCGCAGCGCCCGCGGGCGGCACGAGAGCATCGAACGTATCCGCGAGGCCATCGAGAACGACGAATTCACGCTGCACTACCAACCCAAGGTCAACATGCGCGACGGCAGCCTGGTCGGCACCGAAGCGCTGATCCGCTGGCTGCACCCGGAGCGAGGCACGCTGCTGCCCGCCGAGTTCCTGCCCGCCATCGAAGAGCACGCCCTGGGGAAAGTGCTGGGGGAATGGGTCATTGCCCAGGCGCTGACGCAAATCAGCCGCTGGCAGAAACTCGGCCACGCCATCCCGGTCAGCATCAATGTCGGCGCCTACCAGCTGCAGCAGCGCGATTTCGTCGAGCGCCTGGATGCCGCGATGGCCTTGCATCCGGACGTCTCGCCTTCGCTCGTCCAGCTCGAGGTGCTGGAAACCAGCGCGCTCGAAGAACTGGCCCAGGTCTCGAAAGTCATCGCCGATTGCCGGCAGCTCGGCATCCATTTCGCGCTGGACGACTTCGGCACCGGCTACTCCTCGCTCACCTACCTCAAACGCCTGCCGGCGCAAGCCCTCAAGATCGACCAGAGCTTCGTCCGCGACATGCTGGACAATGCCGACGACCTGGCCATCCTCGAAGGCATCATCGGCTTTGCCCATGCCTTCGCGCGCGAACTGATCGCCGAAGGCGTCGAAACCGAAGCCCACGGCGAACTGCTGCTGCAATTGGGATGCGAACTGGGCCAGGGTTTCGGCATTGCCCCACCGATGCCCGGCGACGACATTCCCGCCTGGGTCAGGCAGTGGACGCCGCCTGCGCTCTGGTCGACCGCCCGACGCATCGGGCGCGACGAACTGCCGACGCTCTACGCGATGGTCGAACACCGCTCCTGGATGCGCCAGCTGACGGCCTACCTGGGCGGCCAACGCGACACGCCGCCCGAGCTGGACCCGGGGCTTTGCCGCTTCGGCAGCTGGCTGGGCAGCAAACTGGCCAAGGCCGCCCCCGACGAAATGGCCGACATCGCGGCGGCGAGCAGGCTGCACGAACAAGCCCATCGCATGGCGCAGGAACTGATCGCCGACTACCGCAACGACAAGCACGCCGACCTCGGCGCTCGCCTGGCCGAACTCGAAGGCTTGCGGGATGCGCTGACCCGGAGTCTTTTCAGTTTCTGCAACGACGCCGGCGAAAGCCGCCGGACCGCGCGTTCCGGCTAGACGGAAGGCCTGGTCAGCATCCAGCCGAGCACCACGACGGCGATGCCCGACGGCAGATAACGCCACGGCTCGGGCAAGCCGTACCAGCCCCCAAGGGCGCTGATGCCCATCATGATCGCCGCTGCCCATTTGGCGGAAACCGGAATGGCCCGATGATCGCGCCAGGCAAGAATCGCCGGACCGGCCCTGGGATGCGCCAACAACCTGGCCTCCCACTCCGGGTGGGAACGGGCGAAAAACCAGGCGGCCAGAAGCAGGAAAGGCGTCGTCGGCAACAGGGGCAGAAAGGCCCCGATGACGCCGAGCGCGACGGACAGCGCCCCCAGCGCGCGATAGACCGGCACCTTCATCAGCGCAGCTCCCAGTAGCTGGGCCGGCTGTAGTTGTCCTTGAGCAGGTCGATGAACAGCCTGACCCGCAGCGGCAGATGGCGGCGCTGCGGAAAGACGGCGTAAATGCCCATCGGCGGCGCCTGCCAGGCATCGAGCACCGAGGTCAGGCGGCCTTCCTTGAGATCGCGCCCGACTTCCCACAGCGAACGCCAGGCCAGGCCGCGCCCGGCCAGCGCCCATTCGTGCAGCACGGCGCCATCGTTGCACTCGAAAGTGCCGCTGACCTTGATGGTTTCCGTTTCCCCGGTATCGGGATGGCGGAAGATCCAGCCCCGCTGCTGGCCGAGCGACAGGCAGTCGTGCCGGGCCAGATCGGCCGGCGAGCGCGGCACGCCATGCCCGACCAGATAGGCCGGACTGGCCACCACCATGCGCCGCATCTCGCCGAGCCGCACGCTGATCAGGCTGGAATCGGTCATTTCGCCGATGCGGACCGCGCAATCGATGTTCTCGTTGATCAGGTCGACCAGGCGGTCGCTCAGGTTGAGATTGACCCGCACCTCCGGGTTGGCCTGCATGAAATCGCCGACCAGCGGCGCCACGTGCTGGCGGCCGAATCCCGCCGGGGCGGATACCTTCAGGTAGCCGCTGGCCTTCAGGCCGCCGAGCGAAACCGCCGCCTCGGCATTGGCCAGGTCGTTGAGCAGCTTCTGGCAGTCTTCGAGAAAGGCCTGCCCCTCGAAGGTCAAGGTCAGCTTGCGCGTCGTGCGCACCAGCAGGCGAACGCCCAGCCTGCCCTCCAGGGCGTCGATGCGGCGGCCGATGATCGCCGGCGTCACCCCCTCGACCCGCGCCGCCGCCGACAAACTGCCCCGGGTTGCGACGCTGGCAAAGGCTTCAATCTGCTTGAGGCGGTCCATTTAATACTTTAAGTAAAAGATGAAGTGATTTTAGCCGTCTTTCAAGTCTTATAGAAGACCCATAGAATGCATCCCATCGCCGTATTCCAAACCATCTTTTTTCAGGAGATCCGCATGGCCATCAACCTGCCCGCCGGTATGCAAATTACCGCCCCCGTGAAGCCCGAATGGGAATCCATCCTCACCACCGAGGCACTGGAATTCGTCGCCAAGCTGCACCGCGCCTTCGAAGGCCGCCGCCAGGAACTGCTGAAGGCCCGCGTCGAGCGCCAGGCCCGCATCGACGCCGGCGAAATGCCGGATTTCCTGCCGGAAACCAAGGCCATCCGCGAAGGCGACTGGAAGGTCGCCCCGGTGCCGGCCGCCCTGCAGTGCCGCCGCGTCGAAATCACCGGCCCGGTCGAGGCCAAGATGATCATCAACGCCTTCAACTCGGGCGCCGACTCCTACATGACCGACTTCGAGGATTCGAACTCCCCGAACTGGGACAACCAGATCCAGGGCCAGGTGAACCTGTACAAGGCCATCCGCCGCGAACTGTCGTTCAAGAACGAGAACGGCAAGGAATACAAGCTCAACGACAAGATCGCCACCCTGCAGATCCGTCCGCGCGGCTGGCACCTCGACGAGAAGCACGTCCTCGTTGACGGCCAGCGCGTTTCCGGCGGCCTGTTCGACTTCGGCCTGGTCTTCTTCCACAACGCCAAGGAGCAGATCGCCCGCGGCGCCGGCCCGTTCTACTACCTGCCGAAGATGGAATCCCACCTCGAAGCCCGCCTGTGGAACGACGCCTTCGTCATGGCCCAGGACCACGTCGGCCTGCCGCAAGGCACGATCAAGGCCACCGTGCTGGTCGAGACCATCCTCGCCACCTTCGAGATGGAAGAAATCCTCTACGAACTGCGCAACCACTCCGCCGGCCTCAACGCCGGCCGTTGGGACTACATCTTCTCGTGCATCAAGAAGTTCAAGAAGAACAAGGACTTCTGCCTGGCCCAGCGCGGCGCCATCACCATGGAAGTGCCGTTCATGCGCGGCTACGCCCTGGCCCTGGTGCAGGCCTGCCACAAGCGCGGCGCCCCGGCCATGGGCGGCATGTCGGCCCTGATCCCGATCAAGAACGACCCGGTCGCCAACGAAAAGGCGCTGGCCGGCATCCGCCACGACAAGACCCGTGACGCCAACGACGGCTTCGACGGCGGCTGGGTGGCCCACCCGGGCCTGGTGCCGATCGCCATGGAAGAGTTCGTCAAGGTCCTCGGCGACCGTCCGAACCAGTTCGACAAGCAGGTTGCCGGCAGCTTCGGCCCGGCCCAGTGGCTCGACTTCCAGCCGACCACCCCGATCACCGAAGCCGGCCTGCGCAACAACATCAACGTCGGCATCCACTACCTCGGCTCCTGGCTCGCCGGCAACGGCTGCGTGCCCATCCACAACCTGATGGAAGACGCCGCCACCGCCGAAATCTCCCGCTCGCAAGTGTGGCAGTGGGTGGTGTCGCCGAAGGGCGTGCTCGATGACGGCCGCAAGGTCACCGTCGAGATGGTCCGCCCGATGATCGCCGAGGAACTGGCCAAGGTGAAGGCTTCCGTCAGCGCTCAGGGCGAGGACACCGCCAGCTACGACAAGGCCGCTGTGATTTTCGACGAAATGTCGCTGACCCCGGAATACCCGGAGTTCCTGACGCTGCCGCTGTACGAAGCGATGGCCTAAAAAAATACAAAGTGGAGAGAGACAGGAACGCCGGGGCAACCCGGCGTTTTTTTTATGCGCGGACCGATGGCCGCGCGACGTATCCGCGATTCGAAACCGTCCGCCGCCGATTCATTCCCGCTCTATGCCGAGCATCCCGGCCTCGGGATAGCGCTCCCCGGTGATGCTTTCCGGTGTGAACAGCCGGTCGAGCCAGGCCACCTCGCCGGCGGACAAGTCCACATCCGTCGCCGCGGCGTTTTGCTCGAGGTAGGCGATACGGCGGGTTCCCGGAATGGGGATGACCTGCGGCGACCTGGCCAGCAACCAGGCCAGTGCGACCTGGGCATTGGTCAATCCCCGCGCCGCGGCAAACGTCGAGAGTTCCGCCACCAGGGCGCGGTTGCTGGCTTCCGCATCACCGCTGAAACGCGGATTGCCTTTGCGGAAATCACCCTCCGCCAGCTGCCCGCTGGCCAGCGTCGCCGTCAGGAAGGCGCGGCCGAGCGGACTGTAGGCGACAAAGGCAGTGCCCAATTCGCCGCAGGTCGCCAGCATGCCGGACTCCGGCTCGCGGCTCCACAGCGAATACTCGCTCTGGACGGCGGCTATCGGATGCACCGCCGCCGCGCGGCGCAAGGTTTCCGGCGACACCTCGGACAAGCCGAGCGAACCGACCTTGCCGGCCTTCACCAGTTCGGCCATGGTGCCGACCACCGTCTCGATGGGTACCACCGGATCGCGGCGGTGGCAGTAGTAGACATCGATCCGCTCGACGCCGAGACGCGCCAGCGAGGCATCGCAGGCGGCCCGGATGTAGGCCGGGCTGTTGTCGATGCGCCGCTCGCCGGAACCCGGCGCGCGAACGATGCCGAACTTGGTGGCGACCACCATCCGCGCCCGCCTTGCCGCCCCGCCCTCGGCGATGAAGCGCCCGAGCAGGCGCTCGTTGTGGCCATGGCCGTAGGTATCGGCGGTATCGAAAAGATTGACGCCCAGCTCCAGGGCTTTGGCCAGCGTCAGCAAGGACGCCTGGTCGTCGCTCGGGCCGTAGAACTCGCTCATGCCCATGCAGCCCAGCCCAAGGGCGGAAACCAGGGGGCCGCCCGCCCCGAATCGGCGCTGTTTCATGTCGCCTCCCCTTACGCGGCGGTCATGGCGCCGTCGACCAGCAGCGAATGACCGTTGATGTAGCTGGACGCCTGCGAGAGCAGGAAGAGCACCGGCCCGGCCACTTCCTCGGGCGTTCCCGGCCGGCCGACCGGCATGGTTTGCAAGGTCGCGTGCAAATTATCGAGACCGCCGAAGCCGATCTCCGCCATCGGCGTTGCAATCGGGCCGGGGCTGACCGCATTGACCCGGATGCCCTGCGGCCAGCCTTCGAGCGCCGCCGTGCGCGTCAGCCCGAGCACCGCATGCTTGCTGGCGTTATAGGGGGCAAAATGCGGGAAACCGACATGCGCGACGATCGAGGCCGTGTTGACGATGGCGCCGCCATGCGCCCGCATTGCCGCCATTTCGTGCTTGAGCGCGTAAAACACCCCGAGCACGTTGCTTTGCATCACCTGCAGGAAATCGGCGGCGTCGATGTCGCTCAACGGCGCGACGCGACCCAGCTGGCCCGCATTATTGAAGGCCCCGTCGAGCCGGCCGAAGGCCTTGAGCGTCGCCGCAACGGCCGCGGCGACCGCGCTTTCGTCGGCAACATCGGTCGGAATGACCAGTGCCTCGCCACCGCCGCCCCGAATCTCGCCCGCCAGGGATTCCAGCAAATCGCCCCGGCGCGCAGCCAGTGCGACGCGGGCGCCGGCACGGCCCAACGCCAATGCCGTCGCCGCGCCGATGCCGGACGACGCGCCGGTGACGAGGATGGCCTTGCCGGCCAGGTCGGCCAGGGAATGATTCGTGTGATGCATGCTGTTCTCCTTGATGCGTCATCGGGGATCGATGACGCCAGCAAGCTTACGGCCGGCTTTACTGTGCAACAATACGCATACTGATTGATGACTTATTGAAAAATTCTCAGCAATGAGCAGACCGCCACTTGCCAGCCTGAACGACCTCCAGGTCTTTGCCGCCGTCGCCCGCCACCGCAATTTCCGTCGCGCCGCCGCCGAACTGGGAGTATCGGCCTCGGCGCTGAGCCACGCGCTGCGCAACCTCGAAACCCGCCTCGAAGTCCGCCTGCTGAACCGCAGCACGCGCAGCGTCGCGCCGACCGAGGCCGGCGAACGACTGCTCGCCCGCTTGCTGCCCGCCCTGCAGGACATCGGCGGTGCGCTGGATGAAGTCAATGCCTTTCGCCGGACGCCGATCGGCACGCTGCGCATCAACGCACCGCGCGCCGCCTGCGAGCTTGTGCTGGTGCCGCTGGTCAGCCGTTTTCTCGCCGCCCACCCCGGCATGCGCGTCGAGCTGGTCGGCGACGACAGCTTCATCGATATCGTCGCCGCGGGCTTCGACGCCGGCGTGCGCTTCGGCGAAAGCCTGCAGCAGGACATGGTTGCCGTGCCCATCGGCCCGCCGCAGCGCTTTGTCGTGGTCGCCGCGCCGGCGCTGCTGGCCGCGCACGGCACCCCGGGCTGCCCGCGCGACCTCGTCCGCTACCCGTGCATACGCATCCGTTTCCCGAACGGCAGCCACTACCGCTGGGAATTCCAGCGCGACGACGAGAAGATCGACATCGAGGTCGACGGACCGCTCGCCGTGAGCGACACGCGCCAGAGCATCGCCGCCGCCGAGGCCGGCCTGGGATGCGCCTATGTCTATCGGCAATATGCGGAAGCGGCGCTCGCCGCCGGCAGGCTGCGCACCGTGCTCGACGATTGGCGGCCGAGCGAACCGGGGTTTTTCCTCTACTACCCCAGCCATCGCCTGCCGCCGGCCGGTTTGCGGGCCTTCATCGATTTCTTGCGCGACGAACCGCCCGGCCCGGCGCCGCATTGAGCCCTTGCCGTCGGCCGCAAGCGAGGGGCGGGGCTCGCCCCTCTGCTGGTAATCCATGATTGCGCCCGCCGGCAAAAGACGACACGCTTCGGGCGTTTTCCCATCAACCCGATATCCGCCCCATGGACATCCTGATCGACATCATCCTCAAGGCCGGCCGCTCGGCGGTCGAACTATCGCTGTTCGTCCTGCTCCCGGTCATGGTCGTCATGCTCTCGCTGATGCGCCTGCTCGAAGCCCGCCGCGCGCTGGACTGGGTGGTCGCCAGGCTCGGCCCGTTGCTGCGCCCTTTCGGCCTGACCGGGCTGGGGGTCTTCGCCGCCCTGCAGATCAACTTCGTCAGCTTCGCGGCGCCGATGGCGACCCTGACCATGATGGAACAGCGCGGTACCTCGGACCGCCACCTGGCTGCAACCCTGGCCATGGTCTTCGCCATGGCCCAGGCCAATGCCGCCTTCCCGATGCTGACCATGGGCCTGCAGTTCGTTCCCCTGCTCGTCTTCTCGCTGCTCGGCGGCCTGTGCGCGGCGGCGGCCACCTACTACGTGTTCGGCCGGCACCTGTCGACGGCGGAGGCCGTTGTCGACGAAACCCTGCATCACCCGGTCGCCGAAACGGCCAAGGGCGTTCTCGACGTCATCAACCGCGCCGGCGCCGAAGCCTTCAAGATCGCCGTCGGCGCCATTCCCATGCTCGTCCTGTCGCTGGTCGCCGTCACCGCCCTGAAGCGCTTCGGCGCCATCGACGCCCTGACCGCGCTGATCGCCCCCGCCCTGCAGCTGGCCGGCATCGACCCCATCCTGATCCTGCCCTCCCTGACCAAGTACCTGGCCGGCGGTACGGCGATGATGGGGGTCATGGACGACATGCGGCGGGCCGGACAGGTCAGCGTCGAACTGCTCAACGCCAGCGCCGGTTTCCTGATTTCGCCATTCGATCTGCCCGGCGTGGCGGTCCTCATTTCCGCCGGCCGGCGCGTTGCCGAGGTATGGAAACCGGCCGCCGCGGGCGCCTGCCTGGGCATCGCCGTGCGGACCATCGGCCACGCCTTCGTCGCCTGATACGATACTTCCAGTAACAAATAACAAGACAATATGGCGGCTATTGATTACCCGGAATAATCAATAAACTCGAAGCATCGCTTCCATGAGGATATTCGATGCTTTCCGCACTGACACAACTACTCGTTTTCCAGCTATCCGGCGAAATTGTCGCCCGCGGCCTGGCCCTGCCCATTCCCGGCCCCGTCCTCGGCATGCTGTTCCTGTTCGTCGCCCTGATCCTGAAGGGCGGCCCCGGCCATCACCTGCAAACCGGCAGCCAGCATCTGCTCCAGCATCTCTCCCTGCTGTTCGTTCCCGCCGGCACCGGCATCATGGTCCACTTCCACCGGGTCAGCAGCGAATGGCTGCCCCTGCTGCTCTCCCTGCTCATCAGCACGGCGGCGACGCTGGCGGTCACCGCGCTGGCGATGAAGCTCTGCCTGCGCCCCGCCGCCGCGCCGGGAGAACGGCCATGACGCAGGATATCGGCCAGATCTGGGTCTATCTGTCCGCCTCCCCGCTGCTCGGACTGACCATCACCCTGCTCGCCTACCAGGGCGCTTACTGGATTTATCAGCGCAGCGGCTGCAATCCGCTGGCCAACCCCGTGCTGATCGCGGTTGCGGCGCTGGTGTTGTTCCTGCTGGGCACCGAAACAAGCTACGACACCTATTTTTCGGGCGCCCAGTTCGTTCACTTTCTACTCGGGCCGGCGACCGTGGCGCTGGCCGTTCCGCTCTACACCCAGTTCAGGCGGGTGCGCGCCATGTGGTTTCCCGTGCTCGCCGGACTGGTCGCGGGCAGCCTCACGGCCATCGTTTCCGCCGTGACGATCGGTCAGCTGTTCGGCGCCAGCAAGGCCACCCAGCTGTCGCTGGCCCCCAAGTCGGTGACGACGCCGATCGCCATGGGCATCGCCGAAAGAATCGGCGGCATTCCGTCGCTGACCGCCGTGCTGGTCATCGTCACCGGCATTCTCGGCGCCCTCGGCGCGCGCTGGGTTTTCGACATCCTGAATTGCCGCGACCCGGCCATTCGCGGCTTTGCCATCGGCGTCGCCTCGCACGGCATCGGCACCGCGCGAGCGTTTCAGGTCAACGAGCAAAGCGGGGCCTTCGCGGCGTTGGCCATGGGCCTGAACGGTGCGTTCACCGCCTTGCTGGTCCCCCTGCTGGCGGGCTGGATGCAGATCTGACGCGGAAAAGCCCGAATCGCCATCGAATCCTGCTACGAATGTCAGATCGCTTGCCATTCGCAGACAATTGGGGGAAACTGACAAAAGCAACAAATCATGGCGATTGGGGGCGCATATGGATGACGGTTCGGACGACGACCTGGTCTTTATCGAAGAGGAGCGACATCCGCAGGGGCCTTCGGCCCAGGATTCGAGTTGGCGCGTCCTGATTGTCGACGACGACCGCGATGTGCACGAAGCGACGGAGTTCGCCCTGTCCGGCGTCGAGATTCTCGGCCGGAAACTTGAACTGATTCACGCCTTTTCCGGCAAGGAGGCGATTGCGCTGCTCGAGCGCGAGCAGGACGTCGCCGTGGTCCTGCTCGACGTGGTGATGGAAAGCGACGATGCCGGGCTGAAAACCGTCGAAGCGATACGCCAGGAGCTGATGCTGCTCAACATCCGCATCATCCTGCGTACCGGCCAGCCGGGCCAGGCTCCGGAGGCCGATACCATCGCCCGCTACGACATCAACGACTACAAGACCAAGAGCGAACTCACCCACGCCCGCCTGTTCACCACGCTGACCTCGGCGATTCGCTCCTACAGCCAGCTGAAATGCCTCGACGCCAGCCGCCTGGGCCTGGAAAAGATCGTGTCGGCCAGCAACCAGTTCATCGCCGAAAAGGGACTGAACGCATTTGCCGATGGCGTCATCACGCAACTGGCCAGCCTCATCGGCATCGCCCCCGAGGGCCTGGTCTGCGCCACCTCGTCCGAAGGCGCCGGCGACCCCGAGCAATATCGCGTCATCGCCGCAGCCGGCCGCTACCAGCATCTCATTCAGCACCGCCTGGAAGAAATCGACAACGTGCATATCGCCCGTTCGCTGAACCAGGTCCTGCGCAACCACTACAGCGTCGTGGGCAGTCGGGATATCACCCTGTTCTTCCGCAAGAACAGCACGGAGGGCTTCGCGGCATACATCGAGTCGGCAGCGCCGATTCGCGATGTAGACCAGCACCTGCTCGAGATTTTCTGCACCAACATCGCCCTCTGCGCCAAGAATATCGATCTGGTCACCGAGCTGCGCCTCGACGCGCTGGTCGACCGGCAGGTCGGCCTGCCCAATCGCAACGCGCTGATTGCCGAACTCGATCGCCGCGCCCACGACGGGGCGACATCCAACGTGGTCGCCCTGGTCGATATCGACCAGTTCGCGGCAACCAACGACATGCTGGGCCACGCTTACGGCGACGCCCTGCTCCGGGCGATGGCGCAACGCCTGCGCGCCCTATTCGACAGCAGCGTCTTCGTGGCGCGCCTCGCCGGCGACGCCTTCGCCCTGACCGGCCCGGCCCATCTCCTGGAAGCGGACAGCATCCAGCGCCTGTTCGCCCACCCCTTCCTGATCGACGACATCGACCACGCGGTCTCGGTCTGCCTCGGCATCGCCGCCTGCGCGGATAGCGCCGATAGCCAGGACACCCTGAACAACGCCTACGTCGCCCTGCGGCGAGCCAAGGCGCTGGGGATCGGACAGTCGATCACCTTCTCGCCCGAAATCGGGGAAGCCGCCCGCCAGCGCACCTCGCTGCTCAGGGATTTGCGCCAGGCGTTCGAGCAGCGCGAGCTATCCATCGTCTATCAGCCGCAGATCGACCTGCAGACCGGCCGCATCATCGGCGCCGAGGCCTTGATGCGCTGGCAGCGCCGCAACGGCCAGTTCGTGCCGCCGGAACAGTTCATCCCGATCGCCGAACAATCCGGCCTGATCGTGAGCATCGGTCGCTGGATGCTGCCGGAAGCCCTGCGCACGCTGAAACGCTTCCATCAGGCCGGGCTCGACGGGCTGCACATGGCCGTCAATGTCTCCAGCATTCAACTCCGGCAGCCGGGCTTCCTCGATTTCGTCAATGCCAGCCTCGCCGAAACGGACGTCGCCCCCAACCATCTCGAACTGGAGATTACCGAGTCGATCGCGCTGGAAAGCCTGGAAACGATGATCGCCCTGCTCAACCAGCTGCGCAGCCGCGGCATCACCATCGCCATCGACGATTTCGGAACCGGCTATTCGTCGCTCAACTATCTCGAGCAACTGCCCATCGACCACCTGAAGATCGACCGCTCCTTCGTCACCTCGCTCGCCTCGAGCGAACGGGGCAGCCGCATCGTCCGCACCATCGCCCTGCTCGGCAACGAGCTCGACGTCAGGACCGTGGCCGAAGGCGTCGAGAATCAAAGCACCGGGGATCGCCTGCGTGAATTCGGCTGCCATGCGGCCCAGGGCTACCACTACGCGCACCCGATGGACGAAACCAGCTTCCTGGACTGGATGAAGGAACACGCGTGACCTTCGCCGCCCGGCTTGGCGCCGCCCTGGCAGCCTGCATCCTGCTGGCCGGATGCATGGACAGGGAACCGGTCCGCATCGGCTTCATCGGCGAACTGACAGGCCCCTCCGCCGACCTCGGCGAAGCCGGGCGTAACGGCGTGATGCTGGCGATCGACCAGTACAACAGCAGCGGCGGCCTGAACGGGCGCCGGATCGAATTGCTGGTCCGCGACACGGGCAATACGCCCGACAGCGCCATCAAGGCGGCCAGCGAGCTGCGCGACGCCAAGGTGCTCGCCGTCATCGGCCCGATGACCGGCACGACCGCCAAAACGCTGGTGCCCTTCCACAACGCCGCCCAACTCGTCCTGCTTTCACCCAGCGTCACCGCGACCCAGTTCGCCGGCAACGACGACTATTTTTTCCGTCTCAGCTGGACGACCCGCGACGACGCCCAGGTCGCCGCCGCGCATTGTCTCGCACGCGGCATCAAGCGCCTGGGTGCGGCAGTCAACATGGACAACCACACCTTCGCGACGAGCTGGATGGGCGAGTTCAAGCAGGCTTTCGAAAAGGGCGGCGGCCAGATTCTCGCCATGCAGCACTTCCATTCCGCCGACGAGAGCCTGCTTCGACTGGTGCAAAAACTCCTGGCATCGCACCCCGACGGGCTGGTTTTCGTCGCCAACGCCGGCGACTCGGCGCGCCTGGCGCAACAGACGCGCAAGCTGAATCCGCGCATCCCGCTGCTGGCCACCGAGTGGGCGGGCACCGAACAACTGATCGAACTCGGCGGCAGCACCGTGGAAGGCATGACGATCCTCATGCAATTCAACGTCGAGGACCGCTCCCCGCGCTACACCGATTTCCAGCAGCGCTACATGAAGCGATTCGGCCGCCTGCCGGGGGCTCCCAGCATTCTCGCCCACGACGCCGGCACGGTCCTGCTCGACACCCTGGCCCGGCGCCAGGACAACGCCTCGCTGAAAACGGCGCTGACCGAACTGGGGCCGTTCGAGGGCCTGCAGGGCAGCATCCAGTTCGACCGTTACGGCGACACCCGACGCACGGCCACCATGACCGAGATCCGGAACAGTCGCCTGATCCGTACGCCATGACCCTGCATCCCCGCTGGCACCTCCGCAGTTCATTGACCCTGCTGCTCGTCGCATCGTCGGCCATTGCCCTGCTCATTGCCTTTTCGCTGCTCCTGGCCTATTTCCAGCCGCGCCTTGCGGTCCAGACCCGGAGCGAACTGGGCAAGCTGAGCAACGACCTGGCCGGCCGTTCGGAGCGCGTGTTGTCCATCCTGCAGGGGCAACTCGAACTGGTCGCGGAAAGCGCCAAAAACGGCAACATCGGCACCGCGCAGGAGCAGATGGACTTGATGATCGGCCAGGGCGCCTTCTCGGCCCTCTATCACATCGGCAGCAACGGCCGCATCACGCACGCCGCGGTGCGCCAGGACAGCCAGAAGCAGGTTGCCGAACTGCGCGATTTCGACCTGAGCAACGACCGCCTTCGCCTGCTCGTCATGCAACGCCTGCAAACGACGTGGAGCGACAAGTATCTTTCGCCATCCTCCCGGCGCCTGGCGGTGGCCATTGGCGTGTGGACCGGCGACGATGTGATCATCGGCGAGATACCGCTTTCCTACATCCTGGAAACGCTGACCGATTCGAGCCATCCGGCGGCATGGTCGATCTGGGTTACGGATGCCTACGGCGACCTTCTCGCCGACTCCGAGCGCGGCGAGCGCGTCGGTGTCGTCAATATCGCCAGCCTGCCGATTTTCGCCAGGGCGGAAAGCCAGAGCCAGGTCGTCGACCAGGCCGACTTCGAGGGGCGGACATATGACATGGCCGTCTCCCGGTCGACCCGGATGCACTGGTATTTCGTCGTGCGCAGCCCGGCCGGCCTCGCCTCCCCCCAACTGCGCACGACCCTGAACCTGGGCCTCACCGCAATGATCTCGCTGATGCTGCTCAGCCTGGTGTTCGCTCCCATCTGGGCGGCGCGTACCGCCCGCCCGATCAACGCCATCGCCGAGCGCGCCAGGCAGCAGACCGAGGGGGAAACCGGCGGCGCATGGCCGCGCAGCTCGGTCATCGAGCTGAACCAGCTGTCCGCCGACATCGAACACATGTCGAATGTGATCCGGGAACGCGAGCGGGAACTGGAAACCATCGTCGAATCGTCGCCCGTCGGCATGCTGCTGACCGAACCGAACCCCAGCTTCACCTTCGCCCGGGCCAACGAAGCCGTCCTCAAACTGCTCGGCTATCGGCGCGACGAGATGCTTGGCAAGAGCGGGCTGGAGCTGGGCCTGTGGAAACATCTGGAAGATCGCGAGGCGATACTGTCCCAGTTGAACAATCAGGATATCGGCCAGATCGAAACCTGGATTTACCGCAAGGACGGCAGCGAGTTCCTCGCCTTCATGCAGGCGCGCTCGGTGGACATGGGCGGCGCCAAGCGAACGATCTGGGTCGCCGAGGACATCACCGAATTCCGCCGCATCGAGAACGAGGTCCGCGAACTCAATGCCGAACTCGAAGCCCGCGTCCAGAAACGCACCGAGCAACTGCGCAAGGCCAACGCCGAGCTATCGACCACCGTCGAATACCTCAAACTTGCCCAGAACGAACTGGTGCGCTCGGAAAAGCTGGCCTCCCTGGGCTCCCTGGTCGCCGGCGTGGCCCACGAACTGAATACCCCCATCGGCAATGGCGTGATGGCCGTGAGCACCATGCGGGGCTCGCTGAAGCGCTTCCGCGAAGAAAGTGCGAGCGGCCTGAAGCGCTCCGTTCTCGACAGTTTCATCGAGGCGGTCGACACCGGATCGACGATTGCCGAGCGCAACCTGGAACGCGCCGCCGAACTGGTCGCCAGCTTCAAGCAGGTCGCGGCCGACCAGACCAGTTCCCAGCGCCGGAGCTTCAAGCTCGACGAAGTCGTCCGCGAAATCGCCCTGACGCTGGGGCCGACGCTCAGGCACAGCGTCGCCCGGCTCGACGTGGATATCCCGTCGACGATCACGATGGACAGCTATCCCGGACCCTTGGGGCAGATCGTCACCAACCTGATCACCAATGCCACCGTGCATGCCTTCACCGACAGGGAGCACGGCACCATCGCGGTCCGCGCCGAAAGCGACGGCGAGCGCCTGAAGCTGCGCATCAGCGACGACGGCATCGGCATCGCGCCCGACATGCTGTCGCGCATATTCGACCCCTTCGTCACCACCCGGATGGGACGCGGCGGCACGGGTCTCGGCCTGCACATCGCGCACAACATCGCCGCCAACGTACTCGGCGGAAGCATCTCGGTAAGCAGCACCGCCGGCCGGGGCACGACATTCGAGCTGAACATCCCCCTGACGGCGCCGGTCCCGGACAGCGTGCCCGCCTGAGCGCCGCCGATATCCGCCGGTCATTCGGCTTAGGGTAACTACCAATGGCCGTAATGCCGCGGCGGACGAAGAATTCGGCCATGTTGCCGCGCATCTCGTCCAAGCCCCCAAAACAAGCCTGGCTCTGGCTGGCCCCCTACGTCGCGATCGGCGTTTTTGCCGTGGCCATGCTCATCGTGACCGCCATCCTCCAGTGGCGCGAGCTGGATACCGCCCGCTCGGCGCTGGAGGGCGACATGCACTGGGCGGAGCGGACCATCGAATCCCGCCTCCACGCCCACCAGGATTTTCTGGCCGAACTGGGGCGCGAACAGGAATTCAAGCAGCTGACCTACGAGACCTTCCAGGTTCGCGCCTCGCGCTATGTGCGGGAAAACAGCGAAATCCTGGCCATCGTCTGGGTCAACACCGACGGCAAGGTCGAATGGGTGGCCCCCAACGAAGCGACGGCGACCTTCGTCGGCGAGCAGATCGAGGGCAACCGCCTGAGCGCCCTGCAGGAGGCGCTGCGCATCCGCCGCGAACTGGTTTCCCCGGATTACCGGGATGTCACCCAGCGCGCGGTCCACGACATCATCCTGCCGGTCCAGCGGGGTAGTGCCGACCTCGGCGCCTTCATCGCCCTGCAATCGCTCGAGGGCCTGCTGAGGTCCACGCTGCCCGCCGTGTTCACGACCCGCTACAGCCTTACCGTCGTCAGCGCCGACAACCGCGAGGTGTACACCAATTCGTCGGTCAAGCCGACGGACCGCCAGCTCTCCGGCCTGATCAACCTGGAGCTGCCGAACAACCGGCTCGGGCTGAACATCGTCGCCTATCGCGGCGGCGGCGCCTGGCTCCCCTTCCTTCCCGCGGCGCTGATCATCGTCCTCACCCTGATCGCGACGGTCACCCTGATCCTGCTGCGCCGCCACGCCAGGCATCGCGCCGCCACCGAAGAGGAACTGCGGGCGGCCTACGCCTTCCGCCAGGCCATGTCGAACTCGCTGATCACCGGCCTGCGCGCCATCGACCTCGACGGCCGGATCACCTTCGTCAACGCCTCGTTCTGCCGGATGACCGGATTCAACGAAAACGAGCTGGTCGGCATCAAGCCCCCCTACCCCTACTGGCCGCCCGAGGAATTCGACAAGCTGCAGAACAACATCGACACGGCGCTGGCGGGAAAGGCGCCGGCCAGCGGCTTCGAGATGCGGATCATGCGCAAGAACGGGGAACGCTTCGACGTACGCCTCTACTTCTCGCCGCTGATCGACACCAACGGCCAGCAGATCGGCTGGATGGCCTCGCTGAACGACATCACCGAACCCAAGCGGGTCCGCGTCGAACTCGAGCGCGCCCACGAACGCTTCGTGACGGTCATCGACGGCCTCGATTCGGCCGTGCACGTCGCCGATGCGCAAAGCGGCGAGATCCTGTTCGCCAACCGCGCTTTCCAGAACATCTACGGATTCGACGCCGTCGGCCGCGATACCGCGCTGGTCACCTCTCCCTGCCGCCCCCCGCCGGACGCCTACCTGCACGATCCGGCGCGCATCAGCGGCGAAGAACTGCCCTGCGAAATCTACGACGGCGAAATCCAGCATGCCCTGTCGGGTCACTGGTATCACCTGCACGAGCGCGCCATCCGCTGGGTGGACGGCCGCACCGTCCGTGTCCAGGTGGCCGCCGACATCACCGACCGCAAGCATATCGACGAGGTCAACCTGCAGCAGCAAAAGCGCCTGGAACAAACCTCGCGACTGATCACCATGGGCGAGATGGCCTCGTCGCTGGCCCACGAGCTGAACCAGCCGCTGTCGGCCATCGCCAACTACTGCGCCGGCTGCGTCAAGCGCATGCAGGCCGGCAACTACAAGCTGGACGACCTGCTGACCGCCATGCAGAAGGCCTCGAGCCAGGCCGAGCGGGCCGGCAAGATCATTCGCCGCATGCGCGACATGGTCAAGAAGGGCGACCCCAACCGGCAACCCATCGCCTTGCCGGAACTGATCGACGAAGCCCGCGCCTTTGCCGACATCGAGGCCCAGCGCACCGGAACGCAGATCATCGTGGACATCCCGGAGGACTTGCCACGCATCGTCGTTGACCGCATCATGATCGAACAGGTGCTGCTCAATCTGGTGAAGAACGGCATCGAGGCGATGAGCGACGTTCCGGTCGAGCGACGCCAGCTGCGCTTGCTGGCCCGCCTGGTCGACGAGCGGATGATGGAGGTCACCGTCTCGGATCACGGTCACGGGCTTGCGGCAGAGGACGTCGAGAAGATTTTTGCCCCCTTCTACACGACCAAGCCGGAAGGCATGGGTATCGGGCTTGCCATTTGCCGCTCCATCATCGAGTTCCACCAGGGGCGCCTGTGGGTCAGCCCGCGCCGCGACGGCGGCACCGAGTTCCACTTCACCGTACCGACCGAGGAATGCAACGGGGATAGCAATGAGTGAGCAGATACAGACCATCCACATGGTCGACGACGACGAGGCCATGCGCGACTCGATGACCTGGCTGCTGGAGGGCGAAGGCTACAAGGTGGCCTGCTTCGACTCGGCCGAGGCCTTCCTCAAGGCGTATCACGGCGACATGCGCGGCTGCCTGGTGCTCGACGTCCGGATGCCGGAAATGAGCGGACTCGAACTGCAGGAAAAGCTCGACAGCCTGGGTTCGCAGCTGCCGGTCATCTTCGTCACCGGCCACGGCGACGTGCCGATGGCGGTCGGCGCCCTGCAGCGCGGCGCCTGCGATTTCATCGAGAAACCCTTCCACAACGAAGACCTGCTGTCGCGCATCGTCCGCGCCCTGGCGCTCGACAACGAACTGGCCGAACGCCGCCAGCGCGACGGCGCAATCTCGTCGCGCCTCGATCAGCTCACCCAGCGCGAGCGCGAAGTCATGGACCTGGTGGTCGCCGGCAAGCTGAACAAGCAGATCGCCGACGACCTGAACATCAGCATGAAGACCGTCGAGGCCCACCGGGCGCGGGTCATGGAAAAGATGGGCGTGCGCACCCTGGCCGAACTGGTCAAGGCGGTCATGTCGGTCAACTGACCCGGGGCGGGCGCCTCCTCAATGGCCCGCCACCGGCCGGCGACACTTCACAGCGGAATGATGTCGTCGCCGCCGATCCCCATGTCGCCCAGATAGTGGGTCTGCTGGCGTACTTCCTTGCGCCGCAGCAGCTTTTCCTGAACCTTGGCCGGCAGGTCGGTGAACAGGATCACCTCCTTGGCGATCAGCAACTCGATCAAGTCCTCGACAGCCCGGACGAAGCCCCGGTCGAGCTGGTCCAGCTCGCTCTGCCGCCAGCGGTCGTGGAGGTACTGGAGAACGTCGGGATGATCGCTGGGCAGCGACTCCTGCGTCGCGCTGAGCGGCGTCGAATGCAATTCGGCGATCTGCCCCTGGTCATCCCTGCTCACGTAAAGCATGCCGGCTCCTTCATCTGTCATTCGGGGAAGTCTGCATCAGCCCGCCAGCCTTTGCAATTGGACCTCCGTCCAGTCCCGCCCGGGCCGCCTCAGTAATTCCTGAGCGGCGCCTTGGGCGGCATTTTCGGCGTTCCGAAATAAGTCGCCGGCGGCGCCTTGTAGCCCACCGCCTTGCCCTTGTCGTCGTAGATGATCTGGGTCGACTGCTCCTGCGGCTTGGCGCGGCTGGCCGTGATTTCCATGGTGGCGGCCCGCCCCGGCGCGCTCCTGTCCATGTCGGAACGCACGATGCGCATCCGCTCGACGGAAATGCGCTTGTCCACCGCCTCGGTCGAAAAGCCGCGCTTGACCAGGGTTTCGCGAATGTTGAGCAGGCTCTCGAGTTCCCGGGATGTTCGCAGCGAACGGACCGGCTCGCCCCAGCTCTCCTTGGGCTTGGCGACGGCGATGTTGAACTCTTCCGGCTGGCTGACCAGGCGGGCGATCTCCAGGCGGTTCTGGCGCATCGCCCATTCCAGGGCGCCATCGCCCCAATCGTTCTTCGGCGTCCGGTCGGCGCCCTTTTCGATCAGCTTGCGCGCCAGATCCTGATGCCCTTCGTAAACCGCCATCATCAATACGCTGGAGCCATTGGTGCTTTGGGCGTTGATGTCCGCCCCCTGCTCGATCAGGTAGTCGGCCACCTCGGCGTGGCCGCTGAACACGGCGTAGTGCAGCGCCGACCATTTGCGGCTCGGCGCGTTGATCCGCGCCCCGCGTTCCAGCAACCACTTGACGGCTTCCAGCTGGCCGCGCCAGGCGGCCATGACCAGTGCCGATTCGCCGTTGCCGTTGAGCAGGTTGATATCCGCACCGCGCGAAATGAACAGCCGCATCAGTTCGATCTTGCCTTCCCAGGCCCCGATCATCAGGCCGCTGCCGATCCGGCTGCCCAGGTAATCCGGTGCCATGCCGGCATCCAGCCATTGCTCGGCCTGGCGGACATCGCCCAGTTCCATGCTGTTGGTAAAGGCCACCGGATCGGGCGTCGCGCTCGCGGAAAAAACCGGGGCCGCCGCCAACAGCAAGCTTCCCATCCCGATTATCATGACGACCAGTCTTTTTGCAGTCCGTCTCATTGCGTTTCCATTTCCACAGGCCAGCCCCCATTTTCTCATGACCAGAACCGATTACCGGTTATTTGCGGCGCTGGCGCTGTCGCTCTCCCTGCATCTGCTGCCCGTCCTGCCGGATGCCTTCACGCGCCCGCCCCCGCCGCCGGCGGCATCGCCGCTGCAGGCCGAATTGCGCCCACCGCCCCGCGCCGAGAACGTCTCCACCACCCCGCCGCTGCGTCTGCCCGACCCGCCCCCACGCCCGGCCGCGCCAGCCAGGAAAGCAGCGGAAAGCCGCCCGGCCGACGCGCCCAAAACTTGGACCCATGCCGTCCGCGAACAACTGAAGAAGCTCGATGCTGCCGGGCAGTTCTATCCTGCCGAAGCCATTGCCCGGGGGCTGGAAGGCGAGGTGAACGTCTTGCTGATCATCGACGAAGGCGGACAGGTCGTCGCCGCCCGGGTCGAACAGGGCAGCGGCCACCCCATCCTCGACGAAGCCGCGCTGCGCGCCGCCCGCACGCTGAAATCCCTGCCCGCCGACGCGCCGCGCCAGACCGTGCTGCCGGTTCGTTTCCGCCTGCGCTGAGCGTCAGGCCGGCACGGCCGGACAACCCTGCACCGAACATTCCCTTGCACATTGGGTGTTTTGAGCGCAATCTAATGACACCATAATTTGCCAAAAATAATACAAACAATGGAATTGTGTTTTCACGTCTCGCCCCACCCAGGCAATTCAGGTCGAATCTTCCGCTGCCTCCTGCCGGCCGCAATCAGCGAGCCCGCCTCACTGAACGCCCGATAGCCCGTAGCGCGGCCCCCGACCTCCGATCAAATAAAATGGATTTTTGACAAATTTGAAGTTAATCTGAACTATAACCAACGTAATAGGGAGAAGCGATCATGGGACTATCCGGCTTGCGTGTCTCGACCCGTATCTATGTATTGATCGGACTGACACTCCTCGGCCTGCTGACACTTTGCGTCATCACCCTTTTCCAGCTCAAGGACAACATGCTGGAAGACCGCAAGGCGAAGGTGCGCAACTTGGTGGAATATGCGCACACCCAGCTTGCCTACTACGAAGAACAGGCCCGCTCGGGCAAGCTCCCCCTCGAGCAGGCCCAGCTGCTGGCCCAGGACAGCCTGCGCAAGGCGCGCTACGACGAAAAGGAATACTTCTGGATCAATGACTTCCACCCCCGGACCCTGATGCACCCGATCAAGCCGGAACTGGAAGGCAAGGACCAGACCGACAACAAGGATGTCAACGGCAAGCAGCTCTATGTCGAGTTCGTCAAGGTCGTCAAAGCCAATGGTGCCGGCTTCGTGGATTACTACTGGAGCAAGCCCGGCGATACGAAGCCCGTTCCCAAGCTGTCGTATGTCAAAGGCTTTGCGCCGTGGGGCTGGATTGTCGGCACCGGCATCTACATCGACGACGTCGACCAGCAGTTCCGCCAGAGCGCGATGCTGCTCGGCGGCATCTCGCTATTCCTGCTGCTTACCCTGGTTCTGATCGGCTGGCAGATTTCGTCGAGCATCCTACGCCAGCTTGGCGGCGAGCCGCAGGCCGCTTCGGAAATCATGCAACGCGTGGCCGGCGGCGACCTGACCGCGCGCCTCGACAAGATGCCGGAAGGCAGCCTGCTGCATTCGCTCGGCAACATGGTCGGCTCGCTGCACCGCATGGTCAGCGGCATCAACGCCGACGCCGCGAAGCTGGTCGCCAACGCCGAGCACATCGCCCGCGCTTCCGACGAAGTGGCCAAGGCCGCCGAGCACCAGGCCGACTCGACCTCGGCGATGGCGGCAGCCATCGAGGAGCTGACGGTCAGTTCCAACCACATCTCCGACAGCGCCCATGAAACGGCCCGGGAAACCTCCGAGGCCGCCGAACTGGCCGCGCAGGGCAGCGAGCGGGTCATGCAGGCGAGTACTGCCATCGAGAAGATCGCGTCGACGGTATCCGATGCATCGGGGCGCATCCATGCGCTGGAAGAACGTGCCAAGCAGGTGTCCACCATCGCCAGCGTGATCAAGGACATCGCCGGCCAGACCAACCTGCTCGCCCTCAATGCGGCCATCGAAGCCGCCCGCGCCGGCGAACAGGGGCGCGGCTTCGCCGTCGTGGCCGATGAGGTGCGCAAGCTGGCCGAACGGACCTCCAGCGCAACCCTGGAGATCGAGCAGATGATCGGCGGCATCCAGGCCGATACCGTGGGCGCCGTGGAAGCCATGAACGCCGCCCTGCCCGAGGTTCAGGAAGGCGTCCAGCTGGCCTCCTCGGCGTCGGATTCGCTGCTCGCCATCGAGGACAGCGCGCGCCGCACGCTGGAACGCGTCGGCGAGGTGGCCGATGCCACCAAGGAGCAAAGTTCGGCGAGCACCTCGATCGCCCAGCGCGTCGAGCAGATCGCCAACATGGTCGAGGAAACGACGGCGACGATCCGGGGGACGACCGAATCGGCGCACGAACTCGAAAGCATCGCCGGCAACCTGCGGGAGCTCGTCGGCCAGTTCAAGACCTGAAGGCCGGCGACGGGAGCAGCCTGTTCCCGCCGGCTACACCATCGCCCCCGCCCAACCGGGGGCGATGCCGTTCACGGCCAGCCCTCCCGGTCTGCAGGGCCTACACCGCGCCATCCGCCCTCAAGACCGCTATCCGTTCGGGCGTGTAGCCCAACCCCTGCAATACCTCGTCGGTATGGGCGCCCAGCGCCGGGCCGATCCACTCCGTAGCGCCCGGCGTGTCGGAGAGGCGCGGCACGATGCCGGGCATCCTGAAGGCCTTGCCGTCCGGCAGGGTGGCCGACTGGAACATCTGGCGGGCGATGAACTGCGGGTCGGCGAACATGTCGAGCGCCGAATAGACGCGCGACGACGGCACCTCCGCCCCGGCCAGAATCGCCAGCACCTCGCGCTCGTCGCGGGCGGCGCACCAGGTGTCGATCAGCGCATAGATTTCGTCGCGCCGCGCATCCCGCCCGGCGTTATCGGCCAGCGCCGGATCGTCGGCCAGATCCTGGCGCCCGATGGCCGTCATGAAGCGTTTGAAGATGGCATCGCCGTTGGCACCGATGGTGACGTGCTTGCCGTCGCGCGTGGTGTGCGTGTTCGACGGCGTGATGCCGGGCATGATGTTGCCCGTTCGCTCGCGGACGAAGCCGAATACGTCGCACTCCGGCACCAGCGACTCCATCATGGCGAACACCGCCTCGTAGAGCGCGACATCGACCACCTGCCCGGCACCGCCGTTGACCTCCTTGTGGCGCAGGGCCATCAGGGCGCCAATGGCGCCCCACAGCGCGGCAATCGAGTCGCCGATCGAGATGCCGGTGCGCACCGGCGGCCGATCGGGAAAGCCGGTGATGTAGCGCAAGCCGCCCATCGACTCGCCGACCGCGCCGAAACCCGGCTGATCCTTGTACGGCCCGGTCTGGCCGAAGCCGGAAAGACGCACCATGACCAGGCCGGGGTTGTCCGCCTTGAGCTGCTCCCAGCCCAGGCCCAGCTTTTCCAGCACGCCCGGCCGGAAGTTCTCGACCAGGATATCGGCCCCGGCGATCAGGCGACGCACGAACTCGCGCCCTTCCGCATGCTTCAGGTTGGCCGTCACCGATTTCTTGTTGCGCGCCTGGACGTACCACCACAACGACGTCCCTTCGTACAGCTTGCGCCACTTGCGCAGGGGATCGCCGCCATCCGGCGCTTCGACCTTGATCACCTCGGCGCCGAACTCGGCCATGATGCGGGTGCAGAACGGCCCGGCAATCAAGGTACCGAGTTCGACAACGCGCAGCCCGGCAAGCGGCTTTATCGCATCCTTCATGTCAGGGCTCCCAATGTTCGACCCGCATTTTCTGTCCGAGCAAACGGTCAACCGTCGCCGCGACCTGTTGCGGCGCGCCGCTGGTTGCCAGACTCAAGCAGCCGCTGCCGCCGCCGAGCAGGCCGCCGGCCGCCAGCAGGCGTTCGAGTTGCCGCGCTACCGCTTCCCCGGTGTCGAGCAGGGTCGCGCCATCCGGCAAACGGCGGGCAATCGAAGCGGCGACCCAGGGGTAATGCGTACAGCCGAGCACCACGACATCCGCCGCCGCATCGGCCAGGGGCGCGACGTATTCGTCGAGCAGATGCTCGACCAGCGGGCTGCCCGGCCCCTCGCCCTCGATCGCCTCGGCCAGCCCCGGACAGGCCTGGGTCACGACGCGAAGCTGATGGGCATGATTGCCGACCAGTCGCTGGAAGCGTTCGCTATGCAGCGTCCGGGTCGTTGCCAAAACACCGATGACGCCTCGCCGGCTCAGCGCAGCCGCCGGTTTCACCCCTGGTTCAAGGGCAACGACAGGCAACTCGATGGCGGCGCGAATGGCTTCGGCGGCAGCTGCCGTGGCCGTATTGCAGGCGACGACCAGGGCCTTGGCGCCACGCCGCGCCAGCGCCTCGGCGATGACCACGCCACGCTCCCGGAGAAAGCTCTCCGAACGGTCGCCATAGGGCAAAAACCGGGTGTCGGCAAAGTAGAAATAATCCTCATGCGGCAAGCGCTCTCGCAGGGCGTGCAGCACGGTCAGGCCACCCAGGCCCGAATCGAAGACGGCAATGTGCTGGTTACTCAAGATTGGCCTGATAAAAAAGAAGCCCCCTTGGCGGGGGCCTCATTCAATCACAATCGGCAGCGAATTACATCCGGGCGATCATCGCGTCGCCGAATTCCGAGCAGGAAAGCTCGTTGGCGCCGTCCATCAGGCGGGCGAAATCGTAGGTCACCTGCTTGTCGCCGATGGCCGCTTCCATGGACTTGATGACCAGGTTGGCCGCCTCGACCCAGCCCAGATGGCGCAGCATCATTTCGGCCGAGAGGATCAGCGAGCCCGGGTTGACCTTGTCCAGCCCGGCGTACTTCGGCGCCGTGCCGTGGGTGGCCTCGAAGCAGGCATACTTGTCGGAAATGTTGGCGCCCGGTGCGATGCCGATGCCGCCGACCTGCGCCGCCAGCGCGTCGGAAATGTAGTCGCCGTTCAGGTTGGTGGTGGCGATCACGTCGTACTCGGCCGGACGCAGCAGGATCTGCTGCAGGAAGGCGTCGGCGATGGAATCCTTGACGATGATCTCACGCCCGGATTTCGGGTTGCGGATCTTGCACCACGGGCCACCGTCGATCAGCTCGGCGCCGAATTCCTCCTGGGCCAGCTTGTAGGCGGTGTCACGGAACAGGCCTTCCGTGAACTTCATGATATTGCCCTTGTGCACGATGGTCACCGACTTGCGGTCGTTGTCGATGGCGTACTGGATGGCGGCGCGCACCAGGCGCGAGGTGCCCTCGACCGAAACCGGCTTGATGCCGATGCCCGAGCTCTCGGGGAAGCGGATTTTCTTGACGCCCATTTCCTCCTGCAGGAACTTGACGACCTTCTTCATGCCTTCCGAACCGACGGCCCATTCGATGCCGGCGTAGATATCCTCGGTGTTCTCGCGGAAGATGACCATGTTGGTCAGCTCGGGATGCTTCAGCGGCGACGGAACGCCCTTGAAATACTGCACAGGCCGGACGCATTGGTAGAGGTCGAGCTCCTGGCGCAGGGCCACGTTCAGCGAGCGGATGCCGCCGCCGACCGGCGTCGTCATCGGCCCCTTGATCGACACCGCGTATTCCTTCAGCGCATCGAAGGTTTCCTTGGGCAGCCACTCGTCCGAACCGTAGAGGCGGGTCGATTTCTCGCCGGCGTACACTTCCATCCAGTGTATTTTCTTCTTCCCGCCATAAGCCTTGTCGACCGCCGCATCGATGACCTTGATCATCACCGGCGTGATGTCGATGCCGATACCGTCGCCTTCGATGAACGGAATGATCGGATTATCCGGAATCGCCTGCCCCGGAACGATTTTCGAACCACCTTGCGGAACCTTGATGTGAGAAGTCATAGTCACTCCATGCGTTGTTATCGGACGGCGGCCTGACGTCGAAGCCGGTCTCTGCGATGGCGCCGGGGGCTGCGTCTCCCTCCCCGACGTTGGCGATGATTATGCGGCAAAAGCCGGGGCCGTGTCAGCCGTCGGCCAGGCGGCGGCAACAAAGAAAAAGGCCCGGCAGGCCCTGTCGGACCTGCCGGGCCATAGGGCCTGACTGCGGCTTAGGCGCGTGCCGACTTCAGCGCTGCATTCAGCGTCGGGCTCGGACGCATCACGGCCTTGGTCTTCTCCGGATCGGCCTTGTAGTAGCCGCCGATATCGACCGCCTTGCCTTGCACCGTCTTCATTTCGGCGACGATCTGGGCTTCGTTGTCGGTCAGGGTCTTGGCCAGCGGCGCGAAGTGGGCGGCCAGTTCGGCATCGTCCTTCTGCGCAGCCAGTTCCTGCGCCCAGTACATGGCGAGGTAGAACTGCGAGCCGCGGTTGTCCAGCTCACCGGTCTTCGGCGACGGCGACTTGTTGTTGTCGAGCAGCTTGCCGGTCGCGGCATCCAGCGTCTTGGCCAGCAGCTTGGCCTTGGCGTTGTTTTCCTTGATCCCCAGCTCTTCGAGCGACACGGCCAGGGCCAGGAACTCGCCCAGCGAATCCCAGCGCAGGTGGTTTTCCTGCGTCAACTGCTGCACGTGCTTCGGGGCCGAGCCGCCGGCACCGGTTTCGTACATGCCGCCGCCGTTCATCAGCGGGACGATGGACAGCATCTTGGCCGAGGTGCCCAGTTCCATGATCGGGAACAGGTCGGTCAGGTAGTCGCGCAGGATGTTGCCGGTCACCGAGATGGTGTCCAGGCCGCGAGCGACGCGCTCCAGCGTGAAACGCATGGCGCGGACCTGCGACATGATCTTGATCTCGAGACCCGAGGTGTCGTAATCCTTGAGGTACTTTTCGACCTTCTTGATCAGTTCGGCTTCGTGCGGACGGTACGGATCGAGCCAGAACACCGCCGGGGTGTTGGAGTTGCGGGCGCGGGTGACGGCCAGCTTGACCCAGTCGCGGATCGGCGCGTCCTTGACCTGGCACATGCGCCAGATGTCACCGGCTTCGACGTTCTGCGTCAGCAACACTTCGCCGCTGTTGTTGTCGACGATGTTGGCGATGCCGTCTTCGGCGATCTCGAAGGTCTTGTCGTGCGAGCCGTATTCCTCGGCCTGCTGGGCCATCAGGCCGACGTTCGGCACGGTGCCCATGGTCTTCGGATCGAAGTTGCCATGCCACTTGGTGAAGTTGATCATCTCCTGGTAGATGCGGGCAAAGGTCGATTCCGGCATGACGCACTTGGAGTCGTACTGCTTGCCGTCGGCGCCCCACATCTTGCCGCCCTGACGCATCATGGCCGGCATGGAGGCGTCGACGATGATGTCGTTCGGCGAGTGGAAGTTGGTGATTCCCTTGGCCGAATCGACCATGGCCAGACGCGGACGGTGCTCCTGGCAGGCGTGCAGGTCGCGGATGATCTCGTCGCGCTTGGATTCGGGCAGGGCCTTGATCTTCTCGTACAGATCGACCATGCCGTTATTGACGTTGATGCCCAGTTCGGCAAAGGTCTTGCCGTGCTTCTCGAAGGCTTCCTTGTAGTAGATCTTGACGCAGTGGCCGAAGACGATGGGGTGCGACACCTTCATCATCGTCGCCTTGACGTGCAGCGAGAACAGGATGCCGGACTGGCGGCAGTCTTCGAGCTGGTCTTCGTAGAAGTCGCAGAGCGCCTTCTTGCTCATGAACATGGAGTCGATGATCTCGCCTTCGAGCAGCGACAGCTTCGGCTTCAGCACGGTGGTCTTGCCGCCCTTGGCGATCAGTTCCATGCGCACTTCGCGCGGCTTGTCGAGGGTCATCGACTTTTCGCCGTGATAGAAGTCGCCGTGGTGCATGTGGGAAACGTGGGTCTGCGACCATTGCTTCCACTCGCCCATGGAGTGCGGGTGCTTCTTGGCGTAGTTCTTGACGGCGCCCGGCGCGCGGCGGTCGGAGTTGCCTTCGCGCAGGACCGGGTTGACGGCGGAACCGAGGCACTTGCCGAAGCGGGCCTTCAGCGCCTTGGCTTCATCGGTATCGGCGGTTTCCGGGTAGTCGGGGATGGCGTAGCCCTTTTCCTGCAATTCCTTGACGCAGGCCTTGAGCTGGGCGACGGAGGCCGAAATGTTCGGCAGCTTGATGATGTTGGTGTCCGGCAGCAGACACTTCTTGCCCAGTTCACCGAGCGTGTTCGGCAGGCGCTGCGCTTCGGTCAGGCATTCCGGGAATTCGGCAATGACACGGGCGGACACGGAAATGTCAGCCTTTTCGACCTCGATGCCAGCCGGACCGGTAAAGGTGCGGATGATCGGCAAGAACGCGCACGTCGCGAGCAGCGGCGCTTCGTCGGTCAGCGTGTAGATGATTTTTGACTTTCCACCAGCCATGTATATCCCCTTGCGTTGGATTGAGTTTTTTGGGCCGAGGGTAAGACTCGACCCTTTGTAAACCGGTTTGCAGAAGCAAAACATTGAGAGTATCGGCCCCCATCGAATCTCAGTCAACGAAACGCGTTTTCACATTGCGATGTCCTTGAAAAATGGCATTTTTTTCAGAACCTGCCCGATGCTATATTTCAGACTGTCCATTGGATCGGCCACCATGAAGATATCTGTCGGACTCTACGGCACCAACGCGCACCAGATTGCCCTGGCCATGATCCAGGGATTCAACAAGCACTACACCCTCTTCCGGCAAACCAGCCGCGAGGCCAAGACGCGCTTCGAGCAAAGCGACTGGCTGGGCGTGCACAAGGCTGTCAAGGAACGGATCCGCTTCTACGACGACCGTGTCGACGAGTGCGTGGAGCGCCTGCGCAGCGAGTTCGACGCGGGGACCATCGACGACGCCACCTGGCAGCAGGTCAAGCTGCTCTATATCGGCCTGCTGCTCAACCACAAGCAACCCGAGCTGGCCGAGACCTTCTTCAACTCGGTCACCACCAAGATCCTGCACCGCAATTATTTCCACAACGATTTCATCTTCGTGCGCCCCACCATCTCGACGGAGAACATCGAGAGCGAGGACACGCCGACCTACCGCAGCTACTACGCCAAGGAAGACGGGCTCCGCGGCGCCGTCCGCGACATCGTGGCGGACTTCGGCTGGCAGCGCCCGTTCGCCGACCTGGATCGCGACCTGGAGCATGTCTACCAGGCCGTGCTCGGCTACCTGAGCGGCATGCCGCGGCGCGAGGTGAATTTCCAGATCCAGGTGCTGGCTTCCGCCTTCTATCGCAACAAGGCCGCCTACATCCTGGGCAAGGCGATCAACGGCGCCAACGAATACCCGTTCGCCATTCCCGTCCTGCACGACGACAACGACCGCCTCTACCTCGACACCATCCTGCTCGACGCCTGGCGGATCGGCCTGCTCTTCTCGCTGTCGCGGGCCTACTTCATGGTCGACATGGAAGTCCCCTCGGGCTACGTGCAATTCCTGCGCTCGATCATGCCCAACAAGCCGCGCTCCGAGATCTACATCATGCTCGGCCTCGGCAAGCAGGGAAAGACCATGTTTTTCCGGGATTTCATCTACCACCTGCACCATTCGGAAGACAAATTCATCATGGCCCCCGGCATCCGCGGCCTGGTCATGCTCGTCTTCACGCTGCCGTCCTACCCCTACGTCTTCAAGATCATCAAGGACGTGTTCGGCAGCTCGAAGGAAATGGACCAGGCCACCGTCAAGCGCAAGTTCATGATGGTCAAGCAGGTCGACCGCGTCGGGCGCATGGCCGATACGCTGGAATTCTCCAACGTGATGTTCCCCCTCAAGCGCTTCGACGACGAAGTGCTGGGCGAACTGCAGAAACTCGCCCCTTCCAAGTTCGAGGTCGACGGCGACCAGCTGATCATCAAGCACCTGTACATCGAGCGCCGCATGGAGCCGCTGAACATCCACCTCGACCGCATGGACAAGACCAACAACCTCGAAGGCATGGAACACGCCATCAGGGAATACGGCAGCGCCATCCGCGAACTGGCCCAGGCCAACATCTTCCCGGGCGACATGCTGTGGAAGAACTTCGGCATCACCCGTTTCGGCCGCGTCGTGTTCTACGACTACGACGAAATCGAATACATGACCGACATCAACTTCCGCAAGATTCCGCCGGCGCCCGACTTCGAGACGGAAATGTCCGGCGAGGTCTGGTATGCGGTGGCCCGGAACGACGTCTTCCCGGAGGAGTTCGCCACCTTCCTGCTCGCCTCGCCACAGGTGCGCAAGATTTTCATGAAGCATCACAAGGACCTGCTTTCACCCAAATTCTGGCAGGAATCGCAGCAGAAAATCCGCGATGGGCACGTCGAGGACTTTTTCCCCTACCCACAAGCGCTGCGTTTCTGTAACAATCCGACCCAAGCAGACTGACGCATTTTCATCAACAAAAAAATACAGGGGAAAAATACCCCTGTGCTACCCACTGGAGTAACAGCATGCCGCTAACCATCGCGGTCGTGAGGGAGCGCTCGTCCGGCGAAAGCCGCGTCGCGCTGGTTCCCGAGACGGCCAAGAAGTTCGCCGCCCTCGGCGCCCAGCTCTGCATGGAGCAAAGCGCGGGCATCCAAAGCCACTTCCTCGACTCGGACTACGCCGGAGTCAAACTCGTCGGCGGCATTGCCGACGCCTACGCCAACGCCGGCCTGATCCTTCGCGTCACGCCGCCCAGCGCCGAGGAAATCGCCGCCATGC
>NZ_CAMFKO010000034.1 GCF_945957265.1 uncultured Dechloromonas sp.
CCGACAACTGCCGCATGCTCTATGGCGATGCCCAGCCCATGGCCGGGGAGATCATTCAGCATTTGAAGACAATGGGGTAGGGGAGGAGGGACTTTCCCCAAGGCCGGATTGTCGGATTTGCGACAACCGGCCTGTTCTGTAAGTCAAGTAAAATCAACGTGTTATGTTTGGCACGCATTTCGCTGAATCCTCTTCAGATCATTGGAGAACGCCATGAAAGCCAGCAAAATTCAGGCCCTGCTCGACGAGCCGGCCTGCGACCACAACAAGAAGGAAAAGTCCGGTTGCGCCAAGCCCAAGCCGGGCGCCACGGCCGGCGGCTGTTCCTTCGACGGCGCACAGATCGCGCTGCTGCCCATCGCCGACGTCGCGCACATCGTGCATGGGCCGATCGCCTGCGCCGGTTCGTCGTGGGACAACCGCGGCACGCGTTCCTCCGGTATCACGCTGTACAAAATCGGCATGACCACCGACCTGTCGGAAACCGACGTCGTCATGGGGCGCGGCGAGAAGCGGTTGTTCCATGCCATCAAGCAGGCCATCGACAGCTACGCGCCGAAGGCGGTTTTCGTCTACAACACCTGCGTCACCGCGCTGATCGGCGACGACGTCGGAGCCGTCTGCAAGGCGGCGACCGAGCGCTGGGGCGTGCCCACCGTGCCGGTCGATGCCGCCGGCTTCTACGGCACCAAGAACCTCGGCAACCGGCTGGCCGGCGAGGCGATGTTCAAGCACGTCATCGGCACGCGCGAGCCGGTGCCCGCCGCGCCGCGCGCCGACGGCCTGCCGACCTACGATGTAAACCTGATCGGCGAATACAACATCGCCGGCGAGTTCTGGCACGTCGCGCCGCTGTTCGACGAACTCGGCCTGCGCATCCTGTGCACGCTGTCCGGCGATTCGCGTTTCCACGAAGTGCAGACCATGCACCGTGCCAGGGTGAACATGGTGGTCTGCGCCAAGGCACTGCTCAACGTGGCGCGCAAGATGCAGGACAGCTTCGGCATCCCGTTCTTCGAAGGCAGCTTCTACGGCGTGGCCGACGTGTCGAATGCCCTGCGCGACTTCGCCCGGCTGATCGGCGACCCGGACCTGACGGCACGCACCGAGGCCGTCATCGCCCGCGAGGAGGCCAAGTCGCACGCTGCGTTGGAGCCGTGGCGCCAGCGCCTGAAGGACAAGCGCGTGCTGCTCTACACCGGCGGCGTCAAGTCGTGGTCCATCGTCTCCGCGCTGCAGGACCTGGGCATGAAGGTGGTCGCCACCGGCACCAAGAAGTCCACCGAAGAGGACAAGGCCCGCATCCGCGAACTGATGGGCGAGGACACCAAGATGATCGACGACGGCAGCCCCAAGGCGCTGCTGTCGACCTACCACGAGTACCAGGCCGACATCCTGATCGCCGGCGGCCGCAACCTCTACACCGCGCTCAAGGCGCGCATTCCCTTCCTCGACATCAACCAGGAACGCGAATTCGGCTACGCCGGCTACGACGGCATGGTCGAACTGGCCCGCCAGCTGGCGCTGTCGATGGAAAGCCCGGTGTGGAAAGCGGTCAGGCGGCCGGCGCCGTGGGCGGCGAGCAAGGGGCCGGGGGAAGTATTGGCGGCCTGATGGGGCGTGGCTGTCAGGAACTCTGGATGTAGCCAATCAGGCTACGAAGGTAGCCAATTTGGCTACAGTTTTGGGAGATGAGCAGGAAGGCGTTATTCGTAGTGCGTCCACATCCGCAATACGCGAACCACGCGTTCCTGCGGGAAGACCTCGTAAACCAGGCGGTGCTGGATATTGATGCGTCGCGAGTAAGCGCCAGCCAGATCGCCGACCAGCTTTTCGTAGGGTGGCGGATTCTGAAACGGGTCGGTCGCCAGGATGCCCAGGAGTTCCATCGCCTTGCTCTTCAAACCAGCTGCGGCCAGCTTCTTGGCATCCTTCTGCGCATGCTTCGAGTAGGCGATCTGCCAGCCTACCATTCAAGCTCCGTAGCGCTTTCGCCCAACGGCTCGGCCATGCCTTCCTTGATGGATTCGCGCATCCCCGGAACCGACAGCAGATGGAGCGTTTCCTGAATGGCCTCCCAGTCCTCAGATGCCAGCAATACCGCGCTCGTTCGCTTTCCCGCGATGTGAATCGGCTGGTGCGACTCGGCCGCCTGATCGATCAGTCGATACAGGTTGGCGCGGGCTTCGCTTGCGGTCAGGGTGGTCATGCTTGTTCTCCGGGAATGAGTAGAATAATGGTACGTTTTTGCGTACGAATTGTCGACCTATACTTTTTCGGGGATAAGCGCGGACTGTCCCCGATTACCCGACAGAAGCGCCCTTTTCCTGCAGAAGGGCTCGCAGCACCGAGCGATGGCAGCGCGCTTCGTCCTCGCAGTAACAGCCGACGGAAAAATTGTTCTGGCGTGACAGGGCAGCCAGGAGTTCAAGAGCATGGCTGTTCTCGGGGGTGCCCATCTCGGCCCGGTACTTCTTCTTGAAGGATTCCCACTCCGCAACGCTCTTGGCCTGTTGCCCAAGCTTCATGGTTTCCACGCTCGGCGCAAGATTGGGAAACCACACGTCGTACCAGTTCCCGGAGGCGAACTCGGTCTTCGGAATGCCGCGTGGCGGACGGCGCACTGTGCCAATGCGCGTGCCTTCATCATCGGTTCTTGGCGTGCCGAGTCTGACGATGCGAACGACCATGCGAAGTCTCCTTGTGATGTCCGGCAACCGGATGGAACGAGCTTGAGCGCCATGATTATGCCTTTACTTTGGACAGGTGATCCTGAAAGCACTCAAGTCATGAAGGGTGCCTGTCACAGCCCCGGCAGTAGCGGGTTGTCGTATTGCCTACAATTGAACTTCATTTAACCAATTGATTTTTCAGTGAATGTATATTGGCGCGTTCCTTGCTGAGATGTGGTCAATCTCAACGGGGCGATGTCCAAATGGCAGAAATCATCCAATCCAAGAAGGCGCTGGCGGTCAATCCGCTCAAGGTCAGCCAGCCGGTTGGCGCGTCGCTCGCTTTCCTCGGCCTGGCCAAGAGCCTGCCGCTGATGCATGGCTCGCAGGGGTGCACGGCGTTTGGCAAGGTGTTCTTCGTGCGCCATTTCCGCGAGCCGATTCCGCTGCAGACGACGGCGATGGATCAGGTGTCGACCATCATGGGTGCCGACGAGAACATCATCGAGGCGTTGCGCACGCTGTCCGACAAGAGCAAGCCGGACATCATCGGCCTGGTCACCACCGGCCTGTCGGAAACGCAGGGCACCGACATCCTGCGTGCGGTCAAGGATTTCCGTGCCGCGCATCCCGAATTCGCCCACGTCGCCGTGGTGCCGGTCAATACGCCGGACTACGTCGGTTGCCTGGAAAGCGGTTACGCGCTGGCCATCGAGTCGCTGATCGCCACGCTGGTGCCGGAAAGCCGGAGCGCCGGCAAGCGGCCGAAGCAGGTCAATGTGCTGGCCTCGGCCATGCTGACGCCGGGCGATATCGAGGCGATCAAGGAGTGGGTCGAGGCTTTTGGCCTGCGCCCCGTCGTCGTGCCGGACATCGGCGATTCGCTGGACGGCCATCTGGTCGAGGCGGAGACCTCGTCGCTGACCATCGGCGGCACGCCGCGTTCGGAAATCGAGATCATGGGCGAATCGGCGGCGACGCTGGTGGTTGGCCCCTCGCTCAACAAGGCGGCCGACCTGCTGCACAAGCGCACCGCCGTGCCCGATTTCCGCTTCGAAGGCCTGATGGGCCTCGACGATTGCGATGCCTTCACCCAGGCGCTGGCCGACATTTCCGGCAACCCGGTGCCGGCGAAGGTCGAACGCCAGCGTGCCCAGTTGCAGGACGCCATGGTGGACAGCCATTTCATGATCGGTTTCGCCCGCGTCGCGCTGGCCGCCGACCCCGACCTGCTCGGCATGCAGGCGCGCTTCCTGACCGGCATGGGCGCCAAGATTGTCAGCGCGGTCAGCCCGCACAAGCACGACAGCCTGCTCGGCCTGCCCATTCCGAAAGTCATCGTCGGCGACCTCGAAGACATGGAAAAGGAGGCACGCGCCAACGCTGCGCAGCTGGTGATGGCCAATTCGCACGCCGCCGAGACGGCCAGGCGCCTCGGCCTGCCGCTGCTGCGCGCCGGTTTCCCGCAGTACGACCTCGTGGGCGGTTATGCCCGCACCTGGGTGGGCTACCGCGGCACGCGGCAGGCCTTGTTCGATCTCGCCAATCTCATGTTGGGGCAACACCATGAACTCGAACCCTATCGATCGATTTACTGGAACGAATCCCGTCCAGACGAACGCCATGTCCTCTCGTCGGCTGCAACTGGTCTGGTCCATTAGGCAGGAGCCGGAAGCCGTGCTCAAGGTCGCCTTCGCCTCCACCGACCGCAGCCGGGTCAACCAGCATTTCGGCGCCGCCGAGGGCTTCGCCATCTTCGAGGTGACGCCGGACAAGGCCACCTTGGTCGGCGTCGCCGAATTCGCCGAGGAGGCGATGGACGGCAACGAGGACAAGCTGGGCGCCAAGGTCGATTTCCTGGAAGGCTGCGCGGCGGTCTACGTCATGGCCATCGGCGCCTCGGCGATCAAGAAGCTGATGGCCAGGGGCATCCAGCCGATACGCGTCGACGAGGTCGATGCCATCGACGACCTGCTGCTCGACATCTCGAAGGCGATGACCGAGGGTGGGGTGGCCTGGGTCGACCGCGCCATCGCCGCCCAGGGCAAGGCCAAGCCGGAAGACCGTTTTGCGTCGATGGAAGCGGAAGGCTGGGAAGGCTGATGGCAACGAACATGATCGAACACCGCGGCATCGTGCAACGCATCGAGGGCGGCCAGGCGCTGGTCGCCATGGAAACGGCCGGCTGCTCCTCGTGCGGCCAGGGCGCTTCGTGCGGGGTCGGCAAGATGGCCGCCGGCCGCCCGGCGACGCTGCTTACCATCCCTGTCTCCGCCGACATCCGGGCCGGCGATTTCGTGCTCATCGGCCTGCCGGAAAGCAAGCTGACCCTGTCGGCGCTGCTCGGCTACCTGTTCCCGGCCTTCGCCATGCTCGTCGGCGCATGGCTCGGGGCCAGCCTGGAAGGCAGCGACGGCGGCACGGCGCTCGGCGCCATCGTCGGCTTCCTCGGTGCGCTGGCCATCGCCCGCATCGCCATCGGCCTCGTTCCCGGCCTGCTGCCGGCGCCGCGGCTGATCCCGATTTCCAACCAATCCACCGCCTTCCCCAAGGAGCACCATCATGACTGAAGCCATCGCCGCCGATCCCATCCTCGAAACCGATTTCGTCAAGGAAATGGCCCGCCAGATGCGCGCCCTCGACACCTACGGCACCTACCAGGGCTGGAGTGTCGAGAAGATCCTCGACCCCTACGTGCTGACCAAGGAGCGCAAGGCGGAAATCCCGCTCATCGGCGATCCGGACGACGAGACCATTTCCCGCGTCAAGGCCTTCTACAACGCCGTCGCCGTGCTCATCGAGAAGGAATGCAGGCTGCTCGCCGTGCCGCTGGTGCACCTGACGCACGAAGGCTTCGGCCGCGCCCTGATCACCGTCGGCAAGCTGGTCGCCGTCGACCGCACGCTGCGCGACGTGCATCGCTTCGGCTTCGCCAGCCTGTCGAAGATGAAGGACGAGGCCGACAAGATCCTCGGCGTCGCCCTCGAACGCATCGGTCAGCACCCGGCGGTGGCGGGGCTGTGATCGTGTCCGATGACGAAATCGCCGCCCTCGACAAGGAAGTGAAGAAGCTGAAGCGCATCGCTTCCGAGTGGGCCTCGCAGATGCACGACCTCGTGGAAGACCGCCTGCCGGCGGCCTACCAGGAGATTCCCGGCATCGCCCGATCCACCTTCGACGCCTGCCAGGCCTGGGCCGAAGCCAATGCCCGCCTGAGCGCCGCCCGGAAAGGACAACCCGCATGATTACCGGCCTCACCCGCGGCGGCGCCGAATGGACGCCGCAATTCGCCACCCACCTCGACCAGGCCAAGTGCATCGGCTGCGGCCGCTGCTACAAGGTCTGCCCGCGCAACGTGCTCGACCTCGTCGAACGCGAGCTGGACGATGACGACGACAGCGAGGACGACAACATGATGGTCATGTCGCTGGCCAACCCGCTGGACTGTATCGGCTGCGGCTCCTGCGGCCGGGTCTGTCCGAAGAGCTGCTACACCTACGCGCCGGCCTGAGCATGGTCCAGCCGCCCGATCCGGCCTTCGGCGAGGCGGTCTGCGCCGCCCTGCGCGGCCAGGTCGAAAAGCTCGGGCTGTCCATCGGCCCCGAGCCGGTGTGGGCGGCCGCCAGCTTCGCGGAGGCGGTGGACCCGTTCTCGCAGGAAGCCAGCGTCGTCGCCACCTGGCGCGGCGGGGCGCGCTTCGGCAAGGCCAGCTTTTTCCCGGATGGCCGCGTCTTTGCCGAGTACCAGGTGCTGCTGCCGTCACCGACCGATGCCGGTCGCTACATCGACAGCGTGCAGGTCTGGGGCGATGCCGGCAAGCTGCGTGGCGAGGCCATTGCGGCCGAGTACGCCAAATAGGCCATGTCGGTCCTGCCTCGCCTGATCCTGCTGCACAAACAGAAGACCAGCGGCCGCGTCCGTTTCCTGTGCTTCGCCGCCGGCATCCTCGCCTTCGACCCCTTGCCGGCGCTGGCCGCCCTGCGCGACGAGGATTACTCGCCGACGGTGCACTTCCATCCGACCGCCGTCGTGCGCGAGGCGGAAGTCCGCCTCGGCTTGCCGGAGGGCGCCATCGAGCCGGAAGCCGAGTTCGCCGCCTGGGTCGATACCGCGACGGGCGACGTGCCGGTGCTGCTCGCCGCCTTTGCCGCCGTCGACCCGCCGTTCGAGGCGGCCGGGCGGAGCCATGGCCGCTTCATCGCGATCACCGAGTCCCGGCACCTGAGCGATATCGAACGCCAGTTGCTGCGCCGGGCCTACGAACACGTGCTGGGTTAGATTCCCGGCATCGGCACGAAGCCGGGCAGCGCCTTGATGCGGGCGATCCATTGCCGGATATGGGGGAAGTCGGCCAGCGACACGCCGCCTTCCGGCGCCAGCGCAACGTAGGGGAAGACCGCGCAATCGGCGATGGTCGGGCGGCCCAGCGCCAGCCAGTCGTGGCGCGCCAGGTGGGCGTCGAGCAGCGGCAGGATGCGGGCGGCGCGACGCAGGGTGTCGGCCTTGTCCAGCTGGTAGCCGAACTTGTCCACCAGGCGGGCCGCGCCGGGGCCATTCTGGATTTCATTGGCCGATGTGGACAGCCATTGCATGACCGTTGCCATGCCGGTCGCGTCGCCGGGCAGCCAGCTCTCGCCGGCATAGCGCCGGGCCAGGTAGACGAGGATGGCCTGGGAGTCGCGCAGCACCACGTCGCCGTCTTCGAGGATGGGGATTTCGCCCCACGGGTTGAGGTCGATCAGCGGCGGGCGCTTGTGTTCGCCGGCCAGGAAATCGACCGCCACGATGTCCAGCGGAATGCCGGCCAGCGCGGCCAGCAGACGGACCTTGTAACAGTTGCCGGACAGCGACAGGTCATGCAGTTTCATGGGGTTCTCCTTTGCTTGGGTGGGATTTTCAGGGCATCAGGCCGCGTTCGGCCAGTTCGTTCACGGTGTAGCGGGGGGTAATGTGCTGGGAGCAGTTCCAGTCGAAGGCGGCGACGCGGATGCGCATGATCCGCTCGGCGACCGGATCGCCGGAGGCGGTGACGGCCTGCAGCAAGGCCGGGTCGGCGGCCGCCGCCGGGCACACCTCGATGTTGCCGAGGATCTTCAGGCGCCGGCGGTTGGGGTAATCGACCAGGATCAGCGCCGCCTTCGGATTGTCCGCCAGGTTGCCGACGCTGACGAATTGCCGGTTGCCGCCATAGTCGGCGAAGGCGAGCAGCGATGGCGCGAGCACCTTGAGGAAGCCGCCCGGCCCGCCGCGATGCTGGACGTGCGGCCAGCCCGTCGAACTGACGGTGGCCAGGTAGAAGCTGTTGCGGGCGGCGATGAAGGCGCGCTCGCCATCCCCCAGCTCCGGCGTTGCGCCTGCCGCCGTCGGCGGCATTTCATTGCCGTTGTAGCGGCGCTGCTCGGCGCGCACGCCGGGCGTATAGGCAAGGTGGGCAAAATGGCGGGACATGATGGGTTCGTCTTTCTGATGGCTCGCGGTGATGAAGCCATGTTGATCCATTCGTGAAGGGCAATAAATAGATCGCATCGCATTTGATTGCTGCGAAAACCGGTTTAATATCGGGAGATGGACAAATTCAAGGCCATGAGCACCTTTGTGCATATCGTCGAAGCCGGCAGCCTGACCGGCGCGGCGGAGCGGCTCGGCGTCTCGCTGACCGCCGTGGTGCGCACGCTGGCCGCGCTGGAGCAGGGAATCGGCGTGCGCCTGCTCAACCGCACCACCCGGCGCATCGCGCTGACCGACGAGGGGCGGGAATATTTCGAACGCTGCCGCCGCCTGCTGGCCGATCTCGAAGAGGCCGAGAATGCGCTGAGCGACCGCCAGCTGACGCCGAGCGGCCGGCTCGCCATCACCGCCCCGGTGATGTTCGGTCGCCTGCACGTGGCGCCGGTGGTCACCGATTTCCTCGTCGCCTATCCGGAAATGCGGGCCCGGCTGCTGTTGCTCGACCGGGTCATCGACTTGCTGGAGGAGGGCGTCGACCTGGCGATACGCATCGGCCCGCTGCCCGACTCGTCGCTGGTTGCCATTCCGCTGGGCGCGACCGGCCGCGTCATCTGCGCCAGTCCGGACTACCTGGCCCGCCACGGCACGCCCCGGCATCCGGCCGACCTGGCCGGACATCGCTGCATCCGCTTTACCGGCCTGGGCAGCGGCAGCGACTGGGTGTTCGCCCGGGGCGGCGAAACGCAAAGGGTCGCCGTCGCCGACAGCTTTGCCGCCAACCAGGTCGATGTCGCCCTCGATGCCTGCCGCAAGGGGCTGGGCTGCGGCCGTTTCCTCGCCTATCAGGTGCGTGAGCTGGAGGCCGGCGGCCAGCTGGTGCGCATCCTGCGCGACTGGGAGCCGGAGGCGCTGTCGGTCAGCCTCGCTTACCCGCACAGCCGGCTGCTCTCGCCGCGCATCCGCGCCTTTGTCGATTGGGCGACACCCCGCCTGCGCGAGCGCCTGGCGGGATAGACGGCCTCCGTCGGCGGCATCCCGCGGGAAGCCGACAAAACCCCGCCGTCACCGCCTTTGTCGCAAACACGACAAAGCGATGTTGTGTGGCAAGTTATTGAAAAATCGGTGTTTATGGTGACCCGGTGGCGTGGCATGCCCTTTGCGAGAAGAGGGCATCAACCCCTGGAGAACCGACATGATCAACCTCACCCCCGCTGCCGTGAAAGCCGTCCAGCGCTTCATCCGCGGTTCCGAAACGCCGGTTGCCGGCCTGCGCCTGATGATCTCCGGCGGCGGCTGCTCCGGTCTGCAGTACGGCATGAAGCTGGAGGCCGAGAAGGCCGAGGACGACTGGGAACTGGAAGTCGAAGGCGTCAAGCTGCTGGTCGATCCGATGACCTTCCCGATGATCGACAACGTCACCGTCGATTTCGTCGACACGCTGACCCATACCGGCTTCAAGTTCGACAACCCCAACGCCAGCTCGCAGTGTTCCTGCGGCTCGTCGTTCTCGGTCTGAGGAGCACCAGCCATGTGGGAATATTCTGACAAGGTCCGCGAGCACTTCTTCAACCCGCGCAACTCCGGGCCGCTCGAAGACGCCAACGGCATCGGCGACGTCGGTTCGATCCAGTGCGGCGACGCGCTGCGCCTGATGCTCAAGGTCGATCCGGATACCGAGATCATCGAGGACGCGCATTTCCAGACCTTCGGCTGCGGTTCGGCCATCGCCTCGTCGTCGGCGCTGACCGAGATCATCAAGGGCATGACGCTGGACCAGGCGCTGGAAGTCTCCAACCAGAACATCGCCGACTACCTCGATGGCCTGCCGCCGGAAAAGATGCACTGCTCGGTGATGGGCCGCGAAGCGCTGCAGGCCGCCATCGCCAACTACCGCGGCGAGGAATGGTCGGACGACCATGAAGAGGGCGCGCTGATCTGCAAGTGCTTCGCCATCGACGCGGTGATGATCGAGGACGTGGTCAAGGCCAACAACCTCAACACCGTCGAGGAAGTGACTTTCTACACCAAGGCCGGCGGCGGTTGCGCGGCCTGTCACGAGGGCATCGAGGAAATCCTCGCCCAGGTCAAGGCCGAACGCGCCGGCCCCGGCGAAGTCTCGCCGCCGCCCGCCTGCCCGGCGACGCCGGAAGCGCCGAAGCCGCCGAGCGCCAAGCTGACGCTGGTGCAGAAGATCAAGAAGATCGAGGAAGTGCTGGAGTCGGTTCGCCCGATGCTGCAGCGCGACCACGGCGACGTCGAACTGGCCGACGTGCAGGGCAAGAAGATCTACGTGCATCTGAAAGGCGCCTGCTCCGGCTGCATGATGGAAGCGGCCACCCTGGGCGGCATCCAGCAGAAGATGATCGAGACGCTGGGCGAGCTGGTGCAGGTCCTGCCGTCGTCGCACATGCCCGTAGAGGCCTGAGTCGAACCCACCCCGTCACAACAGAGAACCCGAGGACCGCGCCATGGAACCGAAACCGATCTACCTGGACAACAACGCCACGACGCGGGTCGATCCTGCCGTGGTCGAAAGCATGCTCCCGTTCTTCACCGAGCATTTCGGCAACGCCTCGTCGATCCACGCCTTCGGCAGCGAGGTCGGCAAGGCGCTGAAGAAGGCGCGCAGCCAGGTGCAGGCGCTGCTCGGCGCCGAGCACGATTCGGAAATCATCTTCACCTCCTGCGGCACCGAGTCCGACTCGACGGCCATCCTGTCGGCGCTCAAGGCGCAGCCGGAGCGCAACACGCTGATCACCACCAACGTCGAGCATCCGGCCGTCCTGACCCTGTGCGAATGGCTGGAGAAGGAGGGCTACATCGTCCACAAGCTCAAGGTGGACAAGAAGGGCCGCCTCGACATGGACGAGTACAAGTCCCTGTTGAACGACCGCGTCGCCATCGTCTCGGTAATGTGGGCCAACAACGAGACCGGCACCATCTTCCCGGTGGTCGAGATGGCCGAGCTGGCTTCGGCCAAGGGCATCATGTTCCACACCGACGCCGTGCAGGCGGTCGGCAAGATTCCCATCGACCTGAAGAACACCAGGATCGACATGCTGTCGCTGTCCGGCCACAAGCTGCACGCGCCCAAGGGCATCGGCGTGCTCTACCTGCGCCGCGGCTGCCGCTTCCGGCCGTTGCTGCGCGGCGGCCACCAGGAGCGCGGGCGGCGGGCCGGCACCGAGAACGCGGCGTCCATCGTCGGTCTCGGCAAGGCCTGCGAGCTGGCCCTGCGACACATGGAGGCCGAGAACAGCACGGTCAAGCGCCTGCGCGACAAGCTGGAGCAGGGCATCCTGAGCCAGATCAGCCATTGTTTCGCCACCGGCGATACCAGCAACCGCCTGCCCAACACCAGCAACATCGCCTTCGAATACATCGAGGGCGAGGCCATCCTGCTGCTGTTGAACAAGCTCGGCATCGCCGCCAGTTCCGGCTCGGCCTGCACCTCCGGCTCGCTCGAACCGTCGCACGTCATGCGCGCCATGGGCATTCCCTACACCGCCGCCCACGGCACCATCCGCTTCTCGCTATCGGTCTACAACACCGAGGCCGAAATCGACCGCGTCATCGCCGCCGTGCCGTCGATCATCGCCCAATTGCGCAAGCTGTCGCCCTACTGGGGCGACAAAGGCCCTGCGGCCAACCCGCAGGAAAGCTTCGCCCCCACCTACGCCTGACGGCTACCGTCTCTCTCTGCAGCAACTCGGTTCGGCCCCGGAAGCGATTCCGGGGCCATTTTTTTGCGCGGGGCGCATTCTCATGATTTTCTGTAGGCTGGCGGGGCGATCGTTTGGAGGCGCCCGGCCGGCGTGGTTGGAATAATCACTGCCGGAGGCCGCCGGCCAAAAAATACAGGAGACAACATGAACACCCATTTTCCCGCACGGATTGCCCGGCCCAGCCGGATGGTCGCCCTGCTGGCCGCCACCTTTCCCGGGCTGGCCATGGCCGACGCGACGGTGAGCCTCGACGCGGTCGTCGTCACCGGCAGCCGCGTCGAGCACAACAGCTTCGACCTGCCGGCGGCCATCGACGTGGTCGATGCGGCGCGCATCGGCGCCGACCAGGCCCGCGTCAATGCCTCCGAAGCGCTGGCCTCGGTGCCCGGCATCACCGTGCAGAACCGCCAGAACTACGCGCAGGACCTGCAGATTTCGTCGCGCGGCTTCGGCGCCCGTTCGGCTTTCGGCGTGCGCGGCATCCGCCTGGTGTCCGACGGCATCCCGGCCTCGATGCCGGACGGCCAGGGGCAGGCCGCCACCTTCAACCTCGACCGCGCCGAGCGCATCGAGGTCATGCGCGGCCCGATGTCGGCCGTCTACGGCAACCACGCCGGCGGGGTGATCCAGATGTTCACGCCGGACGGCAAGGGCGCGCCGAGCATCGAGGGCAGTTTCGCGGCGGGCAGCTATGGCACCTGGAAGACCAATCTGAGCGCCCAGGGCGAGGTCGGCGGTCTCGGCTACGTGATTGACGCCTCGCGCTTCGCCACCGACGGCTATCGCGACCACAGCGCAGCCGAGCGCGACCAGACCCTGGTCAAGCTGACCTACCGGCCGAGCCAGGACGGCAAGCTGACCTTCATCGTCAACACCTTCCGCCAGGATGCCCAGGACCCGCAGGGCCTGCAGTGGTCGGAATTCAAGGCCAATCCGCGCGGCCTGGCGTGGGATGCGACGCGCAACAACTACCCGGCGCTGGCCTACGACACGCGCAAGAGCATCGACCACACGCAAGGCGGCCTGACCTACGAACACCGCTTCGGCGACCACAGCGTGCAGGTCTCCACCTACGCCGGCCAGCGCTCGACGACGCAGTACCAGTCCATCCCGGTGGGCACCCAGACCTCGTCGGCCCGGCAGTCCGGCGGGGTGATCGACTTCGACCGCGAGTTCGCCGGCTTGTCCGGCCGGTGGACCGGGCGTTTCGGCTTGGCCGGCGGCCGCCTGACGACGACGCTCGGCTTCGACTACGAGCAGGCGACCGACGACCGGCAGGGCTACGAGAATTTCGTCGGCAGCGGCTCGCCCGCCAACTGCATCGCCAACGTCTGCGGCGTCGCCGGCCGCTTGCGCCGCAACGAGGAAGACCGCGTCGCGACTTTCGACCAGTACGCCCAGGCCGAGTGGCAGGGCGAGCGCTGGGTGTTCAGCGGCGGCCTACGCCACAGCCGCATCGCCTTCCGGGTCGACGACCGCTATCGCAGCGGCGTCAATGGCGACGACAGCGGCCGCGTCAGCTACGACAAGACCACGCCGACCGTCGCGGCGATGTACCGGGTCACCGATACGCTCAACGTCTACGCCAGCGCGGCGCGCGGTTTCGAGGCACCGACCTTCAACGAGATGTTCTATTCCAGCGGCGGCGGCTCCTTCAATTTCGCGCTCAAGCCGGCGACCAGCACGCATTACGAGGTCGGCGCCAAGGCCATGCTCGGCGCCAGCAGCCGCCTCGACGTGGCGCTGTTCGACATCAGGACGCAGGATGAGCTGGTCGTGCTGTCCAGCACCGGCGGCCGAACCGCCTACCAGAACGCCGGCAAGACCGAGCGGCAGGGCGTCGAGGTGGCGCTCGACAGCCGCTGGAGCGAGCAGCTGAGCAGCCGTCTGGCCTACACCTTCCTCGATGCGCACTATGCCGAGAATTTCTCCACTTCCACCGGCGTCGTCTCGGCCGGCAGCCGGCTGCCCGGCATCGCCGCCCACAACCTGTTCGGCGAACTGGTCTGGCGGCACAAGCCGAGCGGCTTCCACGCCGCCGTCGAAGGCATCGTCCGCGACAAGGTATACGTCGAGGACAGCAACCTGCGCCAGGCGGCGCCCGGCTACGCCATCGCCAACCTGCGCATCGGCATCGACCGCCAATACGGGCCTTTGAGCCTGCGCAGCTTCGTCCGCCTCGACAACGTTTTCGATCGCCAGTACGTCGGTTCGGTCATCGTCGGCGACAGCAACAACCGTTTCTACGAGTCGGCGCCGGGCCGCAACTGGCTGGCCGGCGTCAGCGCCCGATACGCCTTCTGAGAGCTTTCCTTTCCCAGCTTGCCCGGCCGCGTGCCGGGCTTTTTTTTGCCTGTTTCCGTTGTTGCGTTTTGAGTCAGCGGCGGAGCAGGTGTCCAGAAAATGAGCGCCGGTGAAGCAGTTCGCGTCCCGCTCGGCGGCCGCGAACATCGGCGAAAATCCTTGATACGGCAGGGGTTTCGGCGTTTTTCGGGTGATTCGTGCAAGGCCTGGCACAGGCTTCGCAAACAGATAGGCTCCATGCCATCGGATCGGATGGCAGCGGGGGAAACAGCCCGGAGCGCGACTTCGGGCGGCACACATCAACGAAAAACACCTGGAGACTTTTCATGAAGAAAATCCCGTCCGTTCGTCCCTTGGTTCTCGCATTGCTCGCCTGCGGCAGCACCGGCAGCCAGGCCGTCAGCTTCACCCAGAATGATGTCACGCTCGACATCAACGGCACCATCAACGGTTTCTACGTCGTCCGCGACGCCAAGACCACCGACCGCATCACCGGGCAATCGACCACGACGACCAACAGCGAGCTGACCAACGGCCTGCTGCCGGGCTGGATCAACTTCGTCGCCACCACCCAGGCCAAGGGCCAGGACATCAAGGCGCACATCAGCTTCGCGCCGGGCATCAACAACAACTCCCAGACCGTCGGCCTGCCCATCGGCAATAACGCCAACGGCGCCGGCACGACCAATCCGTACAGCCAGATCGACACCCGCAACGTGTATTTCCAGTTCGGCAACAGCAGCTGGGGTACCCTGAAGTTCGGCCGCGATATCGGCCTGTTCGGCCAGAACATCATCCTCTCCGACATGACCTTGCTCGGCGTCGGCGGTACCAGCAATGCCGGCATCCCGTACAACACCACCTTCGGCATGATCGGCCACGGCTACATGTACACCGGCTTCCAGCCGCAGATCACCTACTCGACCCCGAACATGGGCGGCCTGCAGGCTTCCGCCGGCATCTTCCAGCCGAGCAGGTTCGCCGGCGACGAAACCAAGACCCCGGGCTTCCAGGCCAAGGTTGACTACGACTGGAAGGGCGCCATGCCGGGCAAGGTGTGGGGCGGCCTGGTGACGCAATCGACCAGCTGCTCGGTCAATCCGTGCACCACCAAGTCGTTCACCGGCACCGGTTACGAAGTCGGCGCCAAGGCCGGCATCGGCAATTTCGAAGCGGTCGCCTACGCCTTCAAGGGTACCGGCCTCGGCTTGTCCACCGTTGGCGCCCAGTTCTTCGGCGGCAGCGACGGCAACGGCAACAAGACCGATTCGACCGGCTACTTCCTGCAGGGCACCTACAAGTTCGGCGACACCAAGTTCGGCATCAACTACGGCCAGAACAAGGACAAGGACGGCTACACGCTGACCAGCAGCCGCACCATCAACAGCGTGCTGCGCGCCACGCCGGACAACCAGATCAAGAACCGCGCCGTGACCGTCGGCGTCTATCACTCGCTGAACAAATACATCACCCTGGTTGGCGAATTCAACGACGAGCGCATCACCAACGTGCTCGACACCAACTACGACAACAAGAACCGTACGTTCTCGGTGGGCGGCCTGATCTTCTTCTGATCGTCGCCCCGGCAGTCAAAAAACTTCTTGCGTCAGATGTTTTCCTCGCATCTGTTCAGGGCACCCCTCGGGGTGCCCTTTTTTCTGGCGTTCGTCCTGTTGGCGCTGCCCTGCGCTCCGCTCGGGGCGGCGGAAGGCGTTGCCACGGTCGAGATCGCGGAAAGCGACTTCCAGTCCGCGCACGACGCGCTGGTCGAGGCGATCGAGGCGGAGGGCATGGTGGTTGGCGCTGTGCTCCCGTTCGGGGAAATGCTGGAACGCACCGGCAGGCAGGCGCGGGAGCATGAAGCGGGGCCGTACCGGCGTGCCGAGCTGGTCCAGTTCTGCAGCGCCGCCCTGGCGCACGCCATGGTTCGTGAGGATGCCGGCCAGATCGTCTTCTGTCCCCTGTCCATCGCGATCTACGTGCCGGCGGCGAATCCGTCGCGCGTCGTCATGGCCTATCGCACACCGGGCGACGGGTCGCCGGCCAAGAGGCAGGCGGGCGAACTGCTCGGCCGCCTGGTGGCCCAGGCGGCGCGGCTGGCCAAGTTGCGTTGGTGACGCCGGGCGGGCGACTCAGCGCTGGTGGTTCATCAGGGCCTTGAGGCCGCTGACGTTCAGGATCCGGATGTGTTTCTGCTGGACCGCGATGTGGCCTTCTTCCTGGAACTTGGAGAAGGCGCGGGAAACCGTTTCCAGTTTCAGGCCGAGGTAGGAGCCGATTTCCTCGCGCGTCATGCGCAGGTAGAACTCGGCATGCGAAAAGCCGCGCGAAGTGAAGCGCTGCGACAGGTTGAGCAGGAAGGCGGCCAGCCGCTCCTCGGCGCGCATGGTGCCGAGCAGCATCATCACGCCATGGTCGCGGACGATCTCGCGGCTCATCACCTTGTGGAAGTGGTGCTGCAGCGTGTGGATTTCCCGCGACAGGCCTTCCAGGCGCGAAAAGGGAATGGCGCACACTTCGCTGTCTTCGAGCGCGATGGCGTTGCAGGTGTGATGTTCGGTGCTGATGCCGTCGAGGCCGAGCAGTTCGCCGGCCATCTGGAAGCCGGTCACCTGGTCGCGGCCGTCCTCGAGCAGCACGTCGGTCTTGAAGAAGCCGCTGCGGATGGCGTAGATGGCATCGAAGCCCTCGCCGGCGCGGTACAGATGGTCGCCGCGCTTGACGCGGCGGCGGGTCGATACCAGGTCATCGAGCCGCTCCAGCTCTTCAAGGCTGAGGCCGAGAGGCAGGCACAATTCGCGCAGGTTGCAGTTCGAACAGGCCGTCTTGATAACGGACAGGGAAACTTCCTGATTCAGCGGGCGTGTTTGGGGCATTGGCAACCTGCGTTGGCTTGATCCATGTCAACCGCGATATGATGCCCTCCGAACATAATCCGAGCAATACTTCGTGGCTTGTCTAATGAATTTCGCAACTGAAAATCTCGTCTTCGATCCGCAGATCATTCGCCGTTTTGACGTCAACGGCCCTCGCTACACGTCCTATCCCACTGCTGACCGCTTCGTCGAAGCGTTCGATGCGGAGGCAGCCAAGCTGTGGCTGGGCAAGCGCAATATCGGCGGGATCAGCAGACCGCTCTCATTATACTTCCACATCCCTTTCTGTAACACTATCTGCTACTACTGCGCCTGCAACAAGATCATCACCAAGGATCACGGGCGCAGCGCCAAGTACCTGAAATATCTGGCCAAGGAGCTGGACATGCAGGCGGCTGCGCTGGAAGGGCGCGACGGCGAGCACGAGGTGATCCAGCTGCACTGGGGTGGCGGCACGCCGACCTTCCTGTCGCATTCCGAAATGCGCCAGCTGATGGGCGAGACGCGCAAGCATTTCAAGCTGCTCGACGGCGGCGAGTATTCCATCGAAGTCGACCCGCGCAAGGTCGATTACGAGACCGTCGCGCTGCTCGGCGAGCTCGGCTTCAACCGCATGAGCGTCGGCGTCCAGGATTTCGACGAAAAGGTCCAGGTTGCCGTCAATCGCGTGCAGAGCGAGGAAGAAACCGCGCTGGTCATCAACGCGGCGCGCGCCAACGGCTTCAAGTCGGTTTCCATCGACCTGATCTACGGCCTGCCGCACCAGACGGTGATGGGTTTCAACCGCACCCTCGAACGCGTGCTGGCCATGGACCCGGATCGCCTGTCGATCTACAACTATGCGCACATGCCGAGCCTGTTCAAGCCGCAGCGCCGGATCAACGACGGCGACCTGCCGAACGCCGACACCAAGATGCAGATCCTGGCCCTGGCCATCAAGAAGCTGACCGAGGCCGGCTACGTCTATATCGGCATGGACCACTTCGCCAAGCCGGACGACGAACTGGCCGTCGCCCAGCGTCAGGGTCGCCTGCATCGCAACTTCCAGGGCTATTCGACCTACGCCGACTGCGACATGCTGTCTTTCGGCATCTCGTCGATCAGCAAGGTCGGGCCGAGCTACTACCAGAACGTCAAGACCGCCGACGAATACTACGACCGCATCGACGCCAACGTGCTGCCGGTGTTCCGCGGCATCGAGCTGACCGCCGACGACATCCTGCGCCGTTCGATCATCCAGGCCCTGATGTGCCATTTCGAGCTGTCCATCGAGAGCATCGAAAGCGCCCACCTGATCGACTTCCGCAAGTACTTCGCGGCCGAGCTGGAGGACATGAAGGAAATGGAGCGCGCCGGCCTGCTCAAGGTCGAACGCGACTGGATTTCCGTTCTGCCGCCGGGACGCATGCTGGTCCGCGTGATCTCCATGGTCTTCGACCGTTACCTGCGCGAAGGGCGGCAGCGGGCGAGTTATTCCAAGGTGATCTGATCACCTTACGCGGTGCGAACGGGCAGGTTAAACTGCCCGTTTTGCTTTTGACGTCTGCCGCCTGATGCCCGATACCGGTTTTCTCGCCCTGTTCCTCGTCGGCCTGCTCGGCGGCACGCACTGCGTCGGCATGTGCGGCGGCATCGTCGGGGCGATGTCCATGGGCGGCAAGGCCGGCTGGGGCATGCACCTCGCCTACAACGGCGGCCGCATCCTGTCCTATACCGCGGCCGGCGCCATCGCCGGCGCGCTCGGCGCGGCCAGCATGGGGCTGGAGGGGCAGGTGCCGGCCCGCATGGCGCTCTATTTCATCGCCAACCTGATGCTGGTCGCCCTCGGGCTCTACCTGCTCGGCATCACCGGCGCGCTGGCCTTCACCGAGCGTGCCGGTCAGGCGCTGTGGCGCCGCCTGCAGCCGCTGACCCGGCGTTTCCTGCCGGTGCGCAGCATCGGCCAGGCCTTCCCCTTGGGGCTGCTCTGGGGCTGGCTGCCCTGCGGCCTGGTCTATAGCGCGCTGGCGACGGCGCTGGCTGCCGGTTCAGCCGGTCGCGGCGCGGCCGCGATGCTGGCTTTCGGGCTGGGCACCCTGCCCAATCTGCTGCTCGCCGGTCTGCTGCTGGCAAGGCTGAACGCATTCGTCCGGCGCCCGGCTGTGCGTACCATCTCCGGGCTGTTGGTGCTAGGCTTCGGGATATACGGATTCTTCGGCCTGATGCGCTTGTCGGGCTGGATTTGAGATAGGTCTTGCCATGAAAATCTTGTTGCCGGCGGATGGTTCGCCCTGTTCGTTGCGTGCCGTCGACCAATTGATCGCGCACATCGCCTGCCTGCGCGAGGTGCCGGAAATTCACCTGCTGCACGTCCATCTGCCCATCCCCATCGGGCGCGTCCAGGCGTACATCGGCAAGGACACGCTGCACGCCTACTACCTGGAAGAGGGGCAGGAGCAGTTGCTGGCGGCGCAGCAGAAGCTCGACGCGGCCGGCCGTTTTCACACCACGCACATCCACGTCGGCCAGCCGCCCGAGGTCATCTGCAAGATGGCCGGCGAACTCGGCTGCGACCTGATCGTGATGGGCACCCACGGGCGCAATCCGCTGGCCGGGCTGGTCATGGGGTCGGTGGCGACGCGCGTGCTGCACCACGCGCCTTGCCCCGTGCTGCTGGTCAAATGAGCGATACGGCGTCGGGACGGGTCGTCGAGTTTTCCATCGGCGGCATGACTTGCGCCGCCTGCTCGGCCCGGCTGGAGAAGGTGCTGAATCGCCAGTCCGGCATGCAGGCCACGGTCAATCTGGCCGCCGAGCGGGCGCGGGTGCGGCTTTCGGGCGCGGCCGACGAGGCGGCGGTGGTCGCCGCGGTGGCCAAGGCCGGCTTCATGGCGCAGGTCGTCGATGCGCAGACCCGCGGGCGGGAAAAGGCCGAAAAGCTGCGTACCTATCGGCGGGAAATCCGACGCTTCTGGATTGCCGTGCTGCTGACCCTGCCGCTGGTCGGGCAGATGCTTTTCATGTTCGGCGAACATGGCCACGACAACGAATTGCCCCGCTGGCTGCAGCTGGCGCTGGCGACCCCGGTGCAGTTCTGGATCGGCTGGCGCTTCTACGAGGGCGCCTACAAGGCGCTGCGCGGCGGCGGCGCGAACATGGATGTGCTGGTCGCGCTGGGCACCAGCATGGCCTGGGGCTTTTCGGCCGTGGTGACGGTTTTCGCCTTGCCGCAGCACGTCTATTTCGAGGGCGGGGCGGCGGTCATCACCCTGGTCCTGCTCGGCAAGCTGCTCGAAGCGCGGGCCAAGGCGCGGACCTCCGAGGCCATCGAGTCCCTGATCCTGCTGCAGCCGAAGAGCGCGCGGGTCGAGCGCGACGGGCAGTGGGTCGACATGCCCGTCGATGCCCTGATGCCGGGCGACATTTTCCTGGTCCGGCCCGGCGAGAGCGTTCCGGTCGATGGCGAGGTGGTCGACGGGGAGTCCAGCGTCGACGAAGCCATGCTCACCGGCGAGAGCATGCCGGTCGGCAAGCGTGCCGGCGACCCGGTCTTCGCGGCCACCGCGAACGGGCAGGGCGCCTTGCGCTGCCGGGCGACCGGGGTTGGGGAGCATACCCTGCTCGCCGGCATCATCCGGCTGGTCGGCGAGGCGCAGGGTTCCAAGGCGCCGGTCCAGCGGCTGGCCGACCGGATTTCGGCCATTTTCGTGCCCGTCGTCTGCGCCATTGCGCTGGCCACCTTTGTCGGCTGGTGGCTGTATTCCGGCGAGTTCGCCGAAGGGCTGGTCAATGCGGTCGCCGTCCTGGTCATCGCCTGTCCCTGCGCCCTGGGCCTGGCGACGCCGACGGCGATCATGGTCGGCACCGGGCAGGGGGCACGGGCCGGCATCCTGGTCAAGAACGTCGAGGCGCTGGAGCGGGCCGAAAAAATGAAGGTGCTGGCCGTGGACAAGACGGGAACGCTGACCTGCGGCTTGCCTCAGGTGACGGACAGCGAGTCGCGCGGCCTGCCGGCCGCCGAGGCGCTGCGCCTGGCCGCGGCGCTGGAACAGAACTCCGAGCACCCCCTGGCGCGCGCCATCGTTGCTGCCGCAGCCGGCGAAGCCCTTGCACCGGTGACCGGCTTCAGGGCCTGCGCCGGCATGGGGGTGGAGGCTGTCGTGGCGGGGCGCTCGTTGCGCCTGGGGTCTCCGGAATGGCTGGGGCTTGGGGACGACGGCGTCGTCCGCGGCTGGCAGCAGCAGGGAAAGACGGTCGTCGTGCTGGCCGAAGGTGCCGAAACGCTGGCCGTCTTCGCGGTGGCCGACGCCTTGCGCCCGACCTCGCGGGCGGCGGTCGAGCGCTTGCGGCGACGGGGTGTCCGCGTCGTCATGCTCACCGGCGACAACCCGAGAACGGCGGCGGCCATTGCGGCGCAGGCCGGCATCGACGAGTTCAGGGCCGGCATCCTGCCCGGCGACAAGGCAAGCGCCGTGGCCGAGCTGAAGGCCGGGGGCAATCTGGTCGGCATGGTCGGCGACGGCATCAACGATGCGCCGGCGCTGGCCGCCGCCGATGTCAGCTTCGCCATGGGGGCCGGTTCGGATGCGGCCATCGAGGCGGCGGACCTGACCTTGATCCGTAGCGACCTGCTCGGGGTGGACGACGCGATTTCCCTGTCGGCTACTACTTTAGGCAAGATCCGGCAAAATCTTTTCTTCGCTTTCATTTACAATGTGCTCGGAATTCCGCTTGCTGCCTTGGGTTTGCTCAATCCGGTCGTCGCAGGCGCCGCCATGGCGATGAGTTCGGTTTCGGTGGTTTCGAATTCCTTGCTGCTCAAGCGTTGGCGGCCGCGGAACCCAATGGAGCGGTCGGGGGAGCTCGATGGTCGGCACTGACGATCACGTGCTTTACAGCAAAGCGGGTGTCGATAGTGGCAGGGAATTGGCAGATAGCACCGTGACGATGAGCGAGCAGGAAACAATGTTCCGAGATGCGATGGAGGCGGCCCAGGTGGGCATCTTCATCCTTCAGGATCAGTGTTTCAAGTTCGTCAATCCCTTTCTGGCCGGCTTGCTGGGCTATTCCGTCGAGGAACTGGTTGGCGCGATGGGGCCGCTTGACGTGGTCGCGCCCGAATACCAGGGGCTGGTTTACGAGCAGATGTCCTTGCGCGCGTCGGGCGTCGCCGGGCATGCCTATGAGCTGACCATCGTCCGCAAGGATGGCTCGACATTCCCCGCCACGGTCCAAGGCTCGCCCGCGGTGATTGGCGGTCGCCAGGCTTCGGTCGGAACGATCGTCGACATTTCGACGCAAAAGTCCGCCGAACAGCGTATCCGCGAACTGGCCGATTACGATGTCCTGACTGGCCTGCCCAATCGCCGGCTGCTGCGCGAGCGCTTCACCCAGCTGCAGGCCGCGGCGGAGCGCGACAAGGCCGAGCTGGCGCTGATCTTCCTCGATCTCGATCATTTCAAGCGGGTGAACGATTCGCTGGGGCACAGCGTCGGCGACGAGCTGCTGTGCGAGGTGGCGCGCCGCCTGGGCAGCGTGGTTCGCCGTGTCGATACCCTGGCCCGCCTGGGCGGCGACGAGTTCATCTTTGCCATGCCCGGCTTCCATACCGCGGCGGCGGCCGATGTCGCGCGACGGCTGATCGATGTCTTCGCCCGTCCTTTCGAAGTGGCCGGGCATGAGCTGACCGTCACGCCGTCGCTGGGTATCAGCATCTACCCGCACGATGGCGAGGACCTGGAAACCCTGCTGCGCAACGCCGATACGGCGATGTACCGGGCCAAGGAAATCGGGCGCAACGCGTTCCAGTTCTACGCCAGCGAGATGAACTCTTCGTCGCTGGATCGCCTGCTGATGGAGAGCAATCTGCGTCGCGCGCTGGCCCAGCGGGAGTTCGTCCTGCATTACCAGCCGCTGGTCAATCTCGAGAGCGGCCTGATCATCGGCGTCGAGGCGCTGATTCGCTGGCTGCATCCCGAACTGGGGGCCATCCTGCCGGATCGCTTCATCCACGTTGCCGAGGAGTCCGGCCTGATCAACCCGATCGGCGACTGGGTGCTCTGCGAAGCCTGCCGTCAGGCCCAGGCCTGGCGCGACGAGGGGCTGCCGCCGATCAGCATGGCGGTCAACGTGGCGCCCGTGCAGTTCCGGCAATCCGGCTTCATCGAGGTGGTTGCCGGCGCCCTGGCCACCTCCGGGCTGGAGGCGGGCCGGCTGGAACTCGAATTGACCGAGCGCACCGTCATGCACGATGCCGATGCCACCATGGGAACCCTGTCGGCGCTGCATCGCATGGGGGTCGAACTGTCGCTCGACGACTTCGGTACCGGCTATTCGTCGCTGGCCTATCTGAAGCGCTTTCCGGTCGGCAAGCTGAAGATCGACCGCTCCTTCGTCAATGACCTGGAAACCGATCCGGACGACTGGGCTATCGCCTCGACCATCGTCAGCATGGGGCGCAGCCTGCGCATGACGGTGCTGGCGGAAGGCGTCGAAAAACCCGAGCAACTGGCGTTATTGCGTAAAATGGGATGCGACATGGCGCAGGGTTACCATTTCAGCCGTCCGGTTTCGGCCGAGGGAATGGCCGACATGCTGCGTCGCCAACCTTTCATCCGCGAGTAATCTGAACATGGAAAATACGGTCATCAGGATCGGTGGCATGAGTTGCCAGGGCTGCGTCCGGAATATCGACGGCGTGCTGGCCGCGCTGCCCGGCGTGGTTTCGGCCGATGTTTCGCTGGAGTCGGCCGAGGCCAGGGTGGCCTTCGATCCGCAGCTCGTTTCGCGGGCCGCGCTGGTGGATGCCATCGAAGATGCCGGCTTCGACGCCGAATAAGCGCTTTAACCAACAATAACCTGCTTTACCCGAGAGAACAGCCGTGCCGGATGAAACCGTCAGATTGACCCAGCTTTCCCATGGTGGAGGTTGCGGTTGCAAGATCGCCCCCGCCGTTTTGCAGAAGATCCTTGGCGAAATGACGCCCGGCATCGTGCCGCCCCAGCTGCTGGTCGGCACCGAAACCAGCGACGACGCGGCGGTCTATCAGATCAATGCGCAGCAGGCCATCGTCGCGACGACCGACTTCTTCATGCCCATCGTCGACGACCCGCGCGATTTCGGGCGCATTGCCGCGACCAACGCCATCTCCGACGTCTACGCCATGGGCGGTACGCCGCTGTTCGCGCTGGCCCTGGTCGGCATGCCGGTCAACGTGCTGCCCCTGGAAACCATCGGCAAGATCCTGCAGGGTGGCGAAGATGTCTGCCGGGCGGCCGGCATCCCCATCGCCGGCGGGCACACCATCGACTCCGTCGAGCCCATTTACGGGCTGGTCGCCATCGGCCTCGTCAATCCGGCGCATCTCAAGCGCAATTCGGGGGCGCGGGCCGGGGACAAGCTGATCCTGGGCAAGCAGCTCGGGGTCGGCATCTACAGCGCGGCGCTCAAGAAGGACCAGCTGCGTGCCAGCGACTATGACACCATGGTCGCGACCACCACCCAGCTCAATACCCCGGGGCCGGTTCTCGCCTGCCTGGACGGGGTGCATGCGGTGACCGACGTCACCGGCTTCGGCCTCGCCGGCCACCTGCTCGAAGTGTGCAAGGGCAGCGGCCTGCGGGCCAGGGTCAATTATGCCGACCTGCCGCTCTTGCCGCGGGCGCGGGAATTCGTGCAGGCCGGCCTGATGACGGGCGCCTCGGGGCGCAACTGGGCGAGCTACGGCGACCGGGTGCGCCTGGCGGCCGATCTCGAGGCACCGGCGCAGACCTTGCTGACCGATCCCCAGACCTCGGGCGGCTTGCTGGTCTCCTGCGCGCCGGATACGGTGACGGAAGTGCTGTCGATCTTCCTGCAGCATGGTTTTTCGCATGTCTCGGTGATCGGCGGGATGGATGACGGCGAACCCGGTGTCGACATCGTCTGAGACGCCTTTCTTAGGCAAATAAACAACACTTCTTGCATGTCGGCCAGGGTAGACCCCTGGCCGTGTTGTTTCTGTGTTGCAAATGCGATATATTCGCATTATCGTTATTGATCGTATTCTGCTGTTTCGAGGGGGATTTTCTCGCGGCCGATACGTAAACGACCCCAACGTCCGGCAAGCCAGCCTTTATGCCAGCCAGCCAAAAAATTGACTGACTACAAAAAAGGTCTGCACGTGAAAACTCAACACCACCCGGGGCGCCAGGCTCCCTTCCTCCCTCGTCCATCCGGCGTCTCCGCATCGCTCGGTCGTCGCTTGCCGCTGGCCGCTGCCGTGGCCACCGCCATGCTTGCCATCGGCGGTCAGGCCTGGGCCGAGGATGACAAGACCCTGAAGCCGGTGACGGTTACCGCGACGCAGGAGCAGCAGGATGGCTATCGCGCCACCAAGACCCGGGTCGGCAAGGTGGTGCAGGACCCGCACGATGTGCCGCAGGCCATCACGACCGTGACCCGCGCCCTGATCGAGGAACAGGAAGCCAATTCGCTGCGCGAAGCGCTGCGCAACGTATCCGGGCTGAGTTTCAACGCCGCCGAGGGCGGGCGTTCCGGCGACAACATGAACCTGCGCGGCTTTTATACCTTCGGCGACATGTACCTCGACGGTATCCGCGATACGGCCCAGTACAACCGCGAACTGTTCAACCTCGAGCAGGTCGACGTGCTGCGCGGCGCCGCCGCCATGCTGTTCGGCCGCGGCCAGGCGGGCGGGGTGATCAACCAGGTCAGCAAGACGCCGATGCTCTACGGCATCAACAAGGTCGGCGTCGGCGTCGGTACCGACGGTTTCCGCGAGGTCAAGGCCGACCTCAACCAGCGCGTCGGCGATACCACCGCCTTCCGTCTCAATGTGATGAACCGCGACGAAGGCAGCGCGCGCACCAATCCGTATACCGGTACGGAGCCGGAGGTCCACCGCATGGGCTTCGCGCCGAGCATTTCCTTCGGTCTCGGCACCAATCACGAAGTCACGCTCAGCCACCTGTGGCTGAAGACCAACGACCGTGCCGACTACGGCGTTCCGTTCAGCGGTCGCCGTCCGGTCGAATCGATGGCCAAGGCCGGTAACTACTACGGGGTCAACGACAGTTTCGACGACAGCGAAACGAAAGTCTCGACCCTGAACTACCTCTACAAGATTTCGCCGGATACCCAGTGGCGCACCGTGTTGCGCGCCGCCAACTACAAGCGCTCCTACTGGGCGGTGGCCGGCCAGGGAACCCTGACCCAGTACAGCACCACCGGCCAGGCCAAGACCCGCCAGTTCGAGACCGACAACTACGTCCTGCAGAGCGACCTGAACACGGTCTTCAACCTGTTCGGCATGCGTAACGAACTGATTACCGGCGTCGAATACCTCAACGAGGACTCGATCCGCTGGGCGCTGCGCAACGTCGGCTCGACGGCACGCCCGCTGTATCTGCCCGGCCAGTTCACGACGGCGCGGCCGATTACGTACAAGGGTGAAACCTACAGCGCCTATGTGCAGGACACCGTCGAGTTCATCCAGAACTGGAAGCTGACCATGGGTGTCCGTCGCGACATCATGAAGTCCGACTACTTCACCACCACGGCCTTCAGCGGCAATTTCGGCGAGAACAGCTACCGCGCCGGCCTGTCCTGGCAGCCGACGGCGGCCCAGCACTACTATGTCGGCTGGAGCGATTCGTTCAGCCCGACGGCCGACCTCTATCAGCTGTCCGGCAACCAGTACCCGGCCGAACGCTCCAAGGTCGTCGAGCTGGGCAGCAAGTGGCTGCTGGCCGACGGCAACCTCTCCCTGCGCACCTCGCTCTATCGCGCCATCAAGGATTGGGAGCGCAATACCGACCTGGAGTCCACGGCGACCATCCTGACCCGCAAGCGTCAGTCGGACGGTGTCGAACTCGAGGTGGCGGGCCGGATCACCGACAACTGGGAAGTGTTCAGCGGCCTTTCCTACATGCACGCGGAAATTCGCGAGGTGGCGCCGGGCAACGGCAACCCGAACTTCATCGGCCAGTCGCCGCGGAATACCCCGAAGAAGACCTTCAACCTGTGGAGCACCTACCAGCTGCCCTACGGCTTCAAGGTGGGCGGCGGCATGGAATACAAGAGCCGTCGCTACGGCGGTGCGCCGACCGGAACGGCGGCCTTCAACCCGAACTGGGTGGAGTCCTACGTGCGCTGGGATGCGATGCTGTCCTACGACCAGCCGAAGTACACCGTCAAGTTCAATGTCCAGAACATCTTCGACAAGCTGTATTACGACTCGCTGTATGACAACGGCGGTTTTGTCGTCCCCGGCCAGGCCCGTCGTTTCATCCTGAGCACGGAATACAAGTTCTGAGCCAATTGAGTGCAGCCCCCGCCTTCGGGCGGGGGCTTTTTGTTTTTTGTGCCGGAGTTCGCGCGGCGGTGCAGTCCGCCCCTCCGGTTTTCCTTGCGATGGAGAACATCCCGATGAAGAAGAACCTGGTCCTGATCGTCCTGGCCATGGCTGCCGCGTTTGCCGCCGAGGCCCAGGAGAAAGTCCTCAACCTGTATTCGGCGCGGCACTACCAGACCGACGAACGGCTTTACGAGAATTTCACCAAGCAGACCGGTATCAAGATCAACCGGATCGACGGCAAGGAAGACGAGCTGATGGAGCGCATTCGTAACGAAGGCGCCAACAGCCCGGCCGACGTATTCATCACCGTCGATGCAGCGCGCCTGGCCAATGCCGAAGCGCTGGGCCTGTTCGCGCCGGTCAAATCGAAGCTGCTGGAAAGCCGCATCCCGGCCCATCTCCATACCGACTCCTGGTTTGCCTTCTCGACCCGGGCCCGCGTCATCATCTACAACCGCAGCGCGGTCAAGGCCGAGGACGTCGCCACCTACGAGTCGCTGGCCGATCCGAAGCTGAAGGGCAAGCTGTGCAGCCGCTCGGGCTCGCATCCCTACAACCTGTCGCTGGTCGCCTCGCTGATCGCGCATGACGGCGAAGCGAAGACCGAGGAGTGGGCCAGGGGCGTGGTCGCCAACTTCGCCCGGGCGCCGAAGGGCGGCGATACCGACCAGATCAAGTCGGTCGCCCTTGGCGAGTGCGGCGTGGCGGTGTCGAATACCTACTACCTGGCCCGCCTGATCCGTTCCGACAAGGTCGACGAGCGGCGCATGATGGAACGCGTCGGCATCGTCTGGCCCAACCAGGCCAATCGCGGCACGCACATCAACATTTCGGGCGCCGGCGTGGTCAAGACCTCGAAGAACGTCGACGCGGCCGTCAAGTTCCTCGAGTACCTGGCCAGCGACGAGGCCCAGCGCTACTTCGCCGACGGCAACAACGAATGGCCGGTGGTGGCCAGCGTCGTGACCGGCAATCCGGCGCTCGAGGCGATGGGCAAGTTCAAGGCCGATACCCTGCCGATCGGATCGCTGGCCAAAAACGTCGTGGCCGCCCAGAAGCTGCTCGATCGCGCCGGCTACCGCTAAGGAGAATGCAGATGTCGATGCCCATGGACAGACGCCAGTTCGTCAAGTTGCTCGGCGCCTGCGGCCTGCTCGCCCAGGCCGGCCTAGCCTCTTCGGCCGATGAAAACCCGCAGTCCGCGCTGATCGCCGCCGCCTGGCGCGGGCCGAATCCCGGCGATACCTATTACGCCGGCGTCCTGGCGGCCGACTGGGGGCGGAAAAAGCTGGAGATCCGTCACGCGGTGGCGCTGCCAACGCGCCCGCATGGTTTGTATCCGGAGGCGGATGGCAGCTTGCTGGTGGTCGGCGTGCGTCCCGGGGCGTGGCTGATGCGCATCGATGCGGCGGGTGCGGTCAGCCGGCAGGTCAATCTGGAAGACGAAGTCTCGTCGGCGCGCCTGAACGGCCATGTCATCCCCAATGCGAAGGGCGACCTGCTGTACACCACCGAAACCGACATGAAGACCGGGCGCGGCCGGATCGGCGTGCGCGACCGTGCCACCCTCGGCAAGCTCGCCGAGTGGGATAGCCATGGCCTGGAGCCGCATCAACTCCTGCTCGATGGCGACGGCAACCTGATGGTCGCCAATGGCGGCGTACCGCGCACGCCGGCGGACAAGAAATACGATCTGCACCGGATGGATTCGTCGCTGGTGCGCCTGGAAGATGGCAGCGGTAAACTCCTGCGCCACTGGAAGCTGGGCGATTCGCGCCTTAGCCTGCGCCACCTGGCGTGGAGCCATGCCCCGTCGGGCCGCGCCTACCTGGGCGTGGCCATGCAAGCCGAGCACGAGGATGCGGCGCAGCGTGCCAACGCCCCGATTCTGGCGGTGCTGGATGGCGACCAGCTCCTGACCCCGGCGCGTTCGGGCGATGGTGCCGGCTACGCCGGCGATATCGCCGCCGCCTACAACGGCGGGTTCGCGTTGTCGAGCAACCAGGCCGGTCTGGCACAGCTCTGGCATCCGGGGGCGCCGGAAAAGATGGTGCCCATTGTCGAACTGCAGGAAGCCTATGCATTGACCGAATGGAAAGGTCCGCAACCCGGCGGCGGCGTGCTCGTCGCCACGGGGCTGGGGCTGGTGCGCTGGCATCCGACGGCCAAGGCGACTTTCCTGCCCTGGCCGAAGCCGATGGCGCTGGATAACCACTGGGCGCTGATCAGCGAGGCCTGACCCGCTTGCGGGTTTTTTCGCCAATAAAAAAGGAGCCCAAGGCTCCTTTTTTATTGCTTGATCGTTGCTTGTTCAGGTTGCCTGGCGGGCAGCCTTTCCCGGCTTGGCCGATCCGCCATGCACTTCGCGCAGGCAATCGTGGGCGCAGGAGGCGCAGCGGCCGCAATCGCGGGTGACGCCGAGGTCGCGGCGCAGGTCTTTCAGCGTGCGGGCACCGCCCAGCGCGGCTTCGCGGATTTGCCGATCGGTGACAGCCTTGCAAACACAAACGTACATGAATGATCTCCGCCTGCTGCGTTAATGAGAACTGTTCCCAGTTTATTTGAATGAGAATGAATGTCAATAACTATTTGCGGGCGATGACTGGCTGATGCGTTTTTGGCAAATCGCTTGCCGACGCGGGCGGCGCTCATCGCCGGCTCGACCTTCGGGCTGGCGACGACGGGCCGTTTTGTCCGGGCAAAAAAAAGCCGCAACGCTCGTTGCGGCCCCGATGACGGCAGTGTCGACGTGAATCAGTCGCCACCCGGCTCCATGTGCGCCTGCAGGTAGTTCGGCAGGGTCACGTTCTCGATCAGGCTTTGCTGGGTTTCCAGCCAGTCGATGGCCTCCTCGCAGTGCTCGAGCAGTTCTTCGAGCAGGTCGCGGCTGACGTAGTCCTGCGCTTCCTCGCAAAGCGCGATGGCGTCGACCAGCAAGGGGCGCTGCGTTTCCTGCTCGTACTTGAGGTCGCCCTGCAGGCACTCGACGACGTTCTCGCCGATGAGCAGCTTGCCGAGGTTCTGCAGGTTGGGCAGGCCTTCGAGGAAGAGGATGCGTTCGATCAGTTCGTCGGCTTCCTTCATGACGCGGATCGACTGCTTGTACTGGTAGTCGTTGAGTTTTTCCAGGCCCCAGTTGCGGAACATGCGGGCATGCAGGAAATACTGGTTGATCGAGGTCAGTTCGTTCTTCAGGACCTTGTTGAGGACTTCGATGATCTTCTTGTCGCCTTTCATCGCCATGTCCCCTTAGATCGACGAAGAGCCCATCTGGCTCTGCTGGTAGTTTTCCAGGCCGACCAGTTCGATCAGCTTGAGCTGCTTTTCGAGGAAGTAGGCATGGTCCATCTCGGTGTCGTCGAGCTGCACCACCAGCATTTCGCGGGTCACGTAGTCCTGGGCCTTTTCGCAGGCGGCGATGGCTTTCTTCAGTTCGCCATCGACCTTGTATTCGACGGCCAGGTCGGATTTCAGCATTTCCGGTACGGTCTTGCCGATCTTCAGGCCTTCGCGCTTGGAGAGGTCCGGCTTGCCTTCGAGGAAGAGGATGCGCTGAATGATGGAACGGGCGTGCTGGCGCTCGTGATCCGATTCGTGAATGCTTTTCTCGGCCAGCTGGTTCAGGCCCATGTCGGCATACATTTCGCCATGGATCAGGTACTGGTCGACGGCGGTCAGTTCGCCGGCCAGCAATGCGTTCAGGATGTCGATGATTTTCTTGTCGCCCTTCATGGCTATCTCCTTGGAAATCAGTGTTTCAGAATGGCATAGGGGGACGCGGAAAGCAAGGCGGGAGAAGCGCCGGTGCCGTCCGGCGCGGTGACGCACACGCCGCGTTGCGCCGGCTGCGATCGCCTGCGCCTTGCCACTTGCCCGGATCGTTCCAAAGGTTCATTATTACTAAAAACATCAAAAATTGGAGGGGCTGTGGTTTCCTGTCTTCAATTCGCAGATCGTCACGGCCTCGTCCGCGCGGCGGAGCGATCATGCGGCCGCGTTCCGGCCGGCATGCTTGGAAGCCCCTCCTGACGTGGGCGGCATATCCGATCAGGCGGCGATCCTGCACGCGGCCATTCTCGACAACTCCGGCCATGCGATCATCGCGACGGATACCGACGGCCTCATCTCCGTGTTCAACCGGGCGGCCGAACGCATGCTGGGTTACAGCGCGTCGGACGTCATCGGGAAGCTGACGCCGGCGCCCTTTCACAAGGCCGAGGAGGTTGCCGAGCGGGCCCGGCTGTTCGCGGCGGAAATCGGCATTCCTCTCGAGCCCGGGTTCGAGGTATTCGTCGCCAAGGCCAGGCTGAATCTGCCGAACGACCACGAATGGACCTACATTCGGAAAGACGGCTCCACCCTGCGCGTTCTGCTGTCGGTCACCGCCTTGCGCAACGGCTCCGGCGAGCTGTTCGGTTTCCTCGGCATGGTGGTGGATGTCAGCGAGAACACCGCCTACCGTTCGGTGCTGGAGGAGCGGGAAGTCCAGTATCGGCAGCTGTTTCAGGAAAACCCGAACGCGATGCTGGTCTATGACATGGACAGCACCCACATCCTGGCGGCCAACGAGGCCTTGCTCGAGATGTATGGCTACCAGGCGGGGGAGCTGACCGGCGTGCTGCTGTCCGATCTCTGGGTGGCCGACGATCGCGCCCGGCTGAATGAAATGATCGAGGCGCTGGCCGACGACAGCAATCCCGCCATCCTCAACAGGCGCTGGCGCACCCAGCATTGCGACGGACACGAAATCGTCGTCGAGACCACCTCGCGGGAGCAGACCCTGGGCGAATACCGTGCCCGGCTGGTTCTCGTCCAGGAGGTCACGGACAAGGTGCTGACCGAAAAGAAAGTGGCGGATCAGGGGCGCTTCCTGAGCAGCCTGCTCGATGCCTTGCCCGTGCCGGTGTTCTACAAGGACAGGGCGGGGCGTTACCTGGGCGGGAACCCCGCCTATTTCGCGCTGATCGGCGTTACCCCGGAGACGTATATCGGAAAGACGGTGGAGGACATTTCGCCGCCCGAGCTCGCGAAAACATACCGCGCGGCCGACGAGGGCGTCTTCGCCGAGCCCGATGTCGTCCAGATCTACGAGTCGCAGGTCAGGTCGGCGAACGGCGACCTGCGCGACGTCGTCTTTCACAAGGCAGCATTCCGCGACCACCAGGGATCGGTGGCCGGGCTGATCGGCATCCTGCACGACATCACCCAGCAGCGCCGGGTGGACAAGGCCCTGCGCGAGAGCGAGGCCCGCCTTCTGCAGGTCTTGCACAACAGCCCGCTGCCCATTTTCGTGGTCGACCAGGGGCAGCGCGTGGTGCTGTGGAATGGCGCCTGCGAGCGGGTGATCGGCATCCCCGCGGCCGAAATCCTGGGGACCTGCGATGCATGGCGCGCCTTCTATCCCGAGCGGCGCCCCGTGCTGGCCAACCTGATCGTCGAAGGCGGCGACGAGGGCGTGGTGCGCGGCTATTACGGCTCCTCGTGCCGCCGTTCGCCGCTCAATCCGGATGCCTTCGAGAGCGAGGGGTTTTTCCCGAAGATGGGGGACGGCTCGGGCCGGTGGCTGTACTTCAGCGCCTCCCCCCTGCGCAATGCCGAAGGCGAAGTGATCGGCGCCATCGAGACGCTGGTGGACATTTCCGAGCGCAAGCGGGCCGAAGCCGAGGCGCGGCAACTGACCGACGAGCTGGAGGCGCGGGTCGAGCTGCGCACGCAGGAACTGGAGCGCGCCAACGAAGAATTGCGGATGGCGATGTCGCAGCTGGTCCAGGCCGAGAAACTGGCTTCGCTGGGGACGCTGGTTGCCGGCGTCGCCCACGAGCTCAACACGCCGCTGGGCAACGTGCGTACCGTGGCCAGCACGCTCCAGGGGCGGGTCGCCACCTTCGCCCGGGCGGTGGCGGAGAATACCCTGCGCCGCTCCATGCTCGACGAGTTCCTGGCCTCGTCGCTGGAGGCCTCCGAGTTGATCGACCGCAATGCCCAGCGGGCCAGCGACCTGATCGCCGATTTCAAGCAGGTCGCCGTCGACCAGACCAGCACCCGGCGGCGGCAGTTCGATCTGTCGCAGGTGGTGCACGAAATCTACGCCACCATGCGGCCGCGTCTGCGGCACTCGCCCCATCGCCTGCTGCTGGATATCCCGCCGGATATCGGCATGGACAGTTTCCCGGGGCCGCTGGAGCAGGTGCTGCTGAATTTCTTCAACAATTCGCTGATGCATGCTTTCGACGACGATATCTCCGGAACCATCTCGATCAAGGCGCGCCAAAGCGGCATGCGGGTCGACGTCGACTACAGCGACAACGGTTGCGGCATGAATGCCGAAACGGTCGCCCGCGCCTTCGATCCGTTTTTCACCACGCGCCTCGGCAATGGCGGCAGCGGGCTGGGGCTGTACATCGTGTTCAATCTGGTAACGGCGGTGTTGGGCGGCGAGATCCGCATGCAAAGCGAACCGGGCAAGGGAACGACGTTCCACCTCAGGCTGCCGCTGGTGGCGCCTAATCAGAGCGTTGTGGAGGAGCCGTATCGATGAGCGACGACGACCAACTGATCAGCATTTTCGAAGACGTTCCCGAGGTGCCCGCCAGCGCCTTGCAGAAGGCATGGCGGGTACTGATCGTCGACGACGACACCGAGGTCCATTCGGCGACGGCCTTCGTCCTCCGGAACTTCACCTACCAGGGCCTGGGCGTCGACATGCAGCACGCCTATTCGGCGGCCGAGGCGCGCCGGATTCTCGGCACCGATCCGGCTTTCGCCGTCATCCTGCTCGATGTCGTGATGGAAACCGAGGATGCCGGCCTGAAGATGGTGCGCCATATCCGCGAGGAGCTCGGCATGGCCGAGGTGCGGATCATCCTGCGCACCGGCCAGCCGGGGTACGCGATGGAACTCGAGGTGTTCACCGGCTACGACATCAACGACTACCGGACCAAGAGCGAGCTGACCCAGGTCCGGCTGTTTACCGCGATGATTTCGGCTCTGCGCTCCTACGAGCAGATACGCTCCATCGCCGAGAACCGTCGGGGCCTGGAAAAGATCGTGCATGCCTCGGCCGACCTGATGGAGCTGCACGCCGTCGGCAGCTTTGCCGAAGGCGTCCTGATCCAGCTCAGCGGCCTGCTGCGCGTGCCCATGCACGGCATCGTCTGCGCCCAGCGCGGCTCGCCCGTCGACGGCTCCGATCCGGACGGCCTCTACGTCATCGGCGCCACCGGCCCGCACCGGGACTGGCTGGCGCTGCCCCTGGCCAGGCTGGAACAGCCGCGGATCGTCGACGCGATCGAGCAGGCCGTCGCCGGCAAGGAGCACTACTACGGCGACGGCTGCACCGTCATCTACATTCGCGGCGGGGAAAGCGAAGGGGCGGTTTACGTCGAAACGGTCAACGCGCTGCAGGAGACCGATCGCCAGCTGCTCGAGGTGTTCGCGGCCAATATTTCGTCCTGCTACAGCAACGTCAAACTCGTCGAGCGCCTGAACTACGTCGCCTACCACGACGGCCTGACCCACCTGCCCAACCGCAGCCAGTTTATCGTCGAGCTCGACGACGTGGCCAGCGCCGGCGAGCAGGTGGTGGTGGCGCTCGTCGACCTGCGCCACTTCGCCGATCTGAACGACGGCCTGGGCCACGACGTGGGCAACAAGCTGCTCAAGGCCGTTGCCATCCGCCTGCGCGAAGAGCTCGGCGGCGTTTGCCGCATCGCGCGCGTGGGCGCCGACGTGTTCGGGGTGGTCGGGCCGGAAAGCCAGGTCAATCCGGACCGCCTCGACCGCGTTTTCGAGCGTCCGCTGGCGGTCGGCGAACATGCCTTGCCGGTATCGATCAACCTCGGCCTGTGCCGCGTGCTGGGCGACGAACGCTCGGGGCTGGTCCTGCTCAAGGGGGCGAACATCGCGCTGAATCGGGCCAAGCGCAGCCTGTACGACAACTACCAGTACTTCGTGCCGGAGATGGAGGACCGCTCGCGCTGGCGTCTCGAGATCATCAACCGGCTGCGCGGCGATTTCCGCAGCGGCAAGCTGGCGGTCTGGTTCCAGCCCAAGGTGGCGCTTACCGGCGGTGCCTGCGTCGGTGTCGAGGCGCTGTTGCGCTGGCCGGGCGAGGGGGGCGGCTTCATCCAACCGCCCGATGTCTTCATCCCGCTGGCCGAATACTCCGGCGTGATCGTCGAGATCGGCCGCTGGGTCCTGGAGGAATCGTCTCGCGCCTACGCCCAGCTGCGGCGGGAAAGCGAAGGCGAAGTGTCGGTCGCGGTGAACGTCAGCATGCCGCAGTTCCTGACTGCCGGCTTCGTGCAGGAGGTGCGCGAGATCATGGCGCGCCACGCCCTGCCGCCCGGCGCGCTGGAGCTGGAGATCACCGAGAGCGTGGCCATGGAGGAGCCGAAAGCGGTGATCGGCAGCCTGGCCGCCCTGCGCGAGGCTGGGGCGCGGGTCGCCATCGACGATTTCGGCACCGGTTACTCGTCGCTGGCGCAGCTCCACGAATTGCCCATCGACTGCCTCAAGATCGACCGCGCGTTCATCAAGGACATCGCCGCCGGCAAGGGCGGGATGTTTGCCGAGACCATCGTCGCACTGGGCAGCAAGCTGGGCCTGACCATCGTTGCCGAGGGCGTCGAAACTGAGGAGCAGGCGGGTTTCCTGCGCGGATTGGGGTGCAAGGTCGCGCAGGGCTTTCTCTACGGCAGCCCGATGCCCCTGCCGCAACTGCTGAACTGGCTGAGGCAGCGCCGGCAGGCCTCCTGACGGCCCGGTTCAGAGGTCCGCGGCGGGCGACGGCGGGCGTCCGTGCATGGCGATGCGCGCCGCGAACCAGATCGCCAGCAGGTTCGCGGCGACCGCCACGTAGCCGACCAGCGGGTAGCCGACGATCTTGCCGCTGCCGTCAAGGCCGGTCAGGAAGCCGGCCAGCGTCGTCGCCAGGCCCATGGCCAGCGACTGCACGGTGCCGTTCAGGGACATGAAGGTGCCGCGCAGCCTGGGCTGGGCGGCCGAGGCGATGACCGCCATGGCCGGGATCATGCGTCCCGAGGTGAGCACGAAGAAGGCGGTGCTGAAGATCAGCCAGATGCCCAGCGGCAGGTGGCCGGCGTGCGTCACGGCCAGGAGCGGCAGCGTCGCCAGCAGGGCGACCCGGCGATAGACCTCGATCTTGCCGTACTTGTCGGCCCAGTGGCCGATCAGCCGCGCGCTGACGAAAGTGGCGCTGCCGCCGACCAGGTAGACGATGGGAATGTCACCCTGGGCGATGCCGACGTTGTTGACGGCATAGACGGTGATGTAGGGAATGATCGTGAAGCCGGAGAAGATGATCAGCGCCGAGAAGAGCAGGGCGCGCAGGTGGTTGGCGTCGGCGAGGACGCTGAAGGTCGCCGACAGCAGGTGGCCGCGCTTCTCCTCGCCGAGGTGGTGGCGGAGCTCGGGCAGGAAGCGCATGCCGACGACGATGAACAGCACGCTGAGCGCGGCGATCAGCACGAACGGCGCCCGCCAGCCGAGGTGGTTGGCCAGCCACAGCGACAGCGGCACGCCGGCAATCGTCGATACCGAAAAGGCCGTCGACACCACGCCGCTGGCTCGGGCGCGCCGGGAGAAGGGAATGGCGTCGCCGATCATGGTGTGGATCAGCGCGCCCATGATGCCGCCGAACACGCCGGCCAGGCCGCGGGCGACGAGCAGCGTGGCAAACCCCGGGGCCAGCCCGCAGGCCAGCGTGGCCAGCCCGAACAGCGTAAAGCAGGCGAGCAGCACGCGCTTGCGCTCGAAGAGGTCGACGAAGGTCGCCGCCAGGATGCCGGATACCGCGGCGCTGAAGCTGTAGGAGGCGACCAGCAGGCCGAATTCGTGGGTGCCGATGGCGAAGGCCTGCATCAGGATCGGGCCGAGCGGCATCATGATCATGAAGTCGAGCACGTGGCTGAACTGGATTCCGGCCAGGGTGAGCAGGAAGAAACGTTCGGCACGGGGCGTCAGGGTGGCGGTCATCGACGGATTCGGGGGGGCGAAGGAATGCAAGGATACGCGGTGGTTCGCGGCGCGGTACACTGCAGCCCCTTCCGTCTGGCGAAAAAACACGAGGATATCCGCATGCAAACCTTGGTCGACCGCGTTGCCGCACACATCAAGGCACGCTTTCTCGCCGAAAGTTCCGGCCACGACTGGCATCACATCAACCGCGTCTGGCAGTTGACCCGCCGGATCGCCGCACAGGAGGGTGCCAATGGCGAAATCGCCGAACTCGGCGCCCTAGTGCACGACATTGCCGACTGGAAGTTCCACGGCGGCGACGACAGCGCCGGCCCGCGCGCGGCGGAGGCCTTGCTGCGCAGCGAAGGCGCCAGCGACGAATTGATCGCGGCGGTGGTCGACATCGTCGCCTCCGTTTCCTTCAAGGGGGCCGGCGTCACCACCGCGATGCGCACGCTGGAAGGACGATGCGTGCAGGATGCCGACCGTCTCGATGCCATCGGCGCCATCGGCATCGCCCGCTGCTTCGCCTACGGCGGGCACGCCGGGCGCCTCATGCACGACCCCGACGAGCCGCCGGTGCTGCACCAGACGGCGGCCGCCTACAAGGCCTCGAAGGGGGCCAGCCTCAACCACTTCTACGAAAAGCTCTTTCTCCTCAAGGACCGGATGAACACGCCGACCGGCCGCGCCCTGGCCGAGCAGCGCCACCGTTTCATGGAGGAATTCGTGGCGCAGTTTCTCGCCGAGTGGAACGTTGCCGCCTGAGCGGCGGGGGCGATCGTGATTATTTCGCCACGAAGGTGTCCGGCATCTGCAGGGCCACCACCTCGCCGCGCGCGGTCGCCACGCCCTCGGCGTACACCGTCACCTCGACCACCACCTTGCGGCCCTTGATTTCCTTGATCTGGCCGCGCAGCTCCAGTTCCGGGCCGAGCGGTGTCGGCTTCAGGTAGCTCACCTGCAGCGAACCGGTCACGAAGCGGAAGGCCGGCAGGCTGTCCATGGCGCGATTCTCGGCGCGGTACATCGCGGCGGCGGCCGTTCCCGTGCCGTGGCAGTCGATCAGCGAAGCGAGCAGGCCGCCATAGACGAAGCCGGGGATGGCCGTATGCTCCGGGCGCGGCTGAAAGCGGGTGACCGTCTCGTCGCCATCCCAGAAGGTCTTGATCCGGTGGCCGTGTTCGTTGTTGCGGCCGCAGCCGTAGCAATGCGCGAGATTCTCCGGGTAGTAGTCCTGAAATGCCTGCATGCTGTCTCCTCGTTGTTGTGTGCAAAAAGGCATCGTAGGCGAGGCGGCGCCGGGTGGCTACTGCAGGGGAGGACAGGGTTCGTGCAAGTTCCGCCAGCCCCGAATCGCGCGCCGCGCGCTTGGGCCGGCGCAATGCAAGGGAACGCTTTAACGCTCAGCCCATCCAAATGTTGGGTCATCGAGATCGAAGAGCGTTCCATGCAGGCACAACTGCACACCCTGAACAACCTGTTTGCCCAACTCGGCTTGCCGAGCGAAGATGCGGCGATTGACGCCTTCATTGCCGGCCATCGTCCGCTGGACAACGGCATTGCGCTCTACCGGGCTTCCTTCTGGAGCGCCGCGCAGCGGGATTTTCTCAAGGAGGAAATCATCGAGGATGCCGACTGGGCGACGGTGATCGACGACCTCAACGGGCGCCTGCGCTAGGCCGGCACCTCCCGGGCAGTCGGAGACGGATGGCCGCCTAGTTGCCGCCGGAATCCGCCACCAGCTTGCCGCCCGAGGCCATCACCCGCTCGCCGAGCGCCTGCACCATGGCCTGCGCCTCGTCGGCGGCTTCCTGCATCTCCTCGGCGGTCAGCGGCCGGGCCAGCGCCTCCAACTCGATGCGCTGGATGTTCGGGCATTTCTCGACCGCGCCGTGCAAAATCGAATCCACCTTCTTCGCGCCCAGCCCGAACAGCACCTTTTCCAGCACGAACAGGCGGACGACGATGATCTCCTCCGGACTCTGCGCGCCGGCCTGCACGGCTTGAACCTCCTTGCGCAGATAACCGCGGAACTTGAGCGGCGTCACCTCGGCGGGCACCTGCAGGACGGAAGAGCGGAACTGGCCTTGGATCATGATCGGGAGAAGAACGGGAAAGCGGCGATTTTCGCAGAAGGGCGGGGGCGGGGGAAGCTTTGGCCGGGGTGTGCGTGCGCCGAAGGGCGGATTTGCTGCCGGGGATGAATGGGCTTCAGACCAGCACGCGGCGCAGCGCCCGGATTTTGTTCCACAGCACGGCCTTGGGCAGGTTCATTGCCATTACACGCATACAGCGCTCCAGCCAGTCCGGACGATTCCGCAAACGCTCTATGGCGCGTTCGAGGTCGCGGGTGATCGCCTCGCCGTAGGCACCCTGCGCCTTGAGAACGGCCTTTCGCAGCAAAGGTAGCGAAGGGCTCATCATGGCCAGGTCGATCACGTCGCGGCTGAATACGCCGTCGTCGCTCCAGCGATCCGCATTGGCCAGCAGCTTGCCGCTTGCCATGTCGAGCGGCGTCAGGGTCGAAATACCGCAGACCTCATCTTGAGCGGTAGCAGCCTCGATCTCGATGCGGCCTTCGAGAACGATTTCAAACTTGATCGGCGCTTCGTCGACGAGCAGCGTGGTGCGTATGCCGTATTGATCGGCGCGGATCTCCCGCCCCAGGCGAAAACGCTCGCCATTCGGCCGCAGCAGCCCGGCAAAGCATGCATCGCCGGTCAACAGTTGGCGCAGTCGGCGGTAACTGTCGAGGTTCGATACCAGGAAATCCATATCGACCGATTCGCGATATTCACCGAAGCGCAGCGCCATGGCCGTGCCGCCGCCAAACAGGCAATTCGCCTCGCGCAACAAATCGCCATTCAGCGCCGACAAGACCCGGGCAATCCGGCGATGGTGGGGGCGCTCAAACATCGCTTGCGCCGGGCATGGCGATACCGTTCAAAGCCACTCGCAGGGCCTCGATCAAATGTTGTTCGCGGGGCAGCAGTGCCGCCTCGTCGAGGTGCCGCCAGTTGCGTTCGTAAATGTCCAGGGCTTCGCGCGGCGTCAGTTCATCCGCGCCTTGCACCTGCCACGCCAATTGCTTCAAGGCCGGGTAATCGGCCAGGCGGATACGGGCGGGCAGCCAGCCGGGGTTACCCTCGGCCAAGCGATTCGCTGGCTCCTCCCGGGCCGCTGCCGAAAAAACCAGCCCCAGCGCAGCCAGTACGTTCAGGTAGGCTCCCATCGTCACCGAAGGCGCACCCTGCTCAATGCGATGCACGCTGACCCGTGACATCCCGGCTGCCTCGGCCAGCGCGGTTGCGCTGACCTTCAAGGCCTTGCGGCGTGCACGTACCAGTGCGCCGAGTGCGGTAAGCTGCTCGGTTACGACAACGGATGGAGGTGGGGATTTTGCTGGCATTGTGTTTCTCATGTTAGGCAATAATACTTACTTGTCAATATTGAGAAACAAATTGCTTTGCGATGATCTACATCGAGATCGTCCGCCCGGAAGGCGGCAGGCGGTAGACCTCCATTTCGGCATCCGGCATCAGCGAATTCAGGAACAGGCTGAAGATCGAAATGAACAGGCTGGCAAAGAATGCCGTCCAGAAGCCGGAAATCGTGAAGCCGCGCACCAGCTTCGCCACCAGCAGCAACAGCAGGGCGTTGATCACCAGCAGGAATACGCCCAGGGTCAGGAAAGTCAGTGGCAGCGTCAGCACCACCGCGATGGGCCACAGCACCGCATTGACGAAACCGAGCAGCAGTGCCGACACGATCAGCGCCGACTTGTCGGCAAAGCGGATGCCATTGAATACGAGGCTGGCCACCCACAGGGAAAGCGCGGTGATGCCCCACTGGATGAGGAAGCCGGTCAGGTTGGCGAACATGGTTTTCCCGGGATAAGCGAAGGTTTCATTATCGATCATGTCGCCAGCGGTGGAGAGGATCAGAGGCTGGATGGGTCTCAGATGCAGGTGCCAAGACAGTCAAAAAAATGGCTTTTTCATTGACTTTAAATGGTTTTCCATTCAATCTAAAGAAAATTATTGATTGAAAGGAAATTCGATGTATTTCAGTAATTTATCTAACAATCAACAGCGAATTTCCATAGACGTCAGGCAAACCTTTGAAGCTTTCCGCGAGGCCAGGCGGAATGCGGTCAAATACGCCGGCGGCTTGAGCTGGAAGACTGTTGGTGGCAAGGACTATCTGATCAAGGTGCTCAATCGCAGCGGTGCCACGCGGAGCCTTGGGCCACGCAGCGCCGAAACCGAAGCGATCCATGCCGAGTTTGTCGCCGGCAAGGTCCGCGCCAAGGAGCGTGAAGCCGCGCTGAAGCAGTCGCTGCGGGAATTTGCCGGTATGGCGCGTGGCGTGTATCTCAACCGCGTGCCAGCCATCGTCACCGCTACCCTGCGCAAGCTCGACGAACACCATTTGCTCGGGCGGAACCTGATGGTTATTGGCACTCACGCCATGTACGGCTACGAAGCCGTCGGCGGTGTCATGTTCGACGCGGGCCTGCTTGCGACCAACGATATCGATTTACTCTGGGATGCCCGCAGCCGCCTGAAACTGGCACTGCTCGACAACGAAGTCGCCGATGCCGGGTTGCTTGCCATATTGCGCAAAGTCGACCGCTCCTTCGAACCCGTTCGCAAGGGAGGCTTTCGTGCCGCCAACAAGGATGGCTTTTATGTCGATCTCGTCAAACAAGCCCCGAACCCACCCTGGAAACAAGACGAGCCGGAACAAATCGCCGCTGCTGACCTGACCCCCTCGTGGCTTCCCAATATCAAATGGCTGCTGGCCAGCGAAAAATTCCAATCCGTCGTGATTGGTCACGATGGCCTGCCAGCCCCCATGGTCAGCCCAGACCCGCGCGCCTTTGCCGTCTACAAGCACTGGCTCAGCGAACAACCGGATCGCGAGCCGGGCAAGAAGCAGCGAGATAAACAGCAAGCCGAAGCAACCATTGCCCTGCTTCGCGACAAACTACCGCATCTGGTACTGGACGAGCGAGCGCAGCAGATGTTTCCGAAGACGGTGAGGGCTGACGTTGCTGGGCAGGGGTTTGAGTGGTGACGATTGAGGCTGAGCGTCGCAAATCAATAGCGTATGAACTCCACTGATTGGATTTGCGGGCCGATTGTCGCTCTACGCCTCATGTTCAGCCGTGAGGAACTCTGCAGCGTATAGACTGCCTTAAGCCCATCTTTTTACGGAATCAAACCATCACCCATGAAAACAGTCGTCAGAGCCTTCTTCAAAACGCTGCGTGTCATTCTCGGCCCCTTCATGCTGCTCGGCGAATTCGTCACCCGGCCGAAGGCCATGTCGCGGCCAGCCTCGAGCCAGGCCGAGATCGACCGGCAGTGCGCCAGTCTCGTCCTCTATCAGTACAAAACCTGCCCGTTCTGCATCAAGGTGCGCCAGGAGATGCGGCGTCTGGCGCTTGATGTGCAAAAGCGCGATGCGCAACAACCGGGGGCAATCCGCGATGAACTGGTGAGTGGTGGCGGCAAGGCGAAAGTGCCCTGCCTGAAAATCACCGATGCGGCCGGCAAGACCGAGTGGCTGTACGAATCCGGCGAGATCATCAAGTATCTGCGCAGCCGTTTCGCCGCCGCCTGATGTAACCGGCCGATATTGAACGGCCCGTCGGTCAGCCTGTTTGAGCAGCAGCCTTCAAGTCAGGCTGCTGTTTTTCGTTTACGCCAAAACACCAGTTCAGCCAACGCCGTGCGTCGCGTTGTAGTTGGCCAATGCCCTAGCCAACTGCCCGGTCGGTTTCGCCGGGTCGCCCAGGCCGAATTCGGCCTGCAGGGACGTCATGTTGGTATCAATATAGCCAACGACGTGCGACAGATTATCCAGACGGTTATTGATGAAATTGCCGGCCGAATTCCACAGCTCGGCCGCCTTGGCGAAATGGGCGGTGAATTCGTGCAGCGCCCCGATGGCGGCCGACTTGCCGTTGGCCAGCGCGGCATCCAGGTGAGCGTTATCGACGGTCGCCCGCTTGGTCACCGGGTCGATGCTCAGGCCCAGGTCGGCCATGCCGTGCAGCCCGTCCTTGGCGCCATGGAACGGATTGGCGATGCTCTGCTCCAGTTCCCACTGCGCAATCCTGGCCGCCTGCGTGCCCGCCAGCATGCCGCCATCCTTCAGCTCGCCGCCGAAGCGCTGCATCCAGCCATTGTAGGCATCGGCAAAAGCCTGCACGCGGGCGCGGATGTCCTCTCTACCCGTCGCTACATCGGTGCCGCCCAGCTTGATAGCCTCCTGCTGCAACGTCGACACATAGGCCTTCATGTCGCCCATTTCGGACGACTCGGCCTTGTAGGCGACGGCCCGGGCGTTGATATCCGTCATCATCCGGTAGGCCGACTCCGGGTCGAACAGCCCCATGTTGCACCCCGTTGCCGAAACGCCATGCGTGCCGCTGATGCTGGCGGCGCTGCCCAGCATGGCATCCAGAGACGAAATGCCGGCCGTTTTGCCGGCCCCGACAATATCGGAGAAGCTCGTCCCAGCCGACACCTTGCCAGGGCTCAGCGCGGACGAAACCAGCGCGCCGACCGTTTGCGATTGAATGCTGGCCATCTGCAACTTCAGCTCGGACGAAAAATCCACCGCCCTTGCCGAACCCGCAACTGGCGTCGCTACCTTGCCGCCCTGGAGTTTCGAGAAATCGAAACTCTTGCCGTTGATTTGATTGATCGACATATCGCCTCCAGTTGTTTGGAAGGCCAAAGACCCCCTCGTCCTACTTCATGTCCAGTTACAGGCAACAATCACACCGGTCTTCTTCACGGCCTTGGATCGTAGTGGCGCAAAGCCGAACCCCCGGTCGGCCCGCTTGCTGTACTAGGAACCCGAAGGCAGCTGAACGTATAGGGCAGAACTTCCACGGTCAATGACAGACCTGAAACCAGCAGGCATGTTCCCGGCAAGGCAGATAATTCTTTCTGGCTGCTAAGCAGCAAGGCCAACCTAGAGGAACTGCCCGTTTTTGTGGCTGACCGAATAATAATAGAGGTCTGCCCCCTGTTTTTTTACGTTGTTGAATTAATCTGAGTCACATAATTCGACTACGTCATCATGCAGTAAACCAGATGAGGCCAATATTTTTTTTGCCCTGTCGGATTGTTTTCTGACGGGCTGAACAACGCCGCCATAGAAGCTAACCATGTTGTGCTGCTCTAAAATATCAAGAACTCCATCAATCTTCCCAATGATTGATGGCGGAATCCCTCGCTTTAGCGCAGATAGTTTTCGTCCAGACCCTGCTTGAATATAAAGTTTTCGTAATACAGTTAAAAGCGCTTTCTTGCCGTTTGATAGGCTTGTTGCACGAACAATTGCTGCATTTGTATCCAATTCGTCGAATGATTCAATTTCGCAATCTTGAGAAATTAATTTTTCGGGCAACCCATCTCTTGAAGAAACCCCTAGAATTTTTACGATTCGACCGCCTTTTATTGATATGCTTGAATCAAGACCAAATTCGCCGACAACGAAATCTCCAAACTGGCAGTCATGAAATTCAGAATTTTTTAGTTTTACATTTTCGAGAGACATTGAATTTATGATTGCCCCTGATATTTTCAATCCCCTGCAGTCTATTTCGCTTTCTTCTTGAGCCATATCAATGGCTACCATGAGTAGATCTGCAGAAAATTGAGAATTGTCGCTGTAGCTATTTGCATACGTAACCACGCTGTAAATATCGAAATTGTTTTTTTCAAAATAATGGGTGGCAGCTCCAATCCCGATTGAATTTAAGCCGGACAGCCATCCTCTCGATTTGGGTGGAGTTGTTCCGCGTAATGCGTGCTGCGCAACATTGAAGCCTTGCAATGCCCAAAGCATGTCTTGGTCCACAAATTCACGGTCGGAGTCGCCAGAGCCCCGCAGCGTTAAGCATGGTAGTCGTTGTAGATGCGCTATGGATTGATTCGTAGGCTCTTGATCTGTTACCCGTTTATATATTTCAGCTAGTCCTTGAGTTGTTATTGGGCCAGTCCCGGAATACGTGGATCTCACATCTCCAGACAATTCAATAAGAACATTTCTAACGGACTCTGGGTCGATGGCAATCTTTGCAATTTTTGCTTCCCGGAGACAAACGTAGTCGATAAATTCGTCCCATGCATTACCCTGTCCGCGAGCACCGTTGATTCCGATGGCATCTTTTAGTAACCCATTTTTTGCGAGGTAGCTTAAAAATAATGGTTTGCGAGGTATCCAGTCTGGTGGAGCTTCATCAATTCCATAGGACTTTAACAATTCAAGTGCATTGGCTTCGTTAAATTCCCCGAGACGGACTAATCTAAAGTCACGGCCTACAAGGCCTAATGCAGACGCCAGTTCTTTGACGTCGTCAAAATAGTGGTCGCGCCCAGCTACTACGGCCCCCGTGCCAGAAGGGAGTGAGAGCACAATTCCCTTCAGGCCAACCATTGATTGTGTTCTTACCTCCCTCATGAAGTTTTTATTTTGTATATTGGCAACCCCTGTTATTCCGATTTCATCGAATCCGTCGATGATTAAGCTACACATGTTTGCGCGTATTCCAATATTTAGTTCTTCTCTTCTTGGGTACCCAATTAATTTCCCATGGCGCTCCAAAATTTCATCACTATCCTGACTCCAATGATCTCTCAGGTTAACTGCAATAGGGCATCTGGCCCCTTCGCCAATTTGATATTTTTTAGAAAAAATATTAAACAATTCTTTGCACGTAAAGCTTTTTCCGGACCCAAATGGAGCTAGGATAACAACTAGTAATCCATCAGCAACCCACTGATATATATCATTCAGTCTACAGTCGGATTGGCCTTTTAGCGACTTTATCCTTGTATTGTAGGCTTCGTAGGTCATAGGCAAGTTGACATATAATTGAGGGGCTATATACCCAGAATTTGATGGTTCTTCAGCAGAACCAAATGGATAATCCGCTCGCCTTGTACAGTAGAGCGATCCATCAAAGAATCGCCTTTTGAAGTCGGTTATTGTAATTGCATTAACGTCTTGCGCTCGGCACATTGTTACAAGTGATCCATCGATCTGCCTCTCAGTAATTAACCACATTGTGATTGGCGCCAACGGATTTGATTTTTGCTCTACTTTCCTTGCAAAAATGAGACGCTTTATGTCAGCACTTATTTTTTCTTTTTTTGTGCTGGTCGTAATAAGGACTAGCAGGCTGCTGAAATACCGCCCCGTGAACACGGCTGGCGGCACTCAAGTAAA
>NZ_CAMFKO010000035.1 GCF_945957265.1 uncultured Dechloromonas sp.
ATTATATAGATTAAAAAACCGCCGTCAACAGCCTCACAAAAGTTTTTCAAAAGCCCTGCCAATGTATCTAATCTATGGACAGATACATCACTTCCAGAATCTCCAGCTCGCGTATGCCGACGGGGCTCTGGAAGCGGATCGAATCCCCTTCCCTCGCCTTCAGCAGCGCACGGGCCAGGGGCGATACCCAGCTGATACGCCCGCGCGACACTTCGGCTTCGTCGACACCGACGATGGTGTAGGTGTTCTCCTGCCCCTCTTGATCGGCGACGGTGACGCGAGCGCCGAAGAATATCTGGTCATTGTCGCCCTGGCGGAGCGGGTCGACGATCTCGGCGATATCGAGGCGCTTGCTCAGGAAACGAATGCGGCGGTCGATTTCCCTGAGGCGACGCTTGCCATATATATAGTCGCCGTTTTCCGAACGGTCGCCATTGGATGCGGCCCACGCGACAATTTCGACAATATGGGGACGCTCGCGCTTGACGAGGTTTTCCAGTTCATCCCTGAGCCGGGCGTGGCCGGCCGGGGTAATGTAGTTGCGGGTACCAGGCGGGAGCTTCAGCGACGGTTCAAGCTGCTCCTCATCATCGCCGTCGCTTTCCCGCACAAACGCCTTGTTCATCAATACCCGATGCTGTAGTGCTCGACATCGACGCGGATCAGGTCGCGTCCGAGCAAGGCGGCGGTGTATTTGGCAAACTGATCGGCCCAGGCGCTTTGCTGTTGGAAACGATTTTCACCGGCATACTTGGCGACGCTGAGAATGCGGTCGACCGCCAGAATCTTGCCGGTCGGCGTGGCGACATCGCATTCGAGAACGCGAAATTCATGGTCGAACCACTTGCGTGCGTCATCCGGTGCCGCACCGCCGGAAAACTTGAATTCGAACTCGCTGTCTTTTCCGAACGACACAATTACATGGTGCTGCATCTCTCTCTCCTCCGTTGATTTGTTCAGGGTATTCTAGCAAAACAAAGGAAGCCGCCAGGAGCCGAATATGTCCCTTCATCCGCTGAACGAAGCCGAAATCAGCGACCTTCGAAATCAGCTGCATGAGCTACAGGTCGAGCATCGCGACCTCGACCTGGTGATTACCCACCTGATCGACAGCCCGCCTCCGGACGAGTTGCTCGTCCGCCGCCTGAAGAAAAGAAAGCTGTTGCTGAAAGACCGCATCCTGCAACTGGAGCAGATGCTGGTTCCGGACATCCCGGCCTAGTCGCCGTTGCGCGGCGGGGTGCGGAAAAAGATCCAGTAGACGCCGCCGATCAGTGCCACCAGGGCAAGCTCCCAGAGCATAGGAAACCGCCGGATCAGCCCTGCCTGCAATGCAAGCAGGGCCGAAAACAAAACCCAACGAAGAATCAAAGAAGCAGGGTGCCGAGATACCAGGCGACCGCTGCCATGGCGGCGCTGCACGGGATGGTCAGGATCCACGCCCAGACGATGCCGCCGGCAACGCCCCAGCGCACGCGGCGGGCGCCGCGCGTCGAGCCCACGCCGGCAATGGCGCCGGTAATGGTGTGCGTGGTGGAAACCGGGATGCCGAAGGCGGTCGCCAGGAACAGGGTGAACGCGCCACCGCTGTTGGCGCAGAAACCGCGCGCCTGATTGAGCTTGGTAATGCGGTTGCCCATGGTCTTGACGATACGCCAGCCACCGAACATCGTGCCCAGGCCCATGGCCGAATAGCAGGCCAGAACGATCCAGCCGGGAATGTGATCGGAGGTATGGGAGTAACCGGTCGCAATCAGCAGCATCCAGATGATGCCGATGGTTTTCTGCGCATCGTTGCCGCCATGGCCCAGGCTGTAGGCGGCCGCGGAAATCAGCTGGAACCGGCGGAAATGCTTGTCCACCTTGCGCGGCGCCATTTTCCGGCAGATCCATGACACGATGACCATCAACAGCCCCCCCATGACGAAGCCCAGGAACGGCGCGACGAAGATGAAGGCAACGATTTTCAGCACGCCGGCCGTAATCAGGCCATCGAGACCGGCTTTCGAAACCGCGGCACCGACCAGGCCGCCGACCAGCGCATGCGACGAGGACGAGGGAATGCCGTAGTACCAGGTGATGATGTTCCAGATGATGGCCCCGATCAGGGCGCCGAAGACGACGTAATAGTCGACGATCGCCGGATCGATGGTGCCCTTGCCGATGGTCGAGGCGACCTTCAGCTGGAACAGGAAATAGGCCAGGAAATTGAATGCCGCAGCCCAGATGACGGCATGATGCGGCTTGAGAACCCGGGTCGAGACGATGGTCGCAATCGAATTGGCCGCATCGTGAAAGCCGTTCATGAAATCGAACAGCAGGGCAACGAAAACCAGGGTTCCGACAACCCAGATACTGACTTGCACGGTATCCATGCCGCGCTACCCGCTCAGGAGTTTTCGAGGACGATGGCTTCGACGGTGCCGGCCACGTCCTTGCAGCGATCGGTAACCGATTCGAGGATCTCGTAAATCTGCTTGAGCTTGATGACTTCGCGGACATCCGGCTCGTCGCGGAAAAGCTTGGACATCAGGCTGCGCAAGCCACGGTCGGCCTCGGACTCGAGTTCGGCGATTTCGTGGCAGAACTTGAGGATGGCCGGTGCGTTGTCCATGCTGTGCAGCAACTTGACGACCGATTCGACCGCACGGCAGCACTTTTCGGTCACCTCGGCCATCTCCTTGGCTTCCGGCGGCACCCGGCGGATGTCGTACAGGGACATCGATTCGGCCACATCCTGGATGATGTCCAGGATATCGTCCATGCCGCTGATCAGTTGATGAATCTCGTCGCGGTCGAACGGCGTGATGAACGAGGTGTGCAACTGCGACAGGGTGTCGTGGGTGATGTCGTCGGCCTTGCGCTCCAGGTAATCGATTTCTTCGGCGTAGCGACCGGCCTGATCCGGCTGGTCGACCAGCGCACCGATCAGGTTCGACAAGGCTTTGCCACCTTGCGTGATCAGCACTGCGTGGGCATTGAAAAGATCGAAATACTTGCCCTCTTTGGGCATCAAGCGACCGAACATGACGGTTCCGTTAAGTGATTGTTACAGTCCGTCATTCTAGCATGCCCGCCTGAACCTTCCTTGACGAACACTGACTAAGGCCGATTGGTGGATATAAAATGAAGCATGCCCGGAAACCGCCTATCCGCCGACACGTTTGGCGACCGCTTCGAATTGTCGGCGCTGCCGCTGCCTCGCCCCCCGGCCGGCTACGCGGTCCAGCAGCTTGACTCCGACCTGCTGCTCGACCGCCGTTCGGGCAACCTGCTGCCCATACGGACGAAAGGCCTCGATGCGCTGTTCGGCAGCTTCGACGAAGCCTTCTCCGAGGCCGGCCAGTGGGTGCTCCGGCATTGCGACGACCCGGCCGAGCACCGCCTGGCGATCGTCCCGGCCGGCTACGATCCGGTTTTCGAACGGCCCATCCTGATATACGGCGTCCTCTGCGGCCACCCCTGATTTTGGAGACACTCATGACCACGCTTCAGCACCGCACTCTCGGCGGCTCCGACCTGATCGTTCCGGAAATCTGCCTGGGCACGATGACCTTCGGCGAGCAAACCGCCGAGGCCGATGCCCATGCCCAGCTCGACCTCGCCCTGGCGCAGGGAGTCAATTTCATCGACACCGCCGAGATGTATGCGGTGCCGTCGCGCGCCGAAACCAGCGGAGCGAGCGAAAGCATCGTCGGCAACTGGCTCAAGCGCCAGCAACGCGACAAGATCATCCTCGCCACCAAGATCGCCGGCCCGGCGCGCAGCCTGACCTGGATCCGCAACGGCCCCCAGGCCATGAACCGGGCCAACATCCGCGCCGCCATCGAAGGTTCGCTGCGCCGCCTGCAGACCGACTACATCGACCTCTACCAGCTCCACTGGCCGGAACGCAACCAGCCGATGTTCGGGCAATGGCAGTTCGACCCGACAGCCGAGCGCGGCGGCACGCCGATACGCGAACAACTCGAAGCGCTGGCCGAACTGGTGCGCGAAGGCAAGGTACGCCATATCGGCGTTTCGAACGAACACGCCTGGGGCCTGATGCAGTTCGTGCGCCTTGCCGACGAGTTGGGCTTGCCGCGCATCGCATCGACGCAGAACGCCTACCACCTGCTCAACCGGACTTTCGAGAGCGGACTGGCCGAGATCTCCCATCGCGAGCAAATCGGCCTGCTCGCCTACTCGCCGCTCGCCTTCGGCCACCTGACCGGTAAATACCTCGCCGACCCGGCGGCACCCGGTCGCCTGACGCAATGGCCCTTCTTCGGCCAGCGCTACGCCAAGCCCAACGTCGCCCCCGCCGTGGCCGCCTACGCCGCGCTGGCCCGCCAGCACCAGCTGACGCCGACCCAATTGGCGCTCGGTTTCGTGCGCTCCCGCTGGTTCGTGGCCAGCACCATCATCGGCGCCTCGTCGCTGGCACAGCTGCAGGAAACCCTGCCCGCCACGCTGACGCCGCTTTCCGACGAGATCCTGGCGGCCATCGACGCCATCCACCTGCAATACACCAACCCCGCGCCCTGATGGAATCCCTGTTCCCGCGACTGGCCGAAGCGCTGGCCGCCACCGACATCGAGCGCAAACTCGCGCTCACCGCCGCACTGGCCGACGACTGGGCCAAGGCTCGCCTCGACTGGCGCGACAGCAGCGAAATCGAATTGCATTGCGGCATTCCGGACAAGCCGGAACTCGTCCCGCCCAAGCTCGTTCCGCAGCGCAGCCCGCAGACCGAAGAAGGCCGTGCCCGGCTGTTGCACGCCATCGTGCATATCGAGTTCTCGGCCATCAACCTGGCCCTCGATCACGCGGCCCGCTTCCATGGACTGCCCGAGGAATACTACGCCGACTGGATCGGCGTTGCCGCCGAGGAGGCCTACCACTTCGCCATCCTGCGCGAACGCCTGAACAGCCTGGGCTACGACTACGGCGACTTTCCGGCGCATGCCGGCCTGTGGGAAATGGCCATGAAGACGGCCGACGACCCGCTCGCCCGCATGGCCCTGGTGCCCCGCCTGCTCGAAGCGCGCGGGCTGGACGCCACGCCGCCCATCCAGCGCCGCCTGGAGCAGGCCGGCGACGACGCCAGCGCCCGCGTGCTGGACATCATCCTGCGCGACGAAATCGGCCACGTCGGCCTCGGCGACCGCTGGTTCCGCCGACTCTGCGGGCAGCGCGGCATCGAGCCGGAAAGCACCTATCGCGAACTGCTCAAGCACTTCAAGGCACCCCGCCCCATCCTGCCGATGAACGAATCGGCGCGCCTGCAAGCCGGCTTCAGCGCCGCCGAACTGGCGGCTCTCGCAGAAAAAGTGTAGAATAATCAGTTCAATGCGTTGATGTTTCGCCCGCAGTCATTCCGAGCAGCCCCCGGTTTTGTAGGTTCTTGTGCAGGATTCACCCCATTGATTCATTCCCCGGCATGGCTGCGTCGGGGTCACCCAGGCCGCCCGACCATCGGGCCAATCCGTCGCCACTCAGAACAACGTCAAGGGCGACGATGAAAGGAAACAGCATTATGTCGACTTCCGTCGAAAACTTTGCCGAGCTCGGCTTGAGCGAATCGCTGCTCAAGACGCTCAGCGAAATCGGTTACGAAACCCCCTCCCCCATCCAGGCCCAGTGCATCCCCATCCTGCTCGACGGGCATGACATGATCGGCATGGCGCAGACCGGCACCGGCAAGACCGCCGCCTTCGCGCTGCCGCTGATGGAACAGATCGATATCAAGCTGACCAAGCCGCAGGCCCTGATCCTGACGCCGACGCGCGAACTGGCCATCCAGGTTGCCGAGGCGCTGCAAAGCTACGCCAAGAACCTGCCGGGCTTCCACGTGCTGCCGATCTACGGCGGCCAGAGCTACACCATCCAGTTGAAGCAGCTGGCCCGCGGCGCCCACGTCATCGTCGGCACGCCGGGTCGCGTCATGGACCACCTGGAGCGCAAGACGCTCAACCTCGACAACCTGAAGACCATGGTCCTCGACGAAGCCGACGAAATGCTGCGCATGGGCTTCATCGACGACGTCGAGTGGATTCTCGAGCGCACCCCGGAACAGCACCAGACCGCGCTGTTCTCGGCGACCATGCCGGAACAGATCCGCCGCGTTGCCCAGAAATACCTGGTCGAGCCGCGCGAGATCAAGATCAAGTCGGCCACCGCCACCGTTGCGGCGATCCGCCAGGTCTACTGGCAGGTCAGCGGCATGCACAAGCTCGATGCGCTGACCCGCATCCTGGAAGTCGAGGACGATTTCGACGCCGCCATCATCTTCGTGCGCACCAAGACCGCCACCGTCGAACTGGCCGACAAGCTGAACGCCCGCGGTTACGCAGCCGCAGCCCTGAACGGCGACCTCAACCAGCAGATGCGCGAACGCGTCATCGAGCAGCTGAAGTCCGGCGCCCTGGACATCGTCATCGCCACCGACGTCGCCGCCCGCGGCATCGACGTGCCGCGCGTCAGCCACGTCGTCAACTACGACATCCCGTACGACACCGAAGCCTACGTGCACCGTATCGGCCGCACCGGCCGCGCCGGTCGCAACGGCAACGCCATCCTGTTCGTCGCACCGCGCGAAATCCGCATGCTGCGCACCATCGAGCGTGCCACCCGGCAGCCGATCGCGCCGCTGACCCTGCCGTCCCGCGCCGACGTCACCAACAAGCGCGTTGGCGATTTCAAGGCCAAGGTCGCCGAGGTGCTCAATGCCGAAGGCCTGGATTTCTTCGCCAACATCGTGTCGCAGATCGCCGAGGAGCAGAACGTCGGAGCCGAGGAAGTCGCCGCCGCCCTGGCCATGATGGCCCAGGAAAGCAAGCCGCTGCAGATCGCCGGCGAAGACCCGCGCCCGGCGCCGGCTCCGCGCGACAGCCGCCCGGGCGTCTTCGGCGAACGCGAACAGCGCAAGCCGCGTTTCGAGGATCGCGGCGAGCGTCCGCGTTTCGAAGACCGTCCGCCGCGCAGCGAGCGTCCGCCGCGTCCGGCACCGGCCGGCGACATGGTGCGCTACCGCATCGACGTGGGTCGCGAGCATGGCGTCGAAGTGCGCGACATCGTCGGCGCCATCGCCAACGAAGCCGGCATCGAAAGCCGCTTCATCGGCCGCATCGGCCTGTACGAAGAGTCGAGCACCGTCGAGCTGCCCGCCGGCATGCCGGCCGAAGCCGCCAATGCGCTGAAGCGCACCCGCATCCGCGGCGTGCCGATCAACCTGCGCCAGGACGAAGGCCGCCCGGGCGGCAGCTTCGGCGGCGAACGGAAATTCGACGGCGAGCGCAGCTTCAAGAAAAAGAAATTCGATCGCTGAGCACCCGCCAGCAATCCCCGAAAGCCACGGCATGCCGTGGCTTTTTTCTTTTCCGGGGCGCGCCCGCAAGCAGCGGCCCATGCCATCCCGCCCGTGATGCCTGAGCCCGCGATGGCGCACCGGCCGGAGAAATATTGACAGCATCCTATTTTTTAATGATAATTATTCTTATTCGTCTTTAATTATCGCCAGCCACCTAGCGCATGCAGGCAGCCAGCCATTCATTGTTCTGACTGGAGGCCTTTCATGCTGCGCCCTCACGCCCGCCTTGCCTTGCGGGCTATTCCGCTTGCCCTGTTGTCGCTGTCCGGCGCGACTTTCTCCGCCGAGGAAAAAGCGCTGCGCGATACCGTCATCACCGCCAATCGCCACCTGACCGACATCGACCAGGTCAGCGCCACGGTCACCAGCGTCCGCCGCGAAGACATCGAGCGCCGCCTGCCGGTCGACGACGCCGACCTCTTCCGCGACGATCCCGACATCGCGATGGCGCGCGACATGCGGCGCCACGGCGCAACCCGCGTCAATATCCGCGGCATCGAAGACAACCGCGTGGTGCAGATGGTGGACGGCGTGCGCCTGCCGGACTTTTTCAACGGCGGCGGACCGACCAACTACACGATGAACGCGCCTTCCGGCCCGATGCTCGACTTCCTGCGCCAGGTCGAGATCGTGCGCGGCCCGGCTTCCAGCCTGTACGGTTCGGATGCGATCGGCGGCGTCGTCGGTTACCTGACCCTGAATCCCGAAGATATCGCCAGGGGCGACAAGACCCAGGGCGCCCGCGTTCGGGGTGCCTACTTCGGCGCCAGCGACGCGCTGTCCGGCAGCGTGATCGGCGCGCTGCGCAGCGAACGCTTCGATGTCCTGCTCGGTTATGCGCAAACCAACGGTGAGGAAACGAAAAACCGGGGCAACAACCCCGCCTTCGGCCCGGCGCGCAGCGAGGCCAATCCGGCGGCTACGGAAGACCGCGGCCTGCTCGGCAAGTTCGTCTTCCGCCCGCTGACCGGCCACAAGCTCACGGCATCGCTGGAAGGACGCGAGCAGAGCACGCAGACGACCATCATGCGGATTCCCGCATCGCTGGCGCGCATTTCGCGGATGACCGGCGACGACGAAAGCAAGCGCACCCGCTTCGGCCTGGAATACGAGCACAAGGACGGCCTGTTCTACGACCGCCTGATCGCCCGCGCCTATCACCAGGATGCGGAAACGCACAACATCAACGACCAGACCCGCAGCAACGCGCGCTATTCAACGGCCAGTGGCTGCTCGGCGTCGAGCAGCGCCGCGCCGCAGGCCACCTGCCAGATCAGGCAAAACTTCCATTTCGAACAGCAGACGACGGGCCTCGGCCTGCAGCTGGAGTCGATGTTCCAGCTGGGCGGGGCGAGCAACCTGCTGACCTACGGCATCGACCTCATGCGCCAGCGCGTCGAGACCAAGCGCGACGGCCAGGTGCTCAACGTCAACACCGGCGCCGTCACCTACGGCCTGGCCGGCGAAAGCTACCCGCTGCGCGACTTCGCCAACGGCGTGACCGACACCCTCGGGCTCTACGTGCAGGACGAGATCTCGCTGCTCGGCAACCGCCTGGCGCTGACCCCCGGCCTGCGCTACGACCGGACGCGCCTGAAGCCGGACGTCGATGCCCTGGCCCAGCAGGTGCTCAGCATCATCAACCGCCAGGCGGTGGACAAGGAGTTCAGCCACCTTTCGCCGAAGCTCGGCGGGCAATGGCGCTTCACCGAGGCGCTTAGCCTGTTCGGCCAGGTGGCGAGCGGCTTCCGCGCCCCGAACTACAACGAAGTCAATGGCGCCTTCCGCAACTCGGCCCAGATCTACGCCTCCGCCCCCAACCCGGAGCTCAAGGCCGAGACCAGCGTCGGGGTCGAGATCGGACTGCGGGCGAACGTCGGCAACGTGCGCGCCCAGATCACCGCCTACGACAACCGCTACAAGGACTTCATCGACAACGTCCGCCTGAACTGCCCGGCCGACCCCAACTGCGTCAGTGTGGGCGGCACCAACTACACCACCTACATGTACCGCAACCTGTCGAACGTCCGCATCTATGGTGCCGAATCGCGGGCCAGCTGGGCCTTTGCACGCAACTGGCGGGTGGATGGCGCGATCGCCGTCGCCCATGGCGAGAACAGCGACACCGGCCTTGCGATCAACTCGGTCGAACCCCTGCGCGCCAGCTTCGGCCTGGCCTACGACGTCGGCCAGTGGGGCGGCGAGTGGCGCCTGCGCGCCGCCAAGGGCAAGAACCGCGTCGACGACAGCGGCGGCGCCTTCTTCCGCACCCCGGGCTACGGCGTCAACGACCTGGCCGCCTGGTACCGGCCGACCCCCAACACCCGCCTGGTGGTCGCGGTCAACAACGTATTCGACCAGAAATACTGGTACTGGTCCGACATTCGCCAGGCCGACACCAGCCTGACCGCGGTCGATTTCTACTCCCAGCCCGGACGCAACCTGCGCGTTTCCTTCCAGGCCGACTTTTGACCCCCTTGCGCCGGCGACCTCGGGATAAGGCCGCCGGCGCTCTTTTTCTGGTCCACCGCCATGTCCGCCACCCTGCCTGACCCAGCCGCCCTCGTCGCCTCGCTGCTCAACCTGATGACCCGCTTCTCGTGCCTGGGCTGTCCGAACCAGGCCGCCCTGATCCGTCGCGAACTCGCGCTGTTCCAGAGCTATCCCGACGCCTTGATGCCGCCCGTGCTCAAGCAGGTCGGCCAACGCCTCGAGCAGGAATGGGCGCAGCTGCATTTCGCCATTTCCGACGAACCCGCCGCGAACGTGACGCACACCGCTGCGCTGCACTGAAGCGTTGCGCATCAGCCAGCCGGAACTCCGCCAGCCGTGACCCACTCACCCGCCATCACCTTCCGGATTCGTCCCTTCCAGGCCGACGACGCCGAGGCATTTGCCGAAGCGGTCCGCGACTCGGTCCACTCGTTGAGCGAGTGGCTGCACTGGCCACACGCGCACTACGCGGCGGACGACGCCCGGGCCTGGTTTGCCGCCTGCGATCAGGCCCGGCAAGCCGGCACGGCCGACGAATACGGCATCTTCGAACAAGGCAGCGGCCGTTTGCTGGGCGGCGCGGGCATCCACGCCATCGACCGGCAGCATCGCTGCGCCGCGCTCGCTTTCTGGATACGCCGCACCCATCAATGGCGCGGCATCGCCACGCAAGCCGCCTTCCAGCTCTCCCGCGAGGCCTTCTCCACGCACGCGCTGCGGCGCCTCGAACTGGTCGTCGGTGAACACAACATCGCCAGCCGCCGCGTTGCCGAGAAACTCGCCGCCCGCTTCGAAGGCATGGCCGCCAACCGGCTGTGCATCCAGGGTCGCCAGCAGGCAGCCGCCATCTACTCCCTGACGCCGCAGGAAAGCTCCTTCTCGCCATGACCCTACTCCGCTTTGCCAGCCTGCTCGGCGCCCTGTGCCTGTGGCACAACGTTCTTGCCGAAAGCATCCTGATCGTCGCCACGTCGCCGGTGCCCACCGGGAAATTCCGCACCGTCGTCGACGCCGCCCGCCAGCACGGCCTGTCGGTCGAGGCGCACTTTGCCGAACGGCTGTCCGCCGAACAGGCCGCCAAGCTGCTCGAGAAACGCGACCTGATCATCTTCGATGCCGCCCGCAGCCACATGCAGGATGCGGTCAAGGGCAAACTCGGCAAGGCGCTCGAGCAGCTGAAGACGCCGCATATCTGGATGAAGGACGACGGCCCGGGCGGCACCGGCCTGCCCGCGGACGTCGCCGCCCGGCTGCACGCCTATTACACCAACGGCGGGCGGAGCAACTACGACGGCTTCTTCGCCACGCTGGCCGCCCAGTTGCGCGGCCAGCCGCTGCCCAGGGTGGCGGCACCCTTCGTCTTCCCCGAGGAGGCCATTTACCACCCCAAGGCGCCGCATCGCGTTTTCGCGACGCCAGCCGAGTATTTCAGATGGCGCGGCATAGCCCCGGAGAAACGGCCGCCGACCGTCGCCATCGCCTTCCACCAGATCTACATCGGCGCCGAGCAGACCACTTTCATCGACGATATGGTCGCCCGCGTCGAAGCCGGCGGCGCCATCGCCCTGCCCTACTACGCCGGGGTCATGGGCCCGCACCGGAAGATGCTGACTGTCGACGGCAAACCCGTCGCCGACGCGGTGATCAACACGCAAATCATTCTCGACCCGGAAGGCCGCCGCAAGGAACTGGCCGAGCTGGGCATCCCGGTCATCCAGGCGCTGGCCTACCGCAAGGGCGACGAAGCCGCCTGGCGCGCCGACCCGCAGGGCGTGCCGCTGATCGACGTGCCCTTCTACCTGGCGCAGGGCGAATACGCCGGCATCGTCGACGCCATCGTCGCCAATACCAGCGACAAGGCCAGCGGCGACGTGGTCGTCCTGCCCGGGCAGACGGCGGCCATCGTGAACAAGGCGCTCAGGCTGGTCCGCCTGCAACGCCTGCAGAATGCCGACAAGAAGGTGGCCATGCTGTTCTGGAACTATCCGCCGGGCGAAAAGAACCTGTCGGCCTCGTTCATGAACGTGCCGCGCAGTTTCGAGACCACGCTCAAGGCCCTGCGCGACGCCGGCTACGACACCCACGGCGAAACGGAAGACAGCCTGATCAGGAGCCTGCAGCGCCTGCTCGCCCCCTTCTACCGCGACGGGGAACTGGCCGGCCTGCTCCGCGACGGCCTGGCCGAACGCCTGCCGGTGGCCACCTATCGCGCCTGGTTGCAAGGCCAGCCGCCAGCCATCCGTGACGAAATCCAGGAACGCTGGGGCAATCCCGAGAAATCGGCGATGGTCATCGTCGACCGCGGCGAAGCGGTCTTCGTGATGCCGCGCCTGGCCGTCGGCAAGGTCATCTTCAGCCCGCAGGCGCCGCGCGGCGAACGCTGGGAAGAGAAGGAAAAGGCGCTCTACCACTCGTCCAAGGCCGCCCCCTCGCATTTCTACCTGGCCCACTACCTGTGGCTGCGCGAGCATTTCAAGGCCGACGCGCTGGTGCACTACGGCACGCACGGCTCGCAGGAATGGCTGCCCGGCAAGGAGCGCGGCCTGCCGGTCACCGACTACCCGATGCTCGCCGTCGGCGACGTGCCGGTCATCTACCCCTACATCGTCGACAACATCGGCGAGGCCTTGCAGGCCAAGCGGCGCGGCCGGGCGGTGATCGTCACCCACCAGACGCCCCCCTTCGCGCCGGCCGGGCTGCACGACGCCCTGACCCAGATCCACGACCTGCTGCACCAGTGGCTGGCCCAGGACGACGGCGCGGTGAAGGACAAGCTGGCGCTCGACCTGAAAAAGCGGGTCAGGAAGGAACGCATCGAACGCGACATGGGCTGGAGCGAGGCCCGCATCGACGCCGATTTCCGCGCCTTCATCGACGAACTGCACAACCACCTGCACGAACTGGCGCAGACCGCCCAGCCGCTCGGCCTGCACACCTTTGGCACGCCGCCGCAGGAAAAGCACCGGCTGGGCACGGTCTTGCTGATGCTCGGCAAGGGCTTCCACGAAACCGCCGCCCGCATCATGGGCGTCAAGGAAGACGATCTCGACGAGATCTTCGTCGGCGACTACGCCAAGCTGACCGGCACGCCGCCGTTCAGGATGCTGGCCGACGCCATTTCCGACAAAACGCCCCTGCCCGCCGACAAGGCACTGGCCGAAAAACTGGAGCAGGGCCGCCGCTGGTACGCCGACCTCGGCGCCCAGGGCGAGATCGCCGGCCTGCTTTCCGCGCTGGCCGGACAGCACCGCCCGACCTCCTACGGCGGCGACCCGATCAAGAACCCGGACGCCCTGCCCACCGGCCGCAACCTGTACGGCTTCGACCCGTCGCGGGTGCCGACCAAACAGGCCTGGGAAGCCGGCAAGGAAGCCGCCGACGCGCTGATCGCCGCGCAGGCCGCCAAGACCGGCCGCGCCCCTAGGAAGCTGGCCTTCTCGCTGTGGTCGGTCGAAACCATGCGCCACCAGGGCATCCTCGAAGCGCAGGCCTTGTGGACGATGGGCGTCGAGCCGGTGTGGGATGCCGGCGGGCGGGTCATCGACGTCAGACTGGTGCCGCGCGAGCAGCTGAAGCGGCCGCGCGTCGATGTCGTGCTGTCGGCCACCGGCCTGTACCGCGACCACTTCCCGAACGCCATGAAGCAACTGGCCAAGGCGGTCGAGCTCGCCGCCCGCGCCAACGAAGCCGACAACCCGGTCTACGCCAACAGCCGCGCCATCGCCGAACGCCTGGTCAGGCAGGGCGTGCCGGACAAGGCCGCGCAGCGGGCCGCCGAGACGCGCATCTTCTCCAACGAATCCGGCCGCTACGGCACCGGGCTGGACGATGCGGCGCTGGCCACCGACACCTGGAAGAGCAAGGGCGAAGCCGACAGGAAGCTGGCCGGCCTCTACCTGTCGCGCATGCAGCACGCCTACGGCACCGACGAATCGGCCTGGGGCAGCAAGGGCATCGCCGGCGGAGAAGCGGCCGGGGCCAAGGTAAATCTCTACGCCGAGCACCTCAAGGGCACCGAGGGCGCCGTGCTGTCGCGCACCTCCAACCTCTACGGCATGCTGACCACCGACGATCCCTTCCAGTATCTCGGCGGCATCGGCGCGGCGGTGCGGGCGCTCGACGGCAAGGCGCCCGAGCTCTACATCACCAACCTGCGCCACAGCGGCGGCGACGGCAAGGGAGGCAAGATCGAAGGCGCCGACCAGTTCCTGGCCAAGGAACTCGCCACCCGCAACTTCCACCCCGGCTACATCCAGGGCCTGATGGCCGAAGGCTACGCCGGCACGCTGCAGGTGCTCGACGGCATCAACAATTTCACCGGATGGACCACGGTGGCGCGCGAAATCGTGCGCGACGACCAGTGGCAGGAGTTCGTCGATGTCTACGTCCGCGACAAGCATAAGCTCGGCCTCAAGGACTGGTTCGAGAAGAACAACCCGCATGCGCTGGCCCAGAGCATCGAGAAAATGCTCGAAATGGCGCGCCACGGCTACTGGCAGGCCGACGCCAAAACCGTGGCCGAGCTGAAACAGCGTTACCGCGAGCTGGCCAGGCGCTACGACGTGAAGAGCGACAACGCCACCTTCGAGAAATTCGCCGCCGAGGGCTTCGGTCTCGTCGCGCCGCTGCCGGCCCCGTCGCCGACCCGGCCGCAGAGCGCCGCCGACCTGGTGGCGCCGCCTCCGCCGCCGGCCCCGCCGCAAATCACCGGCATGAAGCTGGAAAAGGTCGACAAGCGCCCGCTGGAAGCCCCTCCCCTGGCCCTGGCCGGCGGCGGCCTGCTGCTGCTCGCCACCGCCGGCGGCGCGCTGAGCGCCGTTCGCCGGCAGCGGAGGGCGGCATGAGGCCACGCCTGAAACCCGCCGCCATCCTGCTGGCAGCGGCCTTCGCCACGCCGGCCAAGGCCGAGCCGGGCACCACGCTCAAGGAGGTGGTCGTCACGGCGAGCAGCGAAGCCGATGCCGAACGCCAGTCCGCCGTCACCCAGAAAACCGTCGTCGACCGCAAGGAAATCGAGGCGCTGGGCGGTTTGACGGTCGGCGAGGTGATACGCAAGCTGCCCGGCATCGAGGCCGGCGCCCACACCGGCGACGGCGGCCCGAGCGCCAACGCGCGCGGCATGGGGCGCGACAGCGTGCAATTCCTGGTCGATGGCGAACGCCCGTCGGCCAATGCCCGTTACGCGCTGACCACGGTCGGCCGCCTGCCCTCGGGCGAGCTGGAACGCGTCGAAATCCTGCGCGGCGCCTCGGCCGAACACGGCGGCAGCACGCCGGTGACGGTCAACCTGATCATGCGCAAGGCCAGGCCGACCGCATCCACCGCGCTCAAGGCCGCCGTCGGCCTGCGCGGCGACGAACCGAACGGCCAGTTCACGCTCAGCCAGGGCGGCGGCGACAAGGCTTTTTCGTGGATCGTGCCGCTGACCATCAACCACCACGGCATGCCGCTGGAAAAAACCACCCGCCGCCAGCAGACGAGCGGCGGCACGCGCACGCTGTGGCAGGAGGAAACGGAAAGCAGCCCCTACCGGCTCGATGAATTCATCGTCTCGCCGCGCCTGACCTGGCGCGACGGCGAGGGCAGCCTGTCGCTGTGGCCGAGCCTGTATCACAACCGCGGCGAGCGCTCGGGCGAGATCGGCCGCTCGGCCTACGCCAACCCGGCTGCCGGCACCGGCCTGGCCGCCGACGGCAGCCGCCACGAGCGCGAGGCAAGCCAGCTCACCATCGCCCGGCTGCGCGCCGAGGGCGAACGCAAGACCGGCCCCGGCAAGCTCTCCGGCCGGGTCACCATGATGGGCGCGCGCCGCGAGCAGGATACCGACCGGACCTGGATCGACGCCGCCGGCAACCGCACGACGGGCCGCGAAGCGATCGACCGCGACGAGCGCGAACTGTCCTCCGCCCTGCGCCTCGACCGCCCGGCCGGCGACGGCCTGCTGTCGGCCGGCATCGAGCAGAGCTGGCATCGCCGCGACGAAAGCCAGCGCGCCACCGGCGCCAGCGCCTATAGCGGTGATTTCGACGCCCGGGCCAGGCAATGGACGGCCTGGCTGCAACACGAATGGCCGCTGGCCAGGGCGCTGACGCTGACCTACGGCCTGCGCGGCGAACACGTCGCGCTGGAAGCCGAGGGGCGCCAACGCAGCGCCAGCCAACTGGCGCCTTCGCTCGCCGGACGCTACGAACTGGCGCCCGACCTGATCCTGCGCTCGTCGCTGGGGGCCGGGCTGAAAGCGCCGAAGCTGGAGGAAATCTCCGGGCTGACCGTACGCGGCGCCGGCGCCAACAGCCCGCTCGAAGCCGACCGCGGCGGCAACCCCACGCTGCGGGCCGAGCGCAACATCAACTGGGAACTGGCGCTCGACAAGCACCTGCCGAACGAGGCCGGCACGCTCGGCGCCAATGTCTATGTCCGGCGCACCGAGGATTTCATCGAACGCCGCACGGCGCTGGAGGGCAGCCGCTGGGTGGACCGACCGAGCAACGAAGGCACGGCCCGCCACTGGGGGCTGGAACTCGACGCCAGGCTGAAGGGCGAGGTCTTCGGCTGGAAGGGCACCGCGCTGCGCAGCCACCTGACCCTGCCCCGGGCGCGGGTGGACGACGAGCGCCTCGGCATCACCCGCGACGCCCGCGACCTGCCGCGCTACCAGTGGAGCCTCGGCATCGACCAGGCCCTGCCCTGGTGGCAGGCCAGCGCCGGCCTGCAACTCAACCAGTACGGCCGGACGCAGACCGACATCCCCGGCGAACTGGCCGGCCAGCAAAAGGCGCGCACGCTGCTCGACCTCTACATCGCCCGCCGCCTGACGCCGCAACTCAACCTGCGGCTGGAAGCGCAGAACGTGCTGGGCACTGATACCCGCCGGATCGCCAGCGCCTGGGCCGGCAACGACAGCTGGTCGCTGGCCAGCGGCGAGCGTGGCCAGCGCAGTGTGCTGTTGTCATTGGAGGGAAAATGGTAATCCCCTCACTACCCCGCAAGAACCCCATGCCCAAAATGAACCGCCTTCTCGCCGTCCTTTTGCTCTCTGCCCTCGGCGGCACGACGCTCGCCGCGGAAGGCCCGGCCAGGCAGCCCACGGAACCGGCCTGCACCGACCTCCAGCGCGCCCAGGACCATGCCCGCGCCTTTCTTGCGCTGGTCGACGACGGTCTCTACGAGGCGGCCTGGGAAAGCGGCACATCGCACTACCGCGCCCAGGAGCAGCGGGAAGCCTGGCTGAGGCTGGGCAAGGACATACTGCAACCGGCCGGCAAACCGCTGGGACGGGAGCTGCAGGCTTTCCGCCAGGCCCGGGCGGAGGCACCGCACGAGGGAAGCCCGGTGGCTACCTTCGACTACCTGGTGACGCGTCCCGACGGCTCCCGCCACGGCGAGCGGCTGACGATCGGCGCCTTGCCGGAAGAGGAATGCGGCGTCGTGCGCTACCAGGTCGACATTCGGCGCATGGCGCTGACCCGGCTGCTCGACGCTTTCGTCGGCAATCTCAACAAGGCCGGCGGGCACCTCGACTACAGCACCAACAGCGTGATCGAAATCGAACGCATGCTGATGGAGCACGCCCCCGGCGGCGAACCCCGCGCCAAACAGACCAAGGGTGCGGATTACCGCGCTTTCGTTCATTTCCTCGGCCAATACGTCGGCGAAATACTGGTTCGCCACCACGGCGGCTATTGGAGCCATACCCCGAGACCCGGCCGCGAGGTGCCGCCCTGGGTGCTGATGGCCGGCGGTCGGCGCATCGATCCGTACCAGATGGTCGCCGATTACGCCCGCCAACCGGCCATCGGCACTCTGCGCCAGGCGCTCGAACGCGAACTGGCCGCCGCCTCCCCACGATCCTGAATCCTTTTTCCGCAACCGGAGACTTCATGCAAGCCAACCTGATCGAACTGTCGATGTACCAGCTATCCCAGCTCTTCCTGATCCCGACGCTGGCCCTGATCGCTGCCCTCTTCCTCTACGCCTTCTGGGTGCTCGGCGAATTCGTGCTGCTCGCCTTCTACCGTCGGCAAGGCAAGGGCCGCCCGCTGGTGTCGCGATTCCGCAGGGAATCGACGCTGAGCGCCGACCAACTCGACGTCATCGCCCACAAAGCGCTCGAGGCGCCGCGCATCGCCAGCCGCGTGACACCGATGCTCGGCCTGGTCGCCACCATGATTCCCATGGGCCCCGCCCTCAAATCGCTGTCCGACGGCAATCTGGCGAAGGTTTCCGACAACCTGACCGTCGCCTTCTCGGCCGTCATCCTGGCGCTGATCGCCGCCTCGATCACTTACTGGGTGGTCAATGTGCGCCGCCGCTGGCTGGCCGAGGAGCTGCTCGAGATCGAAGCCCTGCGGAGCCGGCAAGCATGAGCCTGAAACTGCTGCACGAACCGGAAACCGAGGACCCGATCCTGTCGGTGGTCAACCTGATCGACATCTTCCTGGTCATCATCGCCGCGCTGCTCATCACCGTGGCGCAGAACCCGCTGATCAACCCCTTCAACAAGCAGGACGTGACGGTGATCACCGACCCCGGCAAGCCGACCATGGAAGTGACCATCAAGAAGGGCGAGAAGATCGAGCACTACAAGGCCAACGGCAACATCGGCAGCGGCGACGGCGAGAAGGCCGGCGTCGCCTACCGCATGAAGGACGGCTCGATGGTCTACGTCCCCGAAGGCAAGGAGTAGGCGATGGACGACCGTCTCGATACCGACGCCATGCCGCCCGAACTGCGCCTGGCCGCCATCGTCACCCTGCTCTCGGCCTCCGCCCTGCGCGGCCCGACCGTCGCCAAGACCGCCGCGCTGCGCGCCCATCTCGGCGCCGCCCTGGCCGATGCGGCACTGGCGCCGGAACTGCGCGACGCGCTCGAACAAGCCCTGGCCGGCTGGCGCGCCGTCGAATGCCACCCGGCATCGGTCAGCGTACCGCTCTGCCCACTGACCGCTCCCGGTCAATCCCTGCACTGATTTTTTTAACAAGGAGAACCCATGTCCCGTTACACCGGCCCCCGCCTCAAAGTCCTGCGCGCCCTCGGCGTCGATCTGCCCGGCCTGTCCCGCAAATCCATGCAGGAGCGCAACCAGCCGCCCGGCCAGCACGGCGCGCGCAAGATCGCCGGCAAGAAATCCGGCTACGGCCTGCAATTGATGGAAAAGCAGAAGCTGCGCTTCAACTACGGCCTGACCGAAACCCAGCTCCGCCGCGTCGTCGCCGACGCCAAGAAGGATCGCGGCGCCACCGGCGACAAGCTGGTCGAGCTGCTCGAACGCCGCCTCGACAACCTCGTCTTCCGCGCCGGCTTCGCGCCGACCATCCCGGCCGCCCGCCAGCTGGTCAGCCACGGCAAGTTCGCGCTCAACGGCAAGCGCGTCACCATCCCGTCGATCCGCCTGCGCATCGGCGACAGCTTCGGCCCGACCGAAGCCGGCAAGAAGATCGACCTCGTCCGGGCCACGCTGGCCGAACCGGCCCTGGAACGCGCCGAGTGGATCGCCTTCGATGCCCAGACACAAACCGCCCGCCTCAGCCACCTGCCGGGTGCCGACGCAGCGCCCTTCCCGCTCGACCTGCAGCGGGTGGTCGAGTATTACGCGACACGGATGTAAACATCAATTTTCTGGAGCTGTCACAACATGGAAACCTCCCTGCAAACCTTGCGCATTCCCCACCTCGGCAAGCGCGTCCCAGCCGATGAGCCCACCGGCACCATCGCGCCAGGCGGCAGGGAAGGAGCTCCCCCGGCGCCCGGGGCCCACAGCAAGGTCTATAGCAGCGAAGCGCTGTTTGGCAGGTCTCGCGACTTGACCATCATGCACCGGGGCGAGCGCTATTCCCTGCGCATTACCTCGCTCGGCCGCCTGATTCTGACCAAGTGACAAAAAAAACTGCGGTTTCAGATCAAATTAATGTTGACGTCCTAAATGCGAATCGTTACTATTCGCATAAATCAACCAAGGGGAACTACAGCGTGGAAGCCATCGATCGTTCAGCAGCAATGGAAGCATCGAATGCGACCGTTTTGTCGAAGCTGAATGAGCTTTATCGTGAAGCCTTCGCCCATGACGGGTTTGCCGAGCTGAAGGTGGAATTCAGGATTCTTCGGCGCGGCCAGAAGGAAGTCATCCTGCACTGCGGCAAGCAATACCGCTACGTGATCGACTACCGCCCCGGAAATCCGCTGGACTGGGAACTGCGGCGGGAGAAAAGCGGGACGCCCCCCAGGGCCGAACGACGCAAGCACCAGGAAGCGATCAGCTTTTCGGATCGCCGCAAGGCGCACAAAAGCTAGCCGGCGCTCAAGCCGGACCGTTGTCGGCGTTGGGAAAAACGGCGGCAGCGACCAGTAACTAACCGGCAGCTTGGGGCTGCGGTAACCAAACCGGGTAACCGGAAACTTCTAGTAGATCAGGTGCAGGAGCCCCTGGGGCCGGGGTCCGAGACCATTTCATTTAAAGGAAATGCACAAATGTTGCAAAAGCTGATGGCCATGCCCAAGGCCAAACTCACCGCCCTCGTTCAATCCATCGATGAAAAGGCCGTCAAGGGCCGCGCCATGCGTCGCCAGCTGTCGGCGATGAAGCGCAAGGAAGGCGGCTTCACGCTGCTCGAACTGCTGGTTGTCGTCGCCATCCTGGCCGCCATCGCCGGCACCGCCACCATCATGCTGCAGGATACCGACCGCAAGGGCGCCGCCGCTGCCCACGTGGCGATGATGGATGAGCTGTCGAAGGGTATTCAGACCTTCCGCGTGCTGAATCAGGGCGTGTACCCGAACAACTTCGACTCGCTGCTCAAGAACGGTACCAACGTGCTGACCGGCGCAAGCGATTTGAGTGGTTTCGTCAATTCCGCACTGCTTGCCAACCTGACGGCGAGCACCTACTCCGCGGCTGACGTGGCCTCGCTGGCGGCTGCCGGCATCACCACCGCCAAGGTGATCAATACGACTGCCGACGCCAACACCGCCGCCAACCCCGGCGATTGCTCGACTGGTGCCAACATTCTCACCATGCTCAAGAGCAAGACCAGCAACGCAACGCCGCAGAACATCTTCAAGGACTCCGTTACCGGCAACGGTTGCGGCTTCGCGGCCGGCGCCCCGATTGCAGCGGCTGATGCCGTCTATCTGTGGACTGGTGGCGAAACCCGGGTCAACGCGACCGCCGGCTCTCGCCTGGTCGCTTACGGCGTCGGCCCGGACAGCTCCCTGTTCAATCCGGAGCTGATCGGCGCACTGTCCAACGTGCCGGTCTATCGCCATACCGCACCGGGCGAATACAACCGCTTCGTGGTTCTCTTCAACACCGGCACCGGCACCTCGCCGCTGGGCCAGGCCGTCTTCCAGGCCATCGTCGACGGTGCCGGCGACACCAAGGACGAAGAACTGGGTGAAGTCGACAACATCCGCAAGACCTAATCGCGGACCAGTCTGACCTGAGTTTCACCGGAGCGGGCGACTGACCCCGTTCGCTCCACCCGGAGGGCGCCGATCATACGCCGGCGCCCTCCACCTCCCCCGAATCACGAATCGAGAATTTCCATGGCGCTGTCCAAGGCAGGTGATCTGCGCGACCGCGGTTTTACGTTGGTCGAATTGCTGGTGGTGTGCGGCATCCTCGCCGCGCTGGCCTATACCGCCTGGGGCGGCTATGTCGGCATCCAGGAAGGCGCCGAGGACGACATCGCCCGCGCCGAAATGCAGCGCCTGGCCGATGGCCTGAAGCGCTTCAGGGCAGATACCGGCTATTACCCCGGACAGGGACCGTTCGCTCTTGCGGCGCCCGGCACGACCGAGACGGCGAACGGTTCGGGCTTCGACTGCACGCCGCTGGGCGGCATCCTGCGCAGTTGGGCGGCCCCCAATATCGACGCCGACCGCGACCCGTGGTTTTCATCGCCGGCCAATCTCGCCCTGCTCTTCACAGCGCCCGCCCTGTGCGCCAACCATCCGCTCGCCCATCTGAGCCGCTGGAACCCGGATACCCGCCGTGGCTGGCATGGCCCCTACCTCGACGTCGCCTCCCGCAAATGGGTCGATCACGGCACCGATTTCAATGCCGACGCCGCCAACAATACCGGCCCCGGGGCCAACCCGCCTTACGGCGCGGGTGACCCGCTGGCCGGCACCAAGATTCTCGACATTCCCGCCTTTGGCGCCGGCCCCCGCTATCGCGCCGCCGGCCCGGGCGGCACCGTTTGCAACGGCCAGGCGCTGGGCACCGGCAGCTGTATGCTGGGCTGGCGCGAGATTCCCCGCGAAACCGTCGGCTACGACGCCGCCAAACACGAACTGCCGGCCCACGCCCGCCCCTTTGCCGTGTTCGGCCTGGCCAACAACGATTACCCGCGCGTCGTCTATTTCGGGCGCGACGGCCAATACGGCGGCCGCAACGCAAGCGACCCCTGCCTGCCCAATGTCGCCGCCAGCACCGGCGACGACGACGTGGTGCTCTGCCTGGCCCGCTGACCCTCAAGGAATTTCAATGCTACCGACCGCATCCTTCTCTCCCCTCATGACCCTGGCCGGCATGGCCTTGGGGCTCGCACTGCTCGGCCTGTCGCCGCTCAGCGTCGCCGCCGACGGCTCCGCCGAGCCGGCCAAGGCCGGCGCCCAGGAAAATCCGCCGGCCTACAAGGAGGTCAATCTCAAGGAACTGGTGAGCAAGTCGCGCACCGACATTCCCGGCCAGCGCATCATCTTTGCCCCATCGCCGGTCAAGTTCCAGGCCGCGCTTGCCGCGATGCCGGCACCGCAGAAGGCGGAATACCTGATGAGCGCGCTGTCGATGATGAAGGTGTCCGCCCCGCCCAAGGTCAGCCAGCGCATCGGTCTCGATTTCGGCGGCGACAAGGCCCTGGCGGCATACATCGACGACACCGCCGCGGCACGCCTGGCCGCCACGGCCAAGCTCGGCCAGACGCTGACTTTCTACGCTTTCCACGTCTACAACAACAATCGCGGCCCGGCGCTGCTGATTACCTCGTTCGGCAACTGAACCATGAGCCTGCCGACGGCATCTCCCGCCCTGCCACGCGGATTCACGCTGATCGAACTGCTGGTCGTCGTGGCCGTGCTGTCGGCCGCCTCGCTGCTCGCCTTCGGCGTTTTCTCGGAAGATCGCACGCAGATTCGCTACGACGATACGCGCCAGCGCCTGCAAATACTGCGTCGGGCGATCCTCGGGCAGAACGGGCCGGCCGCCGCAGGCGAGGCGAGCGCCGGCTTCGTCGCCGACAACGGCGCACTGCCGACCGACCTGGTCACGCTGCTGCAGCCGGGCTCGCTGTCGGCGCGCGCGGTCCGCTCGCCGATTTTCGATCCCAAGCCCGACGACAGCACCTGCGCCAACGATGGCAGCGCGGACGACATCGCGCTGACCGACCCCGCCGCCCAGCTGGTCAAGGGTCATGGCGGCGACTACCTGGGCGGGCTGGCCGTCAACGGGCGCTTCCGCGATGGCTGGGGCAATGTCGCCACTACCGACGACGCCGGCAATTTCGGCTGGAGCACGGTATTCGACGGCACGGCCAAGACACTCGCCATCGCCAGCCTGGGCCTCGACAACGCCAGCGGCCCGGCCGGCAGTACCGATTTTGCCGCCGACGTCGGGCTGACCGTGGCCGCCAACGACTGGCTGCTGCCCATCAGCGGGTGGACGGTCACGGTCAGGAACACCCGCGGCACCGACATTCCCGCCAACAAGCTGTCGCTGAGCCTGCTGGTCTTCCTGAACAACGCCGGCGGCGGCCAGTGGCTGCGCTACGCCACCGTGTCGCTGCCCTGCCTGGGCAGCGGCAGCGGGTGCGCGACCGACGCCGCCGTCGCCTTCACCGACGGCTGCAAGCCCGGCGAGAACGTGGGCAACAAGGGGCGCATCCCGCAAGGGCGGCATCTGCTGGTGCTCACCGATAACGGCGCGGACGGCCTGCCGTGGACAACCGACGACAAGGTCTCGGGCACAGCCCTGCTGCCCGCCGTCGTGAGCACCCAGGTCGATGCCGTCGCCGGCCGCAACCTGCCGGCCCTTGCCCTGGATATTCGATGAAACGTCTGTTCAGCGGCTTGCGCAAGCGCGGTGAATTCCAGGAGCCGGCGGGTTCATCGGCAACGCCCCCATTCTGGCGCACGGCCGTCGATGCCCTGCGCGACAGGTTCGGCACCGGCACCGCCACCTGGCTGCTGCTGACCTGGGATGTGCGCGGCATGGACGCGGTGCTGATGCAGGCCGGCAAGGGCGAGGCAAGCGTGCTGGGCAACGCCGCGTCGCGCCAGGGACGCTTTGCCGCGGCGCTCGACGAGGTCATGGCGCAGCTGGCGGCCGCCAGCCCGGTGCGCCCCAGGCGGGTGGCGCTGGCCGCCCGCCATGTCCTGCCGGCGGTCATCGACTTGCCGGTGCAGCCCGACAAGCCCCGACGACCGGAGCAGATGCGCGAACTGATCCAGGCCGACCTCGAGCCGGTGCTCGCCGAGTTCGGCAGCCTGTGGTCGATGGGTGCCCTGCTCCAGGCGCGCGGCTACCTGTCGCCGGCCGACCGCGAACGCATCACGATGGAAGAGGCGGTGCGCCGGCAAAGCCGGAGCAACCAGCTGCGCTACGGCGAAATCGCCATCGAACTGGAACTGATCGCGCGCGACGCGCTGGACGAATGCCTCGACCAGCAAGTCGCCCTGCAAAACCTGGAGGCCTCGGTGATGGCCGGCTGGCGCGGCCGGATCGAGGACAAGCAGCCGTTGTGGCTGGTTTGCGGCGTTGGCCAGGCCACCTACGACGAGTGGCGCGAAGCCCTCTCCCGGCGCGGCCTGCAACTGGTCGCCACGCTGCCGCTTGCCTGGCTGGTCGGCGATCCGGAGCCGGCCGGGCCAACCCCGCCGGAAGCCCGGCGCGAGCAAGCCGTGCCCTGCATCGACCTGGAAATCCACGCCGAAGAGGTAGTCGCCGTCCTGCGCCGCCACGGTCGCGTCGTCGCCACGCGCAGCGAGGGGCGCATCGAGCGCGCCCCGGCGGCCGACTGGGTGAACCGCATCATCGCCGACTGGACGGCGGAGTCGCGCGCCCAGATCGCCATTCATTTCATGGATGCGGCCGACGACGAATTCGGCGAAGCGCTGGCCGACGCCCTGAACCTGACCACCGGCCACCCGTGCACCGTGCGGCTGGCGGCGGCAAGCCGGCAGGCGCTGTGGCGCAACCTGCTTCGCGAAGCGAGCATGCCGGTGTCGCAACTGCCCCGCATGGTGGCGGGTGAGCTGCGCGGTTCCGCCTGGAAAGATCCCGACATGCGCCGCTTGCTGGCGCTGGGCGGGGTGCTGCTCGGCCTGGCGGCGACCGAAGGGGTGCAGCAATACCGTCTGCACGGCCTCGAAGCCAGGATGGCCGAGCATCAGATCAAGGAAAGGCAGCACAGCAGCAATGCCCAGCGCGAAGCCCAGGTCAACCAGAAACTGCTCGAACTGGGCAAGGGACTGGATGCCACGCGGCGCCAGCTCGAACCCCTGCTCAACGACCGCTCGCGCCTGAACCGCATCGTCGCCATGCGCGTCGACCTGCCCGACCTGCTTTACCTGCTGGCCCAGGCGGTGGGCAGCGATGCCGTGATGGAAGAGATCCATAACGACAACACCAACAGCGACGGCTCGGCGATCCAGGTCATCGCCTGGTCACCGAGCTATACCGGTGCCCAGGATTTCGTGAACCGGATGGCGGTACTGGCCCGCGAAAAGGGCTACGGCGTGTCGCAGATGGAAATCAAGGAACGCAAGGGGCGCAACAACCGGCGCGGCCATGAAGTGAAGTTCTGGCTGCTCCTCGAAGACGGCGACCTGGAGGGCAACGAGCACCCGGCCGCCGGCGGGAATGCCGCGACGCCGCCTGCCCCCGCCGGCACCGGCATTTCGTCGCAAACCCCGGTCCGGAGGCCAAACCCATGACTGCCCGCCTGAGCGAACAATGGCTTTCCCGCTGGCATGCATGGCGCCGCAGTTGGGAAAAGCTGCCGGCCAGGGATCGCAACCTGCGCACCGCCGCCGTGGCCTGCGCGCTGATCGGCCTCTATGCGCTGCTGCTCTGGCCGCAAGCCGGCAAGCGCATCGCCAAGCTCGAGTACGACCTCGAGAAAATGGCGGTGCGCGAAAAGAGCGCGGCGAAAGCCGAGGCCAAGCCGCAGGCGCCGCCGCCCAGCCTCGGCGGCCGCAACCAGCGCGATGCCGAACTCGAATTGCAGGCCCTCAAGACCCAGCTCGAGGAAGTCACCCTCGAACTGCGCGGCCTGAATGCCCGTTTCGTGCCGCTCGACGACAGCCTGGCGATGAATGCCCTGAAAAGCGGCCTGACCAGCCTGGCCGAAGCCGGCGACATGGAAGTGATGGCCATCGAACACGTCTATGCCCGCAGCGAGGACAAGGACAAGCCGCCCACCCCGCAGATGCTGCAGGAAGCGGCCAAAGGCAACCCCTTCAAGCGCCCGCTGATCGTCGTCCATGCCCGGGCGAGCTTTCGCGGCCTGATGCAGTTCCTCGACGGCCTGAACCAGCTGCCCTACGTGGCGGCGCCGGTCGGCAGCGACATCAAGGTCGAAGTCGAACGCAATCCCCAAACCAACGCACCCGTTCGCCAGTGGCTGGATGTGCGCATCAAGTTCGCGGTGTGAACGATGTCCGAAGCCTTTCAAAATTTCTGCACATTGCTTGAGCGGGTCGTCGCCCACCAGGCATCCGACCTGCACCTGGCCGAAGGGCGCGCCGCCTGCTGGCGGCTGCACGGCAACCTCGCGGCAATGGACGACGTCGCCTGGACGCAGACCAGGCTCGACGAACTCCTCGGCGAACTGCTCGGGGCGCAGCAAGGGCGCGACCTGGCCGAAAAGGGCACCGTCGACCTCGGGTTTACGGCGAGGAGCGGCGAGCGCTTCCGGATCAACGTCTTTCGTTCGCTGGGCCGCCCGGCGCTGGTCGCCCGCCACCTGCCCTCGCGCTTCCTCAGCTTCAACGAACTGCGCCTGCCGGAAAGCGTCCGCCAGCTGGCCTCGCTGTCCGACGGCCTGGTGCTGGTCACCGGCATTACCGGCAGCGGCAAGAGCACGACGCTGGCAACCATCATCAACGAGATCAACGCCAGCCTGCCGGTGCACATCCTGAGCATCGAAGACCCGGTGGAGTTCGTGCATACGCCCAACCAGGCGATCATCAGCCACCGCGAGCTGTATACCGACGTGCCGGACTTCGCCAGCGCGGTGAAGGCATCGCTGCGCGAAGATCCGGACGTCATCCTGGTCGGCGAATTGCGCGACACCGAGACCATGCGCGCCGCACTGACCGCCGCCGAGACCGGCCACCTGGTCTTCTCGACGCTGCATACGGCCGACACCAGCGGCGCCATCGAACGCTTCATCGGCGGCTTCCCCGGCGACGAGCAGTCGGTGGTCCGCCATCGCCTGTCCCTGGTCCTCAAGGCCGTCGTCGCCCAGCAGTTGCTGCCGCAAAACGGCCGTCCGGGGCGCGTCGCGGCGGTCGAGGTGCTGCAAGTGACGCCGGCCGTATCCAACCTGATCGCCTCGGGACGCACGGCGCAGATCTATTCGGCCATCGAGTCGGGGCGCGAAGCCGGCATGCAGACCTTCGACCAGGCACTGGCGGCGCTCGCCCGCGACAACCTGATCGCCCTCGAGGACGGGCGCCGCCTGGCGCGCGACCCGAACGGCTTCGAGCGCCTGATGCGCCAGGGGAGAAGCGGCGCATGAGCACGCTGAACGAAGCAACGCTGATCAACGCCGGCCTGCAGGCCGAGCTGTTCGACCGCGACCTGGTCAATCGCCTGCGCGCCCAGGCCCGGGCCACGCGCATGACGCTGCTCGACGCCCTGTCGCGCGAACTCGGCCTGCCGCGCACCGCCTTCTACCTGGCGCTGGCCCGGATCCACGGCCTGCCCTACGCCCAGCTCGAGCGCTGGGAACTCGACCTGGCCGCGGCCGGCCGCCTGCCGGGCACCTTGGTCAAGCGTCACCCGATGGCGCCGATGCGCACGCCGGATGGCGACCTGGTCATCGTACTGAGCGATCCCAGCGACCAGCTCGGCATCGAAACCGCGAAGCGCGTGCTGTCGGGCATCGACCTGCGCCTGGCGGTGGCCGACCCGGAGGCGCTGGCCCCGGTGCTGGCCCGTTTCGTCCCGAGCGACGCCCGCGACGGCACGGCCGAAGACCCGGTCGCCCTGTTCGACCGCCTGCTGCGCGACGCGGTGCTGCGCCGCGCCTCCGACATTCATATCGAAAGCGAAAAGGAGGCGGTCAAGATCCGCCTGCGCGTCGACGGCCGCATGCAGGCCTGGGGCAGCCCGCTCGGCAAAGGGCTGGGCGAAGGCATGATCTCGCGCATCAAGGTGCTGGCCGGCATGGACATCGCCGAATCGCGTGCGCCGCAGGACGGCGGCCTGAACCACGCGATCAACGAGAGCCCGGTGGAAATGCGCGTCGCCTCGGCGCCGACCAAGTTCGGCGAACGGCTGACACTGCGCATCATGAAAAGCGACCCAGGCCGCCAGACGCTGGATTCGCTGGGCATGCCCCCCTTCATGATCGACCGCCTGCGCGAGGCGCTGGCCCATCCGCACGGCATCGTGCTGGTCACCGGCCCGACCGGCAGCGGCAAGAGCACGACGCTCTACGCCGTGCTGCGCGAACTCGACGCCCATGCACTGAACATCCTGACCGCCGAAGACCCGGTCGAACAGGTCATTCCCGGCATCTCGCAAGTCCAGGTCGGCGGCAAGATCGCTTTTGCCGACGCCTTGCGCAGTTTCCTGCGCCACGACCCGGACGTCATCCTGGTCGGCGAGATCCGCGACTTCGACACCGCCGACGTCGCCCTCAAGGCGGCGACCACCGGCCACATGGTGCTGTCGACCCTGCATACCAATACGGCGGTCGGCGCCATCACCCGCCTGGCCGACATCGGCTGCGAGCGCTTCCTGATCGGCGCCACGCTGCATGGCGTCATCGCCCAGCGCCTGGTGCGCATGCTCTGCCCGCACTGCCGCGAGACGCGCCCGGCCAGCGCCGAGGAACGCGCCTTGTTGAAGGCGGCGGAGGGCGAACCATGCGGCATCGCCGAGCCGGTCGGCTGCCCGCGCTGCCTCGGCACCGGCTATCGCGGCCGGATCGGCATCTTCGAGTCGCTGTGGCTGGATGGCGAACTGGCCGAGCGCATCGGCAACGACGCCAGCGAGCGCGAACTGACGCAGGCCGCCGGCAACTACTGGCGCCTCGGCGACGATGCCCGCGACAAGGTTCGCCAGCACCTGACCAGCCTGGCCGAAGTCCGGCCCTACCTGCGGCTGAACGGCTGAGCGGCATGGCGACATTCAGTTACCTCGGCCTCAACGCGCAAGGCAAGGAAGTGCAGGGACAACTGCCGGCCGCCGACCTCAACGAGGCGCGCACGCTGCTGCGCGGCCAGGGCCTGCGCATCCTCGAACTGCAGCAGGGCGACCTCGAAAAGCGCTCGCTGACCGATGCGGCGCGCGCCTTGGGGCGCTGGTTCCGCAGCGGCCTGTCGGTGCGCAACAGCGACCTGATGCTCTTTTATCGCCAGATGCAGTTGATGCTGCGCGCCGGCCATACCATCCTCGAAGCCCTGGAGGCCGCGGGCAAGCTGGCCAGCCGGCCGCGCCTGAGCATGCAGCTCGAGCGTTGCGCCGAGCGCATCCGGTCCGGCAGCAGCTTTTCCGCGGCGCTGGCCCAGGAGCGCTCGACCTTCCCGCGCATCGCGATCAAGCTGGCCGAAGCCGGCGAAGCCTCCGGCGAACTGGACTCGGTGTTCGACCGCCTGGCCGCCCTGACCGAGCGCCGGGCCGACATCCGCCGGCAACTGATGACGGCGCTGACCTACCCGAGCATCGTCATGCTGGCCGCGATAGGCGTCATTTCCTTCCTGGTCGGTTCGGTCGTGCCGCGCTTCGCCGTCTTTCTGCAGGCGCGGGGCAAGAAAATCCCCTGGGCCGCCGCGACGATGATGGAAATCGCCGACTGGCTGCAGCGCTGGGGCGGCTTGCTGATCATCGGCATCGCCGGCTTCGTCGTCGGGCTCATCGTGCTGCGCCGCATCGCCGTGCTACGCCTGGGTATGGACCGAATCTTCCTGCACCTCCCCATCCTCGGCAGCACCCTGATGGCCGCCGCCATGGCCCAGGCGACCTGGACCTTCGGCCTGCTCCTGAAAAGCCGCCTGACGGTGCTCGAAGCCCTGCGCTCGATCACCCAGATCGTCGGCAACGCCGCGCTGTCCAGCGCCCTGCAGGGCGCCTGCGAACAGGTGCTCGAAGGCCGGGCGCTGGCCGTCGCCCTCGACCGCCAGCCCATCCCGGCCCTGGTCCGGCACATGGCGGCCGTCGGCGAACGCAGCGGCGAGATGGAAGACGTCATGGAAGCGCTGGGCAAGCATTACCAGAAAGAACTCGATGCCCGCGTCAAATTCCTGTCGTCGATGATCGAACCGGTCCTCACCCTGCTCATCGGCGGCATCGTCGGTTTTGTTTACTACGCTTTCTTTCAGGCCGTGCTGGCGGTTTCGACCGGAGGCGGCTGAGTCCATCCATGCTCCATTGCATTGCCTCCCTCCCTGCGCGGCGCCGCGCCTGCGCCCTCCTCGCCATCGTCCTCTGCGGCCCCGCCTGGGCACAGAACAAGGCGCTGGAACTGTCGCGCGACAAGAGCATCGACCTGCAGCCTTCGATGCGCGAGAACCTCGCCACCATCGGCCGCTATGCCGAATCGGTAAACCGCCAGATCGGCAAGCTCTCCGGCGAGTCGCCGGCCGCCGACCCGATGCCCCAGCCCGAATCGCCGGGCCGGCGGGAGCTCCCGGCGACGCGCCGGCTCGACACGATGGTCGATCCTTTCGAAGTGTCGCCGCAACTGCGCGACGGCCGCCGCTCGCCGGCCCGCTTCGGCGGCCTGCCGGTCGCCAGCAAGCTGGACGTGCAGCGCCAGATCCAGGTCAAGGCGCTGCTGGTCACCGCCCGGGGACGCGGCGCGCAACTGCTGGTGCGCGGCGACCAGAGCATTCTCGTCAAGGATGGCGACCTGGTCGACTTCGGCGACCTCGGCACCTTCACCATCCATGTCGGCGCCGAGGAAGGCGTCACCCTGAGCAACCCCGGGCTGCCCCAGGGCAACAAGATCACCCTGCGATGAAAACAAGAATCCCCTTTCCCCTGATCGTTGTCGCCGCCAGCCTGATCGCCCTGCCGGCGCTTGCCGCCGAAAACCTCAAGCCGCCGGCCGCCCCGAACAAAGCCCCGGCCCGGCCGACGGCGGAAAAACCGCTCCCGCCCGGCGCCATCGGCAACATCCAGCTGTCCCAGGTCCGCCTCGACGAAGTGGCTCGACTGCTGTCGCAAATCGGCAACGCCAACGTCGTCGTCACCAACAAGGTGTCCGACCTGCTCGTGTCGCTCTATCTGCGCGACGCCAGCGTCGACGACATGGTGCGCAACCTGTGCCGGGCGGCGGGCGTCTGGTACCGCTTCGACTCCAGCTCGAAAACCTACGTCATCATGAGCGGCGAGGAATACCAGAAAGACCTGGCCATCGTCCGCGACGAGAAAACCAAGGTCTTTACCCTGCGCCACCATAACGTGGTGTCGACGGCCAACGCCATCAAGGGTCTGTTCGGCATGCGCGTCACCCTGAGCAACCCGATCGAGGAAATGCCACCCATCTCGCTGGGCAGCGGCAACCGGACCGCTACCGGCGGCCGGGGCGGAGCTGGCGGCGCCGGCAGCCGGACCGGAACCAACACCGGGAACCAGGCTGGCAACATCAATGCCGGCATGCCGGGCGGCAACGCCATGGGCAGCACCGGCCTGTTCGACTCCGCGCAAGGCCTGGCCAACCAGGGGCGCATCGGCGGCGGCCAGCAGGGCGCCGCGGCCAACTACGACCCGACGACCGACCTCAACCGCATGAGCCAGGACCGGATGGCCGGCCAGATCAGGCTGGACGCCAACGGCCAGCCCCTGCTGTCAAGCTCGGACATCCAGGACATGGCCGCCCGCCAGGGGCCGCCCATCCTGGTTACCTACAACAAGCTGAACAACCTGCTGATGGTGCGCACCGGCGACGAGCAGGCGCTCAAGGAGATCGGCAAGCTGGTTGCCGACATGGACCAGCCGCCCAAGCAGGTCTTGCTGGAAATGAAGATCCTCGAGGTGAAGCTGGACGACGGTTACCGTTCCGTCTTCGATATCGGCAGCGGCGGCAGCGGGACGACGAGCGGGCCGAGCGGCTGGGGTGCGGCCAACGCCACCAAGATCAACGCCCGCAACAGCATGGCTTCGGGACTGTTCGCAGTGGAGCAGAACGCCAACATGATCTGGCAGATCATGAGCAGTTCCCTGAGCCTGCGCCTGCAACTGCTGGCCAACGAGAACAAGCTGAAGATACTGTCTTCGCCGATGCTGGTCGCCGCCAACAACCAGATCGCCCGCCTGTTCATCGGCGACGAACGCGTGCTGACCGTCGGCGCCTCGTCGCAGAGCGTGACCGGGACCACCGGTGCGACCAACACGACGATCACCGTCGAGACCGAAAAGCGCGATGTCGGCCAGAGCCTGGCCATCCTGCCGCGCATCAACGGCGATCGTTCGATCAGCCTGACCGTCGATCAGGACAGTTCGACCGTCCGGATCGGCGACGCGACGATTCCCATCACCACCGCCGCGGGGAACGTCATCTACTTCCCGATCGACACGGTCAATACCGCCAACCTGCAGGTGACGGCCCACGCCAAGCACGGCATGACGGTGGCCATCGGCGGCATGATCCGGGAAACCGTGACCCGCGACGAAGAGAAGGTGCCGGTGCTCGGCGACGTGCCGGTGCTCGGCTTCTTCTTCAAGCGCGACGTGCGGGCCAAGGTGCGCACGCAGATCGTGCTGCTGATCACGCCGACCATCATCGAAAACCCGGAAGAAGGCGACGGCATCGCCACCGCCAAGACACAGGACTTCAACGCGACGACCGCCGCCATCCCCGACAACAAGACCGTCCCCAAGCTGGGCAACAGCTGGCCGGTCGCGCCGCCCACCGGCATCGACAGCACCAGCGGCCAGCCGGGCGATGCCGCCTACGCCGGGCTGGCCCGGTCGGCAGCCGCCGCCGTGCTCCTGCGCGACCCGGGCCGGTCGCCGCCGGACGGGCTGAAAGCCATGCCGCCGGGACAGCGCCGCGATCTCGTGCTCGACAACGGCATGCCGGCCGAAGTGCGAGGCAGTTGGCAGCGCGACGGCCTGATCGTCACCGCCCTGCGCGTCAGCAACCCCCAGGCTCGCAACATGACCCTGCAAGCGGCCGCCCTGCCGGGCCGCTGGTCGGCCATCGTCATCGAGCATGCCGAACTGGGGCCGGATGGCAGCGCCGAGGCATCGACCTGGCTGTACGCCATTTCCCGTCAGCCCTTCGCGGATGCGCTGGATTTGCCGTGAAACACCTGGTCGCTTTTTCCCGCCTGGTCATGGCCGGCACCCTGGGTGCCGGCACGGCGTTCGCCCATGCCGCCGCCCCCGAACCGGCCGCCAGCATGACCGTGTTCGACGGTGCCGCACCGCGCGAACTGGAGATCCGGCTGCGCCCCGACAGCCGGATGACCGTGTTCACCCCCGAGGGGCAGCGCGAGGTGGCCGGCGCCGCCGCCTGGCCGAGCCGTTCGACCCGCGAAGGCGGGCTGGCGTTGTCGGCCGGTTACCGGCGCGACGACATGCGCTTCGCCATCGGCGTGCCGGGCGGGCCGAACGTGCTGTCCGAACTGCGGTGGATCGCCCCCGCCCTGCAGATACGGGCCGACGGCAACTGGACACACGCCTCCGGGGCGACGGTCCGGGGTTTCCTGGCCTACGCCCGCACCGAGGCCAAGGGGCTGTCGCAAGATTCCGACTATGCCCGCAACGACCGCCAGGCCGAGTTCTCGCGTTCGTATGCGGACACCACCGGCAGCGAGATGTTCGATGCCCTGCTCGGCTTCGGCTGGCAGTTGCCCGTCGGGCACCGCTTCAGCCTGACGCCGCTGATCGGCCTGGCGCGCTACGACAGCACCTATCGCGCCAGCAACGGCCGCCAGGTGGTTTCCGATGCCGCCAACGCCGCCCTGCTCGGCATCCCCTGGAACATGCCGCTCGGCCCCTTCCCCGGCCTGCACAGCCGCTACAACCCGGTGTGGAGCAGCATCTGGCAAGGCCTCGAGCTGGAAATCAAGGCCGGCAAAGGGTTTTCGCTGCGCGCCGGCGCCCGGCATCACTGGTTCAAGTACAAGGCCGAAGCCGACTGGAACCTGCGCGGCGATTTTGCCCACCCGGTCAGTTTCCGGCACACCGGCAACGGCAAGGGCTGGGAGGCCGAGATCGAGGCCGGCCTGGCCCTGGGGGGCGGCCACCGGCTGACCCTGAGCGCCATCCAGCGCGACTTCAAGACCCGCCATGGCAAGGACACGACCTTCTTCGCCAGCGGCTACAACAACACCATCGAACTGGGCGAAGCCGTACTCGCCAGCCGCGCCATCCAGCTCGGCTATCGCTACGACTTCTAGCAATTTCATGAAAGGCAAACCCATGAAGGACAATCCCGAGGCTTTCCGGCCAACGCAGCTGGCCCTGGCCCTGGCCATGGCCTCGCTCTTCCTGCTCCACGCCTTGCCGGCCGGTGCCGCCGAGAAGGAAAAGGAGCTCGGCGAAGTCGTCGTCGGCAACAAGCGCGACAGCGGCGTCAAGCGTCCCTTCCTGCGCGACGAAGTGGCGCCGGTCGAAAGTTGCACCGTCGACGAGGCGATCCGGCTGGGCGCCACCAACCTCACCGAGGCCATCGACAAGCGCCCGGGCGTCGCCGTGCAGGTGGAATGCTCGATCTGCAACGCCCGTTTCATTTCGCTCAACAACCTGCCCGGCCGCTACACCACCCTGCTGATCGACGGCGTGCCGCTGTTCTCGGCCGTGTCGCAAGCCTACGGCCTGGATTCGGTCGGCCTGCGCGGCCTCGAGCGCATCGACCTGATGCGCGGCGCCGGCGCCTCCGGGCTCCACCCCGATGCGCTGGCCGGCACGGTCAACCTGGTCACCCGCCGCCCGGCCAAGGACGAGGTGCTGGTCGAAGTGGCGGTCGGCAGCTACGGCCACCGCCGGGTCGATGCCCAGGCGGCGCAGGTATTTTCCGGCGGCGCGCTGAGCGCCAACATCCACGGCAACAGGCACGACGGTGTCGATGGCGACGGCAACGGCGTCTCCGAATACACCGGCTACACCCGCAAGCTGGGCGGCATCGGCTTTTTCGTCGACGATTTCGGCGGCTTCAAACTCAAGGGGCGGGTCGACGCCATCGACGAAAAACGTAACGGCGGCGCGCTGGGAAGCGACTACGACGGCATCAAGGGCAGCCGCAGCGGCAATCCCTTCGACTTCTCGAAAGGCCCCAACGCGTCGCCCTGGGCCGACGGCTGGGTCAAGCCCGCCGACGGCAGCAAGGTGAATTACACCGACGGCAGGACCGGGTTGTCCGAGATCATCTTCACCCAGCGCCAGTCGGCCTACGTCACCGGCGAGCGGCGTCTGGGCACCAGCACGCTGGGCCTGGCCGCCGGCTACGCCCGCCACGACCAGGACTCGTTCTACGAAGGCAACGTTTACAAGGCCAGGCAGAACCAGGGCTACCTCGGGGCCAACCTCAAGGCGCCGCTCGCCGGCGGCGTGTGGACCGCCCTTGCCGACTGGCGCTACGAAGACCTGCGGTCCCGGGCCAACCTGCCCGACGGCACCCCGGCCAACGGCCTCGACAACACCACCTTCCGCGTTCCCGGCCTCGGCGTCGGCAGCAACTACGCCTTCTTCGACGACCGCATGGAAACCGCCCTCAACCTGCGCTGGGAACACCACAACGTGTACGGCACCCAGTTCGCCCCCCGCGCCAACCTGCTCTGGCGGCACAACGAGCATGCCAGCAGCCGGCTGTCCTCCGGCATCGGCTACCGCGCCCCGACCAGCTATTTCGAGCAGGACCACGGCATTCTCGAAAGCATCGTGATCCGGAACCAGACCAGCGGCGTCGAGAAATCGACCAACCTGATGTACACCTTCGACTACCAGGACGAAGACTGGAAGGTGCTGGCCAACGCCCACGCCACCCGCCTGAACAACCTGGCCTACCTGGATGTCGGCGGTACCGAATCGGTGCTGCGCAGCGCCGGCGAGGCAGTGCGCGTCAAGGGAGCCGACCTGCAGGTGGGTTATCAATTCACCAAGGCGATTTCCGGCAGCGTCGGCCTGGAGCGGGTTTTCTACGACTTCCCGGTCGGCACGCTGGCCTTCGCCCGCCCGGACCGCCGCGCCTACCTGACGCTGGCGCTCGACAGCGGCCCGTGGGATGTCTTCGTGCGCGGCACCTGGACCGGGCCGCAGGACTTGCAGAAGTTCTATTACCGCGACACGCCGCATTACAACTTCGACGGCAGCGCCAAGCCGGACAAGAGCCGCGCTTTCTGGACCTTCGATGCCCGCGTCCAGTACGCCATCGACAAGCGCTGGGCGGTCTTCGCCGGGGCCGACAACCTGTTCGACTTCAGGCAATCCGACCATGACGGCTACCTGTGGGTCGATGCCGGCGGCAAGGTCGACGTCACGCACATCTGGGGGCCGAACCGCGGACGCTTCGTCTATGGCGGCGTCCGCTTCGAAATCTGAGCCATGACCATTTACGAGAGAAAACCCGGAGAACCCCTCATGAACGCCCCGCAACACCCGAACGATCTCGCCGCCGGAAATCCACGGCACGCGCTGGACAACGCGCTGTCCGCCGTCAACAGCGTGCTGCTCGGCAAGCACCGCACCGTCCGCCTCGCCATGGCCTGCCTGATCGCCCGCGGCCACCTGCTGCTCGAAGACCTGCCCGGCATGGGCAAGACCGTGCTGGCGCATGCGCTGGCCAAAACGCTGGGCCTGTCGTTCACCCGCGTGCAGTTCACCAACGACCTGCTGCCGGGCGATCTGACCGGGGCGGCGATTTTCGTCAAGGACCGGGGGGAGTTCGTCTTCCACCCCGGCCCGCTGTTCACCCAGCTGCTGCTCGCCGACGAAATCAACCGCGCTTCCCCCAAGACCCAGTCGGCCCTGCTGGAAGCCATGGAGGAGCGCCAGGTGTCGAGCGACGGCGCAACCCGGCCGCTGCCATCGCCTTTCTTCGTCATCGCCACGCAGAATCCGGTCGACCAGTTGTCCACCAATGCGCTGCCGGAAGCGCAGCTCGACCGCTTCCTGATGCGCGTGTCGCTCGGCTACCCGGACGCCGAAGCCGAGTTGGCCGTCCTGCGCGGCGAGGACAGGCGCGAGCTGCTGGAAGACCTGCGCCCCAGCCTCGACAGCGCCGGGCTGCTCGGCCTGCAGCAGGCCGCCCGCGCCGTGCACGCCAGCGATGCGCTGCTCGCCTACGTCCGGGCGTTGGCCGAATACACCCGCCACGGCGCCGGCCTGGCCCATGGCCTGTCGCCGCGCGGCGCGCTGGCCCTGCTCGCGGCCGGCCGCGCCTGGGCGCTGCTCGAAGGGCGCGGGCATGTGCTGCCGGCCGACATCCAGTGCGTTTTCCCGGCGGTCGCCATGCACCGTCTCGGCCTCGGCGATGCCCGCCATGCCGAAGCCGGGGCGGCCCGCTTGCTGGAGGCCGTAGCGCTGCCATGAGCCCGCTGATCAGCCCGCCCGACGCCAGCCGATCGCCCCTTCTGCAGCGCCTTTTGCCGGGCCTCGGCCGGCGCAAGGATGGCACGCTGCACACCTCGCTGCGCCCGACGGCAGCCGGCCTGTTCTGGCTGGTGGCCGTCGTCGCCCTGATCGCCACGGCGATCAACTATGGCAACAACCTGATCTTCGCGCTCGCCTTCCTGTTGCTCGCCGTGTGGCTGCAGAGCGCCTGGCAATGCCGGCACCTGGCGCGTCGGGTCGACTGGCGCCCGAACGTGCCGGGCGCCGTGTTCGCCGGCGAAGCGCTCGCCCTCGACGGCCGGCTCAACGGCGGCCGGGCAACGGCTGCCGTTGCCTTGCAGGCCGGCAAGCTGACCGGCGCCGACAGCCTGTTCGATCCATCCGGCGAGGCGCAGCCCGGCTTGCTGCTGCCCGGCGGACGGCGCGGCGAGCGGGTGATTGCCGACCTGATGCTGGTCTCCGCCTGGCCGCTCGGCCTGTGGCGCGCCCGGCGCCCGCTGCCGGCCATGCAGGCCATCGTTTATCCCCGTCCGGCCGGCGCCTTGCCGTTGCCGGCGGGCAACCCGCAACCGGCCCACCGGCAGGCCGCCACCGACGATTTCCAGGGCCTGCGCGGCTATGCGCCGGGCGACTCGCCGCGCCGCATCAACTGGCGCGTGTTCGGCCGCCGCGACGAACTGGCGGTCAATCGTTTCGACGGCGATGCCGGCGGCGAGGCGCTGTGGCTCACCTGGGAACAGACCGCCGGCGACGACGAGGCCCGCCTCGGCCAGCTGGCCGCCTGGGTGCTGGCCGCCGACCATGCCGGCCGCGAATACGGCCTGCGCCTGCCCGGCCAGTCGCTGCCGCCGGCCCGCGGCCGCAGCCATCGCGACCGCTGCCTGCAACGCCTGGCCCTGTTCGACCCAGCTTCTGCCAACTCGATGCCATGAACCATCACTCTCCCGCCCCCGGCGCCGATGCCGGCCTCCAGTGGCGCACCCGCGAAACCTCGCGCCACCTGGTCCAGGGTTTCATCGGCGCCTTTGCCATTTCCACCGTCACCGGCCTGCTGCTCTGGCTGCGCGTCGGCCACGCCAATCTCGTCCAGGTGCTGCTGCTGGCCCATCTCGCCGCCGGCGTCCTGACCCTGCTCTTCTTCGTTCCCTTCATCGTCGTGCATTGGCAGGACGGCAGGGAACCCTTGCGCCACCTGCTCTGGCCCTTCCCGCTGATCCGCGAGATCCGCCGCGATGCCTATGCCGGCAAGCGCCTGATCGGCCACGCGTTCATGTGGTCGCTGATCGTCGTGCTGCTCGCCGGCCTCATCGTCGCCCTGCCGGCCGTCGCCTACCTCGCCGGCTACCCGGTGACGCTGCCTTACGGCGGGCATGTCGGGCTGCTCCAGGCCCATCGCTGGCTGACGCTGCCGCTGCTGCTCGGCCTGTTGTGGCACCTGCCGAAGAAGGACCGGTCATGAAATTCCCGAACAAGCTGTCCCCCCCATTGCAGCACCTGCTGCTGATTGCCGGCGCGACGCTGGTGGCCGCGCTGGCCGCCGCCCTGCTTCTGCCGGCCCCCGACAGCCTGGCCGTCGATGCCAGGAAAGGGCTGCCTTTCTACGACCTGCCCTTCGGCGACAATCCCTTCGCGCCGGGCGAACTGCGGACCACCGACCGCACGATGATCGACTGGCGCGGCGTTCCCTCGGCCCGCAGTTGCGGCGAATGCCACAAGCAGGAGTTCATGGAGTGGGTTACCTCGGTGCACGCCGTCTCCGACGAGGACATGATCTACGCCACGACGGTGCGCGAAAACACCGCGGCATCCAAGGCCGCTGCTGCCCATGGCGCGGCCAAGGGACGCTGGTGCGAATCCTGCCATAACCCGCTGGGCACCTTGAGCGGGGCGGTCACCGACTTCCCCAGCGTGCCGCGCACCGAGACCATGGAGGAGGGCGTCACCTGCGTCGTCTGCCACACCGCGGTGCATGCCGAGCCGCTGGCCGGCAACGGCGCCCTGACCAGCAAGCTGAACCAGATTTTCCGGCACTTGCACCCGGCCCTGATCATGGCCGCCCCGTCGCGCCACGCCAGGGACATGCAGGCCAGGCGCGATGCCCCCCTGATGGGTTCCAGCGCACTGTGCGGCAGCTGCCATACCGAAATCCGCCCGACGACGGTCAATGGCCAGGAGCCGATGAACTTCCAGGACACCTACGACGAATGGCGTCGCTCGCCGTGGGCCGAGCAGGGGGTGCAATGCCAGGACTGCCACATGGCGCGCGACCCGGCAGCCGCCGTCGCCGCCTTGAAACGCGGCGAGCAACGCCCGCGCGGCGTATCGCACCGGCTGTCCGGCAACAATTACCTGCTGGCCAACCCCGACCTCCCCGGCAACCTGATGACCACCCTGCGCGGCGGCCCGCCCGGCGGCCTCAACCGGATGTTCTCGCGGCAGGAATATGCCGACGAGCAGCGCCGGACCCATCAGCAGATCGTCGCCCTGCTCCGGGAAGCCGCCGAACTTCGCCTGGACAACGGGCTTGACCGCGACAACCGCCCCCGGCTGTCGGTCACCGTCGCCAACGTCGGGGCCGGACATGCCCTGCCGACCGGGCCGCTCGACCACCGCTACATGTGGCTGGAGGTGGAGATCACCGACGAGCGGGGGCGCAAGGTCTTCCACAGCGGCGCTTTCGACGGCCGGAAGGGCGAGGAAGATCCCCAGGCCGTGCGTTGGGTCAAGGAGATGTACGACGCCGAAGGCCGGCGCGACCTGCGCCACCTGCTGTTCGATACCGAACGCCTGCATTACCCGCGCAAGCCGATCCCGGCCGGCGCCAGCCAGCGCATCGACTACGCGCTGCCCGCCCTGCCCGCCGGCCGCTACAGCGTACGCACCCGGCTGTGGTATCGGCTGGCCTTCCAGGACATCCTGAAAAATTTCGAGAGCCAGGGGCCGGGCAAGGTGGATGTGATCATCCCGCCCCTCGCGATTGCCGAGGCCGGGCACGACTTCGTCGTGCCGGCCCGGAGCGCCCCGGGTGCCGCGAAACGCGGCGCCGGAAAGGAAAAACCATGAACGCCCGGCAAACCGGCAAGCCCCGTCTGCAAACCAGCCTGATCGGCGTACTCGGCTGGCTCGTTCCGCTCGGCGTCGCCGTGGCCAGCGGCTACTGGCTCAACGCGCACGGCACGACCGACGACATTCGCCGGAACGCCCGGGCCCGCGACGACATCCGCGCCATTGGCGCCGCCCTGCTTGCCCCGCGGGATGACGGCAAGGGCATGCCAAGCACCGAACAAGGGCTGCAGGCCCTGGTCACCGACGGCATCCTGCCTCGCATCCCCGACGACCCCTGGGGCCGCCCCTACCAGTATCGCAACCCGGGAAGCGTCCAGGCCTGGGAGCTGTACTCCTTCGGTGCCGACGTTCAGGAAAGCGCCGACGACATCGTGAGCTGGAACCTCTATGGTGGACGCTGAGCGCATGGCACGCCGCCGCCCGTCAATCGCGCTGCCCGCGCCGCACATGACGCCCGCCCGCTGGGCGCTGGGCCTGCTCCTGCTGGCGCTGTTCGCCCACGCCCCGGCGCTGCCCGCCCCTGGCTGGATCGCCTTCGCACTGGCCCTGGCCAGCCGCCGGCTCCCGGCCCGGCGCTGGGTGCCGGCCCTGCGCCTGGGCGTGCTGGGCCTGGGCTACCTCGTCGCGGCACTGGCTTTCGGCTGGCTCGACCCGACGACGCTTCGCCTCAACCTGCTGCTGGTGCTCGCCCTGAAGTGGGCGGAAAGCCGGACGCCCGGGGAATTCGCGCTGGTCTCCGCGGCCGCCGTGGTCGGCGTGGCCATCGGCCTGCTGCAATGGGGCGAGGGTATCGGCCTCGCCCTGGTGCTGGGCAGCATGCTGCTGCTGTTGGGCGGCGCCGGCTGGCACCCCGGCCAGAAGACCGGCAGCGCCCTGCGCGCCGGCGGCCGGCACCTGCTGTTTGCCTTGCCGCTGGCCGGCGTGCTTTTCCTCTTCTTCCCCCGCATTCCCGGCCCGCTGTGGGACATCGGCCTGACCTTCGGCTTGCCGCTGCCGGCCGGCATCGAAAAATCCAACCAGGGGCTGGGCATCGCCACCCGCCTCAAACCGGACCAAATGCAGACCGGCGCCAGCGACGGCCAGCCGGTGTTCGTCGCGGAATTCGAGAACTGGGTGCCGCCGACCAGCCAGCTTTATTGGCGCGGCCCGGTGTTCTACGATTTCGATGGCCGCGAATGGCACCTGGATGCCGACTACGGCGCCGGCAACGGCCGCCGGATCATGATGGCGGGCTGGCGTCGCGGGAGCGATTTCAACAAGACCCTGCAAAGCACCGCCAAGGAAATCCGCTACAAGCTTCGCCTGACGCCGCACCACGGCCTGTGGCTCTACGGCCTCGACCTGCCCTCCAGGCTGACCGCCGAATCCTTCGTCGGCCCCGACTGGCAGGTGCTCAGCCACACGCCGGTCGATCGCGAAATCCACTACGAGCTCTCCTCATGGCTGGAGTGGACGGCCGGAGGCGAGCTGCCCGCCGCGCTGCGCGACCAGGCGCTCGCCCTCCCCGCGGCCAGCAACCCGCGCCTGCGGGCTTTTGGCGAAAACTTGCGCCAGCGCGCCGCGACGAAGGGCGGCGACATTCCGCGGGAAGCCCTGGTCGAGCTAGCCAACGGCGGCTTCAAGGTGCGCGACCGTTTCGAAGCCCCGACCGGCGAACACGCCCTCGACGCATTCTGGTTCGACACGCGCGTGGGCAACAGCGAGTTCTACGCCGCCGCCTTCGTGGTCCTCATGCGCTCGGCTGGCGTCCCGGCCCGGCTGGTCACCGGCTATCGCGGCGGCAAGCTGATGGCGCTGACCGACTACGTCGTGGTCAAGCGCAGCCACGCCCACGCCTGGGCCGAGGTCTGGGACGACCGCAAGGGCTGGCGGCGGATCGACCCGACCGACCTCGTGGCGCCGGAGAAATTCGCCGCCACCCAGGCCAGGCCCAAGGCCGCGCCGCAGACCGCCCCGGCCAAGCCGCAGCAGTCGGCCGATTCGGCCACCCCGCCGCCGCCCGCCGCGGGGGGCAACTTCGCGACCCAGGCCGCCCCGCGCCCGGCAACGGAACCCGCCTGGCAACTGCCCGACCTGGCCGACTGGATGGGGCGCTGGGTTTTCCGGCTCGATGCCGAACGGCAGAAAACCCTGCTCGGCGGCAAGGGCGACGGCTTCGCCTGGCTCTGGCTGCTCGCCATCGCCGCCGCGGCCAGCGCGCTGACCCTGGCCGGCAGCCTGCTCTTCGCACGCTGGCGGGAAAGCCGTCGCCGCCCGCCGGCGCAGCGCGCCTGGGAGCGGGCCTGCCGCCAGCTGGCGCGCCATGGTCTCGCCCCGTTGCCGGCCGAATGCCCGAGCACCTACGCCCGGCGCGTCGCCGCCGCCCGCCCGGCCTGGGCGGGCGCCATGGCGCAGCTGGCCGACACCTACACCGACTGGCGCTACGGCCCCGCATCCGCAGTCTCCGGACCTCGCGTAGCGGTCGCCGCCCGCCTGCTGATCAACCGCATCCTTGCTGGATAAGCCATGCCGCACATTGCACGCCTTTCGTCACACCCCTTCCTTTCCTTCCGCGCCCTCTCCCTGCTGCGCCTGTTGCTCGCCCCGCTCGCCTGCCTGTGGATGCTGAGCGCGCCCTTCCCCGCCCTGGCCGCGACCGACGGCGCCGCCGTCGTGGCGGAGATCAGCCGGCGCGGCGATGCCGCCCTCCAGGACTACGATCCGGCCAACCGCCTGGCGACGGCCGGCGAGTTCTCCAGCCTGTATTTCGAAGTATTCGAGGGCGCCGGCATGGAACTCGACCTGGGCCTCAAGTCGCCCGGGCTGAAGAGTGAAATCGAAGTCCTGTTCGGGGTCGTCAACAGCAAGGCGATGCGCGGCGCGCCCGCCGACGACCTGGGCGCCTCGTGGCAGCAGCTCCGCGGCAAGTTGCAGGAGGCGGCCAGCCTGTACGACAGGACGGAGGCCGACGGCTTCATGCCGGCCTTCCTCAAGTCGCTCGTCATCCTGTTGCGCGAGGGCGTCGAAGCGATGCTGATCGTCGGCGCGCTGGCCGCCTACCTGCGCCGGGCCGGCGGCGCCGACCGCAGCTGGGTGCTCCATGCCGGGGTCGGCCTCGCCGTCGTGCTCTCCCTGCTCACCGGCTGGGCGCTGACCGGCGCGCTGCAGGTCGCCGGTGCGTCGCGCGGCGTTCTGGAAGGCATCACCATGCTGCTTGCCGCCGCCATGCTGTTCTACGTCAGTTTCTGGCTGTTCTCCAAACGCGAGGCCGAACGCTGGCAGGCATGGATCGCCGGCCAGATCGAGAGCGCCGTGACGCAAGGCTCGACGCTTGCCCTGGGGGGGGCCGCCTGCCTGGCGGTCTACCGCGAGGGCGCCGAGACGGTACTTTTCTACCAGGCCCTGCTTGCCGGCGAAGGCAGCAACGGCGGCGCCATCGCTGCCGGCATCGGTGCGGCCGCCGTGCTCCTGCTCGCCATCTACCTCGCCCTGCGCCATCTGTCGCTACGCCTGCCGTTTCACCTCTTCTTCACCGGCACGGCCGTGCTGCTCTACGGCCTGGCCATCGTGTTCATGGGCCAGGGGATCACCGAACTGCAGGCGAGCGGCCACCTGAGCACCACGCACCTGCCGTGGGCGCCGCATATTTCCTGGCTGGGCATTTCGCCCACGCTGCAGGGCATCGGGGCGCAATGCGCGATGCTGCTGCCGCTCGGCTTCGTCTTTGTCCGGCTGAAGCAACGGGCCGCCTGAGCCGGGAACACTCGCCATGTCATCCACTCCGGCCGCCGTACTCCCCCCCCTCCCGACCGCGCCGGCGGCGGCCTTGCCGGCCAGCACGCCGGGCATGCTCGACATCCAGGCCGGCCGGCGGCTCTTCCTGGCGATGGTCGGCGCCGGCCTGTTCAGTCTCCTGGCCTGCACGGCCTTCTACCTGTTCGAGATGGAACGCATGACCGGCCAGCAACTGGCCAGCCTGGCCCATCACGCCGGCCAGATCATTCAGGCCAGCGACCTGGGCTGGCGGCGTTCGGCAACATCCGGCAAGCCGCTCGCGGCATCGAACCCGGCGCTGTCCTGGCAGGTCGAGCCGGGACGGCAGGCGACCCGGCTTGCCGTCCTGCCCCGGCCCGACGGTCCCTCGGAGATTGTTCGCTTCCCGCTCGACGACGCCTGGCTGGCCACCCTGGGGCGCCCCGAGCTGCGCCTTTACCTCGCCTCCGCCGGACGCGTCATCGCCTCGTCGCTCGGCGACGCCGGCGCCGGGGAAGCCAGCGCCCTGCAGATCGATGCCGTCGGCCGCGTCGAACGGCAAGGCAGCCTGTTCGTCCAGGTGCCGATGCGCTGGAACGACCAGCCGGACAGCCCCCTGCTGGTCGTCCAGCAACGCCTGTCGCTGCCCTTCTCGCTGGGCGAGATCGCACTGGCCGGGCTGTTCCTGTGGGGCATCCTGGCCGGGCTGATCTGGCTGACGGTCGGCATCTGGCTGAACAAGGCGCTGCAGCACATCCAGTACATGGCCTACCACGACCCACTGACCGGCCTGATCAACCGCGCCGCGCTGCGCATCGGCCTGACCCACATGCTGGCCGAAAGCCGCCGCAACAACAGCCCGCTGGCCGTCTTCTACCTCGACCTCGACCGCTTCAAGACGATCAACGACTCGCTCGGCCATGCCATCGGCGACCTGGTGCTGAAGGAAGCGGCGACACGACTGCTCGCCTGCATCCGCGATACCGATTTCGTCGCCCGCCAGGGCGGCGACGAATTTATCGTCGTCGCCGGCGAACTGGGCAGCGTCAGCGACGCCGCCGCCATCGCCCGCAAGATCATCGAGCGCTTGACGGAGCCGATGCTCATTCTCGAGCAACGCCTGCAAACCGGTTGCTCGGTGGGCATCGCCATCCATCCCAACTCCGTATCCGACCCCGACAGCCTGATCAAGCAGGCCGACAGCGCCATGTAC
>NZ_CAMFKO010000036.1 GCF_945957265.1 uncultured Dechloromonas sp.
ACCTGGAACTGGCGGACTTCGCCGCCGATCGGAATGACCTGCGAGACGCCGGAGATCGCCATCAAACGCGGGCGCAGCACCCAGTCGGCGTATTCGCGCGCCGCCTTGGGATCGGCCCCGTCGCCGCGGATGGGAATGGCGACCAGCATGATCTCGCCCATGATCGACGACACCGGCCCCATGCGCGGCACGCTGCCCGGCGGCAAGGCGGACTCCATCGCCGCCAGCCGCTCGGTCACCATCTGCCGGGCGCGATAGACATCGACGCTCCAGTCGAAGCTGAGATAGACGAAGGACAGGCCGGCACTCGAAATCGAGCGCACCGTCGCAATCCCCGGCAAGCCGCTCATCGCCGTCTCGAGCGGGAAGCTGATCAACTGCTCGACCTCCTCGGGCGCCATGCCGCCGGCTTCGGTCATCACCGTCACCGTCGGCCGGTTGAGATCGGGGAAAACGTCGACCGGCAAGCGCGTCGCCTGCACGGCGCCCCAGATCATCAATGCGGTGGCCGCCACCAGCACGAAGAAGCGGCTACCCAGACTTTTTTCGACAAGCCACTGAAACATGGTGTGCTCCTAGCGGATCTGCGCGATCAGGCTGGCGCCCTGAACGACGACCCGGTCGCCCGGCTCGAGGCCGCCGGTGACCAGCACCCGCAGCCCGTCCAGCGGCTCGCTGCGGATCGCCCGCGCCGCGAAACGCTCCGGCGCGCTCTTCACCCAGACGATCACCTGGTTCGCCGTATTGCGCGCCAGGGCCGTCGCCGGCAGCGGCAGTCCGGACACGGTCGACTTGAGCTGGACCTGGACCTTGACCGGCTGGCCGAGCGGCAGCGCCAGCCCGGCGCCGGCCGCGTGGTTCTCGAAGATCAGCGGCAAGGCCTGTTCGCGCAGGCGGCGCGGCGCGCCGACGAAGGCCAGCGGCACCGAACGGCCGGCGACGGCCACCGTCGCCGCCGCCACCTCGCCGAGCGGCACGGCCTCGAAGGCGGTGGCCTCGATATGCAGGCTGTCCGGGTCGATGACCTCGAAGATCAGCTCCTTCGGCTCGACGACTTGCCCGACCACCGCGTTGCTCGCCGCCAGCACGCCGCCGACCGGCGCCACCAGCGCCTCGCGCCCCGACAGGCCGCCGCCCACCGCGGCCATGCGCCCCTTCAGGCTGGCCACCTCGCTCTCGGCGCCGTCGATATCCTTTTTCGGCACCGTATCGGCCAGTTCGTTGAGCCGGGCCAGCCGCCGCTCGGCCAGGCCCAGGGCGGCCTTCAGTTCGGCCAGCAGGGCCGCCTGGTTGGCCCGCTCGATGGCGCCGGAAGCCGGCACCACCCAGGCCAGGATCTCGCCCTTCCTGACCCGGCTGCCCGCCGCCGGCAGGCCATGCGCGCCGGCCGGCTCGATGCGGCCGGGAATCATCGCCTGCACGCGCCCGCCGAGGTGCGGGTCCATGATCACGCGCCCCGGCAGCTCCAGCGTTTTGGGCAGCGTTTCCGGCTGCACCTTGAGCGTCAGCACGCCCATGCCGCGCTGCGCCGGCTTGGGCACGAAAATCGTGTCGTCCGGCAGGCGCTGCGGCGCATCGCCCAGCGGGCGGGCCGTTTTCTTCTCGTCGGCATGGTCGTGGCCTTCGTGCGCCAGCGCCGCCGCATGGATACCGGCCAGCAGGGCCAGCACGAACAATCGTTTAGTCATCGCGCACCTCCTTTCATCCGGCGACGCAGGCGCCAGGCGATCAATCCGACCACGCCGAGGGCCAGTACCAGCCAGCCGGCCGGGAGCGGCAGCATCGCCGCCGAGGCGTCCGCATCCGCTGCCTCGACATGCAGGTCGCCGCTGAGCAGATCGCTGTCGCCACCGGCAATCAGCGTCAGCACCAGCGCATGCTCGCCCGGCCGACGCAGGGGTTGCAGCCACTTCTCGTCGGCCACCAGGTAATCGCCCCGCTCCGGGCGAAAGCGCGCCTTGACCGACTGGCCGCCGGCCTCCAGCTCCAGCTCGGCGTTGAGCACCGGCGCATTGCTGTCGGCGCGATCGACATACCAGCTCATGCCCTCGGGCGTGATCCGCCCCACCGCCTCGAAACCCTCGCTCTCGGCCACGGCGACCGAGATCGGCGGCGCTTCGCCGGCCGCCACGGCGGCCGACAACACCAGGGCCGCAAGGGCGCCCATTGATCGTGCAAGCTTCATGTTGATCTTCCTCATTCCGGCAACAGGCCGAGACTCTGGCGCAGTTGCGAAATACCCTGTCCCAGGGCAATACGGGCGCGCCCGAGCGCGCGCTCCGCCTCAAATGCTTCGGCTTCTATGCGCAGCCGCGCCGGGAGATCGGTTTCGCCCAGGCGGAAGGACTTCTCGTAATAGCCGCGGTTCTCGCGCGCCAGCCGGGCTCGTTCCTCCGCCGCCGCCAGCTGCTGGCGTGCCGCGGCGACCTGCCGGCCGACGGCATCGGCCTCCCGCGCCAGTCGCTCGCGCAGGCGTTCGAACTCGACCGTGGCTTCGATGGCCTCGGCATTCGCGGTGGCCACCCGGGCATCGTGGCGCGGACCATCCCCGAAAGGAATCCGCAACGAGAGCGCCCAGGTCTGGTCGGCATATTCGCCGCTGGCCGCCCGGTCGCGCCGCGTCGACACGGCGAGCTCCGGATTGCTGCGCGACTGCACGTGCGCCAGGTCGGCATTGCGCCGCGCCAGTTCGGAACGGCCCTGCCATTCGCGCAACAGCGGATGCGTCTCGCCGGCCGGTGCCGGCACCGCCTCCGGCTGCCAGCCCGTTGCCGCGGCCGGCGCCCCGGTCAGGCTTTCCAGGCGATAGCGGGCGAGCGTCTCGGCGGCCTCGACTTCCGCCTGCTGGGCACGGGCCTGCGCCAGGACGCCGTCGGCCTGGTTGAGATCGGCCCGCGACAGGTCGCCGGCGGCGAAACGCCGGGCGACATCGTCGCGCAGGCGCTGTGCCGCGCCAAGACGATCGGCGGCGAGGGCGACTTCGTTTTGCTGGGCTTGCCAGCCCCACCAGGCGTCGCGCACCAGCTGCGCCAGCTGCAGGCGCAAGCTGTCGGTCCGTCCGGCCAGCGCCGCGCCCTCGGCCTCTGCCGCCGCCCGGGCGCCACTGCGCTCGCCGGGCAGCCAGAGCGGCAGCACCAGGCCGAGATCGTTTTCCAGGGCGCCCCGGTTGCGATTGAATTGGTCGCTGCGCACGCCCAGCTCCAGGCTGGGCGCGGCAGCCGTCAAGGCCGACGCGGCGCCGAGGCGGGCGTCGACCGCACGCTGGCGCTCAGCCAGCGCGGCGGTGGCCGGCTGGCGCTGCCAGGCGTCGGCAAAGGCCTTGGCCAACGGCGTTTCGCCGCGGGCCGGCAAGGCCAGACTGAAGATCAGGGTAATTGCGATGCAAGAAACGCTTCGCATGGGATTTCCTCCGGTTGCAATGGAACAACCGGCGGCATGCCGCACCGGCCCGTCAGGGCCTCAAACAGGAATACGGAGTGTCAGGACAAGCCGCCGCGACTCAGGCGGCGACTCTGGGCGGGCGTTCGAGTCCCTCGGGAACCCGCGAGGCGAAACGATCGGCATGGCCGTCCAGCGCGAACGAATCGGCCGTCACCATGACGGCCAGGCCAGACGCTCCCAGGCTACCCGGCAGGTGCCCCAGGATATGGCCGGGGCAGCAATGGTGGTCCTGGTCGTCGCAGGCCGCCTGGTCGTCATGCACGGCGAGCGCGCCATGCCCTTCATGCCCGGCATGCTCGTCGGCCCCGAGCGCCAACGCGCCATGCTCGTGCGGCGACGCGGCATCGACCATCTCCCAGCCGAAACTCGGCGAGAAAACGGTCGACAGCATGACCAGCAGCAACAGGCGGGCAATCAGGTGTTTGAACATGGGGATTCGAAGATTGAACGCACAAACTATACAATCTCGCACCGCACAAGCAAATAGTTGTTACAAAAAGCCCACACGATGCAATTCGAACTCTTGAAAACCGACGGCGCCGCCCGCCGCGGCACGCTGACGCTGAACCACGGCGTCATCCAGACCCCCGTCTTCATGCCGGTCGGCACCTACGGCACGGTCAAGGCGATGACGCCGCAATCGCTCAACGACATCGGCGCCCAGATCTGCCTGGGCAACACCTTCCACCTGTGGCTGCGCCCGGGCCTCGAGGTCGTCCAGGCGCACCAGGGCCTGCACGATTTCATGAACTGGCAGAAGCCGATCCTGACCGACTCCGGCGGCTTCCAGGTCTTCTCGCTGGGCGCCCTGCGCAAGATCACCGAGGAAGGCGTCAAGTTCAGCTCGCCGCACGACGGCGCCAAGCTGTTCCTGTCGCCGGAAATCTCGATGCAGATTCAGAAGGTGCTGAATTCCGACATCGTGATGATCTTCGACGAGTGCACGCCCTACCCGGCGACCCGCGACGAGGCGGCCAAGTCGATGCGCCTGTCGATGCGCTGGGCGCAGCGTTCGCGCGACGAGCACAACAAGCTGGAGAACAGCAACGCGCTGTTCGGCATCGTCCAGGGCGGCATGTACGAGGACCTGCGCGACGAATCGCTGGCCGGGCTGGACCATATCGGCTTCGACGGCATGGCCATCGGCGGCCTGTCGGTCGGCGAGCCCAAGGAAGACATGGCGCGCATCCTCGAGCACGTGGCGCCGAAGATGCCGGCCCACAAGCCGCGCTACCTGATGGGCGTCGGTACGCCGGAAGACCTGGTTTTCGCCGTCAAGCGCGGCATCGACATGTTCGACTGCGTGATGCCGACGCGCAACGCCCGCAACGGCCACCTGTTCACTCGCTTCGGCGACATCAAGATCAAGAACGCCCGCTTCAAGACCGACACCGGCCCGCTCGACCCGTCGTGCTCGTGCTACACCTGCACCCAGTTCAGCCGCGCCTACCTGCACCACCTCTTCCGCTGCGGCGAGATTCTCGGCGGCATGCTGAACACCATCCACAACCTGCATTTCTACCAGGTCATCATGGCCGAGATGCGCGCCGCCATCGAGGCCGGCACGCTGGACGCGTGGTCGGCCGGCTTTGCCCGCGACCGATCCTCGGGCCGGTGATAGAATCCCCCGTTTCGTTTTCAAGCAATCCGGAGTTACAACAATGATCAGTATTGCCCACGCCCAAACCGCCGGCGCCGCTGCCGACCCGACCGGCGGCTTCATGCAGCTGCTGCCGATGATCCTGATGTTCGTCGTGCTGTGGTTCCTGATGATCCGTCCGCAGATGAAGAAGGCCAAGGAACACAAGGCCCTGCTCGCCGGGCTGGCCAAGGGCGATGAAGTCGTCACCCAGGGCGGCATCGTCGGCAAGGTGACCAAGGTCGGCGAGAACTACGTCTCCGTCGAAATCGCCGAAGGCACCGAAGTCGTCGTGCAAAAGCCGTCGATCGGCCTGGTTCTGCCCAAGGGCACGCTGAAGTCGCTGTAATTCACCCCGGAAGGCGGCGAGGTTGACACCATCGCCGCCTTTTTCGCTTTAAAGCCGCCATGAATCGCTACCCACTCTGGAAGTACGTCACCGTCGCCATCGCGCTGGTGCTCGGCTTCATCTACACTCTGCCCAACTTCTTCGGCGAATCGCCGGCGGTGCAGGTTTCGAGCGCCAAGGCCACGCTCAAGGTCGATCAGAAGACGCAGAACCGCGTCGAGGAAGCCCTGAAGGCGGCCAGCGTCGCCCATGACGGCATCCAGCTCGACTTCAACGGCGTCAAGACGCGCTTCAAGGACACCGACACCCAGCTGAAGGCCAAGGACGCCCTGGAAAAGGCGTTCAATCCGGATGCCACCGATCCGCAATACGTCGTCGCCCTGAACCTGCTGTCGGCCTCGCCGCAATGGCTGACTTCGCTGCACGCGCTGCCGATGTACCTCGGCCTCGACCTGCGCGGCGGCGTGCACTTCCTGCTCCAGGTCGACATGAAGGGCGCGCTGACCAAGCGCCTCGACTCGACCTCGGCCGACCTGCGCACCCTGATGCGCGACAAGAACCTGCGCCATGGCGGCGTCAATCGCGAGGGCGACCGCATCGTCATCAAGTTCCGCGACACCGAGACGCAGAACAAGGCGCGCTTCGCCATGTCCGAGAGCCAGCCGGACCTGCAGGTCGTCGAGGCCGGCGACGCCAGCGAGCCCCGCCTGATCGCCACGCTGAAGGTTCAGGCGCAGCAGAAGATCGGCGAATCGGCGCTGAAGCAGAACATCACCACCCTGCACAACCGGATCAACGAACTCGGCGTCGCCGAGCCGGTGATCCAGCAGCAGGGCCAGGACCGGATCGTCGTCCAGCTGCCGGGCGTGCAGGATACCGCCAAGGCCAAGGATATCCTCGGCCGCACGGCGACCCTGGAAATCCGCCTGGTCGACGACACCCCGGGCGCGCTCGACGCCGCGCTGGCCGGCAATCCGCCGTTCGGCACCGAGGTCTACACCGAGCGCGGCGGCCAGCCGCTGCTGGTCAAGAAGCAGGTCGTCCTCACCGGCGACCGTCTGACCGACGCCCAGCCCGGTTTCGACAACCAGACCCAGGAACCGGCCGTCCACCTGACCCTGGATTCCGCCGGCGCCCGCATCTTCAAGGATGTGACCCGCGAGAACGTCAACAAGCGCATGGCCATCCTGCTCATCGAGAAGGGCAAGGGCGAGGTCATCACCGCCCCGGTCATCCGCACCGAGATCGGCGGCGGCCGCGTGCAGATTTCCGGCCGCATGACCACCGTCGAAGCCAACGATACCGCCCTGCTGCTGCGCGCCGGCTCGCTGGCCGCCCCGATGGAGATCATCGAGGAACGCACCATCGGCCCGTCGCTCGGCGCCGAGAACATCAAGAAGGGTTTCCACTCGACGATGTGGGGCTTCGCCGCCATCGCCGTGTTCATGATCCTCTACTACCAGATGTTCGGCGTCGTCTCGGTGCTGGCGCTGGCCTCCAACCTGCTGTTCCTGGTCGCCATCCTGTCGCTGCTGCAGGCCACGCTGACCCTGCCCGGCATCGCCGCCATCGCGCTGACGCTGGGCATGGCCATCGACGCCAACGTGCTGATCAACGAGCGCGTCCGCGAGGAACTGCGCGCCGGCATGCCGCCGCAGGCCGCCATCTCGGAAGGCTACGAGCGCGCCTTCGGCACCATCCTGGACTCCAACATCACCACCCTGATCGCCGGCCTCGCCCTGCTCATCTTCGGCTCCGGCCCGGTGCGCGGCTTCGCCGTGGTGCACTGCCTGGGCATCCTGACCTCGATCTTCTCGTCGGTGGTCGTCTCGCGCGCCCTGGTGAACCTGATCTACGGCCGCCAGAAGAAGCTGACCAAGGTCGCCATCGGCCAGGTGTGGAAGCCCGGCGTCGCAGCCGGCACGCAGAAATAAGGAATCACGGACATGGAATTTTTCCGCATCAAGAAAGACATCCCGTTCATGCGCCATGCGCTGACGTTCAATGTCATTTCGCTCGTCACCTTCATCCTCGCCGTGTTCTTCCTGTTCACCAAGGGCCTGCACCTGTCGGTCGAATTCACCGGCGGCACGCTGGTCGAGGTCAAGTACCAGCAGGCCGCCGATCTCGAGAAGATCCGCGGCGCGCTCGGCAAGTCGGGCTTTTCCGACTACTCGGTGCAGAACTTCGGCTCGTCGCAGGACGTCATGATCCGCCTGCCGCTCAAGGGCGAGCAGAACACCTCGCAGCTCGGCGAAGCCGTCATGAAGTCGCTGGAAACCGAAGCCCCGGGTGCCGCGCTGTCGCGCGTCGAGTTCGTCGGCCCGCAGGTCGGCAAGGAACTGGCCGAGAACGGCGCCATGGCCCTGCTGCTGGTCGTCATCGGCATCGTCATCTACCTCGCCTTCCGCTTCGAATGGCGCTTCTCGGTATCGGCCATCATCGCCAACCTGCATGACGTGGTGATCATTCTCGGCTTCTTCGCCTTCTTCCAGTGGGAATTCTCGCTGTCGGTGCTGGCCGCGGTGCTCGCCGTGCTCGGCTATTCGGTCAACGAGTCGGTCGTCGTCTTCGACCGGGTGCGCGAAACCTTCAAGAAGGTGCGTGGCCTGAGCACGCCGGAGGTCCTTGACCACGCCATCACCAGCACAATCAGCCGGACCATCATCACCCACGGCAGCACCCAGCTGATGGTGCTGTCGATGCTGATCTTCGGCGGCGAAACGCTCTACTACTTCGCGCTCGCCCTGACCATCGGCATCTGCTTCGGCATCTACTCGTCGGTGCTGGTCGCCAGCCCGCTGGTCATGTGGCTGGGCGTATCGCGTGAACAGTTCATCCGGCAGAAGAAGGTCGTCGAAGGCGCCAACGAAGAAGGCGCCGTCGTCTAAGCCTTGCCGCATCGACGACGAAAGAGGGGAGCCCGCGGGCTCCCTTCTTTTTTGCCATCGGCCTTGCGGGCCAAGGCACCTCCCCAAGACATGTCACAACTGTCATAATTGCGGCATATATCAGGCACTTGAGGCAAACGTCGTGTACGGACTAGTCAATCGGGCATTGCAGGAATTCATTTGCAAGCACCATGGTGACGCAAGCTGGCAGGCCATCAAGGCCGCGGCCGGGGTTGATGTTGAATTCTTCGTCCGCATGGAGTCCTATCCCGACGACATCACCTATCGCCTGGTCGGCGCGGCGTGCGCATCGCTGAATATCGAAGCGGCCGCCCTGCTGCGGGATTTCGGTCGCCACTGGGTGCTGTTCACCGGGCAGGAAGGCTACGGATCGCTGCTCGACGGGGCGGGCAGTTCGCTGCAGGAAATCCTGGCCAACCTCGACGACCTGCATGTCCGGGTCGGTCTGATGTACCCGGCCCTCAAGCCGCCCTCCTTCAGCTGCAGCGATGTCCGCGACGACGGACTGACACTGCATTACTTTTCGGAACGCCCGGGCCTGGCCCCCATGGTGGTCGGCCTGATCGAGGGGCTGGGAGAACGCTTCGGCAAGATCCTGACGATCCGCCAGTCCGGCGACCGGAACGCCGGCGCCGACCACGACAGCTTCGACATCCGGATCGCCTGACATGGAGCACGGTTCTCCGTTACCACTCGGCGAGCTATTTCCCTTTTTGATCGAGCTGGACGACCGCTTGCGCATCGTGCAAACCGGTCCGCTGATGGGCAAGGCCTACCCGGGATTGCAAGCCGGCGATTCGCTGGCCAGCGCCTTCCAGCCCATCGGCAAGAGCGGCGGATTCACCAGCTTCGATCAACTCTCGGCTGAACACCGGCGCCCCGCCGCGATGCGACAGAGCCAGCCCCCGGCGCTGGTCTTCCGGGGCGAATGGTTTGCCTGCAGCGCATCGCGCCAGCTGTTTTTCCTCGGCTGGCCCTGGGTCACCGATCCGGACGAACTGACCAGCCTGGGTATCCCGCTCCACGCCCTTCCCGCCCACAATCCGCTCGGCGACCTGCTCCTGCTGCTGAGGACGAATCGCAACACGCTGGCCGATACCCACGCCCTGACCGAGGCGCTGCGCCAGCGCACGCTGGCGCTGGAAAGCAGCAATCGTCGCCTGCAGGACGAAGCGGCGCTGATTCGCGCCGTCGAGGAAGCCGAACGGGCCAACCGCGCCAAGAGCACTTTCCTGGCCAACATGAGCCACGAACTGCGCACCCCGCTCAGCGGCATCATCGGCATGGCGTCGCTGCTGATGAAACGCACCGACGATCCGAAAGCGCGCGACCAGATCGGCAAGATTCTCGGTTCGTCGAACCATCTGCTCGCCGTGATCAACGACATCCTCGACATTTCCAAGATCGAGGCCAACCGGATGTCGCTGGAGTCGGTTCCATTCACCCTGTCGGGCGTCATCAACAACGTCCAGAACGCCTTGCTCCTGCGCGCCGACAGCAATCGCGGGCTCGATGTCCGGATCGCCATCGCGCCGGAACTGATGAACCGGGTATTGACGGGCGACCCGCTGCGCCTCGGCCAGGTACTGATCAACCTGCTCGGCAACGCCATGAAATTCACGCCGCACGGACATGCGGCGGTGCGCGCCGACATCATGAGCAGCGAGGGCGACGAGCTGATGGTGCACTTCGAAGTGGAGGACACCGGGATCGGCATCCAGCCGGAAGACCAGGAACGGCTGTTCCTGGCCTTCGAGCAGGCGGACAGCTCGACCAGCCGGCACCATGGCGGCACCGGCCTGGGCCTCGCCATCTGCAAGCGCCTGGTCGAGTTGATGGGCGGCAGCATCGGCGTCAGGAGTCAGCCCGGGCGCGGCAGCACCTTCTGGTTCACCGTCAGGCTCAGCGACCTGCATCAGCCCTCGCTACCCCTGCCCGCAAGCGTTTCGGGGCCGGCAACCGAGGAAACGATCCGCGCCAGATTCGGGGGAGCGCGGATACTGATTGTCGACGACGAACCGGTCAGCCAGGAAATCGCCCGCGAGTTGCTTGAGCACGCGGGGCTTGCCGTCGACATCGCCGGCGACGGCATGGAAGCCCTCGCGCTATCGCGCCAGAACGCCTATGCGCTGATCCTGATGGACATGCAGATGCCGCGCATGAGCGGCACCGAAGCCACCCGGGCCATCCGCGGCCAGTCGTTGAACACCGCCACGCCGATCCTGGCCACCACCGCCAACGCCTTCGACGAAGACCGCAAGGATTGCCTCGAGGCCGGCATGAACAGCCACCTGCCCAAGCCGATCAGCCCCGCCAAGCTCTACGAAGCCGTCCTGCACTGGCTGCAATACGACGCGGACCGGCAAGACTGAGGCGCCAAGGCGCCCCGTACCGCTACCAGGTCGGCACGTCGCCGACCGCCGGCGGCGGCGCCTCCGGCAACCAGGCGCCGCTGGCACCGTAGATCGCCGCCAGGGCAATCGCCAGCGCGACAAGCAGCGCCAGAAAACCGCCGCCGCGAGCGGATTCGCCATCCGCATCCTCTTTCCAGCCGGTAATCATCGGCTTGACCAGGTTCCGCTTCTTGACGTGGCCGTAGAAAGCGATGGCGACGATGTGCAGGACGACAAGCCCGATCAGGACATTCGACAGCAGCTGGTGCACGCCGGTCAGCCGGTTGCTGATCTCGCGACTGACCAGATCGGCGAGCGGCCCGGTAAACGCGATGTCGTCGTTGGCCATCAGCCCGCTGACCACCTGCACGAGCAGCAGAACGACCAGGCCGAATACCGACAGCGCGCCGAGCGGATTGTGCCCCTCGCCACGCCAGCGACCGCCCAGGTAGGCCCTGATCCTGGCAGGCGTCGGAAAGAAATGGGCAAAACGGGCGTAGGTCGAGCCGAGCACGCCCCAGACCAGGCGAAAGCCCAGCAGGCCGGCGATCAGGATGCCGATTTTTCCATGCCACTCGATCAGATTGCCGCCGATTTGCCCGCTCACCACGGCGGCGACCACCGAGGCCGCCAGCAGCCAGTGAAACAGGCGCGTCGGTAGATCCCACAGGAGAATCCGCTTGCTGCTCATACCCTGCCCTTCCTCGTCAAATGAAACAGGCGCCCAAGGGCGCCTGCATGCCGCAACCGGAACGTGCGGCCTTACTTCTTGGCCTTGAAATCGTCGTGGCATCCCTTGCAGGTACCGCCGAGCTTGCCCAACTGGACGCCAACCGCAGCCGCGTCGCCGCTTGCCGCGACCTTGGCCATTTCATTGGCTTCCTTGTTGAACTCCATGGCCACCTTGCCCAGCTTTTCCTTGTCCGTCCAGATGTTGGCCTTGGCGCGGGTCGGCTCCCAGCCGGTGCCCTTGTCGGTGCCCGGCAGGTACAGCGCGCCCATGCCGGCGTTGGCGATGGCCTGGATGGCGTTGGCCGCCTTGACGACCTCTTCCTTGTTGTAGTTGCCGCCTTCAACGTTCATCTTGATGCGCTGCATGTTCCAGGCCATGAAACCATAGCCCGACTGGCGGAACTTGATGGCATCTTCCGGCTTGACCTGGGCGACGGCGGTACCGGCCATGGCGACCGCCAGCAGGGACAGCAAAAGCTTCGACTTCATGAATTCTTCTCCGTTGTTGGGTTAAATACACCGATGTATACGCAGCCGGGCCGGCAACTATTCCCAAATACTTTCGAACGGCCCGTCAAACCGCACTCTATCAGCCACAGGCTGCATTTCAGTGACCTGGGTCACCGACCCGGGATCACACCGCGAAGACGTGCTTGACGCGCAGCGCCGGCGCGCCGGCGTCGATGGCCAGCAGGCGGGCGATGTTCGGATGCTTGCCCGGATTGGCGCGCTCGTCCTCGGTATGCTCGGCGAAGATTTCCAGGCCTTTCCTGGCCGCCTCGGCGTTGATCGACCCGTAGGTCTGCGCCAGATGGTTGTAGACCGCCAGTGAACCCTGGCTGCCGGCCTTGTTCTCGATGCTGGCGGCGACATTGCCGTCGGCGTCGAGCAGGTTGATGGCGGCCAGGTGCGAGATGCCCGGCAGTTTCTTCAGATTTTCGGCAAAAGACATTTTTAGTTGCTAGTCGTTGGTAGTTAGTCGTTAGCGCTCGGGGTTGGCATTGGGTTTTGCTAGCAACTAACGACTAGCTACCAGCAACCAGCCCCCCCCTACTTCCAGTCCCGCTTGGCCCTGACCAGGCCGATGACCAGGCCGGTGGTGAAGGTGGCGATGGGCACGGTGAAGGCGATGGCCTTGATGCCGCGCTCGGCGCCGAAATGGAAGAGCAGCCAGGCCATCGGCAGCATGCCGAGGAACAGGCCGATCGCACCGCCCCGGATGCCGCCACGGATCACTTCCTGATCCGTGGTTTTCCGGTCGCCGGTGCAATGCGGACAGTAGATGGCATCGGCCGGCACGTCCTGGCCGCACTTGCTGCACTTCATGGCTTAGATGCGCTTGGCCAGTTCGGCGGCCTTGCCGGTGTAGTCCCACGGCGTCAGCTTGAGCAGCTCGGCCTTGGCGGCTTCCGGGATGTCCAGCGTGGACACGAAGGCCTGCATGCCGTCGCGCGAGACGCGGGTGCCGCGGGTCAGTTCCTTGAGCTTTTCGTAGGCGTTCGGCACGGCGTAGCGGCGCATCACGGTCTGGATCGGCTCGGCGAGCAGTTCCCAGTTGGCGTCGAGGTCGGCCTTCATCAGGTCGGCATTGATTTCCAGCTTGCCCAGGCCCTTCAGCAGCGAATCGTAGCCGAGCAGCGTGTAGCCGAGGCCGACGCCCATGTTGCGCAGCACCGTCGAATCGGTCAGGTCGCGCTGCCAGCGCGAGATCGGCAGCTTCTCGGCGAGGTGCTTGAGCACGGCGTTGGCCAGGCCGAGGTTGCCTTCGGAATTCTCGAAGTCGATCGGATTGACCTTGTGCGGCATCGTCGACGAGCCGATCTCGCCGGCCTTGACCTTCTGCTTGAAGAAGCCGAGCGAGATGTAGCCCCAGACGTCACGGTCGAGGTCGACCAGGATGCTGTTGGCGCGGGCGAAGGCGTCGAACAGCTCGGCCAGCGCGTCGTGCGGCTCGATCTGGATGGTGTAGGGGTTGAAGACGAGGCCGAGCGACTCGACGAACTTCTTGGCGAAGCCTTCCCAGTCGTAGCCCGGGTAGGCGGCGAGGTGGGCGTTGTAGTTGCCGACCGCGCCGTTGATCTTGCCGAGCAGTTCGACGGCGGCGATGCGGGCGCGGGCGCGCTGCAGGCGGTAGGCGGTATTGGCCATTTCCTTGCCCATGGTCGACGGCGTCGCCGGCTGGCCGTGGGTGCGGCTCATCATCGGGATGTCGGCGTAGGCGTGGGCCAGTTCGACCAGCTTGGCGATGACCTTGTCCAGCGTCGGCAGCATGGCCTGCTCGCGGGCGCCCTGGCACATCAGCGCGTGCGACAGGTTGTTGATGTCTTCGGAGGTGCAGGCGAAGTGAATGAACTCGCTGACCTTGACCACTTCGGCATTGCCCTTGGTCTTGTCCTTGATCCAGTATTCCAGCGCCTTGACGTCGTGGTTGGTGGTGGCTTCGATGGCCTTCACCTCGGCGGCCTGTTGCGGCCCGAAGTTGGCGACCAGCGCGTCCAGCTCGGCGACGGTGGCCGGCGAGAAGGCGGCGATCTCGGCGAAATGCGGCTCGGCTGACAGGGCTTTGAGCCATTCGATCTCCACCTTGAGGCGGGCGCGGATCAAGCCGAACTCGGAAAAATGCTCGCGCAGGGCGTCAACCTTGCCGGCGTAGCGGCCGTCGAGCGGGGAAAGGGCAGTCAAGGGATCGAAGGTCATATGCACATCCTTTTCAATAAGCCGGTAATTTTACCTTCCCCGCCATGCGCTGCCCATACGCTATAATCGAAGCCCCCAAACCAGAGAGCTCGCGATGAAGCTGATCGGCTCCCATACCAGCCCCTACACGCGCAAAGTGCGTATCGTGCTGGCGGAAAAAAAGATTGAATACGATTTCGTGGTCGACTCGCCCTGGGCGAACGACAGCAAAGTGCCGGACTACAATCCGCTGGGCAAGATTCCCGTTCTGGTTCTTGACGACGATACCGCGCTGTTCGACTCCCGCGTCATCGTCGAATACATCGACAACGTCACGCCGAACAACAAGCTCTTCCCCGCCCCCAACCGCGAGCGCATCGAGGTCAAGCGCTGGGAAGCCCTGGCCGACGGCCTGTGCGACGCCGCCGTCGCCGCCCTCCTCGAGCGCAAGCGCCCGGCCAGCGAGCAAAGCGCCGACTGGGTCGAACGCCAGTTCGCCAAGGTCAAGCGCGCGCTCGCCTTCATGTCGGAAGAGCTGGACGAAAAGAGCTTCTGCATGGGCACGCACATTTCGATGGCCGACCTGGCGCTGGGCACGGCACTCGGCTACCTGAACTTCCGCTTCCCGGAAATCGCCTGGCAGGCCGACCATCCGAACCTTTCCAAGCTGTATGACAAACTGATGCAGCGCCCGGCCTTCGCCGACACGATCCCGCACGATTGAGCGCACCGCACAGCCAATCCAGGGCGCCACAGGCGCCCTTTTCGTTTATACCCACTGAACCAAAATCCTTTTGGCCAGTCTCCCTCTAGCCGGGACCATCCAGAGGACGTCACGCATGATTTCTCCCCCCGAAGCGGCAACGCCGATCGACGCCATCGCCCACGCACTCACGGTTGCGCTGGGCGCTCGTGACCACTACACACGCGTCCACTGCGATCGCGTCGTCCAACTGTCGGAAGCCCTGGGCAAGCACCTGGGCCTGACCAGCAAGGAACTGGAGCATTTGTCGCTGGGGGCGCGCTTCCACGACCTGGGAAAGATCGGCATCCCCGACACCGTCCTGCGCAAGCCCGCACCCTTCGAGGCCCACGAGTGGGAATGCATGAAGCAGCACGTGCTGATCGGCGAGCAGATCGTTCTCGCCATCAACGGCGGCCGGGCGAGCAGCGTGGCGCGCACGGTCAGGCACCATCACGAGCACTTCGACGGCTCGGGCTACCCGGACGGACTCCAGGGCAGCGCCATTCCGCTCGACGCCCGCATCATTTCCGTGGTGGACAGCTACGATGCGATGATCGCCCGCCGCCCCTACCATGACGCGCGCAACCACCGGGCGGTCATGGACATCCTGGTCAGCGAGTCGGGCAGCAAGCACGACCCTGACCTGGTGCACGCCTTTGGTGCCGTGATCGAAAACCGCTGACCCCGGCACCGTCGGCGCAAGCGCCTAGCGGATGATGCCGCCCCCGAGGCAGACGCGGCTTTCGTACAGAACCACCGACTGCCCCGGCGTCAGCGCCCACTGCGGCTCGGCAAAGCGAATCTCGCAGGACGCCGCATCGACGCGCTCCACTTCGCACGGCTGGTCCGAGGTCCGGTAGCGCGGCTTGGCGGTATACACCCAGTGCGTGTGCGGCGCCTTGGCCGACACCCAGCTCAACTGCTCGGCGACCAGCCCTTCCTTGAGCAAGGCCGGATGATCGTGCCCCTGCACGACGTACAGCACGTTCCTGTCCATATCCTTGCCGGCCACGAACCAGGCGTCGTGGTCGCCGCCGCCCGCCACGCCCTTTTCCTTGATGCCGCCGATATGCAACCCCTTGCGCTGGCCGAGCGTGTGGTACATCAGGCCGTCGTGCTCGCCCATGACCTTGCCGTCGTCGAGGCGGCGGATCTCGCCCTTCTTCGGCGGCAGGTAGCGCGACAGGAAATCCTTGAACGGGCGCTCACCGATGAAGCAGATGCCGGTCGAATCCTTCTTGGCGGCGACATGCAGGCCTTCCGCCTCGGCGATCTTGCGCACCTCGCGCTTGTAGATGTCGGCCAGCGGGAACAGGGTCTTCGACAACTGCGCCTGGTTCAGCCGATACAGGAAATAGCTCTGGTCCTTGGTGCCGTCCTCGGCCTTCAGCAGCTGGAACTCGCCGTCGAACTCGCGCACCCCGGCGTAGTGGCCGGTGGCGATCTTCTCGGCGCCCAGTTTCATGGCATGGTCGAGGAAGGCCTTGAACTTGATTTCCGAGTTGCACAGGATGTCCGGATTCGGCGTCCGCCCGGCCAGGTACTCGCGCAGGAACTCGGAGAACACGCGCTCGCGGTATTCGGCGGCGAAATTGACCACTTCGACGTCGATGCCGATGCGGTCGGCGACGCTCATCACGTCGATCAGATCCTGCCGCGACGAGCAATACTCATCGGTATCGTCGTCTTCCCAGTTCTTCATGAACAGGCCGATCACGTTCCAGCCCTGGCGCTTGAGCAGCAAGGCCGCCACGGAGGAATCGACACCGCCGGACAAGCCGACGACCACGGTTTTCTTAGACATCGGGCCCAGCCCCTTTCTTCCAGTCTTCCAGCGGCAACACCACCGCCGGCTTTCCATTATCGACGAACCAGCTATCGACGACGTAGCGCCGCGGTTCGCCCTCCTGACTTTTTTCCTCGATCACCGCCGACCAATGCACCGGCACCAGGCCGGCGAAATTCCGGCTCTCCGGCTCGAGCACGCGATGCCAGCGCAGGTAGCCGCGCCTGGCCAGCAACTGCAGCAGGCGGGTGGTCGAGGTCGAATGATCGATGCAATCCATCTTGCCCGACACATTGTCGTCGTCGAAATTGCCGCCGCGATCGTTGCGAATATCCGACTGCTCGCCGCCCCACTCGTACAGGCGGCCGACAGCCACGGCCAGCACGCCGCGCTCGCCGGCCGGGTCGGCCGCGGCAAACAGCATCCGGCGAACCTGCCCGAGCTGGCCTTCGGTATAACGCACCGCTACCTGATGCTCGCAGCCATAGCCGTGGCAGATGCGCACCGACTCATCGGCGAACAGGCCGCCGGAGAAGCAGGCGAGCAGCAGGCACCAGCAGCGCAACATCAGTCGTAGTGCACCAGCATGTCGAGCGGGTAGCGCTTGCCGGCCAGCAGATCCTCGCAGCAGCGCAGGATCAGCGGGCTGCGATGGCGCGCCTGCGTCGCCCGGACCTCGTCCAGCGTCAGCCAGCGGGCGGCGACGATGCCGTCGTCCAGCTTGCGGTCCGCCTCGAAGCCACGCAATTCGCCGGCAAAGGCGAAGCGCAGATAGGTCGTGTCTTCCTTGGTCGGATGCTTCCAGTGGTAGATGCCGACCAGGTGCGTCGGCTTGAAGTGGTAGGCCGTCTCCTCCAGCGCCTCGCGCACCACTGCATCGACCAGCGGCTCGTCCTCCTCGAGGTGTCCGGCCGGCTGGTTGAAGGCCAGGCCGGCCTCGGTTTCCTCCTCGACCAACAGGAACTTGCCGTCGCGATAGACGACGGCGGCGACGGTGACGTGGGGCTTCCAGACCATGGCGAGACTCGAACGGCAAAACCATTATTTTACCGTCTGAATTCGGCTAGAATTATGGGCTTTTACACACGGCAACACGGAGAATCACCATGTCCATGTCGGATCGCGACGGTTTCATTTGGCAGGATGGCAAGCTTGTGCCCTGGCGCGAAGCGACCACCCACGTCCTCACCCACTCCCTGCACTACGGCATGGGCGTATTCGAGGGCGTCCGTGCCTACAAGACCGAGCGCGGCACGGCGATTTTCCGTCTCAAGGAACACACCGAGCGCCTGTTCCGTTCGGCTCACATCTTCCAGATGCAGATGCCGTACTCGGTCGAGGAACTGAACGAGGCGCAGAAGGAAGTCATCCGCGCCAACAAGCTCGAATCCGGCTATCTCCGTCCGCTCGCCTTCTACGGCTCGGAAAAGATGGGCGTTTCGCCCAAGGGCGCCAAGGTTCACGTCATCATCGCCGCCTGGCCGTGGGGCGCCTACCTCGGCGAGGAAGGCATGCAGCGCGGCATCCGCATCAAGACCTCGTCCTACACCCGCCACCACGTGAATATCACCATGGTGCGCGCCAAGGCCTCGGGCAACTACATGAACTCCATCCTCGCCAACAACGAGGCGACCACCGACGGCTACGACGAAGCCCTGCTCCTCGATCCGGAAGGCTACGCCTGCGAAGGCGCCGGCGAGAACCTCTTCATCGTCAAGAACGGCAAGCTGTACACGCCTGACCTGACGGCCTGCCTGGAAGGCATCACCCGCGCCACCGTCATGCAACTGGCCGGCGAGCTGGGCATCGAGGTCATCGAGAAGCGCATCACCCGCGACGAAGTCTATTGCGCCGACGAAGCCTTCTTCACCGGCACCGCCGCCGAAGTGACGCCGATCCGCGAACTCGACAACCGCCAGATCGGTGTCGGCCATCGCGGCCCGATCACCAAGGCGCTGCAGGAAAAGTATTTCGACGTGGTCTATGGCCGCTCCGCCGCGCATGCCGACTGGCTGGCCGTCGTCTAATCCAGGGAGAAAACCATGTCCGACAAGAAGAGCATCGAAATCACCGCCCACGACCTGCCGCTGCACTGCCCAACGCCGAACGCGCCGCTGTGGAGCCAGCATCCGCGCGTTTTCCTCGACGTGCTGAAGACCGGCGAAGTCACCTGCCCGTACTGCAGCGCCAAGTACGTCTTCACCGGCGAAGCGCCCAAGGGACACCACTAGTCGCTAGTCGCTAGTCATTAGTTGCTAGCGACTAACAACTAGCTACTAGCAACGCGATGAAAGCCCTCATCGTCGCCCCCTCGTGGATCGGCGACACCATCATGGCGCAGCCGCTGTTTGCGCGGCTCTGCGCCCGCCACCCCGGCCTGCAACTCGACGCCCTGGCGCCGCGCTGGGTGGCGCCGGTGCTGCATCGCATGGCGGAAATCCGCGATGTCGTCGACAGCCCCTTCGGGCACGGCCAGTTGTCGCTGAAAGCTCGCTGGCGCCTGGGCCGCGATCTCGCCGCCCGCGGCTATGACGCGGTCTATGTCCTGCCCAATTCGCTGAAATCGGCCCTGGTGCCGTGGCTGGCCGGTATCCCGCAACGCGTCGGATTCACCGGGGAATCGCGCTACGGCCTGATCAATGTCCGCCACGACCTCGACAAGCAGGCGCTGCCGCTGATGGTCGAGCGCTTCATGCAACTGGCCGAAACCCCGGGCACGCCGCCGGCCAAGCCGATCGCCCACCCGCGCATCAGCTCCAGCCAGGCCGACCGGCAGCGCACCCTGGCCGAACTCGGCCTGAGCAAGCCGGAACGCATCGTCGCCTTCTGCCCGGGCGCCGAATACGGCCCGGCCAAGCGCTGGCCGGCCGCGCATTTCGCCACGCTGGCCCGCAGCCTGGCGGAACAAGGCTGCGCCATCTGGCTGTTCGGCTCGCCCAAGGACCACGCCGTCGCCGAGGAAATCGCCCGGCTCGCGCCCGGCCTGTGCCGCAACCTGTGCGGCGCCACGTCGCTCGGCCAGGCGGTCGACCTGCTGGCCCTGGCCGACCTGGTGGTGTGCAACGACTCCGGGCTGATGCACGTCGCCGCCGCCCTCGACCGGCCCATCGTCGCCCTCTACGGTTCGTCGTCGCCGGGTTTCACGCCGCCCTTGTCGAATCGCGCCGACATCGTCAGCCTGAACCTCGACTGCAGCCCCTGCTTCAAGCGGGAGTGCCCGCTCGGCCATCTCGATTGCCTGAACAAACTGTCGCCCGGGCAGGTTCTCGCGCATTGCCAACAATGGATCTCGCCATGAGCAAGCCCGGTCATTTCGCCTCGCCCGACGATGTCGAACATGCCTTCTACGACGCCATCGCGCACGGCGATGCCGATTTGCTGATGCTGGTCTGGGCCGAGGACGAAGACACCATCTGCGTACATCCGACCGGCGTCCGCCTGCGCGGCGAGGCGCCGATCCGCGAAAGCTGGCGCAGCATCTTCACCAGCGCCCGCATCAAGGTCCAGCCCGAGTCGATTGCCCACTGGCAGGGTAGCGTCATGGCCATCCATCACCTGACGGAAATCCTGTTCGTCGGCGATGATCCCAGCCCGCACGGACCGCTCCACGTCACCCACGTTTACGTCCGCGGCGCCCATGGCTGGCGGATGGTCAGCCGGCATGCCTCGGCCGCCGACGATGGCCACCAGGCCATGGCCGACGCCATCCCGCATACGCTGCATTGAACCCCTACCGCGCCCCCGGCTGGCTACCCGGTGGCCAGGCCCAGACCCTCTGGCCCCTGCTGATCAAGCCGCAAGCCATCCCGCTGCGCCGCGAGCGCTGGGAAACGCCGGACGGCGACTTCATCGACGTCGATCACCTCGACGGCCCGGCCGGATCGCCCTTGCTGGTTCTCTTCCATGGCCTGGAAGGCAGCGCCCGCAGCCATTACGCCATCTCGACCGCCCGCGCCTGCCGGCGCATCGGCTGGCGCCTCGCCCTGCCGCACTTCCGCGGCTGCTCCGGCGAACTGAATCGCCGCCCGCGCGCCTACCATTCCGGCGACTCGACGGAAATCGACTGGATCCTGCGTCGCCTGCACCAGGGCAACGCCGGCCGCCGCCTGCACGCCGCCGGGATTTCGCTGGGCGGCAACGCGCTGCTCAAATGGGCCGGCGAACAGCAGCAATCCGCCGCCACGCTGGTCACCGGCGTCGCCGGCATCTGCGCCCCTCTCGACCTCGCCGCTTGCGGCCACCATCTGGCACGGGGCTTCAACCGCATCTACACCCGGCATTTCCTCGACACGCTGAAATCCCGGTCGGCCGCCCGTCTTGAGCGCTTCCCCGGGCTTTTCGACGAAACCCGGATGCGCCGCTCGCGCAACCTGTGGGACTTCGACGACGCGGTGACCGGCCCGGTGCATGGTTTTGCCGGTGCCGACGATTACTGGACCCGCTCGTCGGCCAAGGCCTGGCTGAAAACGATTGCCGTGCCCGCCCTGGTCGTCAATCCGAGAAACGATCCCTTCCTGCCGGCCTCGGCGCTGCCCGGCCCGGCCGACATCAGCGCCAGCGTCCGCCTCGAGCAGCCGGCCACCGGCGGCCACGTCGGCTTCGTCAGCGGTTCCTTTCCGGGAAACCTAGACTGGCTGCCGCAAAGGCTCTTACACTTCTTCATTTCCGAATTGTCATAAGCAAACATCATCATGAACCAGCTTCCTGCCGAAATTTTCAAGGCCTACGATATCCGGGGCATCGTCAATAAATCGCTGACCGCCGACGTCGTCCGCCAGGTTGGCCACGCCCTCGGTTCGCTGGCCGTCGAACAGGGCCAGACCGCCATCGCCGTCGGCCGCGACGGCCGCCTGTCCGGCCCTGAACTGGCCGGCGCCCTGATGGACGGCATCAACGCCGCCGGGGTCGACGCCATCGACGTCGGCTGCGTGCCGACCCCGCTGACCTACTTCGCCGCCTACGAACTGGGCTGTCACTCCTGCGTCTCGGTCACCGGCAGCCACAACCCGCCGGACTACAACGGCCTGAAGATGGTCATCGGCGGCACCACGCTGGCCCTCGACGCCATCCAGGACCTCAAGAAGCGGATCGAGGCCGGCAACCTGAAGCACGGCCAGGGCCAGCGCCGCAGCGCCGACATCACGGCCGCCTACGTCGACAAGATCGTCGGCGACGTCAAGCTGGCCCGCCCGATGAAGATCGTCATGGATTGCGGCAACGGCGTCGCCGGGGCGATCGCCCCCGAGCTGTTCAAACGCCTGGGTTGCGACATCGTGCCGCTCTATTGCGAGGTCGACGGCAATTTCCCCAACCACCACCCGGACCCCTCCAAGCCGGAAAACCTGGCCGACGTGATCAGGGCGCTCAAGGAAACCGACGCCGAGATCGGCATCGCCTTCGACGGCGACGGCGACCGCCTCGGCGTGGTGACCAAGGACGGCGAGATCATCTTCCCCGACCGCCAGCTGATGCTCTTCGCCGCCGACGTGCTGTCGCGCGTGCCGGGCGGCCAGGTCATCTACGACGTCAAATGCACCCGCCTGCTCGCCCCGTGGATCCGCCAGCACGGCGGCGTGCCGCTGATGTGGAACACCGGCCACGCGCTGGTCAAGGCCAAGCTCAAGGAAACCGGCGCCCCGCTGGCCGGCGAGATGTCCGGCCACACCTTCTTCAAGGAACGCTGGTACGGCTTCGACGACGGCCTGTACACCGGCGCCCGCCTGCTCGAGATCCTGAGCAAGGCGGCCGACGCCAACCCGGTGCTCAAGAACCTGCCCAATGCCCCGTCGACCCCGGAACTGAACATCAAGATGGCGGAAGGCGAGCCGTTCGCCCTGATCGACAAACTGAAGGCCAACGGAAAATTCGCCGGCGCCGAGGAAATCATCACGATCGACGGCGTCCGGGTGGAGTACGCTGACGGCTTCGGGCTGGCCCGCCCGTCGAACACCACGCCGGTTGTCGTCCTGCGCTTCGAAGCCGACAATGCGGCGGCGCTGGAACGCATCCAGCAGGGTTTCCGGCAGGCGCTCAACGCGGTGTGGCCAGGCATCCAGCTACCGTTTTAAGGAATTTTCGTGAGCGAATCAGCCGCCGACCAGTTGTTCCTCGGACGCCAGCCGATCCTCGACCGCGACCAGCAGCTGTTCGCTTACGAACTCCTTTTCCGCAGCGGCAGCCACAATTTTGCCGACGTCACCGACGGGGTCGAGGCCACCGCCACCGTCATCGCCAACGCCTTCACCGAACTCGGCGTCGCGGCGGCACTGGGCAAGCATCGCGGCTTCATCAATGTCGACGAAGCGTTCCTGTTCAGCGACATGCTCGAATTGCTGCCCCGCCACGCGGTCGTTCTGGAAATCCTGGAAACCGTGCCGCCGACGCCGGCCGTCGTCGAGCGCTGCGGCGCCCTGAAAGCCGCCGGTTTCACGCTGGCCCTCGACGATGTCATCCAGCTCGAGCCGGAGTTTGCCGAGCTGCTGGCCCTGGTCGACATCGTCAAGGTCGACATCCAGCCGCTGTCGCGCGTCCAGCTGATGCAGCTGAGCATGAAGCTCAAGCCCATGGGCAAGCAACTGCTGGCCGAGAAGGTCGACTCGCGCGAGCAGATGGAACAGTGCCTGAAGCTGGGCTTCACCCTGTTCCAGGGCTACTACTTCGCCAAACCGACCATCATCGCCGGCAAGAAGCTGGATCACTCGCAGCTGTCGCTGATGAAGCTGATGGGGCTGCTGCTTGGCGACGCCGACACCTGCGAACTCGAAGCGGCGCTGAAGCCCGAGCCGGGCCTGACCGTCAACCTGCTGCGCATGACCAACTCCGTCGGCGCCGGCTGCACCGAACGCATCACCTCGCTGGGCCACGCCATCGCCGTTCTCGGCCGACGCCAGCTCCAGCGCTGGCTGCAGCTGCTGCTCTTCGCCTCGGGCAAGCAGAGCGCAAGCGGCAACCCGCTCCTCCAGATGGCGGCCACGCGCGGCCGGCTGATGGAACTGCTGGCCGACGAACTGAGCCCCGGCGACAGCGGCTTGGCCGACCGGGTCTTCATGGTCGGCATCATGTCCCTGATGCCCGTTCTGGTCGCCCAGACCATCGAGGAAATCGTCGCCCCGCTCGGCCTCGCCAGCGACGTGCGGGATGCGCTGTGCCACGGCAGCGGCCGGTTGGGCGCCCTGTTGCGCATCACCGAAAGCAGCGAGCGCGGCGACACCAGGGACCTGAGCGCCGCACTGGCCGAATTGCCCGGCCTGGGCGTGAAAGCCATCAATCGGGCGCAGACCCTGGCCCTGCAATGGGCCAACGAGATCGGCCAGGAACAGTCGGCCTGAGTTTCGTTACAAAACCGCCACAGCCTGACAACATCCGGCCGGGCAGGCCGCCCCTATAATCGTCGGGTCACCTACTTCACGACATGCCATGGATAGCGAACGCCCATACCAGCAATTCGGACATAACGCGCTTGGCCGGCCGCCCCAGGGGCCGCTGGCCAAACTGCTCGCCTTCGTCCTGAGTGCCGCCTTCCTCGTTCTGGCTTTCATGTTTTCGCTGGTCGCCCTGGCCGTCGTCGCCGTCCTCGGCCTGGTTCTCGGCGGCTGGCTGTGGTGGCGGACCCGGAAACTGCGCCAGGAGATCAATCGCCAGCGTGCCGAGCCTTGGGACGGCATGACCCAGGAAAACCCCTTCCGCGCCGCGCCGGAACGCTCATCGACCGTCATCGACGGCGAGGCAACCCGCATCGCCGAGGAAGCGACGGGCGGCGCCACGCGCCGCCTGGAAAACTGAGCGGCGCGGGCCTGGCCGCTTAACGCAGCTTGGGATTGAGCGAGCCGCGGTTGTAGTCCTTGTCGCCCGGCATCAGGGTACGCCCGACGCCGAACAATCCCCCTTGCGCCTCGGCGTTGCGCACCTTGTTTTCCGGGTAGTCGGCCGCGACTTTCCGGGCGGCTTCGGCCCTGGCCGTATCGACGAACTCCCAGTGCCCGTTCGGAAACAGGCGCACCGGCTGCCCGTCGGAGGTCACGGCCTCGATCGGCGTGCGCTCCGGCTCGGCGGCGAGGCATAGCCCCGCCCCCAGCATCAGCAGGATGGCGGCCAGCGCTTTCACAGCTTGGCGTCGACCCAGCCCTGGACGGAGGCCAGCGCGGCCGGCAGGTTTTCCGGCTGGGTGCCGCCGGCCTGCGCCATGTCCGGACGCCCGCCCCCCTTGCCGCCGACCTGCTGGGCGACCAGGTTGACCAGTTCGCCGGCCTTGACCTTGCCGGTCAGGTCGGCGGTGACGCCGGCGATCAGCGTGACCTTGCCGTCGGCGACCGACGACAGCACGATGGCGGCGGACTTCAGCTTGTCCTTGAGCTTGTCCATGGTTTCGCGCAAGGCGGTGACATCGGCACCTTCCAGCGTCGCGGCCAATACCTTGGCGCCCTTGACGTCGACGGCCTGGCCGACCAGATCGTCGCCCTGCGAGGCAGCCAGCTTCGACTTCAGGCGGGCCAGCTCCTTTTCCAGCGCACGGACGTTGTCCATGATGCCGACGACGCGCTCGGCGATCTCTTCCGGGGTCGTCTTCAGCAGCGCGGAGATGCCCTGGACACGGTTTTCCTGCGCCTGCACGTAGGCCAGCGCGTTGTTGCCGGTGATCGCCTCGACGCGGCGCACGCCGGCGGCAACGCCGGCCTCGCTGACGATCTTGAACAGGCCGATGTCGCCGGTACGGCCGACGTGCGTGCCGCCGCACAGTTCCTTGGACGAGCCGATGGCGACGACGCGCACTTCATCGCCGTACTTTTCGCCGAAGAGCATCATCGCGCCCGACTTCTGGGCATCGTCGATGGCCATGACGCGGCTGTCGGTGGCGGCATTGGCGAGGATCTCGGCATTGACGATTTCCTCGACCTCGCGGATTTCCTCGGCGGTCATCGGCTGGCTGTGCGCGAAGTCGAAACGGGTCTTGTCCGGATCGACCTGGGAACCCTTCTGCTGCACGTGGCCGCCGAGCACCTGGCGCAAGGCCTTGTGCATCAGGTGGGTGACCGAGTGGTTGCGGGCCGTCGCCGCGCGCGACACCGCGTCGACACGGGCCGCGACTTCCTGGCCGACGACCAGCTTGCCGGTCTTCAGCACGCCGTGGTGGCCGAAGACGGCGGCCTGGATCTTCAGCGTATCCTCGACCGCGAAGATGCCGCCGACGCCCTTCAGTTCGCCGCGATCGCCGCACTGGCCGCCGGATTCGGCATAGAACGGGGTGTTGTCGAGGACGACGACGCCGAGGTCGCCTTCGTTCAGCTCATTGACGGCGGCACCGTCCTTGTACAGCGCCAGCACCTTGCCCCTGGCGTCGAGCGATTCGTAGCCGTGGAAGGTGGTTTCCTCGCCGGCATATTCCAGCGCCAGCGCCATCTTGAACTTGCCGGCGGCACGCGCCTGCTCCTTCTGGCGGGCCATCGCGGCGTCGAAGGCGGCGCCGTCGACGGTGAAGTCGCGCTCGCGGCAGATGTCGGCCGTCAGGTCGAGCGGGAAGCCGTAGGTGTCGTGCAGCTTGAAGGCGGTTTCACCGTTGAAGACGGCGATGCCCTTGGCGGCCATGTCGGCCAGTTCGCCTTCGAGAATGGCCATGCCGTGCTCGATGGTGGCAAAGAAGCGGTCTTCTTCCTGCTTCAGCGTGGCGACCACCTTGGCCTGGTTTTCCTTGAGTTCCGGATAGGCTTCGCCCATCTCGGCCACCAGGTCCGGCACCATCTTGTGGAAGAAGGCGGCGCGGGCGCCGAGCTTGTAGCCGTGGCGGATGGCGCGGCGGATGATGCGGCGCAGCACGTAGCCGCGGCCCTCGTTGCCCGGGATGACGCCGTCGGCGATGAGGAAGGAGCAGGCGCGGATATGGTCGGCCAGCACCTTCAGCGACGGGCTGTTGATGTCCGCATCTGAGGTTTCGCGCGCGGCGGCGGCGATCAGCTTCTGGAAGAGATCGATCTCGTAGTTGGCATGGACGTGCTGCAGCACGGCGGAGATGCGCTCCAGGCCCATGCCGGTGTCGACCGACGGCTTGGGCAGCGGATGCATGACCCCGGCTTCGTCGCGGTTGAACTGCATGAACACGTTGTTCCAGATTTCGATGAAGCGGTCGCCGTCTTCGTCCGGCGATCCCGGGGGGCCGCCCCAGTGCTGCTCGCCGTGGTCGTAGAAGATCTCGGTGCACGGGCCGCAGGGGCCGGTGTCGCCCATCATCCAGAAGTTGTCGGAAGCGTAGCGGGCGCCCTTGTTGTCGCCGATGCGCACGATCTTCTCGGCCGGCACGCCGACTTCCTTGTGCCAGATGTCGTAGGCCTCGTCGTCCTCGGCATAGACGGTGACCATCAGCTTGTCCTTGGGCAGCTTGTAGACCTCGGTCAGCAGTTCCCAGGCGTACTTGATCGCATCGCGCTTGAAGTAGTCGCCGAAGCTGAAGTTGCCCAGCATCTCGAAGAAGGTGTGGTGGCGCGCGGTGTAGCCGACGTTCTCGAGGTCGTTGTGCTTGCCGCCGGCGCGAACGCATTTCTGCGAGGTGGTGGCGCGGCTGTAGGGGCGCTTGTCGAAACCGAGGAAGACGTCCTTGAACTGGTTCATGCCGGCGTTGGTGAACAGCAGCGTCGGGTCATCGTGCGGAACGAGCGACGAGGAGGCGACGATCTGGTGCCCCTTCGAGGCGAAGAAGTCGAGGAATTGCTGGCGGATTTCAGAGCTTTTCATAAGCTGGCGGCCTTCGCGGCGTTGGAATTCGAAACCGTCCATTTTAAATGAAAGTGCCGGCCTTCAGTGCAGGAGCATGGCCCGCCGGGACGCCGCCGGCGCAAAAAGAAAAACCCGCGCGGCGGCGGGTTTTCGGTGTCGGCGACAGGGATTCAGCGATGGCGCGGGCGATCCATGCGGCCATCGTGATTGTAGTCATGCTGGCGGTCGTGTTTCTGGCGGTAGATACGGTCGCTTTGCACGTCCTGCGCGTGATGGATGCGCGCCCGCTCCTGGCGGGTCACCACGCCATCCGCCTTGGCCCGGGTTTCCATGTTGTTGACATGCTGCTGGCCGCGGTCCAGGCGGTTCGCCTCGCGCGGGGTCAGGCTGCCCGAGGCGACGCCCTGGTCGATGCGACGCTCCTGGTTGATCTGGCGCTGGTCGACGCCCGGCGTATTGGCCTGGGCGAAAGCCAGGGTGGGCAGGACGACGGCGATGGCGGCAAGTGCTTTGACGGTTTTCATGTTTTCCTCCTGTGATGTAGGGCGAACTCCCTGGACGCCATTAGAAGTTAAACCGCGTTAAAAATCAGCCATCCAAATGCAAGCCTTTGTAAGCACTTGTTTCGGAGGCGAACAGATCGAGCCGGTCGGTGAAGACGGCACTGACGCCCCGCGCGAACAGGGCGCTTGCCTGCGCCGGATCGTTGACGGTGTAGCACAACACGGGAACGGCGGAATCCGTCAAGGCGGCGAGGGTATCGTCGGCCAGGTGCCTGGCGTTGCAATGCAGCGTCACCGCCTGCAGGCGCGCCATCTCCTGTGGCCAATCCCGGGGAACCCGCTCGAACAGCAGGCCTCGCGCCAGAGCGGGCGCCAGGTCGCGGGCGATTTCGACGGCCTCGAGGGAAAAGGAGGAAAGCAGGGGCATCACCTCGGCCCCTTGCCACAGCGCGCTCGCCTGACGGGCGACCGCCTCGGCCGTCTGGCGCTCGAATCCGCCGGCCGGCTTGATCTCGACATTGGCCAGCAAGCCGTATTGGCGGCACAAGGCGGCCGCCTCGGAAAAACGCGGGATGCGCTCGCCGTTGCCGGCATCGAGCGCGAACAGCTCGGCATCCGGCGTTTCGCAGACGCGCCCGACGCCGTTGGTCGTCCGCTCCAGCGTTTCGTCGTGGATGAGGACCGGCGTGCCGTCCGCCGACAACATCACATCGAACTCGACAGCCCGGTAACCGAGCCGCGCCGCCAGCCGGATGCCGGCCAGGGTGTTCTCCGGCGCCAGCGAACCGCCGCCGCGATGGGCAAACCAGCGCGGCAGCGGCGGCGTCATCAGAAGGGCTGCGCCTTCTTCAGGGCCGGCTTGGCATTCAATACCGCGTTGCCACGCGACACCGCCGTGTCGAGCGCGGCCTTGGCCGGCTTCCTGTCCGCCCACACGGCTTCCAGTTCCTCGTTGGCAATGATGCGAACCGGGTCGGCATCGGAAACGTGCGGGACGTTCGCGGTACCGCGCCCCTTCATCGAGGCATACGCCACTTCCAGGGTCTTGTCGCCATCCTGCAGCAGCTTGCTCCGCGCCGCCGAGCGCGCCGCCGCGGTCAGCGGCAAGCCGCCATAGATGCGCACCATTTCTATCTGCATCTCCGGCGACAGCAGGAAGGAAACGAACTTCGCCGCCTGCTTGTACTCGGCAGCCGACTTGCCCGCGCCGACCCACAACGAGCCGCCATCGGCCAGCGTGTTCTGGCGACCGCCATAAACGTCGTCGTGGTAAGGCAGCGGCGCCACGCCCAGCTCGACCCCCTTGGCGTCACGGAAATCGACGTGCTCGCGGGAATCGGTCGTGATCATGGCGCACTCGCCGGCATGGAATCTGGCACTGGCTTCGTCGCGACGCCCGAACAGCTTGAAGTAGTTGGCCTTGGTCCAGGTTGCCATCATCGCGATGTGCTTGACCTGCGGCAGCCCGTTGAAGGTCAGGGCTCCCTTGTCGCTGACCGCGGGAACCCCGGACACGGCGCTCACGTTATCGACATGGACCCAGACCGGCCACGACGAGGTATAGGGACAGGAATAGCCGGCATCCTGAAGCTTGTCGAGCACGCCCTGCATCTCGAACCAGGTCTTCGGCGGCTGCTCGGGGTCCAGCTTCGCCTTGCGGAGGGCATTCTTGTTGTAGAACAGCACCGGCGTCGAATAGACCAGCGGCAAGGCGACCAGGCGCCCCTTGCCGTCGACCGCGCCGGCCTTCAGGTCGGGGGAGAGATCGGCCAGCTGCAGCGGCTGGCCCGCCTTGGCCATCATCTCGTGCAAGGGCACGAAGCTCTTCGGCTGGGCCAGGATATCGGTCATGTCATAACGGCGAACCAGGTTCAGGCCGGCCGGCTTTTCACCCTTCTCGAGGCGGGACAGCTTCAGGTTGCCACCCGTTTCCTTGTTGAACCGATCGACCAGGGCCTGCAGTTGCTCCTCGCCAGCCGGACCGAGATTGTGCGCGAGTTCGAAATCGGCGGCGACCGCCGGTGCCGGCGCCGCTTTGGCCGCAGCCTTGGCTGCCGGCTTGGCCGCCGATGCGGTGGCACAGGCAAGGGCCAGGGAAATGGCGACGACGGAAGGGAGAATTCGATGCTGCATGGGTACTCCGGAAGCGTAAAGCGCTTGATTATACCCGTCAAAATCAGGGCATCGCCTCTCCCTGTCTTTTACAAATATGCGAGAATCGCGAACATGAAAACGTACATCTTAGCCGCCATCGCCGCCATCGCACTCAACGCGTGCGACCAGATCGGCCAGAAGCTTGGCCTGGAAGACCCTGCCAGGAAAGAAGCCCGCATGGAGCCGGAAGCCAAGGCTGTCGGCAGCGCCTGCCGCCAATCGGGGCGCGCCATCGAGGACTGCTACTCGATCTACGGCTGGCTGCCGAAAGCCGGCATCTACGCCGGCTGGCGGGAAATGGACGAATACATGCGGGAAAACAAGCTGGAAACGGTCGCCCCGCAACTGCCGCCTCCGGAACCCCCGGGCGCCAGGAAGAAGGCGAAGAAGGACGCGACCGAAGCCACCGCGGCAAGCGACGCCAAGGCAGAAACAAAGGCTGAACCCAAGGCAGAGGCCAAAGCGGAAGGCGAAAAGAAAGTGGATAAACACTAAACCGCCCGCCACGCCAGCTTTCCTCTCGGAGAATATCGATGCCCTTCCCGGCTTTCATGGGCGGAATACGCGGAAAACTGATCACCATCTTCGTGCTGATCAAGGTGATCCCGCTGCTGTTGCTCGCCTGGTTCGCCTGGTATGCCACGAGTCGCCTGGGCAACGACGTATCGGCCAAGGCCGGCGGCATGGCCGATGCCATCCTGGTGACCATGAAGTCCATGGGCAAGACCGTCACCGACGATTCGATACGCGCGCTGGATCTGCGCTCGCGCGAGGCGATCGAGGCGCTGACGACGGATACCGCCAAGGAAATCGCCAACTTTCTGTACGACCGCGACAACGACATCCGCCAGGCCGCCACCCTCCCGCCCTCCGAGGAGGCTTTCGCGCAGTTTTTGAACGAGCACCAGCGCGACATCTATCAGCACGGCAAGTGGCGCCTGGCCGACGACGGGAAATCCTGGGTTCCCGAACAAACGGTCGCGACAGAGACGAAGCCTCCCCGTCCGCCGCTGCCCGACAACGCCAAGGACTTCCATGCGCGCCCTCCGGAATACCTCGGAGAACGCCAACGCCGCCCGCTGTTCGTCGAAATCACCTTCGTCGACCTGGCCGGCAATGAAAAGATCAAGGTCACGCGCGGCGACCTGACCGACAAGCGCCGGCGCAACATTGCCGACCCGGCCAACACCTTCGTCAAGGCCGAGAACTACTTCGCCGAGCTGGGCAAGCTCAAGCCCGGGGAGATTCATGTCTCCAACGTGATCGGCGCCTATGTGGGGACGCATGCCATCGGCCCCTACCTGCCCGCCGCTCTCGAAAAAGCCGGGAAACCCTTCGCCCCCGAAGACTCGGCCTATGCCGGTACGGAAAACCCGGTCGGCAGGCGCTTCCGCGGGATTGTCCGCTGGGCCATGCCGGTGCTCCGGGGAGGCCGGATCGCCGGCTATGTCACGCTGGCCCTCGACCACGACCACATCCGCCAGTTCTCCGATCGCCTGATGCCGACCGAGGAACGCTTCACCCCGATCGCCGATGCCATCAAGGGCAACTACGCGTTTCTCTGGGATCACCGCAGCCGCTCGATTTCCCACCCCCGCGACTACATGATCGTCGGCTACGACCCGCAGACCGGGCGCCCGGCCACGCCGTGGATGGACGCAGACCTTTACGCGGAATGGCAGGCCAGCGGCAAGCCCTCCGACGAGTTCCTGGCCGGCGTGCCGCCGTTCCGCGACCAGAACCTGAAGCGCAAGCCGGCCAAGGCGCAGGTCGACGCAGGAAGCATCGGCCTCGACTGCCGCTACCTCAATTTCTCGCCGCAGTGCGATGGCTGGAACGCCCTGACCGAACACGGCGGATCGGGCTCCTTCGTGATCTTCTTCTCGGGCCTGTGGAAACTCACGACGGCTGCCGCGATCCCCTACTACACCGGCCAGTACGGCAAGACGCCGCAGGGATTCGGTTTCGTCACCATCGGCGCCAACGTCGATGAATTCCACAAAGCGGCAACCGACACGGCAATGCGGATCAATACCCTGGTCGAACAGAAGGATGCCGACTTCAAGCACCGCCGCAGCGAACTGCTCGATCACATCAGCGAGAGTCTGGCAGCCACCGCCTTCGGTCTGTGGGGCTCGACCTTGCTGATGGTGATCATCGTCATCGGCATTGCCGTCTGGATGGCCGGGCTGCTGACCCGACAGATCACCGGGATGATCGACGGCATTCACGACTTCCAGCGCGGCAACCTCAGGCGCCGGCTGGATGCGCGTGGCACCGACGAAATGGGCGAACTGGCCCGCTCCTTCAATCACATGGCCGATTCGGTCGAGGAATCGTTCAAGCGCCTCGACGATGCGCGCGAAAAAGCCGAGGAAGCCAGTCGCCAGAAATCGGCCTTCCTGGCCACCATGTCGCACGAATTGCGGACTCCGCTCAACGGCATACTGGGTTTCGCCGAGCTCCTCAAGCTCGAACTGGCCAACCCGGCCCACCAGGAATACGCCGCCATCATCGAACAGAGCGGCAGCCACCTGCTCAGCCTGGTCAATGAAATACTCGACCTGGCCAAGATCGAATCGGGCGAAATGGGCTTCCAGTCCATTCCGACGTCCATCGCCGGCATCGTCGAGGAATGCGCCGCGCTGCACCGGGTTCCCGCGGAAGGCAAGGGCCTCCGCTTCCAGGCGCGGATCGCCGAGGGGCTGCCCGCCACCTTCCCGACCGACCCGATACGCCTGCGCCAGATCCTCAACAACCTGCTGAGCAATGCCGTCAAATTCACGGCGCGCGGAGAAATTTCGCTCGATGTCAGCCGGGCTGAGGATGAAATTGCCTTTTCCGTACGCGATACCGGCATGGGCATTCCGCCGGGCAGCCAGGAGACGGTGTTCGAGAAGTTCAAGCAACTGGAGCATTTCCTGACCCGCGAACAAGGCGGAACGGGTCTTGGGCTCGCCCTGGTCAAACAGCTCGCCGAACACATGGGGGGTAGAATCGTGCTGACATCCGAAGTCAACATCGGCTCGACCTTCACCGTCTTCCTCCCCCTTGGAGCGATCAATGATTGATCAACCGCTGGCCCTGGTCGTCGACGACCAGCCGACCAATCGCCTGCTCGCATCGGCGCTGCTCAAGCGCCTGGGCTGGGAGGTCAGGGAAGCTGCGGATGGATTGACCGCCCTGGCGCTGGCAAGGCAAAACGCTTTCCGCCTGATCCTGCTCGACATCAGCATGCCCGGACTGTCCGGCGAGGAAACCTGCGCCCAGCTCAAGGCCAGCGCCCTGTCGCCACAACCAGCGATCATCGCCTACACGGCGCATGCCTTCCAGGAAGACCTGGATCGCCTGAAGGGCCTCGGTTTCGACGACGTGCTGGTCAAACCGATCAGCCGGCAGCAGCTTGAAACGATGGTCGGCGGACTGTAAACCCGGGCGTTTTTCCGACAAAGGCCATTCTCCCGCTCCCGGCGGCCCATGTATTCTGACCGACAGCGAACGGTAGGCGTATAATTCCGGCCCATGTCTGAAATCAATACCTTAGCCGGCGACGCAACCGGCACCCCGGCTGCCGAAACAGCCCCCGAAATCACCTTCGCCGACCTCGGCCTCGCGCCCGAACTGCTGCGTGCCGTCACCGACGAGGGCTATACCAAACCGACGCCGATCCAGGCCAAGGCCATTCCGCTCGTCATCAGCGGCAAGGACATCATGGGCGGCGCCCAGACCGGCACCGGCAAGACGGCCGCCTTCACGCTGCCCATCCTGCAGCGCATCCTGCCCTTCGCGAGCAGCAGCCCGTCGCCGGCCAAGCACCCGGTACGCGCCCTGATCCTCGCGCCGACCCGCGAACTGGCGCTGCAGGTCTTCGAGTCGGTCAAGTCCTACAGCAAGCACACGCCGATCCGCGCCATGTGCGCCTTCGGCGGCGTCGACATCAAGCCGCAGATCGCCGAACTGAAGAAGGGCGTCGAAATCCTCGTCGCCACGCCGGGCCGCCTGCTCGACCACGTCGAGAACAAGAGCGTCAGCTTCAACTCCGTCCAGGCCCTGGTCCTCGACGAAGCCGACCGCATGCTCGACATGGGCTTCATCCCCGACGTCACGCGCATCCTGAAAATGCTGCCGGCGCAACGGCAGAGCCTGCTCTTCTCGGCCACCTTCTCGGAAGAGATCAAGAAACTGGCCGACACCATGCTGCAATCGCCGGTGCTGGTCGAAGTCGCCCGCCGCAACCAGGTCTCCGACACCATCACCCACCGCGTCCACCCGGTCTCCGAATACGGCAAGCGCGGCCTGCTGACCAAGCTGCTCAAGTCCGGCGACATCCGCCAGTGCATCGTCTTCATGCGCACCAAGCAGGGCTGCTCGCGCCTGACCCGCGAACTACAGCGGGCCGGCATCAAGGCCGACGCCATCCACGGCGACAAGAGCCAGATCGACCGCATCAAGGCGCTCGACGCCTTCAAGGCCGGCGAGACGCATGCCCTGATCGCCACCGACGTCGCCGCCCGCGGCCTGGATGTCGACGACCTGCCTTACGTCATCAACTACGAACTGCCGCACACGCCGGAAGACTACGTGCACCGCATCGGCCGCACCGGCCGCGCCGGCAAGATGGGCAATGCCATCTCGCTGGTCAGCGCGCACGAGGTCGGCTATCTGGTCGATATCGAAAAACTGATCAAGCGCCCCATCGAACAGGTCGAGGTGGCCGGTTTCGAACCGGAGCCGGAATACGAGTACCCGCCGGGAAACAAGCGCAAGCGCTCGTCGGCGCCGCCGCCGAAGGCGCCGCTGGCCCACAAGCCGGAACGCCACGAACGCAGCGACCGCCGCCCGCCGCGTCGCAACCCGATGATCGCCGCCGATGGCTTCGATTTCAGCAAGCCGTACGAGGAAACCTCCCCGCGCGGCGAAATCCCGGACTCGCCGAAGGCGCCGCCCAAGGCCGACCCGCACAAGCCCAAACGCGTCGTCGCCGCGCTGCTCGGCGGACTGGGCCGCAAGTAGGACCGACACCCGCAAACGATAACGGCGCCTTCCAGGCGCCGTTATCGTTTTGATGCTGCCCGATCAGAGCTGCGAGCGCGGTACGAAACCGGGCGGAGGCGCCGCTTTCTTGGGCGGCAAGGCCTCGACCAGCTTGATAATGGCCAGCGACAAGTTGTCCCCCCCGCCCTTGGCCCGCTGCCGGGCCTTGTCGATGAGGATTTCGCAAGCCTGGCGCGCGGAATTCTCGGCCACCAGGGTACCCAGTTCGCGATCGTCGAAATAGGCCCACAAACCGTCCGAACACAACACGAAGGAATCGCCGGCGGTCAGTTCGGTCACCTCGTCGAGAGTGATCTTGGGCTCATCCTGGCCGCCGAGGGAAGCCAGCAGGACGTTGCGGTTGGGATGCGTGAGCGCCTGCTCGGCCGTGATCTTGCCGGATGCCAGCAGATGCTCGACGTACGAGTGATCGACGGTCCGGCGAACCAGTCGATTGCCCCGGAAATGATACAGGCGGCTGTCGCCGCAATGCCCCCAGGTGACCCGCCCGGGCTGCAGCAACAACATCACCGCCGTGCTGTGCGGGTCCATTTCGTTCATGAAGCGCGACGCCTTGATCATGGTGTGCGCCTCGGCCATGCTGTTTTCCAGCATGCCTTGCGGGCATTCGTCGGCACCGAGGAAGTGGTCCAGATTGGTTTTCGCGGTATGGATGACCTGCTCGGCGGCCAGGGCGCCGCCGGTGTGCCCCCCCATGCCGTCGGCGACCACGGCCAGCGCCACGCCCTTGCGGCGGGCATGCGGCAGGATCGCCACGCGGTCCTGCTGCTCCTTGCGATCCCCTTGATGTTGCGCAGCGCACGCGTCGACAGCTATCGACATCCCTCCTCCTTTTCGGCCGGGAGATTATCACGAAAGACGGGAAGCCTGATTAACACTGTTGCGGCGTCGCTTTCGCGGCAATCACGACACATTGGCGACTCCCTGAAAGCGTTCGAGAACGATATCCACGAACTCCGGCAAGGTATCGTCGCTCAGCCCCAGCTCGGGCAGCACATCGCCGCGAATGGCATCCCACTCCGGGTTGTCCATGCGCTGGTCGACGCAATGGATCTCGATGGCCAGTTGCAGGATGGCGACCATGCTGCGCGCCTCGTGGGCGCCCAGCTCGTTGATCGAATGATGGTAACGAATGGCGTCGCAGATGAACTCCGGCAGACACCAGTGACGGGCGACCAGATAGCCGACCACGCAGTGATCGGCGTTGAACTTGCGATCCTCCTCGGCGAGGTCGATCCATTGCCCCGGCGCGCCCAGCTGCATCTCGGCGCAGTAGGTCGGGAAACGCTGCATCAAGAGCGGCACGCCGCAGTCGTGGAAAATCCCCGCCAGATAGGCCTGATCGGGGAAGATGTTGCACACGGCGATGCGCTCGTCGGCAATCAGCATGGCCATCTGGGCAATGGTGTGCGAACGCGCCCAGAACGCCTCGTAGACCTGACGGTTCTTCTTGATCGCCCCCAGCCCGGCCAGCGAGATGGCCTGGACCAGGTTGAAGGTCTGGCGCACACCGACGGCATGGAGGATCTCCTCGACCGTGCTCATCGGCGGATGCTGGCGATAGGCCGAATTCCCGACGATCCTGAACAGTATCGCCGTCAGCCCCGGGTCCTGGTTGATGACACGGGCCAGCAGGCGGACATCCATTTCCTTGCGCGCCATCAGCTTGCGCAGCTCGTCGAGCACGCGCGGCTGCGGCGGAATCTTCACGCCGCCCTCGAGCAAGCGCTTGATCCGCCCGCTCCCTTGCTCATCCAGCGATTTCGTAATCTCGAAAACAGAATTTGCGGCCTCAGCCATCACGCCAAACCCTCGTCTATCAGTTCTATCCAGTGCCTCACCGGCAGGTCGCTTCCGGCCTGCAGATGCATCAGGCAGCCGATGTTCGCGGTGGCGACCAGCGCCGGCCCGCCGGCCTGCAGCGCCTGCAGCTTGTTGTCGCGCAGGCGCCCCGCCAGCTCCGGCTGGAGCACCGAATAGGTGCCCGCCGAACCGCAGCAAAGATGCGCGTCGGCGACCGGGGTCAGCACATAGCCGCCGGCCTGCAACAGCGTTTCGATCACACCGCGAATCTTCAGGCCATGCTGCAGGGTGCATGGCGAATGAAACGCCAGATTGCCCCGCTCTCCGGCACGTTTGCCAAGAAGCGGCAACAGTGTATCCGTTTCTGCCACAAGAATCTCGGCGGGATCGCGGCAAAGCATGGCGATGCGGCGCGCTTTTTCAGCATAGGCGGGATCGTCGGCCAGGGCATGTCCGTAGTCCCGGACCTGAACGCCACAGCCCGATGCGGTGACCACGATCGCCTCGACCCCGGCCTCGACATGGGGCCACCAGGCGTCGATATTGCGGCGCATGTCGGCCTTGCCATCCTCCTGCGCGTTGAGGTGAAAGCGCACGGCACCACAACATCCGGCCTTGCTCTCTTCGAACAGCGTGATATCGAGGCGATCCAGCACGCGCGCCAGCGCGGCGTTGATGTTCGGCGCCAGCGCGGGTTGGACGCAACCGGCCAGGGCGAGCATGCGCCGGCCATGCGCCCTGCCTTCCGGCCAGGGGCGGCCGGCCGGCAGCGCCGGCGGCAGCTTGTCGGCCAGCGCCGAAGGCAACAGCGGCTTCATGGCCCGGCCCACGGCAACGGCCGACGCAAACAACGCCGGGTTGGGCAGCACCGTCTTGAGCAGCGTGCGCATCAGCCGGTCGCCCAGGCGGCGGGGCAGTTTTTCTTCCACTACCATGCGGCCGACGTCGAGCAGATGACTGTATTTGACCCCGGAGGGGCAGGTCGTTTCGCAGGAGCGGCAAGTCAGGCAGCGATCGAGATGGGTCCGCGTCTTCTCGCTGACCGGCTTGCCCTCGAGAACCTGCTTGATCAGGTAGATTCGGCCGCGAGGGCCATCCAGTTCGTCGCCCAGCAGTTGATAGGTCGGGCAGGTTGCCGTACAGAAGCCGCAATGAACGCATTTGCGCAGGATTTCCTCGGCCACCCGGCCGCCAGGCGTCGCCCGCAGTTCGTCGGTGAGTTTGGTATCCATCAGAACTCCGCGTACAAACGACCAGGATTCAGGATGCCCTTCGGGTCGAAGGATTTCTTGAGGCGCCGGTGCAGCGCCAGCATGGCCGGCGACAGCGGGGCGAATGCCCCCTCCCGGCAGCGCAGCGACTCGGGAGCGCGATAGAGCGTCGCATGGCCGCCTAGGCGCGCGGCAGCCCCGCGTACCGCTTCCTGCTCGCCGGCATACCAGCGCAGCGCACCACCCCATTCGATGGCGCGCAAGCCGGCCAGACCGGGATCGCCGGCCGTCGAAGGGAGGGCCAGGCGCCACAGGATGTCGGCGGCGAACGCCGGATGCGTCTGCTCGCGCACCGACGCCCAGAATCCGCTGTCTGCGGCCATTTCGGCGCCACCCAGCTTGGACATCGCCGCCTCGACCGCGGCCCGCGCGCCGGACAGGCGCAGCCAAAGCTGCTTGTCGTGCCAGAACGAGGCGGAGATCGGCAATGGCTGCCCGCCCCAGCGATTCAGCCGGGAAATCGCCTCGTCCGCGTCCATCGCAAACACCAGCGTCCGTTCCGCCGTGGGTTGCGGCAGCACTTTCAGGCTGACCTCGGCCATTATCCCCAGAGTGCCCATGCTGCCCGCCAGCAGGCGCGAGACGTCATAGCCGGCAACGTTCTTCATGACCTGGCCGCCAAAATTGAGCACCTGCCCCATCCCATCGACCAAGCGGGCACCGAGCATGAAGTCGCGCACGGCACCGGCTTGCGAGCGGCGCGGCCCGGACAGGCCTGCCGCCACGCATCCGCCCACCGTGGCCCCCGAAAAGCGGGGTGGCTCGAAGGCCAGCAACTGCCCGCGCTCGGCCAGGGCGGCTTCGATCTCGGCGAGCGGCGTGCCGCAGCGGGCCGTGATATACAGCTCGGTCGGCTCGTAAGCCACGATGCCGCGGTATCCGGCGACGTCGAGTGTTTCCCCCGACAGCATCCCGCCGTAGAAATCCTTGCTGCCGGCGCCGCGAATACGCAAGGCGGAATGACTGTCGTGCGCTGCCCTGACAGCCTGAACGATCTTGTCGAGCGTCATCAGAAGCGCTCCAGTTCGGGAAACTTGAGTTCGCCGCGATGCACGTGCATGCGGCCGTACTCGGCGCAGCGATGCAGGCTGGGCACCGCCTTGCCCGGGTTGAGCAGGCCCTGCTCGTCGAAGGCGTGCTTGATGCCGCGAAAGGCGTCGAGCTCCGGTGTCGCGTACTGGACGCACATCTGATTGATTTTTTCGATTCCCACGCCGTGCTCGCCGGTAATCGATCCGCCCAGGGCCACCGACAGCTCGAGTATTTCGGCGCCGAAAGCCTCGGCCCTTTCCCAGTTCCCCGGCTCCGAAGCGTCGTACATGATCAGCGGATGCAGGTTGCCATCCCCGGCGTGGAAGACGTTGGCGCAGCGCAGTCCGTATTTCCGCTCCATGCCGGCGATCGCCGACAGCATCTCGGCCAGCCGCTTGCGTGGAATGGTGCCGTCCATGCAATAGTAGTCCGGCGTGATCCTGCCGACCGCCGGGAAGGCCGCCTTGCGCCCGGCCCAGAAACGGAGGCGCTCGGCCTCCGACTGCGAGACGCTGATGTTGCTGGCCCCGGCATTCTTCAGCACGTCGATGACGCGGGCGATCTCCTCGGCCACCTCTTCCGGCGTACCGTCCGACTCGCAGAGCAGGATGGCCTCGGCGTCCAGGTCGTAGCCGGCCTTGACGAAGGGCTCGACTGCCGCCGTCGCCGGCTTGTCCATCATTTCCAGGCCGGCCGGGATGATGCCGGCGGCAATGATGGCGGCGACCGCGTCGCCGGCCTTTGCCACATCGCCGAACGAGGCCATGACGACCTGCGCCAGTTCCGGCTTGGGAACCAGCTTGACGGTCACCTCGGTGACCACGCCCAGCATCCCCTCGGAACCGATCAACAGCGCCAGCATGTCGTAGCCAGGGGAATCCGGCGCTTCCGAACCAATGTCGAAGACCTCGCCTTCGATGCTGACTACGCGGATACGCAATACGTTATGGACGGTCAGGCCATACTTCAGGCAATGCACGCCGCCCGAGTTTTCCGCGACGTTCCCGCCCAGCGTGCAGGCGATCTGGGACGACGGATCGGGTGCGTAATACAGGCCATGCGGCGCGGCCGCCTCGGACACGGCAAGGTTGCGCACCCCGGGTTGGACCACGGCCAGCCGGGCCAGCGGGTCGACGCGCAGTATCCTGTTGAAGCGCGCCAGCGACAGCACGACGCCCTGGGCATGGGGCATCGCGCCGCCCGAGAGCCCGGTTCCCGCGCCGCGGGCCACCACCGGAACGCCCAGCTGATGACAGGTACGCAGGATGTCGATGACCTGCCCCTCGGTCTCGGGCAGGCAAACAAGCAGCGGAAGCTCGCGGAATGCCGTCAGTCCATCGCATTCGTAGGGGCGCAAATCCTCCTCGTCGGCGAGCAGGCAGCGATCCGGCAGATAGAGTCGCAGTCGCCGGAGCAGGCTGTCCTTGTCGACCGAAAACGGGGTGTCGTTCATTGCTGTCATGATGGCGGGTTCACCTGATCAGGATGGCACGAAAATCATCGGCGGTGGTACGGGGCGGCCAGGATGGGCGGCAGTTCCCGAGCGCAGGAAAACAATAGCACGCATCGCGCTCAAGCTCGCCGCGGTAGCCAGGCAAGGCCGGCTTCGGTCGTGGTCAGGGGTTTGTATTCGCATCCGACCCAGCCTGCATAGCCCACGCGGTCGAGCAGCGAAAACAGGTAGGGATAGTGAATCTCTCCCGTACCCGGCTCATGGCGCCCCGGATTGTCCGCGATCTGCACATGCCCGATCAGGTCGATGTTCTCTTCTATCGTGCGCGCCAGGTCGCCCTGGATGATCTGCGCATGGTAGAGGTCGAGTTGCAGCCTGACGTTGCTGCGGTCGATGCGCTCGATCAGGCGGAGCGCCTTGTCGATATCGTCCAGCCAGTATCCGGGCATATCGACCCGGCTGTTGATCGGCTCGACCATGACGGTGGTGCCGACGGTCGCGAAACGATCGGCGGCATGGCGCAGGTTGGCGACATAAACGTCCTCCAGTTCGGCCTCCGCAACACCCCACGGACGCAAACCCGCCATGCAATGAACCCGCTCGCAATCGAGCACCAGCGCATAGTTCACAGCCTGCTCGACGCCGTCCGCAAACTCGGCCTGGCGCCCCGGCAAACAGGCCAGCCCGCGCTCGCCGTTAGCCCAATCGCCGGGAGGAAGGTTGAACAGCACCTGTTCCACATCGGCCGCCATCAGCCACTCGGCAAGGTCGTGGGCCGGCCAGTCGTAAGGAAAGAGATACTCGACCCCCTGAAAACCAGCCGCGGCGGCAAGGCGAAAACGCTCCCGAAAGGCATGTTCGGTGAACAGGAAACTCAGGTTGGCAGCGAACTTTGGCATGGTCGGGGCAGTCTCTCGAACGGCCTGTCAGTATAATCTGCAGCATACAAGGAGAAACATTGTGAGTGAGAACAGCAACCCCAAGGAACGCAAGGGAAACCGCCTGTCCAAAATCGTCACCCGCACCGGAGATGCCGGAACAACGGGGCTGGGCGATGGCAGCCGGACGACCAAGGATAGCCTCCGTATCGACGCCATCGGCGAGGTGGACGAACTGAACTCGACCATCGGACTGCTGCTTTGTGAGGAACTGCCCGATCCTGTGCGGGCGGCCCTGCTCGATATCCAGCATGACCTGTTCGATCTGGGCGGCGAACTTTGCCTGCCCGGCATGGCCATCATGAAGGATGCCCAGGTGACCCGCCTTGAGGAACTGGCAGAAGATTTCAATCGGGATCTGCCGATGCTGAAGGAATTCATCCTGCCCGGCGGAACCCGTCCGGCCGCTGTTGCCCACCTTTGCCGAACCGTGTGCCGGCGTGCCGAACGCGCAATGGTCCGGCTGCATGGCGCAGAAGCGCTCTCGGAAGCCGCCCGCCGCTTCATCAACCGGCTATCCGACCTGCTCTTCATTCTCGGCCGACTGCTCAATCGGGCTAGCGGGCGTGGCGACGTACTCTGGCAGAAAGCCAAGAACGCCGAGTAAGCCCGCAGCAAGGGCAGCACACTCCGCATAGAATTCCGAGTCGAATCGTGTACCGCGTTGTCACCCGCTACCGTAACGGAACCGAACGTCCCATCATTGAGCACGGTCCGTGGCATCCCTCTCGGCAGCACACCGAATATTGGGCGGAACAGTTGCGTCTTGCCGGCTATATCGTGGAGATCGACAGCCAGGCCGGCAAAGCTGCAGACGACAACGCCGACCTTGCCTCGGCGCTGGCCAGCATGGCCTGATACCGGGACTGCCGGGAATCCGGGCGATTCGCGTATGATCGGGGAACAAAAAACGATGGAGACAGCCCCCGATGAACCTTCCCGAATTCAAGACCATAAGCATCGCGCTTAGCGAACATGTCGCCGACATCCGCCTCAACCGCCCAGACAAGTCGAATGCCCTCAATGAAACGATGTGGCAGGAAATACGACAGGCCTTCGCGTGGGTTGATTGCTCGCCGGAGGCGCGCGTTGCCGTACTGAGCGGCGACGGCAGGAATTTCTGCGCGGGGATTGATCTGGCCATGCTGGCCGGCATCCAACAGCAGATCGCCAATCCGGACGGCGCCCGCAGCCGGGAAACCCTGCGCCGCATCATTCTCGATCTCCAGGGCTGCCTGAGCAGCATCGAGCAATGCCGAAAGCCAGTCCTGGCAGCCATCCATGGCGCCTGCATCGGAGGCGCGCTGGATCTCATCACCTGCTGCGATATGCGTTATGTCGCCAGCGATGCGGTGTTCTCCATCAAGGAAATCGATATCGGCATGGTGGCCGACGTCGGAACGCTCCAGCGCCTGCCACGACTGGTCGGCGAAGGTATCGTCCGGGAACTGGCCTTCACCGGGCGCACGATGGACGCAGGTGAAGCGCTTTCCCTCGGCCTGGCAAACCGCATCTTCCCATCCCGGGATGCGCTGCTGGCCGGCGTGCATGAAATCGCCGCAAGCATCACTTGCAAATCCCCCCTGGCCATTCGCGGCACCAAGGAAATCCTGAACTATAGCCGCGACCACAGCGTGGCCGATGGATTGAACTACGTTGCAACCTGGAACGCCGCCATGCTGCTATCGAGTGACCTGAAGGAAAGCATGGTCGCTCAACACGAGCGCCGCCCGCCGGCCTTTCAGTCGTAATACCTGTTCGGATGCGGGATTGCACCGCATCCGAAGCCGTGTGCAAAGGGCAATTTTTCAAATCTGCAAAGCAAAAACCCCCACCGGATATCCGGAGGGGGTTTTTAGTATGGGAGTCTGGCGTTGACCTACTTTCGCGAGCGGAAGCTCACTATCATTGGCGC
>NZ_CAMFKO010000037.1 GCF_945957265.1 uncultured Dechloromonas sp.
GGCTTATAGACCCCCGTGATCAGGTTGAACAGCGTCGTCTTGCCGGCGCCGTTGGGACCGATCACCGAATAGACGATACCGGAGTCGATGTTGAAGCTGACGTTCTGGACGGCCTTGACGCCGCCGAAATGGATGGACAGGTCCTTGACTTCGAGCATGCTCATGATCACTCCCCCTTTCCGAACTTGGCGGCCAGCGTCGGCACGAGGCCCTTGGGCAGGAAGATCATGCAACCCATCAGGATGCTGCCGAAGACGACGGTTTCCCAGCCTTCGAAGGTGGCCAGCGCCTGCGGCAGCGCCGTCAGCAGCACGGCGCCGACCAGCGAGCCGTACACCGAGGCCATGCCGCCGATGACCACCATGGTCACCAGCTCGATGGAGTGGAAGAAATCGGCGAAGTTGGGGCTGACGAAACCGACGTAGTGCGCCGTGACGCTGCCCATCAGGCTGGCGAAGACGGCGGACAGCACGAAGATCGCCACCTTGTAGCGCACGACATCGACGCCGACCACCTGCGAGGCGACTTCCGACCCGTGCAGCGCGCGCAGGGCGCGGCCGAAGGGCGAGTCGATCAGGTTCAGCGAGGCCCACACCGATACCGACAGCAGCAGCGCGACGACCCAGTACCACTGCTTGTCGTTGCTCAGCTCGAAGCCGAACAGGCCCATCGCCGGCACCGGCATGCCGTCCGGCCCGCCGGTCCATTGCGCCTCGTTGCGCAGCGCGATGTTGATGATGATGCCGAGGCCGAGGGTGGCCATCGCCAGGTAGTGGCCCTTGAGCTTGAAGATCGGGCGGGCGACCAGGGCGGCGAGGATGCCCGTGGCCGCGGCGCCGGCCCCCATGGCGAGCAGCGGATGCCAGCCGAAGTGCGTCGGCAGCACGGCCGAGGCGTAGGCGCCGATGCCGAGGAAACCGGCGTGGCCGAGGCTGATCTGGCCGGCGAAGCCGATCAGCAGGTTGAGGCCGAGCACGATCACGGCATTGATCGCCATGCGGATGACCAGGTCGAGGTAGAAGCTGTTGGGGACCACGAAGGGGAGGATGGCGAGGATCGCCACCACCAGGTAGAGGCCGAAATAGACGTTCTTTTTCATGCTTACACCCGATCCGTCGATTTGCCGCCGAACAGGCCGCGCGGCATGAAGAAGAGAATGAACAGGATCAGCACGAAGGGAATCGCGTCCTTGTAGCTCGACGAAATGTAGCCGGCGCCCATCGCTTCCAGGATGCCGACGAGCAGGCCGCCGAGCACGGCGCCGAGGCCGTTGCCCAGGCCGCCGACGACCGCCGCGACAAAGCCCTTGAGGCCGAGCATGATGCCGACATCGTAGGAGGTCAGGGTGATCGGGGTGACCAGGATGCCGCCCAGCGCGCCGAGCGCCGCCGACATGGCGAAGCTCATGAACAGCACCCAGCTGGTGTTGATGCCGACCAGTTCGGCGGCCAGCCGGTTGTACGAGGTGGCCAGCATGGCCTTGCCCTGCAGCGTGCGGTTGAAGAAATACCACAGTGCGACGACGACCACAGCGGTGACGCCGAGAACCCACAGGCTCTGCGGCAACAGCGTGGCGCCGAGAATCTGGATCGGCTCGTCGCCGGAAAAGGCGGGCAGGCTGAAGGTGTTCTTGCCGAGCCAGACCTGGACCAGGCCGCGGATGACCAGCGAGGCGCCGATGGTGATGATGATCAGGGTCACCGTTTCGGCGCCCTTGACCGGCTCGATGGCCAGCTTTTCGACCAGCACGCCGACGACGGCCGGGATCAGGATGGCGAGCAGCAGCGCGACCGGCAGCGGCAGGCCGGCCTGCGTGAAATACACGGCGAGCATGCCGCCGAGCATGATGAATTCGCCCTGGGCGAAGTTGATCACGTTGCTGGCGTTGTAGATCAGCGTGAAGCCGAGCGCCGCCAGTGCGTAGGTGGCGCCGACCGTGATCCCGGAAAAGAGGAATTGGAGGAACTGGGCAAGCATCACACGCCCTCCGTTGTGGTGGCCGGGACAACCGTTGGGGGCTGCAGGCCGGAATTCATGATTGCGGATTTCATGTCTTCTCCTGTGATTATTCTGTTCATCTTCCATGCGCCGGGTTTTCTGTGTTGGGGCCCGGTCTGCTGGTTGTTTTGCTAATTATGCGATCGATTAAATCACTACGATGTTAGTGAGTCAAGTCGCGGGCTGGCCTCGAGGTGGCGGCGGGCAGGCACCCGTCCGCTCATCGCGAAAGCCCCGGGGCGCACCGCTCAGCCCGGCAACAGGTGGTCGGCATCGGCGACCACCGGCTGTTGCTGGGCGAAGAAGCCTTCGGTATGGATCAGCTCGTCCTTGGCGCCCTGTCTCTTGGCGGCGGCGACGCAGGCATCGACGAATTCCGGGCTGCCGGCGGCGAAGATGGTGTGCTTCGACAGGTCGGGGAAAAGCTGCGGCAGCACCGTGTCGATGCGGCCGTTGAGGAAGCCTTCGTGCTGTTCGCGGGTGAGCGTGATCTTGTAGTCGAAGCTGCGGTGCTTGGTGCGCCACCAGGCCATCATGCCCAGGCTGTAGACGTCTTCCTTGGTGCGCGCCGAGAAGAGCATCGTCACCGGCTTGCGGAAACCGCGGCGCAGGGCCGCTTCGGCCAGCGCCAGCACGGGCGCCAGGCCGGTGCCGGCGGCGATGCACAGCACCGGCGTGTCGACCGACGGGTCGCCGATGAAGGTGCCGTAGGCGCCGGAAATCTTGACGCTCTCGCCGATGGCCAGCTGGTCGTGGATCCAGTTGCTGGTCACGCCGCCGTCGGCGCGGGCGACCTGGAGCACCAGCTCGCCGTCCGGACGCGGGGCGTTGGAAATCGAATAGGCGCGGGCCGGGATGTCGGCGCGCGGGTTGCCGACGGTGACGTACTGGCCGGGCCAGTAGCGGATCGGCTGGCCGACCGGGCGCAGGCGCAGCTCGACGACGCGGGCGGCGATCTGCTTCTTGTCGGTGACCACGAACAGCGCATCCTCGCGCGGCGGGAAGAGTTTGGGCTTGGCATCCTCGGTGCCCCACTCGATGGTGAGTTCCTCGGAAATCGGCTTGGCCATGCACATCAGGCCGTAGCCCTGCTTGCGCTCTTCCTGCGACAAGGCCATGTCGAGGACCATGCCCTGGTCGAACTGGCCGGTGGTGACCTTGACCTTGCATTCGCCGCAGGCGCCGGCGCGACAGTTGTTGGGCAGCGCGTAGCCGGCCTTTTCCAGGGCCATCAGCACGGTGTCGCCGTAGGCGCAATCGACCGACTTGCCGGAGGGTTGCATGATGATGCGAGCCATTTCGTCTTCCTCTTGTAAGTATGTGTGTCTCTGTTGCGGCAAGGCCGACGCCCTTTTTCGGGGCGCCGGCCGGAGCAAAGCGTCTGGTTTTTGCGGCTTAGAACACCGGGATGATGTCTTCCATGTCGATCTCGGAGACTTCCTGGCCGGTGATGCCGACTTCCGGAATCGCCGGGAACGGGATGTTGTAGCGGTCGAGCACACCCTTCAGGTTGATCATCGCATTCTTCCAGTTCTGCAGCTTGGCCTCGTAGGTCGGGATGCCGAAGCCGGCGCCGCGGGCCACTTCCTCGGCCTCGCGCTGGGTGGCGATGAAGTCGGACGGCAGGTCCCAGAACTCCATCGGCGGCTCGAACAGCACGGCGGACAGGAACAGGTAGCCGGCGCGGATCTGCTTGGTGACGACCGACTTGGTCGATTCGTCGAGGCCCGGGTAGTCGCGTTCCATGACGGCCATGCAGATCGCCATGTGGCGGCCTTCGTCGCGGCCGATGTTCTTGAAGCCTTCCTTGAAGACGGCTTCGCGGGAGTTCTCGTACATCTGCTTGAAGATGGTGGCGGCAGCGATCTCGCCCATCAGGAAGGAGCTGAACAGCACGGCCAGGTCGTACTTGGGCACGGCCTGCTTGTAACCGGTCCAGTAGCGGCCGCCGTTGAAATACAGCCACTGCACGTTCTTCTGCAGGCGCTTGCCGAGTTCGGTCTTCGGCGTGTAGGTCAGCGGGTCCGGGTGGCCGAGCAGCTTGGTGATGGCCAGGCCGCACATGATTTCGTGGTTCTGCTCGTCGCGGGTGACGGAGAAGAAGCACTTGCGGACCGGGTCTTCCTCGTGCACTTCATAGGTCTTGATCAGGGCTTCGGCGAAGACCGGGGGGGCGGAAGCGTCGAACACCGACAGCAGGCTCCACCAGTAGGCGATGGATTCGCGCTCTTCCCAGGTGTAGCTATCGACGTCGAGGGTGTCCCAGGGCAGCTTTTCCGGATCCCAGTTCTCGCGCAGCGAGGCTTCCCAGACTTCCTGCAGCTTCTTGGTCTTGCTGTTCCAGGACAGCGGGTAGATGTTCGGCTGCGGGGTAGCCGGCGGGAATTCCATCTTGTCTGCAAAACGTTCCTTGTTGCTTGCCATGTCTCACTCCTTATAGGTGCTTCGTCATCGGTTCGATAAGCCAACCCGGTGTCCGGGTGGCGTGAGGTGAATAATGATACGTAACGATGGCTTGAGTCAACAAATTTTGTATCAAATCGCAAAATAATTTTCAGGGAACCAATTCTGGATTTTGAAACTCAAAAGATCAATGACTTTTGTGATCAAAAAATTTTGTTGATTAAAAAGACTATTTTTTGTTGTTGGAAACTTATTCTGCAAAATAGAATTGCAAATCGCGTTGTTTTTTACGATACTTTCAATTGACTTCTTAGAAGATAGTTCGTATCGTGTGTTTGGGTTGGCGCCATCTGCTCGCGCCTACGTTCAAGAACAAGCTTCATCAAGGAGATACCGATGTCCCACCCCCTGCTCGAGAAACACCGTGCCACGCTGGATGGCGCCCTGAACGCCATCGCCACCCGCGGCTACTGGTCGGCCTATAACGAGATGCCGAGCCCGAAGACCTACGGCGAAACGGCGGCCGACGACGGCAAGAAGGCCTTCGAGGCGCACCTGGGTAAGCAGTTCGTGCTCGACCAGCCGGGGCAGAAGGGTTGGGCGGGCGGCGAGCAGTCGCCGTACGGCATCGACATGGCCGTGCAGTACCCGGTGTGCGACCACGAGGCGCTGATCGCCGCCGGCCGGCAGGCCATGGTCGGCTGGCAGAAGGCCGGCGCCGACGGCCGCACCGGCATCTGCCTGGAAATCCTCGACCGCCTGAACAAGCAGAGCTTCGAGCTGGCCCATTCGGTCATGATGACCACCGGCCAGGGCTGGATGATGGCCTTCCAGGCCGGCGCGCCGCACGCCCAGGATCGCGGCCTCGAAACGCTGGCCTATGCCTACCGCGAAATGCGCTTCGTGCCGAGCGAAACGGTATGGGACAAGCCGCAGGGCAAGAACCCGCCGCTGGTCATGAAGAAGCACTTCGAACTGCTCGGCCAGGGCGTCGGCGTCGTCGTCGGCTGCGGCACTTTCCCGACCTGGAACACCTACCCCGGCCTGTTCGCCGCGCTGTCCACCGGCAACGCCGTGATCGTCAAGCCGCACAGCAACGCCATCCTGCCGGCCGCCATCACCGTGCGCACCATCCGCGCCGTGCTCGCCGAGAACGGCATCGACCCCAACCTGGTCACCCTGTGCGTCGCCGCCGACCGCGCCACGACGCAGAAGCTGGTCACCCATCCGGCGGTCAAGTCCATCGACTTCACCGGCGGCAACGTCTTCGGCCAGTGGCTGGTCGACAACTGCCGCCAGGCCCGCGTCTATGCCGAGCTGGCCGGCGTCAACAACATCGTCATCGACTCCACCGACGCCTACAAGCCGATGCTGCGCAACCTGGCCTTCACCCTGTCGCTGTATTCCGGCCAGATGTGCACCACCTCGCAGGCCCTGTTCGTGCCGGCCGGCGGCATCGATACCGAGGACGGCCACAAATCCTACGACGACGTCTGCGCCGACCTGGCCAAGGCCGTTTCCGGCTTCCTGTCCAAGCCGGAAGTCGCCCACGCCGTGCTCGGCGCCGTGCAGTCGGCCGATACCCTGAAGCGCATCGAGATGGCCGACAGCGGCACGCTGGGCAAGGTCGTGCTGGCCTCGAGCAAGCTGGAAAACCCGGAATTCCCGAAAGCCACCGTGCGCACCCCGGTCCTCCTCGCCTGCGATGCCGCCGACGAGCATGCCTACATGGAAGAGCGTTTCGGCCCGATCAGCTTCATCGTCAAGGTCGCCGACACCGCCGCCGCCATCGCCCTGTCCGAGCGCATCGTGTCCACGCATGGCGCGCTGACCGCCGGCATCTACTCGACCAAACCGGAAGTCATCGACGCCATGACCGCCGCCACCATGCGCTCCAAGGTCGCGCTGTCGATCAACCTGACCGGCGGCGTGTTCGTGAACCAGTCGGCGGCGTACTCCGACTACCACGGCACCGGCGGCAACCCGGCGGCCAACGCCTCCTACGCCGATGCCGCCTTCGTCGCCAACCGCTTCGTCGTCGTCCAGCGCCGCTACCACATCTAAACGCCTGCATGAAGCTACTGTGCCCGCCCACGCCAGCCTTGCGATGCTCGCCGTATTCGCGTACGACTGTGCTTCTCGGGCCGGCCTGAACGGGCCCGCACCGATTTCTGCACGCGTTTTGGAGAACTGAATGAACTTTCAAACCATTAGCTTCACCGTCGAGGCCGGCATCGCCCGCCTGACCCTGAACCGGCCGGACAAGCTGAACAGCTTCACCGGCGAGATGCATGCCGAACTGCGCACCGCGCTGGATCGCGTCCAGAGCGACCACGCCATCCGCGTGCTGGTGCTCACCGGCGCCGGGCGCGCCTTCTGCGCCGGGCAGGACCTGGCCGACCCGGACATGGCCAAGATCGACGGCAAGATGCCGGACATCGGCAACGTCGTCGAACGCAACTACAAACCGCTGGTCATGCGCCTGCAGAACCTGCGCGTGCCGACCATCGCCGCGGTCAACGGCATCGCCGCCGGCGCCGGCGCCTCGGTGGCGCTGGCCTGCGACCTGGTGGTCGCCACCCAGTCCGCCTCCTTCCTGCAGGCCTTCTCCAAGATCGGCCTGATCCCGGATACCGGCGGCACCTGGTTCCTGCCGCAGCGCGTCGGCATGGCCCGCGCCATGGGCCTGGCCCTGCTCGCCGACAAGCTGCCGGCCGAGAAGGCCGCCGCCTGGGGGCTGATCTGGGAATGCGTGGCGGATGCCGAGTTCGCTGCCCGCATCGATGCCCTGGCCAAGCAACTCTCCATCCTGCCGACCAAGGCGCTGGTCCGTACCCGCCAGGCCATGCATGCCGCGCCGGGCCATACCCTGGAGCAGCAGCTTTCCTTCGAAGGCAGCTTCATGCGCGAACTGGGCTGGAGCCCGGATTACGCCGAGGGCGTCCAGGCCTTCATGGAAAAGCGTGCGCCGAATTTCACCGGAGAGTGAACGCGTGAGCCACAACACACCCCTACCCCAACAGGCCGTCATCGCGGTGGTCGGCACCGGCGCCATGGGCGCCGGCATCGCCCAGGTTGCCGCCCAGGCCGGCCACGTTGTCAAGCTGCTCGACAACCGGCCGGGCGCCGCCGCCAAGGCCGTCGATGGCATCCGCAGCCAGTTCGCCAGGCTGGCCGATAAGGGCAAGCTGAGCCCCGAGGCCGCCCAGGCCGCCGGCCAGCGCCTGCTCGCCGTCGACCAGCTGGCCGACCTGGCCGATGCCGCGCTGGTCGTCGAAGCCATCGTCGAGAGCCTCGAAGCCAAGCAGAAGCTGTACGCCGATCTCGAGGCCATCGTCGGCCCCGATTGCATCTTCGGCACCAACACCTCGTCGATCTCGGTCACCGCCATCGGCGCTGCGCTGCAGCGTCCCGAGCGGCTGGCCGGCCTGCACTTCTTCAACCCGGCGCCGCTGATGGTGCTGGTCGAGATCGTCTCCGGCCTGGCCACCGCCAAGTCCGTGGCCGACACGCTGTTCGCCACGGCCAACGCCTGGGGCAAGACGGCGGTGCATGCCAAGTCGACGCCCGGTTTCATCGTCAATCGCGTCGCCCGGCCGTACTACGCCGAGGCCCTGCGCATCGCCCAGGAAGGCGCCGCCGACTACGCCACCATCGACGCCTGCTGCCGCGAGGCCGGCGGCTTCCGCATGGGGCCGTTCGAGCTGATGGACATGATCGGCCACGACGTCAATTTCGCCGTGACCAACTCGGTGTGGCGCGCCTTCTACAACGACCAGCGCTTCCTGCCCTCGCTGATCCAGCAGGAGCTGGTTGATGCCGGTTTCTACGGCAAGAAGACCGGCCGCGGTTTCTACGACTACCGCGAAGGTGCCGAAAAACCGGCGGCGCAGACCGAGGCGGCGCAAACCCCGGCCGGCAAGATCACGGTGTATGGCGAGTGCGATATCGCCGAAGCCATGGTCGAGCGCCTGCAGCACAGCGGCCTGTCCTTCGGGCGGGCGCTGGCCTCCGACGGCCGTCTCCTCGAGATCGGCCGGGCCGTGCTCTACATCACCGATGGCCGCAGCGCCACGCAGCGAGCCAGCGACAGCGGCGTCGCCAACACGGTGCTGATCGACCTCGCGCTCGACTACGCCAAGGCCACGCGCCTGGCCGTCGCCGTGGCCGAGCAGTGCGACCCCGCCGCCATGTCGGCCGCCGTCGGCCTGCTGCAGGCGGCCGGCTTCGCCGTGTCGCGTTTTCTCGACGTGCCCGGGCTGGCCGTCATGCGCACCGTCGCCATGCTTGCCAACGAGGCGGCCGATGCCGTCAACCAGGGCGTCTGCACCGAGAAGGGCGCCGACCAGGCGATGCGCCTCGGCGTCAATTATCCGCAGGGGCCGCTGGCCTGGGCCGACCGGGTCGGCGTCGCCGCCATCCGCGACGTGCTGGCCAACCTCGGCGCCAGCTACGGCGAGGACCGCTACCGCATTTCGCCGCTGATCCAGCGCGCCGTCTTTGCCGGAAGGAATATTCATGACTGAACACAAACCCTCGCCGGCCGAAGCGCAGGCGCTGGCCGAAGCGACCGCCGAGGCGATGTTCTCGCGCGACCGCGCGGCCCAGGCCCTGGGCATCCGGATCGTCCGCGTCCAGCCGGGCGCCTCGCTGCTCACCATGGCCGTGCGTTCCGACATGGTGAACGGCCATCACATCTGCCATGGCGGCATGATCTTCAGCCTGGCCGACACGGCGTTTGCCTACGCCTGCAACAGCTACAACAGGAACACCGTCGCCTCGGCCTGCCACATCGACTTCCTGGCCCCGGCCAAGGAAGGCGAGACGCTGGAAGCGGAAGCCGTCGAACAATCCGCCTCGGGCCGCACCGGCGTCTACGACATCACGGTGCGCACCGCCGGCGGCAAGACCATCGCCCTGTTCCGGGGCAAGAGCTATCGTATCAACGGCGAAGTGATCGCCGGACTGGAAGACAGTAATTAGTTGCTAGTCGTTGGTTGTTAGCCAAACCGCTAGCGACCAATGACCAATAACGAGCAACTAACCACTAACAAAGGAGACCAGCATGACCGTCAAGAAGCCCATGCCCGGCGATCTCGAGCCGATCGAAACCGCCAGCCGCGACGAAATCGCCGCCCTGCAACTCGAACGCCTGAAGTGGTCGGTGCGCCACACCTACGACAATGTCGCGCCGTACCGCGCCAAGTGCGAAGCCAAGGGCGTGCATCCGGACGACCTGAAGACGCTGTCCGATCTGGGCAAGTTCCCCTTCATGACCAAGCTCGACCTGCGCGACCACTACCCGTTCGGCCTGTTCGCCGTGCCGCGCAACAAGCTGGCCCGCCTGCACGCCTCATCCGGCACCACCGGCAAGCCCGTGGTGGTCGGCTACACCAAGAACGACCTCGACAACTGGGCCAACGTCGTTGCCCGTTCGCTGCGCGCCGCCGGCGTCCGTCCCGGCGACATGGTGCATAACGCCTACGGCTACGGCATGTTCACCGGCGGCCTCGGCGCCCACTACGGCATCGAGCGCGCCGGCTGCATCGCGGTGCCGATGTCCGGCGGCCAGACCGAAAAGCAGGTCCAGCAGATCATGGACTTCAGGCCCGACGCCATCATGGTCACCCCGTCGTACTCGCTGGTCATCGCCGAGGAGTTCGAGCGGCAGGGCATCGCCCCCGAGGACATCTCGCTGAAGGTCGGCATCTTCGGCGCCGAGCCGTGGGGCGAAGGCATGCGCCACGAAATCGAGAAGAAGCTCGGCATCGACGCCATCGACATCTACGGCCTGACCGAAGTCATGGGCCCGGGCGTCGCCAACGAGTGCATCGAGACCAAGGATGGCCCGGTGATCTGGGAAGACCATTTCTATCCGGAAATCATCGACCCGGAAACCGGTGAAGTGCTGCCCGACGGCGAGGAGGGCGAACTGGTGTTCACCTCGCTGACCAAGGAAGCATTCCCGGTCATCCGCTACCGCACCCGCGACCTGACCCGCCTGCTGCCGCCGACCGCCCGTTCCTTCCGCCGCATCGGCAAGATCACCGGCCGTTCCGACGACATGCTGATCATCCGCGGCGTCAACGTCTTCCCGACCCAGATCGAGGAAATGATCCTGCGTGACCATCGCCTGGCCGGCAACTACCAGGTCGTCGTCACCCGCGACGGCCACATGGACAACCTCGAGGTGTGCTGCGAAATCCAGCGCGAGCTGTCCGGCAAGCTGGCGACGAGCGACATCCAGCAGATCGGCAAGGAGCTGCAGCACCGCATCAAGACCAACATCGGCGTGTCCACCAAGGTCACCGTGATGGATTTCGACGCCATTCCGCGCACCCAGGTCGGCAAGGCCAAGCGCGTGCTGGATGAACGACCCAAACAGCAGTAGTTAGTTGCTGGTCGTTAGTCATTGGCAAAGGCCAAAGCCTTGCCAACTGACGACTAGCCGCTCTTCAACTAACAACGAAGGACTAATGACCAATGACTAGCAACGCTTTCATTTGCGATGCCATTCGCACCCCGATCGGCCGCTACGGCGGCGCCCTGGCCGGCGTTCGCCCCGACGATCTCGGCGCCATCCCGCTCAAGGCGCTGATGGAGCGCAACCCGCAGGTGGACTGGACGGCCGTCGACGACATCATCTACGGCAACGCCAACCAGGCCGGCGAGGACAACCGCAACGTCGCCCGCATGTCCGGCCTGCTCGCCGGCCTGCCCATCGACGTGCCGGGCACCACCGTCAACCGCCTGTGCGGCTCCGGCATGGATGCGGTCGGCCTCGCCGCCCGCTCGATCAAGTCCGGCGAAACCGCCCTGATGATTGCCGGCGGCGTCGAAAGCATGTCGCGCGCCCCGTTCGTGATGGGCAAGGCGGAATCGGCCTTCTCCCGCCAGGCGGCGATCTTCGACACGACCATCGGCTGGCGTTTCATCAACCCGCTGATGAAGAAGCTGTACGAAACGCATTCGATGCCGCAGACGGCCGACAACGTCGCCGCCGACTTCGACATCAACCGCGCCGACCAGGATGCCTTCGCCGTCCGCTCCCAGCAGCGCTGGGGCGCCGCCCATGCCGCCGGCCGCTTTGCCGACGAACTGGTACCGGTGGTCATTCCGCAGAAGAAGGGCGAGGCCAAGGTCGTCGATACCGACGAGCACCCGCGTCCGGAAACCACGCTCGAGCAGCTGGCCAAGCTGAAGGGTGTGAACGGCCCCGAACTCAGCGTCACCGCCGGCAACGCCTCCGGCGTCAACGACGGCGCCTGCGCCCTGCTGCTGGCCTCGGAAGCCGCCGCCGGCAAGTACGGCCTGCAGCCGCTGGCCCGCGTCGTCGGCATGGCGACGGCCGGCGTCGCGCCGCGCATCATGGGTTTCGGCCCGGCCCCGGCGGTGCGCAAGGTGTTGGCCCAGACCGGCCTGAGCCTGGCCGACATGGATGTCATCGAACTGAACGAAGCCTTCGCCGCACAGGCGCTGGCGGTGTTGCGCGATCTCGGCCTGGCCGACGACGCGGCGCATGTGAATCCCAACGGCGGCGCCATCGCGCTCGGCCACCCGCTCGGCATGAGCGGCGCCCGGCTGGTTACCACCGCCGCCTACGAACTCAGGCGCCGTGGCGGCCGCTACGCCCTGTGCACCATGTGCATCGGGGTGGGGCAGGGCATCGCCATGGTCATCGAGGGTGTGTGATCTATTGCTTTTTCCGGAATACGTTCCATAATCAGGAACGCTAATATCTTAACAAAGGAGACAAACCGCATGAAGAAGACGATGAAAAAACTGGTGGCCGGCGCTGCCCTGACCATGGCTGCATTCGGCGCTTTCGCGGCCGATCCGATCAAGGTCGGTTCGGTGCTGTCCGTTACCGGCCCGGCTGCCTTTCTCGGCGACCCCGAGCTGAAAACCCTGCAGCAGTATGTCGAGGAGATCAACAAGAAGGGCGGCATCATCGGCCGTCAGCTGCAGCTCGTCCATTACGACGACGGCAGCGACGCCAACAAGGCCAACGGCTTCGCCAAGCGCCTGATCGACGACGACAAGGTCGACATCATGGTCGGCGGCACCACCACGGGGGCCACCATGTCGATGGTGCCGCTGGTGGAAAAGGCCGGCGTGCCGTTCATCTCGCTGGCCGGGGCGGTGGTCATCGTCGATCCGGTCAAGAAGTTCGTCTTCAAGACCCCGCACACCGATCGCATGGCAGCTGAAAAGGTCTTCGAGGACATGAAGAAGCGCGGCATCAGCAAGGTCGCCCTGCTCTCGGAAACCTCCGGCTTCGGCCAGTCCGGCAAGAAGGAAACCGAAGGCGTCGCCGCCAAGTACGGCATCACCCTGGTGGCCAGCGAAACCTACGGCCCGAAGGATACCGACATGAGCCCGCAGCTGACCAAGATCAAGACCACGCCGGGTGTCCAGGCCGTCTTCATCTTCGGCCTCGGCCAGGGTCCGGCCATCGCCACCAAGAACTACAAGCAACTGGGCGTCACCCTGCCGCTCTACCACGCCCACGGCGTCGCCTCCGAAGAGTTCATCAAGCTCGCCGGTCCGGCTGCCGAAGGGGTCCGCCTGCCCGCTGCCGCGCTGTTGGTCGCCGACAAGCTGCCGGCCAGCGATCCGCAGAAGAAGGTCGCGGTCGACTACACCAAGGCCTTCCAGGACAAGTGGAAGACCGACGTGTCCACGTTTGGCGGCCACGCCTACGACGGCCTGATGATCGCGCTCGACGCCATCAAGCGTGCGAACAGCACCGACAAGGCCAAGGTTCGCGATGCCATCGAAGCCACCAAGGGCTACGTCGGCACCGGCGGCGTGGTCAATATGTCGGCCACCGACCACATGGGCCTCGACCTGTCGGCCTTCCGCATGCTGGAAATCAAGAACGGCGACTGGAGCCTTGCCCAGTAATCGCCTGACGCAGTACCCGTAGTCAAAAATAAAGCACAAGCCGGGTTCGGGCCGCCATCGACCCGAACCCGGCAAATCCCTCCAACCCCACGGAGAACATCATGTATACCCAGTCATTCAATGTGCCGGATTCACCCGGCGCGAAGAACGTGACACTGGCTCCCGCCAGCGAAGACCCCGCCCTGCAGGCCGCTTTCGACACCCGCATCGACGCCGACGGCCGCATCGAATCGCAGGACTGGATGCCGGAAGCCTATCGCAAGACCCTGGTGCGCCAGATCAGCCAGCACGCCCATAGCGAAATCGTCGGCATGCTGCCCGAGGGAAACTGGATCTCGCGCGCCCCCAGCCTCAAGCGCAAGGCCATCCTGATCGCCAAGGTGCAGGACGAGGGCGGCCACGGCCTCTACCTCTATTCCGCCGCCGAAACCCTGGGCACCAGCCGCGACCAGATGTTGGAAGGCCTGCACAGCGGCCGCGCCAAGTACAGCTCGATCTTCAATTACCCGACCCTGACCTGGGCCGACGTCGGCGTCATCGGCTGGCTGGTCGACGGTGCCGCGATCATGAACCAGGTGCCGCTCTGCCGCTGCTCCTACGGTCCCTACGCCCGCGCCATGGTCCGCGTCTGCAAGGAAGAGTCCTTCCACCAGCGCCAGGGCTACGAAGCCCTGCTGGTGATGATGACCGGCACCGCCGAACAGAAGGCGATGGTGCAGGACGCCGTCGATCGCTGGTGGTGGAAGTGCCTGGCCATGTTCGGGCCGCCCGACGCAGACAGCCCGAACAGCGCGCAAGGCATGCGCTGGGGTATCAAGCGCGTCTCCAACGACGAGCTGCGCCAGAAATTTGTCGATGCCACTGTGCCGCAGGCCAAGGTGCTCGGCGTCACGCTGCCCGACCCCGATCTCAAGTGGAATGAAGCCCGCGGCCACCACGACTACGGCCAGATCGACTGGAACGAATTCTGGGAGACCGTGAACGGCAACGGTCCCTGCAACAAGGAGCGCCTGGCCACCCGCGTCAAGGCGCACAACGAAGGGCAATGGGTGCGCGACGCTGCGCTGGCCCACGCCGCGAAGAAACAAGCACGAAATGTGAAGGAAGCAGCATGACGACCGCACTGAAAGAATGGCCGCTCTGGGAAATCTTCGTCCGCAGCAAACAGGGCCTCGAACACAAGCATTGCGGCAGCCTGCACGCCGCCGACGCCGCCCAGGCGCTGGAAATGGCCCGCGACGTCTACACCCGCCGCCAGGAAGGCGTCAGCATCTGGGTCGTCGAATCGAAAGCGATCACCGCCAGCAACCCGGACGAGAAGGGCGAACTGTTCGACCCGGCGGCCGACAAGATCTACCGCCATCCGACCTTCTACGAGATTCCGGACGAAGTGGGGCACATGTGATGAATCCCGCCACCGACTACCTGCTGCACCTCGCCGACAATGCCCTGGTCCTCGGCCAGCGCAATGCCGAGTGGTGCGGCCACGGCCCGATTCTCGAAGAGGATATCGCGCTGTCCAACGTCAGCCTTGACCTGATCGGCCAGGCACGCCTGCTCTATCAGCTGGTCGCCACGCTCAAGGGCGGCAGCACCACCGAGGACCGGCTGGCCTACTTCCGCGACACCGGCGAGTTCCGCAACTACACGCTGCTCGAACTGCCGCATCATGGCCCGCTGTCCGGCTACGCGCAGAGCGATCTCGACTACGCCACGACCATCGTCCGCAACTTCCTGTACAGCGCGCTGATGGCGCTGCTCTGGGAAGCCCTGGAAAAGTCGGCCAATGCCGACCTGGCCGCCATCGCCGCCAAGTCGCTGAAGGAAGTGCGCTACCACCTGCGCCATTCGCGCGACTGGCTGGTCCGTCTCGGCGACGGCACCGACGAATCGCATGCCCGCGCCCAGGCCGCGCTCGACCACCTGTTCGCCTATACCCAGGAATTCTGGATGCCCAGCCCGGCCGAAGCCACCGCCATCGCGGCCGGCATCGGCGTCGATGTGGCGGCGCTGCAGGCCGACTGGAACGGCATCGTCGATGCCGCGCTGGCCGAGGCCACCCTCAAGCGCCCGACCGTCGGCGGCTACGTCACCGAGGGCAAGCAGGGCATCCATTCCGAGCATCTCGGCTTCCTGCTCGCCGAAATGCAAAGCCTGGCCCGCGCCCATCCGAACGGTGTCTGGTAAGCGATGAGCGCCAGCGTCGAAGCGGCCTGGGCCGCGCTGGAAGAGCTGACCGACCCGGAAATCCCGGTCATCTCCCTGCGCGAGCTGGGCATCCTGCGCGACGTCCGTGCCGCGACGGACGGCCTGGAAGTGGTCATCACGCCCACCTACAGCGGCTGCCCGGCGATGGGCCAGATCGAGGACGACGTGCGCGCCACCTTGCAGCGGGCCGGCATTGCCGCCCGGGTGGTGACGCAGCTGGCGCCGGCCTGGACGACGGACTGGATGAGCGAGGCCGGCAAGGAAAAGCTGCGCGCCTACGGCATCGCGCCGCCGCACCAGACGCCCGCCGGCAGCAGCGTCGTCCGCTTCATCAGCAAACCGGCCAAAGCCGAGACCGTGCCCTGTCCGCGTTGCGGCTCGGCCCGCACGGTCGAATCCTCACACTTCGGGTCGACGGCCTGCAAGGCGCTGTACAAGTGCCTCGACTGCCAGGAACCGTTCGACTACTTCAAGCCTTACTAGCGAGGCAAACAACATGTCAGCCCCCCGTTTTCACGAACTCACCATCAAGCGCGTCAGCCCCGAAGCCGCCGGCTCGGTGGCGATCACCTTCGATATCCCCGCCGCCGCGCGCGATGCCTTCGCCTTCCAGCCCGGCCAGTTCCTGACCCTGCGCGCCAGGGTCGATGGCCAGGACGTACGCCGCAACTACTCGATCAGCAGCCCGAAGAGCCGCCTGGCCGAGGCCGGCGAGCTGGAAATCGGCATTCGCCCGGTCGAGGGCGGCCTGTTCTCCAACTGGGCGGCACAGACCCTGAAGGCCGGCGCCAAGCTCGACGTCATGCCGCCGGACGGTCGCTTCGTCGTCAGGAAGCCGCGCGCCATCCACCGCGTCGGTTTCGCCGCCGGTTCGGGCATCACGCCCATCCTGTCGATTGCCGCCAGCACGCTGGAGGAGCAGCCGGAATCCAAGTTCACGCTGGTCTACGGCAACCGCCGCATGTCCAGCGTGATGTTCAACGAAGCCCTGCAGGACCTCAAGGACCGCTATCCGGCCCGCCTGACGCTGATCCACATCCTGTCCCGCCAGGCGCAGGAAGTGGACCTGCTGCAGGGGCGCATCGACGGCGCCAAGGTGCAGGCCATCATCGACGCCTTCCTGCCGGTGGCCAGCATGGACGAGGTGTTCGTCTGCGGTCCCGAGGCGATGATCGAAGCCACCGAACAGGCCCTGCTCGCCGCCGGCGTGCCGGAAAACCGCGTCCATGCCGAGCGCTTCACCTCCGGCCCGGCGCAGGCCGCCAAGATCCAGGCCGATACCGATGCGGCGCCGGGCAAGCAGGCCGCGGCCAAGGATATCGCGCTGACCATCGTGCTTGACGGCAAGCAGCACGAGCTGCATATCGGCGCCGACGAGCACGTCCTCGATGCCGCGCTCGACGCCGGCCTCGACCTGCCCTTCTCGTGTAAGGCCGGCGTGTGCTGCACCTGCCGCGCCAAGGTGCTGTGCGGCGAAGTGGTGATGGACAAGAACTTCACGCTGGAAGCCGACGAAATGAAGCAAGGCTACGTCCTCAGCTGCCAGGCGCGCGCCACCACCAAGAACCTGACGGTCAGCTTCGACGATCGCTGACCCTACCCGACACTGCACTTGGGCCGCCCTCTAGTCCCCTCGGGGGCGGCCATTTTTTTGGAGAATTCCATGTCCCAGCTTGTCCTCAGCGAAGTCATCGGCAAGGTAGGCCTGATCCGCATCAACCGGCCGGAGGCGATGAACGCCCTGAACAACGATGTCGTCGACGGCATCGGCGCCGCCATCGACGCCTTCGAAGCCGACGAGGCCATCGGCTGCATCGTCATCACCGGCAACGAAAAGGCCTTCGCCGCCGGCGCCGACATCGGCTTCATGAAGAATTTCGACTACATGCACGCCTACAAGACGGACTTCATCACCCGCAACTGGGAGCGCATCAAGACCGCCCGCAAGCCGGTGATCGCCGCGGTGGCCGGCTTCGCCCTCGGCGGCGGCTGCGAAATGGCGATGATGTGCGACATGATCTATGCCGCCGACACCGCCAAGTTCGGCCAGCCGGAAATCAAGCTCGGCACGCTGCCCGGGGCTGGCGGCACGCAGCGCCTGCCGCGCGCCGTCGGCAAGGCCAAGGCCATGGACCTGTGCCTGACCGGGCGCATGATGGATGCGGTCGAGGCCGAGAAATCCGGCCTCGTCGCCCGCGTCATCCCGGCCGAGCAGCTGCTCGACGAAACCCTGAAGGCGGCGCAGACCATTGCCGGCTTCTCGCTGCCGGTGGTCATGATGATCAAGGAATCGGTCAATCGTGCCTTCGAATCCAGCCTCAACGAAGGCCTGCTCTTCGAGCGCCGCGTTTTCCATTCCGCCTTCGCGCTGGAGGACCAGAAGGAAGGCATGGCCGCCTTCGCCGAGAAGCGCAAGCCGACGTTCAAGAACCGCTGAGGCCGACCATGTACGAAACCCTGGAAATCGAACGCACCGGCAAGGTCGCCACCATCTGGATGAACCGCCCGGCCGTCTTCAATGCCTTCGACGAGCAGTTGATCGCCGAACTGGCCGCCGCCTGCAAGGAGCTGGATGCCGATGCCGGCGTCCGCGTCGTCATCCTCGGCGGCCGCGGCAAGCACTTCTCGGCCGGCGCCGACCTCAACTGGATGAAGCGCGCCTCGCAATTCACGCATGAGCAGAACGTCGAGGACGCCCGCAAGTTCGCCGGCATGCTGCGTACGCTGGCTGGCATGAGCAAGCCGACCATCGCCCGCGTGCAGGGCGCCGCGCTGGGCGGCGGCACCGGGCTGACCGCTGCCTGCGACATGGCGGTGGCCAGCGACGATGCGGCTTTCTCCACCTCCGAGGTCAAGTTCGGCATCATCCCGTCGGCGATCAGCCCCTACGTGCTGCGCGCCATCGGCCCGCGCCATGCCCTGCGCTACTTCCAGAGCGCCGAGCGGATCAGCGCCCAGCGCGCCCTGTCCATCGGCCTGGTCGGCGAGGTGGTGCCACGCGAGGAGCTCGATGCCTGCCTCGCCGGCATTGTCGACGCCTTGCTGGCCGGCGGCCCGCAGGCGCAGAAAGCGGCCAAGGACCTGATTGCCGCCGTGCATGGCCAGCCCATCGACGAGATCATCAGCGAGGAGACGGCGCAGCGCATCGCCCGCCAGCGCGCGACCGACGAAGCGAAGGATGGCATCGCCGCCTTCCTCGACAAGCGCCCGCCCGCCTGGCTGTAGGCGCGGCCCGTCCGGGGCGTGCCGGCGGGTAGAATGACGGCCGACAACCCCGGCGCCGCCGGGGATTCCCCGCTTTGACCAGGACCGCCATGCCCGCCAAATCTTCGTTCACGATCGCCCTGTTCGCCGCCGCGCTGCTCTCCGGCGGCGCTTTTGCCGCCGAACCGCCGGGGCATCACGCGCACCACCACGCCTTTGCCCCGGATGTCGATGCCTTTCATGCCGTGCTGGCGCCGCTCTGGCACGCGCGGCCGGGCAAGGAGCGTTCGCGGAATGCCTGCGCCCAGGTCGGGCAGCTGGAAACCTTGGCCGGGAACATCCGTTCCGCCGACGCCAAGCCGCTGCTGAGCAGCCTCGCGGGGTTGAAGAAGCAATGCCGGACCGCCCCGGGCGACATCGACGCCGCGTTCTTCGACGTGCACGAGGCCTTTCATCGCCTTATCGACTGAGCGGCCGCTCGCCCGGCCGGCGTAGTGTCGGAGCAGCCTGGCGGGTTTCGCCTCAGGTCGGGATCTTCGGCTCGCCGTGCGCGCCCAGGCGCACCGACAGGGCTTCGGCATGGCGCCGCAGGCTGCCGACGACTTCGCCGTCGGGGCTGGTGTCGAACATGCCCTGGACGCCGACGACCAGCACGGCCATGCTGATCTCGTTCTTGAAATTGAAGACCGGGGCGGCCACGGCCTCGACGCCGGGAACCTTGTGCTGCCCGCCGGTGGCCGCGAAACCGAGCGAACGGACTTCGGCCAGCATGGCCTCGACCCCCGCCCGGGTTCTCAGTTCGGGCGCCAGCCTGGCGTGTTTCAGTTCGTCGGCGATCATCGGCGCCACCGTCTTTTTCGGCATCCAGGCGGCGAAGACGCGGCCGGTCGCCGAGGACAGCAGGTCGAGCACGGTGCCGGTGATGACATTGACCGTGATCGGGCGGCGCGGCCGTTCCCAGCGCACGATGACCGGCCCCTTGTCGCCCCACACGGCGAGGGCGGTGGTCTGGTTGATTTCGTCGCGCATCTCGGCGATGGCGGCGAGGCCGAGCCGGACGCGATCCAGGCGGTCGAGGGCGACCAGCCCGATGTTCATGGCAAAGGGGCCGAGGTCGTAGCGCGAGGACATCGGGTCCTGTTCGACCAGGCCGGCCCGGATCAGGCTGACCAGGTAGCGGTGCGCCTTGGAAGCCGGCATGTCGGCGGCGGCCGCGATTTCCTTGAGCATCATCGAGCGCTGGCCATTGACCATGGCGCGCAGGATACCCATGCCGATTTCCAGCGACTGTACGCCGTGCTTGCCATCGATGTCGTCGGTCATGGTTTCTCCTGAAGTTCTGTTATTTGAAATCGGTTCTATAATACAGCACAGCAATTCCGAAGAGAGTATTCCCATGCCAGCCTTGAGAGTCTATGCCATCGACGGCATCGTCCCGGTCGTTGATCCGACGGCCTATGTCCATCCCAGCGCCGTGCTGATCGGCGACGTCATCGTCGGCCCCGGTTGCTACGTCGGGCCCTGCGCCAGCCTGCGCGGCGATTTCGGGCGCCTGATCCTGGAAGCCGGCGCCAATGTGCAGGACACCTGCGTGATGCACGGTTTTCCCGGCACCGATACGGTGGTCGAGGAGAACGGCCACATCGGGCACGGGGCCGTGCTGCACGGCTGCCGCGTCGGCCGCAACGCCCTGGTCGGCATGAACGCGGTGATCATGGACAACGCCGTGATCGGCGAGGCGAGCATCGTGGCGGCTTCGGCCTTCGTCAAGGCCGGCCAGGAAATTCCGGCGCGCACGCTGGTGGCGGGGATGCCGGCCAAGGTCATCCGGCCCCTGAGCGACGAGGAAATCGCCTGGAAAACGGAGGGGACGCGGACCTACCAGGACCTGACTCGCCGCTGCCTGGCGAGCATGGTCGAAACGGCCCCGCTGAGCGAGGTCGAGGCGGGGCGCAAACGCATCGAAATGCCGGATGTGATTCCGCTGGTCGAATTGAAAAAGCGGGAAGGCTGATCCGCGCTTTGCCAAGTTTCAGGCCTTGAGCGGGTCGTATTGCGAAAAGCGGGTTGCCAGCGACACATCGACGACCGGAACGCTGCCGTCGGCAAGGCAGAGCAGCTCGTCGAGGTGTCGGTTGGACGGCAACTCCAGGCGTTTGTAGAGTTCCTTGCACAGCAGGCGCGCCTGTTGGCCGGGCCAGTCGGCGGGGAGCAGCACTTCGGGCAGTTCCGGGTCGCGCAGCAGCAGGCGGCGATAATCGTGGATGAGCAGGATGCGCAGCAGGAAGGCTTCCTGGTCGGTGATGGCCGCCAGGTGGTCGCGCCGGAGTTCGTCGACGATGGGCTGGTAGGTGGCGACGAACTGGCTGTAGTCGTCGGCCAGCGCGCTGAGGTTCCAGGCGCGCCCGACGAGGTCGGCATCGCTGGCCGACTGGGCGGAGCGAGAGTCGGCGGCGAACAGCGGCAGCAGGGCGCCCAGCGAGGAGGACAGTCCTTCGGCGATCAGGGCGTCGAGCACGCTCGGCAGTTCGGCGCTGGGGTGCACGAAGCAGTCGGCGCCGAGCGCGCCAAAGCCCTGCCAGAACAGCGCGTTGCGCACATGCTCGCGGGTCTTCGGGTCGAGTTCGCCGACCACCAGAATCAGGCGCCAGCGGCGGTCCCACAGCGGGGCGTGGGCGGCGTAGATGTGCCGGGACGCTTCCTCGAAGCGGCGCCGGCCGGATGGCGTCAAGACATAGTCGGCGCGCCGGCCGATGGTTTCCGTTCTCAGCCATTCGTCCTTGGCCAGGCGGAAAACCGAGGTGCGGATCAGGCGTTCGTTCAGTTCCAGGGGCTCGAGCAGACGGATCAGGCTGCCCAGCCAGATCCGCCCGCCGCGCGGCAGGATGGCGTCGCCGAACATGGTGATGATCAGCGAACCGGCTTGCACCCGGCGCTGTTGTCGGAAAGTGTCGAGGCGTTGCTGGACGAGAGAGCTCACGATGTTCGAAGGCGATGAAACGGAGGGGGCGAGCAATGGACTCCCGGCGAGTCCTGCGCGGATTGGAGGCGATTATACTGCAGTTGCGTATCGCTTTCCGCTTCCGGTTGGGGGATGAAATCGCGCATTCGCCATAGATTTTTGCATTTGTTGATACACGATTTTGTTGATTGTTTTGTTTGGTGTATCGCGTCTGGGTCGCTTGCAACGGGGTCGCCGGCCTCGGTTGTCCGCGGGTGTCGGACGCCGATAGGTCGCTGCGGCAGGGGCGCACCGGACGGAGCGGGGAAATGTGGTAGATTCGTTTCCGCTCTTGGCGGCTTTTTGGCTGGCAAGCTTTTGAATTTAATGGCATGTTTTGGCCGGGGAGTGTTCCCGGTGAGCGCCGCATGCCGTTCCGGTTGCTTCCGCGCAAGGGGCGAGTTCGCGGGGCGACGCAAAGTGGGATACGCGATGAAATATCTGTTGTTGTTCGGGCTGGTTGCGGTGATCTGGTGGGTTTGGTCCAAGCGCAAGGCGGCAGCCGAGGCGCCGCCGCCGCAGCGGCCGGCGTCGCCGGATGCGGAAAAAATGGTGAACTGCGCGCAGTGCGGGGTTTACCTGCCGGAAGGCGACAGCATTTCCGACGGCGGGCTGGCGTTCTGCTGCGAGGCGCACCGGGCGCTGGGCCCCTCGGCCGGTCGTCGATGAACGACTGGCTTTCGTCGACCTGGGAGGCCAGCTGGCGCTCCTTCCAGTATTTCAACCTGTACCGGCTGGTTCTCGCCCTGCTGTTCTGCCTGGCGCTCCTGTTCCCCAACGAATGGACGGCCCGCCTGAACCTCCTGCCGACGCCGCCGATCATGGCGCTGACGGCGTTCTACCTGGCGGCGAGCCTGGGCGGCCTGCTGCTGGCGACGCACTGGCATCGCCACTTCAACAAGCAGCTGACGACGCAGGTGATGATCGACATTGCCGTCGTCACGGCGCTGATGCAGCAGGCGCGCGGTGTCGGCAGCGGGCTGGGCATCCTCCTGCTGGTCTCGCTGGCGGCGGCCAGCCTGGTCGGGCGCGGGCGTCTGGTGCTGTTCTATGCGGCGGTCGCCACCCTGGCGGTGCTGCTGATGCAGTCTTACGGCATTCTCGCCGAGCAGTTCGAGCCGGCGACCATTGTCCAGGCCGGCCTCATTTCCGCCGGGTTTTTCGCGACGGCCATCCTGGCCCGTCTGCTCGGCCAGCGGGTGATGATCAACGAAGACCTGGCGAGGCGGCGCGGGGTGGCCCTGGACAACCAGATATTGATCAGCCAGCGGGTGGTCGAGCGGGTGCAGCTCGGGGTGGTGATCGTCGGCCGGGAAGGGGGAGTGATCCGCTGCAACCCGATTGCCCAGGAGATGCTGGGCCTGCCCAATGCCGACATGCCGTCGCCCCTGTCCGTGTGTTCCCGGGCGCTGGCCGACGCCCTGGCTGCCTGGCGGGGAACGGGCGAGGGCGGCCAGTTGAATTTTTCCCGGGCGGGCGGACGCGACCTGCACGCGCGTTTCGAGTCCACCAGCAGTTCCGATGGCGAGGCCCTGATCTTCCTGGAGGATCTCGGGCGCATCAAGGAACGGGCGCAGCAGCTCAAGCTGGCCTCGCTGGGGCGCCTGACGGCGAGCATCGCCCACGAGATCCGCAATCCGCTGTCGGCCATCGGCCATGCCGGCGAGCTCCTGCGCGAAGAGCGGCGCGGCGAAATGCAGGAGCGCCTGCTGCGGATTCTCAACGACAACGTGATCCGCCTCGACCGCATCGTCAAGGACATCCTGGAACTCGGCCGCCAGAACCGGGCCGAGCCCGAAATGCTGGCCGCCGAAGCCTTTTGCGTGGCCTTCCTGGAAGAGCTTGCGGGGAGCGAGAGCTTTCCGGACGGCGTGGTCGTGCTCGAGGCGCGCGACGATTTCCCGATCTGTTTCGATCGTTCGCATTTGCACCAGGTGTTGTGGAACCTGGTCAGCAACGCCGTCCGCCATTCGACGGGCGGCCCCGGCGCGGTCCGGGTGCTGCTGCAGAACGGCGCGAACCCGGGGCGGGTAGAATTGCATGTGATCGACGATGGCCCGGGTATTCCGGAGTCCGTGCGCGAGCAGATTTTCGAACCCTTCTTCACCACCCATACGCAAGGGACCGGCCTCGGGCTGTTCATCGCCCGCGAGCTGTGCGCCACCAACGGCGCGAGCCTCGAGCTGGCGGCCGCGAAGCAGGGGGCGCATTTTATTGTTGCTGGGAGAAACGACACGTGTCAGCTGCCAAATCCGAACGACGCCCACGCGGCGAAATGAGCCGGGTGCTCGTCGTTGACGACGAGGCCGACATCCGCGAACTGATCGACCTGACGCTCGCCCGGATGGGCCTGGCCACGGAGTGCGCCGGTTCCGTCGCCGAGGCGCGGGCGGCGCTGGAGGCCAGCGACTTCCAGCTGTGCCTGACCGACATGCGCCTGCCGGACGGCGAAGGCCTGGAGATCGTCCGCTACATCACCGAACATTGCCCGCAGACGCCGGTTGCCGTGATCACCGCCTATGGCAGCGCGGGAAACGCGGTTGCCGCGCTGAAGGCCGGGGCCTTCGACTACCTGGCCAAGCCGGTCGGGCTGGAGCAGTTGCGGGCGCTGATCAAGTCCGCGCTGCGCCTGCCGGGCGGCAGCCCGGACGAGGCCAATCCCCTGCAGGCGCTGATCGGCGATTCACCGGCCATGCAGCAGGTGCGGACGATGATCGAAAAGCTGGCGCGCAGCCAGGCGCCGATCTACATCTCCGGCGAGTCGGGCAGCGGCAAGGAGCTGGCGGCCCGCCTGATCCACGGCCGCAGCGCGCGGGCGGCCAGCCCCTTCGTGCCGGTCAACTGCGGCGCCATCCCCGAAAACCTGATGGAAAGCGAGTTCTTCGGCTACCGCAAGGGTGCCTTCACCGGCGCCCAGGACGATCGCGAAGGTTTCTTCCAGGCGGCCAGCGGCGGCACCCTCTTTCTCGACGAAGTGGCCGATCTGCCGCTCGCCATGCAGGTCAAGCTGCTGCGCGCCATCCAGGAAAAGCGGGTGCGCAAGGTCGGCAGCGTGACCGAGGAGCCGGTCGATGTCCGCATCATCTGCGCGACGCACAAGAACCTGCGCGAGCTGGTCGACAAGGGCGCCTTCCGCCAGGACTTGTACTATCGCCTGAACGTCATCGAATTGCGCATGCCGCCCCTGCGCGAGCGGCTGGAGGACATTCCGCCGCTGGTCGAGGCCATCCTCCGCCGGGTTTTCGGCGATACCCCGCCCAGTCTGTCGGGCGCGGCCCTCAAGGCGCTGCAGTTCTATTCCTTCCCCGGGAATGTGCGCGAGCTGGAAAACATCCTCGAGCGGGCGACGGCCCTGTGTTCCGACGACAGCATCGAGGTCGACGACCTGCATCTCGGGCCGGAGGAAATCCACGAGGGCGAGGCCCAGGGCCGGGGCAGCGAAACGCTGGACGACTACCTGAACCGCCTGGAGCGCCAGGCCATCCTCGAGGCGCTGCAGAAGGCCGAAGGCAACCGTACGGCGGCGGCGCGGCTGCTCGGCGTGACCTTCCGCTCGATGCGCTATCGCCTCGAACGCCTGGGCATCGAGTAATGCCGTGGCGGGATGACGGCTGGCTGGAGGGCGTTGCCTGGCTGCCTTCGCCCAACTTCGGCGAACGGCCGGTCGGCGCCGGCGTCTCGCTGGTGGTCATCCACAACATCAGCCTGCCGCCGGATGAATTCGCCGGCAACTGGGTCGAGGATTTCTTCCTGAACCGCCTCGATCCCGAGGCCCACCCCTATTTCGCCACCATCGCCGGCCTGCAGGTGTCGGCCCACTTCTACGTCCGGCGCGACGGCCGGGTCATCCAGTTCGTCGGCTGCGACCAGCGGGCCTGGCATGCCGGGCAGTCGTGCTGGTGCGAGCGCGACAACTGCAACGACTACTCGGTCGGCATCGAGCTGGAAGGTTCCGATACGACACCGTTCGCGAGCGAACAGTACGCGGCGCTGTGGCCGCTGCTCGATGCCTTGCGCCAACGCTACCCGATCGCCGCCATCGCCGGGCACAGCCATGTCGCCCCGGGGCGCAAGACCGATCCGGGGCCGTATTTCGACTGGGCAGCCCTGGCTGCCCGCCACGCCGACCTGGCCTTACCGGCCGAAGTAGGCGCCTAGGCGGCGGACGGCCTCGGCCAGGCGGGGAATGCCCGTCGTGTAGGCGAAACGGATGTGCTTTTCCGGCTCGTTGCTGCCGAAATCGAGCCCCGGCGTCGCGGCGACACCGGCTTTTTCCAGCAGCTCGCGGGCCAGCGCGAAGCTGTCGGCGGCCAGCGCCGAGCAATCGCAATACAGGTAGAACGCGCCTTCCGGGCGGGCGGTGACGCGAAAGCCGATGGCTTCCAGCGCCGGCGCCAGGAAGTCGCGCCGACGCCGGAATTCGGCCCGGCGTTCCTCGAGGATGGCGATGGTTTCCGGGGCGAAGGCCGCCAGCGCGGCGTACTGGGTCGGCGTCGACGGGCACAGCGTCAGGTTCTGCGCCAGTTTCTCGACATCGCGCACGTAAGGCTCCGGAATGACCATCCAGCCGAGACGCCAGCCGGTCATCTGGAAATATTTCGAGAAGCTGTTGATGACCCAGATGTCGTCGCCGGCGGCGCAGGCGGAGGGGGCGTCAAGCTCGTCTCCCAAGACGACTTCCTTCGGGGCGTACGTCAGTCCGTGATAAATCTCGTCGACCAGGAAATGCCCACCTTTGGCTCGGCACACGGCCGCAAGCGCGTCGATCTGGCCCGCAGTCAGCAAGGTGCCGGTCGGATTGGCCGGCGAGGCGACGAGCAGCCCGGCGGTGCGCTCGTTCCAGTTTGCGGCGACCTGTTCCGGCGTCGGCTGGAAATTGCTCTCCGCGCCGACCGGGATGCCGCGCGGCACGCCTTCGTAGGTGCGCAGGATGTGGCGGTTGCAGGGGTAGCCGGGATCGGCCAGCAGCCATTCGTCGCCGGGATTGGCCAGGGCCGCGAAGGCCAGGTTCAGCGCGCCGGAAGCGCCGTTGGTGATGGCGATGCGGCTGGCCGGCACCGTCGCTCCATAACGTTCGCGATAGAAGGCCGAAATCGCCGCGCGCAGCTCGGGCAGGCCGAGGGCCTGGGTGTACAGCGTCTTGTGCTGGCGGATGGCGGCGATGGCGGCTTCGGCGATCGGTTTCGGGGTCGGGAAGTCGGGCTCGCCGACCTCCATGTGGATGATGTCGCGCCCCTCGGCTTCCAGCTGGCGGGCGCGGGTCAGCAGTTCGACGACGTGGAAGGGCTGGATGTCGGCCAGGCGGCGGGCGGGGCGGTAGGTCATGGCATTCCTCAAATGAAAACGGCCACCCTGAGGTGGCCGTTCGATCTTAGCCTAAGCGAGGATCAGGCTGCATCCTTGAAGATGCCCATTTCGAACAGTTCGCGCTTGAGCACGAGTTCGCGCGGCATCTTCTCGCCCATCTTGTCGAACCACTCCTTGTGGCCGGCCAGTTCGGACTTCCAGGCGTCGGCGTCGATGGTGGTCAGCGCCTCGAACTCGTCCTTGTTGATTTCCAGGCCGGTCCAGTCGATGTCCTCGAACTTCGGCATCCAGCCGAGCACGGTTTCCTTGGCGGCGACGGTGCCCTTGCAACGCTGGACGATCCACTTCAGGACGCGCATGTTGTCGCCGAAGCCCGGCCACATGAATTCGCCCTTCTCGTTCATGCGGAACCAGTTCACGCAGAAGATCTTCGGGGTGGCATCGACGGTCTTGCCCATCTTCAGCCAGTGGTTGAAGTAATCGCCCATGTGGTAGCCGCAGAACGGCAGCATGGCGAACGGGTCGCGGCGGACGACGCCCTGCTGTCCGAAGGCGGCGGCAGTGGTCTCGGAGCCCAGCGTGGCGGCCATGTAGACGCCGTAGTTCCAGTTGAAGGCCTGGTACACCAGCGGCACGGTGGTGGCGCGGCGGCCGCCGAAGATGAAGGCGGAAATCGGCACGCCGGCCGGGTCTTCCCAGGCGGCATCGACCGACGGGCACTGGCCGGCCGGGGCGGTGAAGCGGGAGTTGGCGTGGGCGGCCTTCTTGCCGGCCTTGCCGTCTTCCGGCGTCCAGTCGTTGCCCTGCCAGTCGATCAGGTGATCCGGTGCCTGCTTGGTCAGGCCTTCCCACCACACGTCGCCATCGTCGGTCAGCGCGACGTTGGTGAAGATGATGTTTTCCTTGAGGGTAGCCAGGGCGTTGAAGTTGGTCTTCTCGCTGGTGCCCGGGGCGACGCCGAAGAAGCCGGCTTCCGGGTTGATGGCGTAGAAGCGGGTGACGCCGTCGGCATCGACGCGCGGCTTGATCCAGGCGATGTCGTCGCCGATGGTGGTGATCTTCCAGCCGTCGAGGGTCTTCGGCGGGATCAGCATGGCGAAGTTGGTCTTGCCGCAGGCCGACGGGAAGGCGGCGGCGACGTAGGACTTCTCGCCTTCCGGCGATTCGACGCCGAGGATGAGCATGTGTTCGGCCAGCCAGCCCTGGTCGCGGGCCATGGTGGACGCGATGCGCAGCGCGAAGCACTTCTTGCCGAGCAGGGCGTTGCCGCCGTAGCCGGAGCCGTAGGACCAGATTTCACGGGTTTCCGGGTAGTGCACGATGTACTTGACGGTCGGGTTGCACGGCCACTTGGCATCCTGCTGGCCGGCTTCGAGCGGGGCGCCGACGGTGTGCACGCAGGGCACGAATTCGCCGTCGGTGCCGAGGACGTCATGGACGGCCTTGCCCATGCGGGTCATGGTGCGCATGTTGACGACGACGTAGGCGGAATCGGAGATTTCGACGCCGATGTGGGCGATCGGCGAACCGAGCGGGCCCATCGAGAACGGGATGACGTACATCGTGCGGCCCTTCATGCAGCCCTTGAACAGGCCGTTGAGGGTCTCGCGCATCTTGGCGGGCTCTTCCCAGTTGTTGGTCGGGCCGGCGTCTTCCTTCTTCTCGGAGCAGATGTAGGTGCGGTCTTCGACGCGGGCGACGTCGGACGGGTCGGAGAAGGCGAGGTAGGAATTCGGGCGCTTGGCTTCGTTGAGCTTGATCAGGGTGCCGGCCTTGACCATTTCGGCGCACAGGCGGTCGTATTCTTCCTGGGTGCCGTCAGCCCAGTGGATATGGTCGGGCTGGGTCAGGGCGGCAATGTCGGCGACCCATTTTTTCAGGCCTTCGTGTTTGACGTAATCGGGCGCGTTCAGCGGTGCGGTCATGGCGATATGTCTCTCTCTAAGTTGCTGATAAAGCTAGGTTTCACGCCAGTCGCCGGGAACTGCCACCAAGACTTCGAGCGGCTGGAGGCCGTCGGCTGGGAAGCGCGTAATTATGCATCAAATTAGGGTAAACATCTACTTGACGTGACGAGCTACGTGATATCCGATAGTGTGAAATTTCACGCATCGCATGCTAAGATATTCCGTAATTCGAGATGGCATTTCATAATGTAAAACGGAGACAAGAATGGACCCTCGCCAGTTACGTGAAGCAGCGCTCTACTATCACCGCCAGCCGAAGCCCGGGAAGATTGCGGTCACGCCGATCAAGCAGCTGACCAACCAGTACGACCTGTCGCTGGCTTACTCCCCCGGCGTCGCCTACGCCTGCGAAGAAATCGTCGCCGACCCGTCCGAAGCCAGCACCCTCACGTCGCGCGCCAACCTGGTCGGCGTCATCACCAACGGCACCGCCGTCCTCGGCCTCGGCCCCATCGGCCCGCTGGCCGCCAAGCCGGTCATGGAAGGCAAGGGCGTCCTCTTCAAGAAATTCGCCAACATCGACGTCTTCGACCTCGAAATCGAAGAGCGCGACCCGGACAAGCTGATCGACACCATCGCCTCGCTGGAGCCGACCTTCGGCGGCATCAACCTCGAAGACATCAAGGCCCCGGAGTGCTTCTACATCGAGAAGAAGCTCCGCGAGCGCATGAAGATTCCCGTCTTCCACGACGACCAGCACGGTACCGCCATCGTTGTCGGCGCCGCCATCCTCAATGGCCTGCACCTGATCGGCAAGGATCTTTCCAAGGTCAAGATCGTCACCTCCGGCGCCGGCGCCGCGGCGCTCGCCTGTCTCGACCTGCTGGTCATGCTCGGCGCCCCGGTCGAGAACATCTGGGTCACCGACATCAAGGGCCTGGTCTACGAAGGCCGCGTCGAGGAAATGGACGAGATCAAGGCGCGCTACGTCAAGAAGACCGATGCCCGCACGCTGGGCGAAGTCATCGCCGGCGCCGACGTCTTCCTCGGCCTGTCCGCCGGCGGCGTGTTGAAGCAGGAGATGGTCGCCAAAATGGCGCCGCAGCCGGTCATCATGGCCCTCGCCAACCCGACCCCGGAAATCTCGCCGGAGCTGGTCAAGGCCGTGCGCGACGACGCCATCATCTGCACCGGCCGCTCGGACTATCCGAACCAGGTCAACAACGTGCTGTGTTTCCCCTTCATCTTCCGTGGTGCGCTCGACGTCGGCGCGACGACGATCACCGAGGAAATGAAGATGGCGGCGGTCAAGGCCATCGCCGAGCTGGCCCGCGCCGAGCAGTCGGAAGTCGCGGCCCGCGCCTATGGCGAGAAAGTCGCCAGCTTCGGCCCGGAATACCTGATCCCCAACCCCTTCGACCCGCGCCTGATCGTCAAGATCGCGCCGGCCGTGGCCAAGGCGGGCATGGACTCCGGCGTCGCCACGCGCCCGATCCAGGACTGGGATGCCTACATCCAGGGCCTCAACGAATTCGTCTACCACTCCGGCATGATCATGAAGCCGGTGTTCTCGCAGGCCAAGCTGGCGCCCAAGCGCATCGTCTTCGCCGAGGGCGAGGACGAGCGCGTGCTGCGCGCCGTGCAGGTGGTGCGCGACGAAGGCATCGCCTGGCCGGTGCTGATCGGCCGCCACGACGAGATCAACCGGCGCATCGAACAGGCCGGCCTGCGCATTCGCGAAGGCGAGGACTTCGAGATCGTCCACTCCGAGAATTGCGCTTTCTTCGATGCGCACTACGAGGAATTCTGCACGACCTACCACCGCCTGATGGAGCGCAAGGGGGTTTCGCCCGAGTTCGCCCGGCGCGAGGTGCGCCGCCGCAATACGCTGTACGGTTCGCTGATGGTGCATCTCGGTTACGCCGACGGCCTGATCTGCGGCACCTTCGGCCGCCACGAGACGCACCGCGAGTACGTGCAGAGCGTGATCGGCATGCGCGCCAGCCACGATCGCTACTACGCGATGAACCTGCTGATGCTGCCGGAGCGCACGGTGTTCATCGGCGATACCTACGTCAATTACGACCCGAGCGCCGAACAGCTGGCCGAGATGACCCTGCTCGCCGCCGAGGAGATCCGCAACTTCGGCGTCACGCCGAAAGTGGCCCTGCTGTCGCATTCGACCTTCGGCACGGAAGATACGCCGACCTCGCTGAAGATGCGCGACGTGCTGGACAGGCTCAGCCAGCGCGCCCCGGAGCTGGAAGTCGAGGGCGAAATGCACGGCGATGCGGCGCTCGACGAGCAGATCCGCCTGAAGGCCTTCCCGAACTCCCGCCTCAAGGGGCAGGCCAACCTGCTGGTGATGCCGACGCTCGATGCCGCCAACATCTCGTTCAACCTGCTCAAGGTGGCCGCCGGCGACAACCTGACGGTCGGCCCCATCCTGCTCGGCGCGGCGAAACCGGTGAACATCCTGACGCCGACTGCCACAGTGCGTCGCATTGTTAATATGACGGCGCTCACCGTGGTCGATGCAGGCTAAGTCGTTGCTTTAATTTGCTTTTGTATCTGCTTATTTTTATTGAAAATTCTTCGTCTCCTGCTAAACTGGGGTAAAATTGCCACAATTGGCAGGAGATGTTGAATGATGCAGAAATTGAAGTCTGCCTTGCTGGTCGGCGCCGTTCTGGGTTTGTGCGTACAAACCCCCGTTCTCGCGGCGCAGACCAAGAAGGTCGAGCAGGGCGCCCAGAAAAAGGCGGCCAAGAAGGCGCCGGTTGCGGCCAGTTCCGCCAGCAAGCCGGCTGCTAAATCGGTCAAGTCGGCGGGCAAGGCCGCGCAGGGCAAGGCTGTCGCCGCCAAATCCTCGGCCAGGCAGGCCGTTGCGGGCACCACGAAATCCTCCGGAAAGTCCGCGCTGGTCGCCGCCAAGCCCCAGGCCAGGCCGGTTCGCCACGCGGCCATGTCCGAACTGGATGCCGATCCGCGCCGCTTGGCGCTGTATTCCGCTTCCGCGCTGGTCATCGACCAGAGCAGCGGCCAGCCGCTGCTCGAGAAGCAGCCCGACGCCGTGGTTCCCATCGCCTCGATTTCCAAGCTGATGACCGCCATGGTCGTGCTGGACGCCAAGCTCGACCTGCAGGAAGTCATCTCCATCGGCGAGGAAGATGTCGATGGCCTGAAGGGAACGCGTTCGCGCCTGCCGGTGGGGACGACGATGACCCGCGAAGCGGCCATGCTGCTGGCCCTGATGTCGTCGGAAAACCGCGCCGCCAATGCCCTGGGACGCCACTATCCGGGCGGCTTGCCGGCCTTCGTCCAGGCCATGAACAAGAAATCCCACGCGCTGGGCATGTTCCACTCGCGTTTCGAGGAGCCGACCGGCTTGTCGAGCAACAATGTGTCGACGGCGCACGACCTGGCCCGCATGGTTGCTGCCGCCGCGCGCTATCCCGAAATTCGCCAGTATTCGACCACCGCCGAGGCCAAGGTCGAGCTGAATGGCCGCATCCGCGACTTCCACAACACCAATGCCCTGGTGCGCAGCGACAACTGGGAAATCGGCGTTTCCAAGACCGGCTACATTTCCGAAGCCGGTCGCTGCCTGGTCATGCAGGCCCGCGTGGCCGACAAGCCGGTCGTCATCGTGCTGCTCGATTCGGTCGGCAAGATGACCCGGGTCGGCGATGCGCAGCGGATCAAGCGCTGGATGGAAAGCGCCTCGCTGGGGCCCGACCGGCGCAAGGCCTGACCGGATTCGCCCAGCAAAAAGGCCGCTTGCGAGCGGCCTTTTTTCATTCCGGGGCGCGGTGGCCTACTTGCGCGGGCCGGTGTAGCCGAGGGCCTGGGATACGGCGTCGGCGCTCTTCTTGACCTGCAGGGCCCAGTCCGGGTCATGGCGGTCGGCCGGGGCGGAAACCGAGAGGGCGGCGACGATGCTGCCTTCGTCGTCGTGGATCGGCGCGGCGACGCACTTCAGGCCGAGCTCGGCTTCCTCGTCGTCGTAGGCGATGCCGTGGCGGCGGACCTTGTCCAGCTCCTTTTCCAGCGCGGCCAGCGAGGTCAGCGAATGCGGCGTCTTGCCGGGCAGGCCGGTGCGCTTGGCGTAGTCGCGAACCCGCTGGGGGCCGTCGGTGGCGAGGAACAGCTTGCCGAGCGAGGTCAGGTGCAGCGGCGCGCGGCCGCCGACGAGATAGACCACGCGCACCAGGGCGCGGCCCGACGAGGTGCGTTCGAGATAGACGATTTCGTCGTCGTGGCGCGTGCCGAGGTTGATCGCCTCGCCGATGCACTCGTGCAGTTCCTGCATGTAGGGCAGGGCGACTTCGCGGACGTTGATGCGCGACTTGACGATGTTGCCCAGTTCGAGAAGACGGATGCCGAGGCGGTAAGTGCCGGTGTCTTGACGTTCGACAAAGCGGGCGGCGTTCATGGCTGCCAGAATGCGGTGCGCCGTCGACGGATGGAGTTCGGTGGCGAGTGCCAAATGTTTCAGGCTGGCGGCATCGGGCGATGCGGCGAGCGCATCGAGCAACGACATCATGCGCTCGATGACCTGGATGGATCCGGGGGCTTTGCCGGACCCGTTGGCTGCTTCGGACAACTGGATTCCTTTATTGGTGTGGTTTGAGTAGCATTAGCCACTTCACTTTTCTTGTGCGCCGCAATATTAGCATGCGCTTAGCTCTCTACGTCACCTGTCTGGTCGACCTGATGCGACCGTCAGTCGGATTTGCCGCCTTGCGCCTGCTTGAGGACGCCGGCTGCGAAGTGATTGTTCCTGAAGGACAAACCTGCTGCGGCCAGCCGGCCTGGAGTGCCGGCGAGCGCGAGCTTGCCGCCGACCTGGCGAAGAAGGCGATCGCCGAACTGGAGGCCTTCGATCATGTGGTCATTCCCTCCGGCTCGTGCGCCGACCAGGTGCGCAACGTCTATCCGCAGCTGTTCGCCGACGACCCCGACTGGGGGCCGCGGGCGCGCACGCTGGCCGGGCGGACTCACGAGCTGACCAGCTTTCTGGCCGATGTGCTCAAGGTGTCGGCGGTGCCCGGCGCCTTCGACGGCAGCGTGACCTATCACGATTCGTGCAAGGGCTTGCGTGGCCTGGGCATCAAGCGGCAGCCGCGCGACTTGCTGGGGCTGGTGCCGGGCCTGGCGCTCAAGGAAATGGGCGAGTGCGAGGAATGCTGCGGTTTCGGCGGCGCCTTTTCCGTGAAGTTCGGCGATGTCTCGACCCGCATCGTCGACCGCAAATGCGATTCGATTGCCGGCGCGGGGGCGGATGCCGTCGTCGGCGGCGACCTCGGTTGCCTGATGAATATCGAAGGCCGCCTGCGCCGCCGCGGCGACGAAACGACGCGCGTCCTGCACATCGCCGAAGTGCTGGCCGGGGGCGACGCGTGACGGCTGCCGCGAAACATTCGCAGGCCATGCATTTCCAGGCGCGGGCCGGCGAGAAGGTGCGCAACCCCGTCCTGCAGCGGGCCTTGCAGAAAGCCAAGCCGCTGTTCGTCGGCAAGCGGGCCAAGGGCATCGCGGCGCTGGCCGACGACGCCCTCGATTTCGAGACCCTGCGCAGCGCCTGCGAGAGCATCCGCAACCGGACGCTGGCCGATCTCGATGTCTGGCTCGATATTTTCGAGGAACGGGCCACGGCGACCGGCGCCGAAGTGCTGTGGGCCCGCGACGGCGAGGAAGTCGGCCGCCTGGTGGTCGATATCGCCCGCCGCCACGGGGTGACCAAGGCCACCAAGTCGAAGTCCATGCTCTCCGAGGAGGCGCACCTCAACGAGGCGCTGGCCGAGGCCGGCATCCGGCCGGTGGAAACCGACCTGGGCGAGTACATCGTCCAGCTGGCCGGCGAAACGCCGTCGCACATCATCGCCCCGGCAATCCACAAAACACTGGAGGAGGTCGAGGCCCTGTTCGCCGCCGAGCATGGCCGGCCGGTCGAAACGCGGACCTCGGCCGATATTCCCGACCTCACCCGCGAGGCGCGCGAGGTGCTGCGCCAGCACTTCCTGACGGCGGAAATGGGCATCTCCGGCGCCAATTTCCTGATCGCCGAGAGCGGAACGGCGGCGCTGGTCACCAACGAAGGCAACGGCCGCATGGTGACGACCCTGCCCAAGGTGCATGTGGTGGTCACCGGGATCGAGAAGATCGTGCCGACGCTGGAGGACTTCGCCACCCTGATGCGCCTGCTGCCGCGCTCGGCAACCGGCCAGAGCATTTCCAACTACGTGTCGCTGCTGACCGGCACCAAGCGCGAAGGCGACTGCGACGGCCCGGAAAAGACAGTGTTCATCCTGGTCGACAACGGCCGCGCCAATCTGCTCGGTTCGGCCTACCAGGACATGCTGCGCTGCATCCGCTGCGGCGCCTGCATGAACCACTGCCCGGTGTATTTCTCGCTCGGCGGCCACGCCTACGGCTGGGTCTATCCCGGGCCGATGGGTTCGGTGCTGACGCCGCTCTATACGGGCATCGAAAACGCCCTCGACCTGCCGCACGCCTCCACCGGCTGCAACCAGTGCGGCAGCGTCTGCCCGGTGCGCATACCCTTGCCCAGACTGATGCACCGCCTGCGCGAGGAGCAGGTCGAGCGCGGCCTGCGCCCGTGGTCGGAGCGTTTCATGCTCAAGGCCTGGGCCTGGCTGGCCGGTCGTCCGGCCCTCTACCGCTGGATGATGCGGCGGGCGGTGCGCTACCTGAACTGGCTGGCCGACGACAGCGGCCGTATCCGCATTTTCGGCCTGGCGCCGGGCTGGAGCGCCGGGCGCGACCTGCCGGTGGCCGCCGGCCGCACCTTCAACGAACTCTACAAAGCAAGAAAGCGAGCTTGAGCATGGAATTTACGCCCGATGGCCCGATGGCCATCCCCATGTGGGTGAACGGTCACGCCTTTTTGACCGTGACCCCGGATTTCTTCACCGTCACCAACCCGGCGACCGGCGAAGGGCTGCGACGTGTGCCGCTGTGCGGCGCCGACGAGGCAGCCGAGGCCGTGAAAGCCGCCCAGGCCGCGCAACCGGCGTGGGCGATGATGGGCGTGCCGGCCCGTCGCGTCTGCCTGGAGCGGCTTGCCCAGGGGCTCGACCGCTATACCGGCCATTTCGCCAAGTTGCTGATCCAGGAGTGCGGCTTCGACGAAGCGCGGGCCACGGCCGAAGTCGGCGAGGCGGTTGCCGCATTGCGCGGCACCCAGGTCGGGCAGACCGGCGTGCTGGGCATCGTGCTCGATGCCAGCCGCCCGCTGGCCGCTTTTGCGGAAACCATGGCCCCCGCCCTGATGGCTGGCGCCACCCTGGTCGTCAAGCCGAGCCCGAAGGCGCCGTCGGCGGTGTTCGCGCTGTGCGAGCTGACGGCACGCGAAGAATGGCCGGCCGGCGTGGTCAACCTGTTGCAGGGCGACGCCGCCGCGATCGAGGGCCTGTGCGCCAGTACCGTCGACCGCCTGCTCTATTGCGGCAACGCCGCCCTGGGGGAGCAGGTCGGCGCGATGGCCGCCGCGGCCGGCAAGTCCTTCGACATGAAGGCGCTCTGACGGTGCGCATCGTCCAACTCGAGGGCGACTTCGTCGTTCCTGGCATGCGCCGTCCGGCCTTTGCCCACGACTGGGTCGAGTACGGCCAGACCCGCCCGGACGAGGTGGTCGAGCGCCTGGCCGGGGCTGCCATCGCCCTCATCAACAAGGTGAGGCTCGATGCCGCGACGCTCGACCGGCTGCCCGACCTGAAAATGATCGCCGTCGCGGCGACCGGCACCAACTGCGTCGATCTCGCGGCGTGCAAGGCGCGCGGCATCGTCGTCTCCAACATTCGCGGCTATGCCGTGCATACCGTGCCCGAGCACGTCATGTCGCTGCTCCTGGCGCTGACGCGCAACCTCGTGGCCTGGCGGGAAACGGTGATCGCCGGCGGCTGGCAGAAGTCGGGCCAGTGGTGCCTGTTCGACCATCCGATCCGCGACCTGCACGGCGCCACGCTCGGCCTGATCGGCGGCGGCACGCTCGGCAACGGTGTTGCGCGCCTGGCCGAGGCTTTCGGGATGCGCGTGCTGCGCGCGGAGCGCAAGGGGGCGACCACCGTGCGCGCCGGCTATACGGCCTTCGACGATGTGCTGGCGCAGGCCGACGCGATCAGTCTGCATTGCCCGCTGACGCCCGAAACGCAAGGACTGATCGGCGAAACCGAGCTGCGGGCCATGCGCGCTTCGGCGCTGCTCATCAACACGGCGCGCGGCGGCATCGTCGACGAAGCGGCGCTGGTACGGGCATTGCGGGAGGGCTGGATAGGCGGCGCCGGCTTCGACGTGCTCACTGCCGAGCCGCCGGCCGCCGATCATCCGCTGCTCGATCCGGCGCTGCTGGCGCTGCCGAACTTCCTGCTGACGCCGCATGTCGCGTGGTCCAGCCGGCCGGCCATGCAGACCCTGGCCGATCAGCTGGTCGACAACATCGAAGCCTTCGCGGCGGGTACGCCAAGGAACCGGGTGGCATGACGGCCAGGGACGAGATTCTCGGACGCGTCCGGCAGGGCGTCGGCAAGGACGGTTTCGCACAGCGCAAGGCTGCCGCGCAGGCGCTGCTGGCGGCGCGGGAACGCGGGCCGCAGCCGGTCCTGGCGGGCGATCTGGCCAAACGTTTTCGGGCCAAGGCGGAAAGCCTGTCGAGCACTGTCGATACGGTGCCCGATCGCCGGGCGGCGCCGGCAGCGGTGGCGCGTTATATCGCCGCGCAGAATCTGCGCCCGGAAATCGTCATGACGCCGGATGTGGCCGACCTGGCGTGGGGGGGCAACGGCCTGCAGGGCGTCGCACGGGCGGCGGTCGATGCCGACCGGATCGGCGTCACCGCCTGTTTTTGCGCGGTGGCCGAAACCGGGACGCTGATGCTGCTTTCCGCGCCGGATTCGCCGGCTACCGTCAGCCTGCTGCCGGAAACCCACATCGCGCTGGTCGATACGTCGCGTATCGTCGCCACGATGGAAGACGCCTTCGCCCTGCTGCGCGCCGAGCGGGGCGAGATTCCGCGCGCCATCAACTTCGTTTCCGGCCCGTCGCGGACCGGGGACATCGAACAAACCATCGTCCTCGGCGCCCACGGGCCTTGCCGCGTACATCTGATCCTGATCGGAACCCCGTCATGACCATCCGCTTTGCCGTGCGCGGCGAATTCATCCAGCTCGATCAACTGCTCAAGGCCACCGGCCTGTGCGAGTCCGGCGGCGCCGCCCATGCGGCCATCGCCGAAGGGCGGGTCAGGGTCGACGGCGCGGTCGACACCCGCAAGCGGGCCAAGCTGCGGCCGGGTCAGGCGGTGCTGTTCGGCGGCGAAACGGTGGAACTCGTTGCCGAGTAGGCCTTAGTCCAGCCAGCAGACTGGCGAAGCAAGCTCGGGATGTTTGCCCGAGCGGCCGGCGTAGTGCCCGGCCAGCGTGGCGATGTCGGCGGCCGGGTCGCCGCAGAGGGTGACGTAGGCGAGGATGCCGGCCTCGCGCCGGGCGTAGTCGACGCAGCCGAGGGCGACCGGAACCCCGGCGCTCAGCGCGATCCGGTAGAAGCCGCTCTTCCAGCCATCGGTCCGGCGGCGGGTGCCTTCCGGCGCCATGATGAGCACGCAATGCGCATCGCTGGCAAAGCGTTCGGCCATCTGTTCGACAAAGCCGGTGCGCTGTCGGCGGTTGACCGGAATCCCGCCCAGTTTTTTCAGGATGCCGCCCAAGGGCCAGCGGAACAGGCTGTCCTTGGCCGCCCAGTTGGCGCGCAGCCCGAGGCCGAGGCCGGTGAGCAGGGCATACAGCGCATCCCAGTTGGAGGTGTGCGGGTAGGCGACGATGAGCATCCTGGTCGGGCGGTCCGCCGGTTCGACGAGACGCCAGCCGAGCGCTTTCAGAATCAGGCGAGCCAGTGCTTGCAGCATGGAAAGGCTTCAGCCGCGGGCTTTGCCGAGGATGTCGGCGGCGATGTCGTGGCTCTCGGCGGAGGGCGGCGCGGCGCCTTCCTTGGCGCCGAAATAGTTGAGCCATTCGGCTTCCGTCATGTCGGTCTCCTCGACCGACGGAATGCGCCGCTCGGTGGTCCGCCGCCGCTCCTTCCAGCCGCTGGGCGGTCCGCAGTCGTCGTCGCGACGGTCTTGCGCGGCGCGTGCCTTGTGTTCCTTTTCCATGCCCGAATGCCCCGATTTTTCTTTTCTGCAGCCGCTATTGTAGGAGAGCTTGTATGCCTTTCGTCGTGTTCCTTTTAACGCTCGTCAGCACATCTTGACCACGATGTCGTGCAGGGTGTTGGCGCAGTTGGCCATGCGGTCGGCGGCGTTGGAGAGGTGGCGGTAGATTTCACGG
>NZ_CAMFKO010000038.1 GCF_945957265.1 uncultured Dechloromonas sp.
GGGGCGCGGCAGTTTCCTGCCAAATGACCGTTTACACAAAAATTCTTACACGCCCATCCATGGAAACATCTGCTCTTGGAATCGGCCATCGATCAATGCCAAAATTTGAATGGCAGGTAAGCGCCATATTTCAGACTTATTTCGGATCGAAACTCAAGGTCAGCTTTGGCCGAGAGCCGCCTGAGGGAATATTGGCCCCTTGGCCTGCAAGTTTTCAAGGCGTCAACCGGGCAATCGCTCAAGCCTATAGCGTTTTACTGGATGGCCAAAACTTCGAATAGATTAACGAGAGTGCGGCGTTTCTGTCGTATCCGACTCATCGATGCCGAGATCCAAATACAGGTTGCCCGGTTCCGTGATGTGGGAACGGCCATGAAATTCTGGATTTTTTTTCGCGTCACGCAAAACTCGTCGTAAGCCTCTTTGGGTCAACGGTCGTAGGCGGCTGTCGCGAAATGTGCAGTTCCCTGTAGCATCTACGGCCAGTAAGTACTCGGTATAGAGTCGGGCTTGTTTTCCGGGACGGGCGTAAATTTCTACCGAGAACAACTGCCCAGGTATCAAACGATGCACGTCGCGCCGGCGCAACAGGATGGCCTGATGATCGGTGTCGTACTCAACGATATCCATTTCCAACGCAACTCGGGCAACGGGACGCGCAAAAGGCTCTGAGAGCAAGGGCTCGGCCCAAGCCATGGATTCTGAAATTGTTGCCAAACCTAGCGAGGTCAACAAGGCGTCCAGTTTATTCATGGTCATCGCCAACTTCCTTTACTTGGAGTTGGACAGTTCTGTGCTGAAGAAAATTCAAGCGTACATCGCCAACAAGGAAGGCTCGGGCCTTAATCCCAGTACAGGAGTGGAAGTATCGAGAACTCCTACGAAAGCCTACTCTGGATACGTTCACGCCGCATCGCCCTAGATAATGGATATGTACGGTGGGAATCCAGCATGCTTTCATCTCAAAGGAATGCTGGGCACGGCAAGACATACAGAACACCGGGAAGACCTCTGGAACTATTTCTACCGAAGCATTCTGAACTTCGAACTGGCAGCAAAAGCGTTCGGAGATCAGGATTTGTTCGACCAGATTCACGCGTTCACCGTCGAGTTCGAAGAAGCTGCGGGTAAAGACTACTCTCCAAAACCTATCCAAAAAAGAAGCTAGCGGCTAAACGACCCACGAAAAAGTAGCTCAACCATCTTCGTGATCAAACTACCGCGCTTCGCTTGCTTCCTGGCTTGTTTGGCTTCGCCAGCCCAAGCCCAAGCTCTGTTCTTTCTACCCCCTGTAAAATAGAAGCTAACAACCAAGGCAAGGCACGAGCAGTGAACCGTAGGGGATTATTAGAAAGGCGGAGGAGAATTGGAGTATCCCAGTCTACAAACTTACCAGTTTCTTGAGTCTCAAACTGCGCCTCGCTTTTGTTACCACGCGGTCAGTTGGGTAACATTCTTTGTAATGGCATCAGACAACTTCACGCTTGGAATCCAAAATGACCTGAATTTCCATCAGCATGGAAAGCCTCAGCGATCCATCCTGGCTATGGATTTGTGGACAATTCGCCTACGGCGAACCGGGGAGCTTGCCGTGGATAACCCAGCGGGTTATCCACCGCGCCCCCCGTTACCCACAGCCTCCACAGCCCAATCCCGCAGCCTGCCGTGGAAAACGCTTCGCGTTTCCCACCGCGCTGCGGCCGAAACATGCATAGATAAATCCCCTAAAGCAAAACATCTTCAACGCGCTCGTGTTACTCGCCACCGCCAAATGCTCGTAAAACCCATGGAGTTGTCAGTGTGCGGTAAAGTACGAGGGCCAGACCAACCTCTTCCGAGTTTTGGACAACATTTCACGAATTCTGGTACAAAAAGCAAAATGCCGGAGTTCGACCGCAAGGTGATCGAAACCCTGCGCGAACCGCTCGAAACCGGGCGCATCCACATCGCCCGCGCCGCCCGGCGCGCCGAATTCCCAGCCGAATTCCAGCTGGTCGCGGCGATGAACCCCTGTCCCTGCGGTTTTCTCGGGCATGGCAACAACAGATGCCGGTGTACCCCGGACCAGGTTTCACGCTATCGCGGCAAGCTCTCCGGCCCCTTCCTCGACCGCATCGACCTGATCATCGAGGTCCCCGCCCTGCCCGCCGAAGCGCTGGCCGACAAGCAGGAGGCGGAATCCTCCGCCTCCGTGCGCGCCCGGGTCGAAGCCGCCCTGGCCCGGCAGACCGCCCGCCAGGGCAAGCCCAACGCCCGCCTCGACACGCCGGAAATCGACGCCAGCTGCCAGCCGGACGAGGCGGGCAGCAAGCTGCTCAAGCAAGCCACGGCGCAACTCGACCTCTCGGCCCGCGCCTGGCACCGCGTGCTCAAGGTCGCCCGCACCATCGCCGACCTGGCCGGCAGCGCCGACATCCGCGCGCCGCACGTCGCCGAAGCCATCCAGTACCGGCGTTTCGCACGTGGCTGAAGAAAACCGGCGCAGCACCCGGGGCATCGCCACGCTGCTGGCTTCGCTGTCGGCGCTCGGCCCCTTCTCCATCGACACCTATCTGCCGTCGTTCCACGAGATCGGCGAAAAGCTGCACGCCACGCCGCTGGAAGTGCAGCAGACCCTGTCGGCCTACCTGTTCTCCTTCGCCTTGATGACGCTGTGGCACGGCGCCATTTCCGACCGCTTCGGCCGACGCAAGGTGATCCTCGTGGCCATCGGCCTGTTCGCCCTCGCCTCCGCCGGCTGCATGCTGGCCACCCGCATCGAGCACCTGTGGTTCTGGCGGGCCATGCAGGGCATCACCGCCGGCGCCGGGATCGTCATCAGCCGGGCCATCGTCCGCGACCTGTTCGACGGCGCCGCCGCCCAGAAGCTGATGTCGCAGATCACCATGATGTTCGCGCTGGCCCCCGCCATCGCGCCGGTGATCGGAGGCTGGCTGCAGACCCTGTTCGGCTGGCGCTCGGTGTTCGCCTTCCTGGTTGTCGCCACCGGCGCGCTGTGGCTGGCCTGCTGGAAGCTGATGCCGGAAACCCTGCCCCCCGACAAACGCCAATCCCTGCGCCCCGCCTACCTGGCATCGACCTACTGGAAAGTGATGAGCTCGCCGCACTTCCTGACCGCCTGCGCGGCGCTGGCGCTCAATTTCGGCGGCTTCTTCCTCTACATCCTGTCGGCCCCGGTCTTCCTGATGACCCACCTGGGCGTTCCGGAAACCGGCTTCCTGTGGCTTTTCGGGCCGGCCATGAGCGGGCTGATCGGCGGCTCCTGGCTGTCCGGCCGCCTGGCCGGCAAGGTCTCGCTGCCACGCACCATCGCCCTCGGCTATGCGCTGATGGCCAGCGCCGCCGGCATCAACCTGCTGGTCAATGCGTTCATCCCGCCGGGATTGCCATGGAGCGTCCTGCCCATTTTCGGCTACACGCTGGGGATGTCGCTGGCCACGCCCTGCCTGAGCATCTTCGCGCTCGACCCCTTCCCCGCCCAGCGCGGCCTGGCCGCCTCATGCCAGACCTTCTTCCAGTCCGGCTTCAACGGCCTGACCGCCGCGCTGATCGCCCCCGCGCTATGGGGCTCGACATTGACGCTGTCGCTCGGCATGGCCGGCCTGATGCTGCTCGGCGGCAGCGCCGCGCTGCTCCATCAACGATTACGTCTGGTACCACGGTAGGCCGCGAAAACGCCAACCGCCCAGGGTGCCGCGGTGGTAATCGTCGTCGAGCGGCCCTTCGAAGCCCTCCAGCACGTTGATCACCCGCACGAACCCGGCTGCCTCCAGCGCCCCCCCGGCATCGACCGAACGCCTTCCGCTGCGGCAGATGAGCAGGACCGGGCGACTCAGGTCGCCTTTCACCACCCGCGCCACCTTGGCGGCGAACTGCGGGTCGATTTCCCAATCCGGCCCCTCCTGCCAGGCCACATGCTCCGAGCCAGCCGGAAAGCCGACGTACATGTACTCGGTTTCGGTCCGGCAATCGACCAGCACGGCCTGCGCATCCTGCTGCAGGAGGTCGTAGGCGGCCTGGGGATCGAGGTGCTGCATCGGCATATCCGAAAATAAGGGGAGATGGATATTATGAAAGAGAGCCCGCCAGGGCGTAAACTTGCCTTTCCCCACCGACCGGAGTTTGCATGAAACTGCCCGCCTGGATATCCGCCGCCGCCTCGGCCATCGTCGCCGCCGCCCTGCCGGCCTGCGACTTCGTCAATCTTCAGGAAATCAAGCCGGGCGTCACGACGCAGGCCGATGTCCGTTCGCGCATGGGCGAACCCGGCTTCATCCACTGGAACGACGACGGCACGGCGACCTGGGAATACGCCCGCCAGCCGAACGGCAGCAGCTGCTACATGATCACCTTCGGCCAGGACCACGTGGTCGCCAAGGTCGAGCAGGTGCTCAACGACGCCAACTACGCCAGGGTCCGCGTCGGCATGAGCAAGGATGACATCCGCCGCCTGCTCGGCGCGCCGGGCAGCAAGCAGACCTTCAACAACCTGCGCGAGGAAATCTGGGAATGGCGCATCGAAGGGATGCCGCCGATGGACGAAACCTATTTCATGGTGCATTTCGACACCGACAACGGCGGGGTCAAGAAAACCTCCAAACGCGTCGCGGTGAAGGGCTAGGGGTGTTTTTACCGTCACCGGCGGGGCGTTAAAACACCCCAAAAATCAACGTACTTGGCAGCCCGGGCCGCCCCCGGTAAACTAACGCTTCTGCCGAGGAGCGCTGCGACCCTTCCATTCAAGGGGCCAGGCTCGGCAATGATCAACGGCGCTCGCAAACCCCTAGCTTCTCCTAGTCCCGGTTTGTGGCGCCGTTTGCTATTGCGGCGCCCCCGGTGCGAATTCTGGTAACAAACCGCTTTGCCGAGGTGATCCATGCAGCCCGATCGTACGTCCGAACTCTCCACCCTGCTCCAGCAACGCCTGCTCGTCCTCGACGGCGCCATGGGCACGATGATCCAGCGCCACGGGCTGCAGGAGGCCGACTACCGGGGCACGCGCTTCGCCGATCACGGGCACGACCTGAAGGGCAACAACGACCTGCTGGTGCTGACCCGCCCCGACATCATCGGCGGCATCCACCGCGAGTACCTCGAAGCCGGCGCCGACATCCTCGAGACCTGCACCTTCAACTCGACCGCCGTGTCGCAGGCCGACTACAACCTGTCGGAACTGGTCTATGAGCTGAACAAGGAAGGCGCCGCGCTGGCCCGCCGCCTGTGCGACGAATTCACCGCCGCCAACCCGGCCAAGCCGCGCTTCGTCGCCGGCGTGCTCGGCCCGACCAGCCGCACCGCGTCGATCTCGCCGGACGTGAACGACCCCGGCTACCGCAACGTCAGCTTCGACGAACTGGTCGCCAACTATCTCGAAGCCATCCGCGGCCTGGTCGATGGCGGCGCCGACATCCTGCTCGTCGAAACCGTCTTCGACACGCTGAACGCCAAGGCGGCGCTGTTCGCCATCGAACAATTCTTCGAGCAGGCCGGCCGCCGCTGGCCGGTGATGATCTCCGGCACGATCACCGACGCCTCCGGCCGCACCCTGTCCGGGCAGACCGCCGAGGCCTTCTGGAACTCGCTGCGCCACGTCCAGCCCTTGAGCTTCGGCCTGAACTGCGCGCTCGGCGCCAAGGAGCTGCGCCAGTACGTCGAGGAGCTGTCCCGCGTCTGCGACTGCTACGTCTCGGCCCACCCCAACGCCGGCCTGCCCAATGCCTTCGGCGGCTACGACGAAACCGCCGACATGCTGGCCGACGAGATCGAGAGCTGGGCGAAAGCCGGCATCGTCAACATCGTCGGCGGCTGCTGCGGCACCTCGCCCGAACACATCGCCGCCATCGCCCGGCGCGTCGCGCCGGTCGCCCCGCGCGCCATTCCGGCCATCGAGCCGGCGCTGCGCCTGTCCGGCCTGGAAGCCTTCAACGTCGACCACAACTCGCTGTACGTCAACGTCGGCGAGCGGACCAACGTCACCGGCTCCAAGGCCTTCGCCCGCATGATCCTCGAGGGCCGCTTCGACGACGCGCTGGCCGTCGCCCGCCAGCAGGTCGAGAACGGCGCCCAGGTCATCGACATCAACATGGACGAGGCGATGCTCGATTCGCTGGCCGCCATGGACAAGTTCCTCAAGCTGATCGCCTCGGAACCGGACATCTCCCGCGTACCGATCATGATCGACTCGTCGAAGTGGGAAGTCATCGAGGCCGGCCTCAAGTGCATCCAGGGCAAGGGCATCGTCAATTCGATCTCGATGAAGGAAGGCGAAGCCAAGTTCCTCGAGCAGGCCAGGCTGGCCCGCCGCTACGGCGCCGCGGTCATCGTCATGGCCTTCGACGAGCAGGGCCAGGCCGACACCTTCGCCCGCAAGACCGAGATCTGCGGCAAGGCCTACGCACTGCTCACCGGCATCGGCTTCCCGGCCGAGGACATCATCTTCGACCCGAACATCTTCGCCATCGCCACCGGCATCCCGGAGCACGACAACTACGCCGTCGATTTCATCGAGTCGGTGCGCTGGATCAAGCAAAACCTGCCGCACGCGCACATTTCCGGCGGCGTTTCCAACGTCTCGTTCAGCTTCCGCGGCAACGACCCGGTACGCGAGGCGATCCACACCGTCTTCCTCTACCACGCCATCCAGAACGGCATGACCATGGGCATCGTCAACGCCGGCATGCTCGGCGTGTACGACGACCTTGAGCCGGAACTGCGCGCCAAGGTCGAGGACGTGGTGCTCAACAAGAACCCCGGCGCCGGCGAGGCGCTGGTCGATTTCGCGCAGACGGTCAAGGAAGGCAAGGCCAAGGACAGCGGCCCCGATCTGTCGTGGCGCGAGCAGTCCGTGGAAAAGCGCCTCGAACACGCGCTGATCAAGGGCATCACCGATTTCGTTGTGGCCGATACCGAGGAAGTGCGCGCCAAGCTGGAAAGCGAGGGCAAGCCGCCGCTCGCCGTCATCGAAGGCCCGCTGATGGCCGGCATGAACCACGTCGGCGACCTGTTCGGCGCCGGCAAGATGTTCCTGCCGCAGGTCGTCAAGTCGGCCCGCGTCATGAAGCAGGCGGTCGCCCACCTGCTGCCCTTCATCGAGGCGGAAAAGAGCCGCACCGGCCTGGGCAGCAAGGGCAAGATCCTGATGGCGACGGTCAAGGGCGACGTGCACGACATCGGCAAGAACATCGTCGGCGTCGTCCTCGGCTGCAACGGCTACGACATCGTCGACCTAGGCGTCATGGTCTCCTGCGACAACATCCTGAAGGCGGCGCTGGAGCATCGCGTGGACATCATCGGCCTGTCCGGCCTGATTACCCCGTCGCTCGAGGAAATGGCCCACGTCGCGGCCGAGATGAAGCGCCAAGGCATGAGCCAGCCGCTGCTGATCGGCGGCGCAACGACCAGCCGCGCCCACACCGCGATCAAGATCGCCACCAACACCGATAGCCCGGTGGTCTACGTGCCGGATGCCTCGCGCGCCGTCGGCGTCGCCACCAAACTGCTGTCCCTCGAGCAAAAGGCGGCTTATGTCGCCGAAATCGCCGCCGAGTACGAAACGGTGCGCGCCGAACACGCCGGCCGCAAGGGCGCCACGCTGGTGACGCTGGATGAGGCCCGGGCCAATCGCTTCGTGCCCGCTGCGGACTTCACGCCGCTCGCCCCCAGGGCATTGGGCCTGCACACCCTCGATCTCGATCTCGACACGCTGTCGCTGTTCATCGACTGGTCGCCGTTCTTCCAGAGCTGGGACCTGGCCGGCCGCTACCCGGCCATCCTCGACAACGAAACGGTCGGCGAAACCGCCCGCCAGCTGTTCGCCGACGCCAAGGAGATGCTGGGCAGGATCATCAGCGAGGAATGGCTGAGCGCCCGCGCCGTCTTCGGGCTGTACCCGGCACGCGGCGACAACGAGGACGTGATCGTCTACGCCGACGCCGCGCGCACGCAGGAAATCGCCCGCTGGGTCGGCCTGCGCCAGCAGCACAAGCAGCCGAAAGGCCGCTACAACGTCGCGCTGGCCGACTATGTCGGCGAAAACGATTACGTCGGCGCCTTCGCCGTCACCGCCGGCCTCGGCATCGACGCCAAGGTCGCCGAATTCGAGGCGGCCAACGACGACTACTCGGCGATCATGCTCAAGGCCCTGGCCGACCGCCTGGCCGAAGCCGCCGCCGAGTGGCTGCACATGCGGGTGCGCACCGACTACTGGGGCTACGCCGCCGGCGAAACCCTCGACAACGATGCGCTGATCGCCGAGGAATACAAGGGCATCCGCCCCGCCCCCGGCTACGCCGCCTGCCCGGACCACACCGCCAAGCGCGACCTGTTCGCCCTGCTCGACGCCCCGGCCAACGCCGGCATGGGCCTCACCGAATCCTGCGCCATGACCCCGGCGGCGGCGGTGTCCGGCTTCTACATCGGCCACCCGGCGGCCAGCTACTTCGCCATTCCCAAGATCGGCCGCGACCAGCTCGACGACTGGGCAAAGCGCAAGGGCATGGCGATCAAGGACGCGGAATACTGGCTGGCCCCCTTGCTGTGATCCTGCACACCCAGCGCGAACTCGGGCCGCTCAACACCCTGGCCCTGCCCGGCCGGGCGGCCCGTTTCGCCCGCATCGAAACCGCCGGGGCCTTGCGCGACCCGCTGCTCGCGCAAGAGCCGCGTTTCATCCTCGGCGGCGGCAGCAACCTGGTGCTGGGCGGCGACGTCGACCGGCTGGTGCTGCACATGGCGATTCCCGGCAAACGCCTGCTCGGGGAAGATGCCGAGGCTTTCTACGTCGAAGCCGGCGCCGGCGAAAACTGGCACGACTTCGTGCAATGGACGCTGGCCCAGGGCTGGCCGGGGCTGGAAAACCTGTCGCTGATCCCGGGCACGGTCGGCGCCGCGCCGATCCAGAACATCGGCGCCTACGGCCTGGAAGTCGGCGAACTGCTGCAGTCGGTAACTGCCTGGGATTTCGAGCGCCAGGTGGAGGTCGGCTTCAATCGCGACGACTGCCGCTTCGCCTATCGCGACAGCCGGTTCAAGCAGGAAGGCTGGCACCTGAACGGGCGGCTGGCGATCACCGCGGTACTCTTCCGGCTGCCCAAGGCCTGGCGGCCCAACTGCCGTTACGCAGACGTGGCGCAGGAACTGCTCGCCCGCGACATCGCCGCCCCGACCGCCCGCGACATCGCCGATGCCGTGATCGCCGTGCGCCAGCGCAAGTTGCCCGACCCGGCCCGCCTCCCGAACGCCGGAAGCTTCTTCCACAACCCGGTGCTCGATGCCGCCCCGGCGGCTGCGCTGAAGGCGGCCCATCCCGGCCTGCCCTGCTACCCGCAAGCCGACGGCCGCGTCAAACTGGCGGCCGGCTGGCTGATCGAGCAGGCCGGCTGGAAAGGCAAGGCGCTCGGCCCGGTCGGCATGTACGAAAAGCAGGCCCTGGTCCTGGTCAATCACGGCGGCGCCACCGGCCGCGACGTCAGGCGGACCATGGCGGCCGTGCAGGCATCGGTCAGCGAAAAATTCGGCGTCGCGCTGACGCCGGAACCGATCTTCCTCTGAACGCTACTCCGCTGCCTTGACGTAAAGGCAGGCGGCGATGCCGGTCGCCACGGCATCGGCCATGCGCGCCTGGCGCGCCGGATCGAGCAGTTCCAGCTCCTCGTCGCGATGCTTGATCACCCCGGCCTCGAAGAGGACGGCGGGCAGGCCGGTCCGATACAGCACGACCAGATTGTCGTAGTACCAGACGCCGTTTTCCGCATCGGCCGGCTGGTGCTTGCGGGCGTGCCATGTCGACGGCGCGAAGCCGGCCCGCCGCATCATCGCGCCGATGGCCGAGGCACAGCGCAGACTCGTTGCCGGATCGGGATTCTGCGCCGAGACGAAGATGCCGTAGCCGCGCTTGACCTCGGTATGGCGCTGCGGCTTGCCCTCCCATTCCCAGTCGAGCAGCCAGGCTTCGCCGATCGAATCGTGGTGGATGGAGATGAAGAAATCGCTGCCCTCGGCGGCCTGCGGCCGGGCGTGCAGGCTGCCGATCCGGCCGTCGAAATTGACTTCCCGGACACCGAGATCGCGCCGGCGCAGCGTCGTCGCCAGGAGGCCGGCAAAATCGCGATTGAAGGCGAACTCCGTCCGCCCCCGGGCGCTGATCGCGCCGCCGTCCACGACGCCATGGCCGACATCGACGGCAACCAGCGGGGCGGCGGCGGCGAGCGGGGACAAGGCCAGGGCGACGAGCGGCAGGATGGTTTTCATGCACGAATTATGGCGGCAAATTAACATGTCGCCTCCATCCATTGAAAGGGAAGCGATGCGCCCTAGCCTGATTCTTCTGGCTGCGCTGTCACTGCCGGCATACGCCGCGGAAAAGACGGGAGCCGAGGTTTACGAGAGCACCTGCCGGGAATGCCACGGCAGCGGCGCGCACCAGGCCCCGGTATTCGGCGACAGCAAGCGCTGGGGAAAGCTGGTCCGCGAAGGATTGAACGACCTGGTGCCGAGCGCCCTCGCCGGTATCCGCAAGATGCCCGCCAAAGGCGGAAATCCGGCCTTGAGCGATGCCGAGGTCGCCCGCGCGGTAATCTACATGGCCAACGCCGGCGGCGGCCGCTTCGGCGACCCCGGCGAGGCCGACCTCGCCCGCTGGCGCAAGAAAGCCGACAAACGAACGAAAAAATGACATGCCGACACTGACCGTCTTCTCCGCCCTGACCCCCGAGCCCAGCCACGACCATCCCCGTCCCGACCGGCTGGTCAGCGGGAACCCGCGACGCACCACCTGGGAACACTTCCTGAGCGCCAACGGCGACCTGTCCGCCGGCATCTGGGCTTGCGAACCCGGCGCCTGGAACATCGCCTTCGCCCCGGGAAAGGACGAGTTCTTCTGCGTCATCGCAGGCCGGCTGCGCATTTCCGACGACCAGGGCAAGGCCGCCGAGTTCGGCCCCGGCGATGCCTGCGTCATTCCATCCGGATTCACCGGAACCTTCGAAGTCCTTGAATCGGTGCGCAAACACTATGTGCTGATAGATCGCCCCGCGCGAATTGCGCTATAGTTTTGCCGACGCAAGGGGGAAAAATGACAAAAGAAACAAGCCAACCACGAGGCACCAGCGCCCACATGCCGGACCTCAACTGGAGCCAGGTCCGGGAAACCGTATTGATGCTCGAATTGGCGGCCGTCCAGATCGAATCGGCGATGAAGGACAGCAATGCCTCCGTCGAGGTGCTGACCGACTCGTTCACCAGCATGGCAAGCTACATGCGGAAGATTGCCGATACCGTCCACACGCTACCCGACGACGGCGAAATCGGTGTCGCCAAGCAAAGCCTGAGCGGCGTCTCCGAGCACGTCTCGGGCATGGTGCACCAGGCCATCATCGCCTTCCAGTTCTACGACAAGCTGGTCCAGCGCCTGGCCCATGTCGGCCTCAGCCTCGGCGACCTCAGCGACCTGGTCGCCGACCCGCGCCGCCTGTTCAATCCCGGCGAATGGGTTGGCCTGCAAGACAAGATCAAGACCAAATACACCACCCGCGAGGAAATCGCCATGTTCGATGCGGTCATGCAGGGTGTCCCCGTCCAGGAAGCGGTCGACAAGTTCATGGCCGACATGAAGGACAAGAGCGACGACATCGAGCTCTTCTAGTCCACGCGCAATCCCGTCAGACGCAGACCCGATCCGCACGACAACCGCAGGAGGCCCATCCCCATGACAGAAGCCAGCGACGAATTGCCGGACCTCCCGGGCATCGACAAGGCCGCAGGCCTGCGACGCCTGATGAACAAGCCGAAGCTCTACGAGAAGGTCCTGCGCGACTTTCACGCCCGCTTCCGCAACGAGACGCAGACGCTGCGCGCCGCCATCGACAGCGGCGACCTGGCCACCGCCGAACGGCTGGCCCACAGCGCCAAGGGCCTGGCGGGAACGATCGGCGCCGGCGGCCTGCAGGATATCTCGCGGGTTCTGGAACTCGCCCTGCATAATGGCGACCCGCTGCTCGAAGACTACTTCACCGGCTTCGCCCAGGAACTCGCCACGGTGCTCGCCGGCATCGCCCAGGGCTTCGGCATCGCTGCCGACAACTGACGCCGCTCAGAAGGCGGCGGGCGCCTCCCAGACGATGTTGGCCTTGCGGCCGCCCTTCGCCGTCCGTTCCAGCATGTCGATCAGCGGCCAGGCACGCTGGCCCAGCGCAACGACCGGCTCCTTTTTCCTGCCGTCGGCATCGACCTCGTCTTCCGCCGGCGGCGCCTCGGCCCGGCTCACCGCCTCGCGCAGCTGTTGCGCGGCGGCCAGCATTTCGTCGGGCAGGAAAGCCCCCTTGGCCGTCGTTTCCTTGCCGAGAACCTGCAACAGGCTCCTGGCCGCTTCGGCGAACATCAGAATTTCACCGGTTTCGCTGGAGATAAAGCGAACCAACATGATTTTTCCTTTCGATCGGTAACATCCCCGTTGTCATCCAAGCCGGCATTCGGGTAAATTGAAGCGGCGGGAGACAACAAACATGACGATACATCTTAACGCCAATCCCTGGGACAACGGGACAGATGAACTGGAGCGCTACGCACTGGAAGAATGCGTCAAGCGCCAGCGCATCGATCATCGCGTCTCCGTCCTCATCGTATCCGACAAGCGCTGCGAGCTGGCGCCCAAGCTGGCCAACCTCGGCGCCCAGGTGCTGGTTGTCGACCGCCCGGCATTCCAGCAGGAAATCGAAGGCCGTATCCTGGCCTCCGGCCTGCGCGACCAGATTTCCTTCATGGCCTCGGAACTGAACGCGCTACCCGAGGTTTTCCCGGGCCAGCCCTTCGACATGATCATCGTCCGCCGCGGCCTGTGCGGCCTGCCCTACGACAAGGCCCGGCAGACCGTCCGCCGCCTGCTGCTGCAATTGCGCATCGGCGGCAAGCTCTACGTGTCGGTGCTCGGCCTGCACTCCGAACTGGGCCAGGACTATGCCGACGGCAATGCACTGATCGAACAGCGCTTCGCGTCGCTGGCCAGCCCGCTCGCCGACAAGTACGACATACGCCACCCGGTCTGCCTGTACACCGAGCGCAACCTGTTCATGCTGCTGCTCGATGCAGGTGCCAGCGTCCTGCGCACGCTGACCACGACCTACGGCAACATCAAGGGCGTCGCCGTCCGCGTCTGATGCGTTCCTGAAGGCCTTTCCGGACCGTCATGCGGCAAGCTGGCGGTTCGGATCGGGATAACAGTCCGACTTGGCTGCAGCTTTGTTCGCCGGATTTTATGGCATAGTATGCCAATATAAATCCGGCTCAGGAGCCTCCTCATGCCAACCCGCAATGTTGTTCTTACTGACCACCAGGCTCACTTCGTCGAGCAACTCGTCACCTCCGGGCGTTATCAGAACGCCAGCGAAGTTCTGCGTGAAGGCTTGAGGCTGGTCGAGCGCCGTGAATCGGAAGACGAAGTGCGTCTTGCTGCCTTGCGCGATGCAGCCAAGGCCGGCATTGCCGATATCGAGGCCGGAAAATTCCGCAGTTTCGGCACGGCGGAGATGCTCGGCGAGCATCTGGCCGGGCTGAGCTCCGAAGTGACCGAGGCCTAGTGGCCAGAGATATTTGGGCTATCCGCCTGTCGGCTTCCGCAGAGGCCGATTTCCGCCAGATTTTGCGGTGGACGGCAGATCGCTTCGGCTCGGCGCAAGCCAGAACCTATGCTGATACGCTGTCATCGGCGCTGCAAGCCCTGTGCACTGGCCCATCCCTCATCGGGATCAAGGAGCGGCCGGAAATCGGCAGCAACATCCGGACCCTTCATGTTGCGCGCAACGGGCGCAAAGGCCGGCATTTCATCATGTTTCGGGTCGCCGATGCCCAGGACGGCAAGGTCATCGACGTTCTGCGACTCCTGCATGACAGCATGGACCTGGAGCGGCATTTGCTGCCCGAAGGTTAGCCACCGGATAAAATGGCCTGCACCGTCCAACAAGGCAGCCAATCATCATGTCGCTACGTATCGGAATCGACCTCGGCGGCACCAAGATCGAGATCGTCGCCCTCGACGAGCAGGGCACTGAACTGCTGCGCCGACGCGTCGACACGCCGCAAGGCGATTATCTCGGCACGGTCATGGCCGTCGCCGGGCTGGTGGAAGCCGCCGAGGATGAGCTGGGCCGGCGGGGCAGCGTCGGCATCGGCATACCGGGTGCCGAATCGCTGGCCACGGGCCTGATCAAGAATGCCAACTCGACCTGCCTGATCGGCAAACCGCTGCGCCGCGACCTGCAGGCCCTGCTCCAGCGCGAGCTGCGGCTGGCCAACGACGCCAACTGCTTCGCCCTGTCGGAAGCCATCGACGGCAGCGGCCGCGACGCCGAGATCGTGTTCGGCATCATTCTCGGCACCGGGGTCGGCGGCGGCATCGTGATGCGCCAGCAGGTCCTGGTCGGGGCCAACGCCATCGCCGGCGAGTGGGGACACAATCCCCTGCCCGCCCTGCCGGGCGACGAACATCCGCCCCCCGCCTGCTACTGCGGGCGCCGGGCTTGCATCGAGGCCTACCTGTCCGGCCCCGGGCTGAGCGCCGACCATGCCCGCCACACCGGCATCCATCTCGATGCGGCGACGATTGCGCGCGACGCCGAGAAGGGTGACGCAGCCTGCGAGGCGACGCTGCGGCGTTACGAAGAACGCCTCGGCCGGGCCCTGGCCGGAGTGATCAACATACTGGACCCGCAGGTCGTGGTTTTCGGCGGCGGCCTCTCCAACATGCAGCGGCTTTACCGCAACCTGCCCGAGCGCTGCGCGCCGCACGTTTTTTCCGACACCGTCCGGACGCGCTTCCTGCCGCCCACGCACGGCGACTCGTCCGGCGTACGCGGCGCGGCCTGGCTGTGGAGCTGACGGCCCGGGTGCAGCCGCAGCCGGCAAGGGTTTTCCAGTGCTTACATTTGCCGGTCGGGATGGCAAAATCGCATGATGAAGGCAAATATCTCCCTCTTTGTCGGCGGCATTCGCCCGCTCCCTGAGTCCGGCCGGCCGACCGGCATGTACAAGCAAGCGGTGGGCGGCCCGATCGAACTCGGGCCTGAAGGCTTCGCCGGCGACCAGCAAGCCGATCGCCGGGTACACGGCGGTCCCGACAAGGCGGTCCACCTCTATCCCGCGGCGCACTACGCCAAGCTCGCCGCCCGCTTTCCGGAAGTCGCCGGGCAGTTGGTGGTCGGCAGCATCGGCGAAAACATCTCGACCGGGGATCTCGACGAAAACGATGTCCGGCTCGGCGACATCTGGCAGCTCGGCACGGCCCGCCTGCAGGTCTGCCAGCCGCGCAGCCCGTGCTGGAAGATCGACGAGCGTTACGCCTGCGACGGCATGGCGCAATTCATTGCCGAACAGCGGCTGACCGGATGGTACTGGCGGGTCGTCACCCCGGGCGCCGTCGGCCCCGGCGACGCCCTGCTCCTTGAACGGAGCGATCCGGCAGCCTTCACGCTGGCCGACGCCATGCTGCTCTGGCAGGCGCATCGCCCGTCGCTGGCGGCGATGGAAAAACTGGAGGCGACCCCGGGCATCGCCGACAACTGGCGGCAAAAGATCGCCAACCGGCTCGTCTGGCTGCGCAAGCATGCGGACCAGGCGCCGCCCCCCGTCACCGCCTTCCACGCGAAACCGGAGAATCCGTGAGCAATCCCCCGCATCAGGCCAACTGGCTCAGGCTTTTCCTGCCTTTTGCCGCCGGTTACTTCCTGTCCTACCTGTTCCGTACGGTCAATGCCGTCATCGGTCCCGTCCTGGCCCGCGAACTCAATCTCGCCGACAACGCCCTCGGCCTGCTGACCAGCACCTATTTCCTCGCTTTCGGAGCCGCCCAGTTGCCGCTGGGCATGCTGCTCGACCGCTTTGGTCCGCGCCGCGTCGAGTCGGCGCTGCTGCTGCTCGCCGGCACCGGCGTCGCCGTGTTCGCCATGAGCGACACGCTGGGCGGCCTGGCCGTCGGCCGCGCCCTGATCGGTCTCGGCGTTTCGGCCTGCCTGATGGCCTCCTTCAAGGCCTTCGCGCTATGGTTCCCGCCCGAGCGCCAGGCTTCGCTGACCGGCTGGGTCATGGCGGCCGGCGGACTGGGTGCGCTGGCCGCCTCCAAGCCGCTGGAAATCGCCATCGGCTTCACCAGCTGGCGGGTCATCGCCCTCGGGCTGGCGGTGGCAACGGTGATCGTCGCCGCCATCATCTGGCTGCGCGTGCCGGATGCGCACAGCGACCACGAAGGCGCCGGCTTTGGCGAACAGCTGGCCGGGGTCAAGGCGGTATTCTCGAGTCGCCACTTCTGGCGCTACGCGCCGATGGGGCTGATGATGACCGGCGGCTTCATGGCCGTGCAGGGCCTGTGGGCCTCGCGCTGGATGATGGTGTTGGAGAACATGGACCGCGCCGCAGTGGCCGTGCGCCTGACCTGGATCAGCGGCGCCATGCTGGCCGGCTTTCTGTTCATGGGCTTCTTCGCGACCGGCCTGGTCCGGCGCGGCATCAAGCTGGAGAAGGTTTACATCGGCGCGATGCTGGCCGCCCTGCTCAGCTTTGCCGCGATCAGCTTCCAGCCGGGCTTTGCCGGCGACCTGCTGTGGCCTATCCTCGGCATCTGCTTCTCGCTGTCGAACATCGCCTATTCGCTGGTTTCCCAGGCTTTCCCGCCGGCGCTGTCGGGACGCGCCAACACCGCCCTGAACCTGCTGGTCTTCGCCGGCGCCTTCGGGCTGCAATGGGGCATCGGCGGTTTTGTGGACCTGCTGCAGGCGCAGGGCTGGGCCGGCGAGGCGGCATTCCGCGCCGCCTTCCTGTCGCTGCTAGGCGGTCAGGCGCTGGCCTTCGTCTGGCTCGTGCTCCCGCACCGCCGGGCTTGAAACTGCGAGGTCGACCTGCTGCAGGTGGCCGACCTCGCCCGACTCCGTCAGATAGACCCCGGCGGCGCGAATCTGGCCGAGTAGCGCGTTGTCGGCGGTTTTCAACGTGAACGGCGCCTCGACCGAACCGGTGTAGAGCGCCCCGATGCCGCGCTGCGCCAGCGACGACAGGCCGTCGCCCGACCACACGGCCAGTTTCCGGTAGGCGGCATCGTTCTCGTCCAGCCAGCCGTTGCCGTCGTCGTCGAGTTCGGCCAGGTCGGCAAAGCCGTTGCCGCTGGCGACGCCGAACAATTCGCGACCGTCGTCGGCCTTGCCGTTGCCGTTGCGGTCGAAGACGAGAAATCCGCAATGCTTGCCCAAGCCCGGAATTTCCTCGGCCTTGCCGTCGGCATCGAGATCGAAACGGATGCGCTCGGTCGACAGTTCGGCGGCATTGCCGTCGAAGCTGAGGATCAGGGGGTCCTGCAGGGTCACGCTGCCGCTGGCGACCTGCGTCGACGTACGCTCATAGTCGCGCGCCAGGCGCAGCGAGAAGTCGAACGCGATCTCCCGGCCATCCCGGGTCCGCACGCAGCCTTCGCCGCAAACGTCGGTACGCTCGCTTTCCTTGACCGTCTCGACGACCCGGTTGGTCCACGTCATTTCCCGCGAGCGCCCGGCCGGAGCGACTTCGGCCGGCAAGGGCTCGGTGGCGGCAAAGTTTTCCTTGCACTTCTTGCCGTCGAGCGCCGCCAGGATGGCATCGACCAATGATTGCAGCATTTTCTGCAGGCGCTTGCGGGCCTCGCCTTCGTTGTCCGCCGGGGTAGCTGCCAGCTGCTGGAAAACCTGGCGGAAGCCCGTCGTGCTCGTCATCTCGATACTGCGACTGGAACTGGCTTCGTGGCTGGCCGCGAGGTGTACCGTCGACTCCGCGATTTTCATGATGCGCTCCTTGCGATGGATGGGATGCCATCTCTGCAAGGGTCGTGCCGATCAGAACTCCAGCGGGTCGACCTCGATATGCCAGCGCAGGCGGGAGGGCGCCTTGAGGCCTTCGATGGCTTCGCGCCACTGTGGCAGGAAAGCCTGCAACGCCGGGCGCGAATGCGATTCGGCGAGGAGCTGGCCGCGCTCGAGGTTGGCCAGGCGGGCCATCTTCATCGGTACCGGATCGTAGATCAGGACGTTGTCGTGAGCGGCAATGACCGGCAAGGCCGCCGCCGCTTTCAGGAAGGCGATGGCATCGGCCATGTCGGGCGCCTCGGCGCGCAGCATGGCCTGGAAGGTGTAGGGCGGAAAACCGGCCTGCTCGCGCTCGGTCAGCTGGCCGCCGGCGAAACCGGGGTAGTCGTGGGCGACCAGCGCGGCGAACAGCGGATGATCCGGATACTGCGTCTGGATCAGCACTTCGCCCTTCAGTTCGGCCCGCCCTGCCCGGCCGGCGACCTGCATGAGCTGGGCGAACAGCCGCTCCGGCGCGCGGCAGTCGGCGGCGAACAGCGCCGAATCGGCGCCCAGGATGCCGACCAGGGTCAGCTTGGGAAAATCGTGTCCCTTGGCCAGCATCTGCGTGCCGACCAGGATGTCGGCCTCGCCGCCGTGGATGCGTTCGAGGACCGCCTCCCACTGCTTGCGGCTCTTCACCGCGTCGCGATCGACACGCAGGATGCGGGCATCCGGAAACTGCTCCTGCAACCAGCCCTCGAGGCGCTGCGTGCCCCGCCCGAAAGGGTGGATATCCTGGTTACCGCAGGTCGGGCAGGCTTTCGGGATGCGGTATTCGAAGCCGCAGTGATGGCAGCGCAGGCGCCGGTCGGCCAGGTGCAGCACCATGTTCGCCGCACAGCGTTTGCAGCGGGATACCCAGCCGCAGGGCGGGCAGGCCAGGACCGGGGCATAACCCCGTCGGTTGAGGAAGACGAGGCTTTGCTCGCCGCGTTCCAGGCGGGCCTGGATGGCCGCGATCAGCGGCTCGCTGACCCCCTCCTTCAAGGCCATGCGCCGCGTGTCGAGCACCTTCACCGTCGGCAGCGTGGCTTCCGGGTTGGCCCGCTGCTCCAGGGTCAGCATGCGGTAGCGCTTGGTCCGGGCATTCGACCACGATTCCAGCGAGGGGGTCGCCGAACCCAGGAGGACGGGGATTTTCAACTGGTTGGCCCGGAACACCGCGACATCGCGGGCCGAATAGCGCATGCCGTCCTGCTGCTTGAACGAGGCGTCGTGCTCCTCGTCGACGACGATCAGCCCGAGCCGCGGCATGGGCGTGAAGATGGCCAGGCGGGTGCCGAGCACGATGCTCGCCTCGCCGGAAAACGCCGCCCGCCAGTTGCGCTCGCGCGCCGCCTCGGCCAGTTCGCTGTGCAGGGAAACCACGCTGCGCTCCGGAAAGCGGGCGCGCACCCGGCCCTCGAGCTGGGGCGTCAGGTTGATCTCGGGGACGAGCAGCAGGACCTGCTTGCCTGCCGCCAGCGCCTTGTCGATCAGGCGCAGGTAAACCTCGGTCTTGCCGCTGCCGGTCACGCCATGCAGCAGGTAGGCGGCAAACCCCGCGCCCGGATCGATGGCCGCCACGGCCGCGGCCTGCTCGCCGGTCAGTTCCGGCGGCGCCAGCGCGGCGGGCGGCTTGGCGGCACGGCCATTGCGCCGGTCCGGCGGATCGAGGCGCTTGAGGCCGGCCGGCAAGGCCTGCAGCACGACCTCCCCGAAAGCGGCCTGGTAGTAGGTGCTGGCAAATTCGCAAAGCCCCAGGAAGTCGCGGGGCAAGGGCGGCAGATCACGTAGTATGTCGCCGGCGGCCTTGAGTTGCTCGACCGGCCAGTCGCTGGCATCGGCGACGTCCACGATGACCCCGAGCTTTTCGCCGCGCCCGAACGGGACCCGGACGCGCAAGCCGACATCCTCCGGGCTGGCCGCCGCGCTGACATAGTCGAAGAGTCGATGCAGCGGCAAATCGAGGGCAACGCGCAAAACAGGCATCGTTTCAGCGGCCGAGGCCGTCATTTCTCCGAAAAAACGGGCAGGTTCGATTCAAAATCGACGGCTTTTGGAGTTGTCCACAAAAACTGTGGATAACTTTGTGAATTACTTCCGGGCCAATGCGCTAAGTCGTGGGCCGGTAAGGATTTTGTCACCTTGCCGAAATAATGGGCAACCAACAAAATCGTTTAAATTCAACACCTTGAATAAACACAATACTGTCAAGGCTTTTTGCGGACATTTTTTTCGCAGGTGGCAAAACTCTGTGCATAAGTCAAGCTTTGCCACCCACTTATAGGCATTACTTACGTAATAGACGGCTATGCGTATGCACCGCTTCGACCAGGGCGGTCACGCTCTCGGGCGGCGTGAACTGGGAGATGCCATGGCCCAGGTTGAAGACATGGCCGGTGTTGCCCGTTCCATAGCTGTCGAGCACCTTCTTCGCTTCCGCGGCAACGATTTCCGGCTGGGCGAACAGCACGTTCGGGTCGAGGTTGCCTTGCAGGGCGACCTTGTCGCCGACGCGGCGGCGGGCCTCGCCGATGTCGATGGTCCAGTCCAGGCCGACGGCGTCGCAGCCGATGGCGGCGATCTTTTCCAGCCACAGGCCGCCGTTCTTGGTGAACACGATGCTCGGAATGCGCTGGCCGTCCTTTTCCTTCTTCAGGCCGGCGACGATGCGCTGCATGTAGGCCAGCGAGAATTCCTCGTAGGCGGCATTGGACAGCGAACCGCCCCAGGTGTCGAAGATCATCACCGCCTGGGCGCCGGAGTCGATCTGCGCGTTGAGGTAGGAAATGACCGACTCGGTGGTCACCGACAGGATCTTGTGCAGCAGGTCCGGGCGGTTGTAGAGCATGCCCTTGATGTTGCGGAAATCGCTCGAGCCCTGGCCTTCGACCATGTAGCAGGCGAGCGTGTAGGGGCTGCCGGAGAAGCCGATCAGCGGCACCGAGTTGTCCAGGGCGCGGCGGATTTCCGACACGGCGTCCATGACGTAGCCGAGGTGCTCGTAGGGATCGGGAGCGGTCAGGTTGTTGATCGCCCATTCCTCGCGCAGCGGACGCTCGAAACGCGGGCCCTCGCCTTCGGCGAAATACAGGCCGAGGCCCATCGCATCGGGCACGGTCAGGATGTCGGAGAACAGGATGGCGGCGTCGAGGTCGTAGCGGGCCAGCGGCTGCAGCGTGACTTCGCAGGCCATGCTCGGCGACTTGCACAGGTTCAGGAAATTGCCGGCCCGTTTGCGGGTTTCGCAGTACTCGGGCAGGTAGCGGCCCGCCTGGCGCATCAGCCACAGCGGGGTGTATTCGGTCGGCTCCTTCAACAGGGCGCGCAGGAAAGTGTCGTTCTTGGGTCGGCTCACGTCGGACTCCGCCAGAAAATCGGAAAAGCGGCATTATCCGCCTTTCCCCGCTCGCGGTCACTTGCGATACATCAGGAAAAGGCGGGGTGCGTCACTTTCTCCAGAAATACGGGGTAAAGAGCACGACCAGGGAAAATATCTCGAGACGCCCGGCCAGCATGGCCAGCGAACAGATCCACACCTGGAAGTCGGTCAGCGCCTGGTAGTTCTGCGCCGGCCCGACCACGTTGAGACCCGGCCCGGCATTGTTGATGCAGGCGATGATCGCCGTGAAAGCGGAGATGAAGTCCAGGCCGCTGGCGACCAGGAAGAAGGTCAGTTCGCCCACCGTCAGGGCGTAGAGGAAGATGAAGCCCATGACGGCGCCGGCAATATGGGTCGGAATGATGCTGCCGCCGATGCAGATCGGATTGACGACATTCGGGTGGATCAATTTTTCCAGTTCGCGCGCGCCCTGCCGGATCAGGATCAGCGTGCGGATCATCTTGATTCCGCCGCCGGTCGATCCGGACGATACCGCGATGCAGGACAGGAAGAGCATCCACAGCGGCACGAAGATCGGCCACTTGTCGTAATCGACGCTGGCGAAGCCGCAGTCGGTGGCGATCGACACCAGGTTGAAGGCGACATGGCGGAAGGCGACGCCGAGGTCGTCATAGACGTCGGCCTGCCACAGGTAGAGGGAACAGACCAGGATGCTCGAGGCGATCAGGGCGACAAAGGCCTTGGCCTCGGTGTCGCGCCAGTAGCAGCGCAGCGAGCGCCCCCGCCAGGCGACGAAATGGGTCGCGAAATTCATGCCGGCGATCATCATGAAGACGATCAGGATGCCCTCGATCATGGGCGAATCGAACTGGCCGACGCTGGCGTCGTAGGTCGAGAAACCGCCGAGCGAGAGTGCGGCGAAGGCGTGGCAGATGGCGTCCAGCCAGTTCATCCCGGCCAGCTTGAGGCAGGCGATGCACGCCGCGGTGATGCCGAAATAGACCAGCCACAGGGCCTTGGCGGTGCCGGCGATGCGCGGCGTCAGCTTCGAATCCTTCATCGGGCCGGGCGTTTCCGCCTTGTAGAGCTGCATGCCGCCGACCCCGAGCAGGGGCAGGATGGCGACCGCCAGCACGATGATGCCCATGCCGCCCAGCCAGTTCAGCTCGTGCCGCCACAGGTTGACCGACGGCGGCAGTTTGTCGAGGCCGGTGAGCACCGTGGCGCCGGTGGTCGTCAGACCGGACATCGTTTCGAAGAAGGCATCGGTGAACGACAGGCCGTCGATGGTCAGCATCAGCGGCACCGTGGCGATGGCGGCCATCATGACCCAGGCCAGGGTGACCAGCAGGAAGCCGTCGCGCGGGCGCAACTCGCGCTTGTAGCGGTGCGTGCAGACAACCAGCCCGGCCCCGCAGGCCAGGCAGAAGAGCATGGCGTCGAAAAAATCCCAGGTCGTGCCATCGGCATAGATCAGGGAACTGGCAATCGGCATCAGGTAGGTCGCCGCAAAGAAAAGCAGCAGCATCCCCATGACGTGCAGTACAGGCAGGACGGTATGCATGGCGGCCCCGCTCAGAAAAATCCGACGCTGACCTGGAACAGCGCCTCGACCTTGCGGACGAGCTTCTTCGACAGGCAGAAGACGATGACGTGATCGCCCGATTCGATGACCGTTTCGCCGTGCGCGATGACGACATGCCCGGCCCGCCGCTCGACCGTCCCGTCGTCGCGCACGCGCAACACCTCGATCTGCTCGAAATTGCGCACCAGCGCCGCCACCGTGACGCCCTCGGGGAAGGGAATCCGGTCGATCCGCCGCCCGACCACCTGCGAACTCTGCGCATCGCCGTGGGCGACGATCTCCAGCGCCTCGGCGGCTCCCCGGCGCAGGGAATGCACGGCCACCACGTCGCCGCGCCGGACATGCGCCAGCAAATGGCCGATCGAAACCTGGGCGGGCGAAATGGCGATGTCGATCGGCCCGCCCTGGATCATCTCGGCGTAGGCGCGCCGGTTGACGATGGCGACGACGCGCTTGCACCCCATCCGCTTGGCCAGCGAGGCCGACATGATGTTGTTCTCGTCGTCGTTGGTCAGCGCCAGGAAGAGATCCATGTCGTCGATGTTTTCCTGCTCCAGCAGGGCCTCGTCGGTGGTATCCCCGGCCAGGACCAGGGTGTTGTCGAGTTGCGTGGCGGCGAGCTCGGCGCGCTCCGGGCGATTTTCGATGAGCTTGATTTCGTAGCGGGACTCCAGGGCCGCGGCGACGCGCAGGCCGATGTTGCCGGCCCCGCCGATCATGATGCGGCGCACCGCCGTCATCATCCGGCGCAATTCGCGCAGCACGGGCCGGATATCCTCGGCCGCCGCCAGCACGAACACCTCGTCGCCGGCCCGGATCAGCGTTTCGCCCTCCGGCTGGATCGCCTGCTCGTCGCGGTAGATCGCCGCGATCCGGGCGTCCATGCCGGGCGGCAGATGTTCGCGCATGTCGCGGATCGGCTTGCCGACCAGCAAACCGCCGTCGTAAGCGCGAACGGCAACCAGGAAAACCCGGCCGCCGGCGAATTGCATGACCTGCAGCGCCTCCGGGAACTCGATCAGGCGCTGGATATATTCCGAGATCACCATTTCCGGGCAAATCGCATGATCGACCGCGAACTTGTCGGGCGCCAGCAGGCTGGGATCGCTCAGGAAATCCTGCGAGCGCAGGCGGGCGATCCGGGTCGGCACGTTGTAGACGCTCTGCGCCAACTTGCAGGCCACCAGGTTGGTCTGGTCGCTCTGCGTCACGGCAATGACCAGGTCGGCGTCCGCGGCGCCCGCCTCGCTCAGCACGCTGGGGGTCGCCGCGTTGCCGGCCACCGTGCGCAAGTCCAGCTTGTCCTGCAGTTGCATCAGGCGGGCCCTGTCGCTATCGACCACCGTGATGTCGTTCTCTTCCGAAACCAAACCCTCGGCCACGCTCGCACCAACCTGACCGGCCCCCAGAATGATGACTTTCATGCAACCCCCAAATTGTGTGTCAGGGCGGTGCCCCGTTTATTCTTCGCCGCGTTTTCCGAGCTTGACGTCCAGTTGCTTGAGCTTGCGATACAAGTGGGTGCGCTCCAGGCCCGAACGCTCGGCCAGCTTCGTCATGTTCCCACCTTCCAGGCGCAGATGGTGCTCGAAATACAGTTTTTCGAAGGCGTCCCGCGCTTCGCGCAGGGGCTGGTCGAAAAGCGGCAGCAGCGACTGCATTTCCGAACGCTCGCCCCCATCCTGGGGCATCACCCGGAGCACGTCGTCGGCGCTGATTTCCTCGTCGAGCGAGGTCAGCGCCAGGTTGCGCACCAGCACATAGAGATCGCTCCAGCTCGAATCCGGCTGGCGCTTCCACGGCAGGGAGCGCAGCGTATTCAGGGCGGCCGTGGAAAAACGGCGCAGCGGCACTTCGCCGCGTTCGACAAAATTGGTCAGCAGCAACCCGGCGATCTCCGGCAGCTCGTCGCCATGGCCGGCCAGCGACGGCATGGCCACCCAGACCTCGCCGATGCGCGACAGCAGCTTGCTGTCCCAGCCGGCGTCGGCCAGCGTCGTCAGCGACACGACCGTCGCCGCGACCAGTTGCAGGTTCAGTTTCTCCAGGCGATCCATGGCGAAGGCCAGGTTCATCTGCTGCATCTTGCCGAGCACGGCGAGATTGGGGACAAACAGGATGCCGCCGGTGATCTTTTCGAGCATGTCCTGGGTCAGCGCGCTGCTCACCTCGCTCAGGTCGAGCCATGGCGCACGCGGCAGCTGCAGCGTGCGCGCGCAGATTTCCGCCATGCCGCCATTGGCCCCCTTGATCAACAGGGCCGGCGACTTGGCCGACGCCTGCTCGAGGCGCCGCTTGAATTCCTTGACGAAGGCCGAGCGGGTGAAGGATTCCAGCGTCAGCGCCGGCCGGGCCGGCGGCTTGTCGTGCTTGAGCGCCTTCTGCACGGTGGACAGCAGTTTCTGCAGGGCAATCGGCTTCTCGAGGAAATCGAAGGCACCGAAGCGCGTGGCCTCGACCGCCGTGTCGATGGTGCCGTGCCCCGACATCATGACCACCGGCATGTTGAGATGCCCGGCGGCGTGCCACTCCTTGAGCAGGGAGATGCCGTCGGTATCCGGCATCCAGATGTCGAGCAGGACGAGATCGGGGCGCAGATCGTTGCGAATCTGCCGCGCCGCCGTCGCGTTTTCCGCCAGCCGAACGTCGTACCCTTCGTCGATCAGGATTTCCGAGAGCAACTCGCGGATACCCACTTCGTCGTCAACGACCAGAATGATGGCCATTTTTGGCTTCCTCCTCTTTCACCAGGGGCAGGCGGATGTCGATCCGCGCGCCGCCCTCCGGTGCATTGCTGATTTCGATGCTGCCCTGGTGTTCGTCGACGATCTTCCTGACGATGGGCAAGCCAAGGCCGGTTCCCTTGGCCTTGGTGGTGACATAGGGCTCGAAGATGCGCGGCAACAGCTCGACCGGGAAGCCCGGGCCGTTGTCGGCGATCGACAGGCGCGCGTGGCGGATGCCCCGTTCGGTACGCAGGAGGATGCGCGCCCCGGCGCGTCCTTCCAGCGCATCCTCGGCATTGCGCAGCAGGTTGTGGATGATCTGCCGCAGCTGCGTGGCATCCCCCAGGATGCTGCCGAGGTCGGCCGCCAGGTCGGTTTCGATGGTCGCCGACGAGCTTTCGTAAAGGCCCAGGACTTCGCGGATCAGTTCGTTGAGATCGAGCGGTGCCACTTCCGGCGCCGGCAGGCGAGCGTAGTCGCGGAAGTCGTCGACCATGCGCTTCATGGCCTGCACCTGGTTGATGATCGTCTGCGTGCCGCGCGCCAGCATGTCGGCATCGCCATTGGCCAGCTTGTCGGCCAGCTTGAACTGCAGGCGCTCGGCCGACAGCTGGATCGGCGTCAGCGGGTTCTTGATCTCGTGCGCCAGGCGGCGCGCCACCTCGCCCCAGGCCGCGCTGCGCTGGGCGGCGATCAGCCGGGTCACGTCGTCGAACACCACCACGTCGCCGCCGCCGCTCGCTTCCGGCAGGCGGGAACCGCGCAGCAACAGCACCTGCGGCATGCCGTTCGGCCGCTCCAGCTCGAGCTGGGCCTGCCACTCCGGCTCCCCGGTCGCCGCAAACTGCTCGCGGATGAAGCTGCCGAGCACCTGCTGGCGCGGCCACTCCTCGACGGCGACGCTGACCACGCCGTCGAAGTCGTCGTTCAGGATGGTCAGCGCCCCTTCGTTCACCGTGCGCAGCACGAAGCGCCGGTCGAAAACCAGCACGCCGGTGGACAGGTTGGCGAGGATCGATTCGAGGTAGCCGCGCGCCGACTCCAGCTCCGCCCGGTGGCGCTCGGTATCGCGGCGCGCGTCGTCGAGCTGGCGCGTCATGCGGTTGAAGGACTGGGTCAGCACGCCGAGTTCGTCGCCGCTGTAGATCGCCTGGCGCGGCGAGAAGTCGCCCTGCGCCACGGCCTGCGTCCCCTCGGCCAGGATGTGGAGCGGCGCCGCCAGCCGGCGCGCCATCAGGTAGGCCAGCGCGAAGGCGCCGAACAGGGCGACGAGCACGGTCAGCGTCAGGGTCAGCGCGTAGATGCGGGTCAGGCCGTCGCGCGCCAGCTGCAGCTCCTGGTAATCGCGATACACCCCCTGCACCGCGTCGGCATCGTGCGCCAGGGCGGTCGGGACCGGCTGCGTCAGTTGCAGGATGCGCGGCTCCTCGAACATGTCGCGTGCCGATACGGGAACCAGCACGCGCAGGAAGAGCTTGCCGCCGTCGCCCTCGACCGTGCCGATCGAACGGGAATTCCGCGCCTGCTTGAGTTGCGCCTGGCTGGGCAGCTCGGGCATCAGGCTGGACAATTCGCTGGTCGCGCTCGACAACAGCTGGCCGCCGACCGAGAACAGCGCGGCCGTCTGCACGCCCTTTTCCTCGCGCAGGCGGAGCAGCGCCGAACGGCGCGAGGCTTCCTGGATATCGGACAATTCGCTGGCCATGCTGCGGCCCTTATCGACGATGTCGGCGAGCAGCGAATCGAGCGCCGAGCGCCCCAGGTGCAGGCCGGACTCGAGCGCCTTCTCGACCCGCACGTCGAACCAGCTTTCGATGGAGCGGGTGACGAACTGCACCGACACGCCATACACCAGCGCCCCGGGCAGCACCGCGATGACGCCGAACATCAGCATCAGGCGCAGTTTGAGCCGGGCCCCGAAGACCTGCGCCTGGTAATCGCGCCACAGGGTGCGCAGCTGCCAGCCGACGAGGCCGACCATGCCCAGCGCCAGGATCACGTTGAGGGCGATCAGCAAGGGATAGTTGCGCGAGAAAATCACCGTGTCGGCCGCCGTCGACATCAGCAGCAGGAACCACAGGATGCCCCCGACTGCTGCCGCGAAAGCCCCGCCGGCGGCGACGAAGCGCTTCATTTCGACTCCAGCGCCGGCAAGGGCGGCGGCGTCGTCTGCCAGGTCTTCCAGTCGGAAGCCAGGCTCCAGTCCCGGTTGCCGAGCGCGGTGATCTGGAAGGGACGCGGCAGCTGCGTCACATCGAGGCGCAGGCGCAAGGCCGCATCGTAGCTTTCGCCCGGACGGACGCCCTTTTCCCCGCGTTCGACGACCACCCAGTTGCGCAAGCGGGCGAGGACCTGCACGGCTTCCGACAAGGTGGTGAAGGACTGGTGCAAACCGCCGGTGGACAAGCGGTATTGCCGGGTCAGCGCGTGGTAGGACAGGCGGTAGGTCTGGCTGCGCGTGACCAGCTTCTCGTCGAGCCAGTACCAGCGCGCCTTGGTCAGCTCGAAATCGGCGACCAGGTGCAGCACGACCCCCTTGGTCACCGCCTCTTCCAGGCGCGGGTTCAGTTCGAACTTGAAATCGGCCGATACCACGTAACCGTCTTCGGCAGCCTGGAACTGCGGATTGGCGACTTCGATTTCCGCCGCCCAGACCATGGCCGGCAACAGGGCCGCCGCCAGCAGCCATCCCCCGAGGCGACACACCGCCCCGAGCAGGCGACGGAGGCGCGCTGGCGAAAAATCAGGCACGCTTTTCAAGCAGGCAGTAGAAGAAGCCATCGTGATCGGCAGTCGGTAGTAGCTGTTCCTCTTGGCGGCGCAGGGCCTGCGGCTGGCGTTCGACGAAACGTCTGATCTGCTCGCCGTTTTCGTCCGGGAACACCGAGCAGGTTGCGTAGAGCAGTTTACCCCCCGGACGAACGACCTGCCACAGGGCATCCAGGATCCGGGCCTGCGCCCTGGCGAAGCTGGCGATGTCCTCTTCCCGGCGCAACCACTTGGCGTCCGGATTGCGGCGCACGACGCCGCTGGCCGTGCACGGCACATCGGCAAGCACGGCATCGAACGGCTGGCCGTCCCACCAGGCGTCGAGCTTGACGCAATCGGCCACCGCGACCTCGGCCCGCAATTGCAAGCGGGCCAGGTTTTCCTCGATACGGCGGCAGCGCGCGGCTTTCAGGTCGAGCGCCAGCAAGACCACATCGGCCCGTTCCAGCAGATGCGCCGTCTTGCCGCCCGGCGCGGCGCAAGCGTCGAGGACCCGGCTGCCCGGCGCCGGATCGAGCAGGCCGGCCGCGACCTGGGCGCCCGGGTCCTGCACCGAGACGACGCCTTCGGCAAAGCCGGGCAGCGCCTCGACCGCCACCGGCCGGGCCAGCGCCAGGCCGCTTTCGCCGACCGGCGAGGCGTCGATGCCGGCCGCCCGCAGGCGCTCCAGATACGCGTCGCGCGTCGTCTGCCTGACATTGACCCGCAGGCCCATGGGCGGCGGCGCATTGCCGGCCGCCACGATGCGCTGCCAGTCGTCCGGATAGGCGGCCTGCAAGCGGGCCAGCCACCACTCGGGATGCTGCGCCGCAGCCAGCGGATCGTTGCCGGCCGCCGCCGCGAGTTCCGCCTGCTGGCGCAGGAAATTGCGCAGCACGCCGTTGACCAGGCCGCGGAACTTGCCGCCGATCAGCTCGCCGGCCGCGAAAACCGCCTGGTCGACCACGGTATGCACCGCCTCCGGCCGCGTCTCGATGCGGTAGAGCGAAACCAGCAGCAAGGCCCGGATCTCGTCGGCCGCCAGCGGCCGTTCGAGCAGGCGGGAGAGGAAGAAGTCGCCCCGGCCGTAGGCGCGCAGGCTGCCATAGACGAGATCCTGCACGGCCGGTCGGGCGACCGGATCGACCCGGCCGAGCAAGCCGTCGGCAAGGCTCTGCCCGGCGAAAACGGCAGCGTCGATACGGGCGGCCTGGAGCAGGGCGTAGGCGAGTGAAGTGAACGGCAATCTGGACATAGGCCGGGATTATCGCACGCGGCATAATGGACCAATGCGCCCTTTCCTCCCCGCCCTGCTTTTCCTTTGCCTGGCCCAGCCCGCCCAGGCCTGGAATGCCGCGGGCCACCGGCTGGTCGCGGCCATCGCCTGGCAGCAGCTGTCGCCGCCCGCCCGCGATGCCGTCGGCGCCGCCCTCGCCCGCCATCCCGACCACGGCCGCTGGATCGACAAGGCGCGCTCCGCCGATCCCGCCGACCTGTTCGCCGAAGCCTCGACATGGCCGGACGACATCCGCAACGACCCGCGCTTCCACGACGAGGAGCGCGAGCCGCCGACACCGCCGCTGCCCGGCCTGTCCGACACGGCGCGCCACAAGCGCTGGCATTACGTCGACCTCGACGCCGCCGGCAAGGTCCGCCAGGGCGAACTGGACAGCCGGATCGCGCAGCTGACCCGGCAATTGCAGTCCGGCCGCCCGCCCGAACAGGTCGCCTACGCCCTGCCCTGGCTGCTGCACCTGGTCGCCGACATCCACCAGCCCCTGCACGTCGGGCGTCACGGCGACGAAGGCGGCAACCTGGTCGAGATCGAGAATCCCCACAACAAGCGGCTGCCCTTCAGCAGCCTGCACCTCTATTGGGACGACCTGCCCGGTCCGCCGTGGCTGCGCGGCAAGCGGCTGGACGACAATGCCCGCCGCCTGCTCGAGCGCTACCCGCCGCCGGAACAGGGCAGCGTCGCCACCTGGCGCGACGAAAGCCACCGTCTTCTCGCCACGGCCTATCCGACCGAAGCCGGCAGCCTGCTTCCCATCGTCGACGAGGATTTCCACCGGCGCAGCCGCGACACCGCCAACCGGCGCCTCGTCGACGCCGGCTACCGGCTCGGGCGCCTGCTCGACAGCCTCTTTGGCCATGGCGTTTCACGTGGAACGCAATAGAATCGCGTCATGAACGGATTGCACCTGATCGCCGACCTGCACGACTGCCGCTGCGATCCAGCGCGGCTGCTCGATGCCCCGGGGCTGGAAACCTATTGCGTGGACGCCTGCCAACGCCATGGCCTGACCGTCGTCGGCAGGCTCTTCCATGCCTTTCGGGACGCCAGCGGACAAGCGGCGGGGGTGACCGGCACGGTCGTCCTCGCCGAGTCGCACCTGGCGATTCATACCTGGCCGGAAATCGGCGCCGTAACGCTCGACATCTACGTCTGCAACTTCAGCGACGACAACAGCGCCCGGGCGCAGGCCCTGTTCGCCGAGACAGTCGCCCGCTTCGCGCCGGCGTGCGTCGAGCGCCATTCCGTTCGCCGCGGCCAGCTGGTGGCGGCGTAGCAGCCGGCTGCTACCCGGCCGCCGCCGAATCTCTCCACAATCCGTTGTACGCCGCCAGCGATTTCGCCGGCGCCGACAACCCGAATGGAGACCGACATGGCTGCCAAGAAAATCCTGATGCTGACCGGCGATTACACCGAAGATTACGAAACCATGGTGCCCTTCCAGGCCCTGCTCATGGTCGGACACACCGTGCACGCCGCCTGCCCGGGCAAGAAGGCCGGCGACCAGGTGCGCACGGCGGTGCACGACTTCGAAGGCGACCAGACCTACAGCGAGAAGCCCGGCCACAATTTCACGCTGAATGCCGACTTCGCCGCCATCAAGGCCGAGGAATACGACGCGCTGCTCATCCCCGGCGGCCGCGCCCCGGAATACCTGCGTCTCAACCCCGAGGCGCTGGCGATGGTCCGGCATTTCGCCGACGCGCAAAAACCGATTGCCGCGGTCTGCCACGGGGCGCAGTTGCTGACGGCGGCCGGCGTGCTGGAAGGCCGCTCGTGCAGCGCCTACCCGGCCTGCGCTCCCGAAGTGCGGGCCGCCGGCGGCCGCTATGCCGACATCCCGGTCGACCAGGCCCATGTCGATGGCAACCTGGTCAGCGCGCCGGCGTGGCCGGCACATCCCTACTGGCTGGCCAAATTCCTGGTCCTGCTCGGTACGCGGATCGCCCTCTGATAACCTGAACGGGCAGGCAAACCGCCTGCCCCAGCCGGAGCGCTCCCATGTGCGAGATTTACGTCAAAGCCGACCCGATGCTCTACGAATCCCGAGCCCGCTCGCTACGCATTCACGGCTTCGTCACCAAGATTCGCCTGGAAAACCTGTTCTGGGACATTCTCGCCGAGCTGGCCGGCAACGAAGGCATGACCACCAACCAGCTGATCGCCAAGCTGTACGACGAAATCGAACAGCTGCGCGGGGAAGTCGAGAATTTCGCGTCCTTCCTGCGCGTCACCTGCCTGCGCTACCTGACGCTGCGCCACCAGAAGAGCGGCGAGAAACCCAGCCTGGCCGTGGTCGGCACCTTGCCGCCGGCCAATGTGATAGCGGCCTGAGCCGGCATCAGCCGGCGAAGCGGTCGCCGACCTTGAGCGGGTGTCCGGCCAGGAACTGCTGTACCGGCAGGCGCTTGCCGCCGGCCTTCTGCCATTCGCTGACCGCCAGGGCGCCTTCGCCGCAGGCGACGACCACTTCCCGCTTGTCCACCGCCAGCACGCTGCCCGCCGGCCCGCTGCCCGCCACCGGCCGGGCCTGCCACAACTTGACGGTCTGCCCGGCGAACAGGGCTTGCGCCCCCGGAAACGGGTTGAAGGCGCGGATGTGGCGATCCAGTTCGGCCGCCGGCCGGTTCCAGTCGATCAGCGCCTCGGCCTTCTCGATCTTGTGCGCGTAGGTCACGCCCTCGACGGGTTGCGGCACGGCCGGCAGGGGCAGGGCACCCAGCGCCTCGACGCACAGGCTCGCCCCCAGCCCGGCCAGGCGATCGTGCAGCGTGGCCGTGGTGTCGGCTGCCTCAATGGGAAAGGCGCCGCGCAGCAGCACCGGGCCGGTATCCAGCCCGGCTTCCATCTGCATGATGCAGACGCCGGTTTCCGCGTCCCCGGCCAGCAGTGCGCGCTGGATCGGCGCCGCGCCGCGCCAGCGGGGCAGCAACGAGGCGTGGATGTTGATGCAGCCGAAGCGCGGCATGTCGAGCACCGCCAGCGGCAGGATCAGGCCGTAGGCGGCGACGACCATGACCTCGGCGCCGACGGCGGCGACCCTGGCCTGCGCCTCGGCATCCTTCAGGCTCAGCGGCTGGAAGACCTCGATGCCGTGCTCCAGCGCCACTTTCTTGACGGCGGACGGCTGCAGGCTCATGCCGCGGCCGGCCGGCCGGTCGGGCTGGGTCAGCACCAGTGCCACGTCGTGGCCGGCGGCGATGATGGCCGACAGCGCCTGTGCCGCGAATTCCGGCGTTCCCGCAAAGATCAGCTTCATGCGGTGACGCGCGCCTGCTTGGCCAGCTTGCTCTTGATGCGCCCCTGCTTGAGCTGGGAGAGGTGATCGACGAAGACGATGCCGTCCAGGTGGTCGATCTCGTGCTGGATGCAGACGGCGAGCAGGCCCTCGGCCGCCATGGTCTGCGCCTTGCCGTCGAGGTCCAGATACTTGATGGTGACCCGCTCGGCGCGCTCGACCTTGTCGTAGATACCGGGCACCGACAGGCAGCCCTCCTCGCCCACCTGCTGCCCTTCGCAACGCGACAGCGTCGGGTTGATGAAGACCAGCAGATCGTTCTTCTCTTCCGAGGTGTCGATCACCACCAGGCGCTGATGCACATCGACCTGCGTCGCCGCCAGGCCGATGCCGGGTGCCTCGTACATGGTTTCGGCCATGTCCGCCGCCAGTTTTCGAATGCCGTCATCGATTTTGGCAACGGGTTGGGCAACCTTTTTCAGGCGCGGATCGGGGAAACGCAAAATGGGTAGAAGAGCCATGTCAAAAATGGAATAAAAGCTTGCTCGCTTAGGTTATTACGTGCAGAATCTAAAGCAATTCCGAGGTAAGAATACGCAAAATCGCTTGACGCTACTGAGACCGCTTCGGTGGCATTGCGTTCCACCGGCACGAGAGGTTACGACTATGGTTCGCATTATATCCGCGCTCATCTTGGCCGTGACGGCCGTCTGCGCATCCGCCGCCGACCCGCTGCAGCTCGTCGACAACCCGCCGGACCGCCACGTCGTCGTCAAGGGCGACACCTTGTGGGATATCTCCGGAAAATTCCTGAAACACCCCTGGCGCTGGCCGGAAATCTGGCAGATGAACAAGGATCAGATCAAGAATCCCCACCTGATCTATCCGGGCGACGTGGTCATGCTCGACATGTCCAGCGGCTCGCCCCGCCTCAAGCTCGGCAAGCGCGTCGGCGGCAGCACAGGCGGCTCCGGCAAGCTCCAGCCGAGCGTGCACAGCACAGCCGTCCAGCAAGTCATCCCGAGCATTCCGGCGGGCGCCATCGAGCCCTTCATTTCGCAGCCGCTGGTCATCGAGGACAGCGAACTCAACACCGGCGTCAAGATCGTCGCCATGCAGGAAGACCGCATGCTGGTCGGCACCGGCGACACCTTCTACGCCAGCGGCATCCCCGACGCCGCGGTCACGAAATGGCACGTCTTCCGCAAGGGCAAGCCGCTGAAGGATCCGGAAACCGGCAAGGTCATCGCCTACGAAGCCTTCTTCCTCGGCAACGCCCGCCTGGTCAAGCCGGGAGAACCGGCCATGCTGCGCATCTCCCTGGCCAAGGAAGAAATCGCGCGCGGCGACCGCCTGGTTCCGGCGCCGGAACCGCAGATCATTTCCTACGTGCCGCATCGCCCGGAACAGGACATCTCGGCCCGCGTCATCGGCATCTATGGCGGCCTGCGCGAAGGCGGCGCCAATTCGGTCATCGCACTGAACGTCGGCAAGAACAACGGCATGGAAATCGGCCATGTCGTCGCCCTGTACCGCAAGCGCGTCTCGCTCGACGTGGATTCCGACGGCCGGCGCACCGCCACCCCCGTTCCCGACGAGCGCTACGGCCTGGCCTTCGTCTTCCGCGTGTTCAACGGCGTCAGCTACGCGCTGGTCGTCGAATCGTCCAAGGCGGTCATTGCCGGAGATTCGGCAAGGAATCCGTGAGCGACACCAACGCCCTGGCCGCCTGGCTGCGGCTGACCCTGGTTCCCGGCATCGGCGGCGAGACGCAAAGAAAGCTTCTCGCCGCTTTCGGTTTACCCGAAGCCATTTTCGCTGCCGGCCGCCTCGAGGTACGCAGCGTCGTCGGCGAGCGCGCCGATCCGCTGTTCGACACCGACCCCGCCGAGGCCGTCGAGCGCAGCCTCGAATGGGCCGGCCAGCCGGGCCAGACCATCCTGACCCTGGCCGATCCCGGCTACCCGCCGGCCCTGCTCGAAATCGCCGATCCGCCGAGCCTGCTCTACGTGCGCGGCAACCCGGAACTGCTCAAGCGGCGCGGACTGGCCGTGGTCGGCAGTCGCAATGCCACGCCGCAAGGCGCCCAGACCGCCGAAAGCTTCGCCCGGCACCTGACAGCCCGGGGCCTGTGTATCGTCAGCGGCCTGGCGCTCGGCATCGATGCCGCCGCCCACCGGGGCGCCCTCGCCGCCAGCGGCGATACGGTCGCCGTCATCGGCACCGGCGCCGACCGCATCTATCCGGCGCGCAACAAGGAGCTGGCGCTCGCCATTGCCGAGCGCGGCGCCATCGTTTCCGAATTTCCGCTCGGCACCCCGGCCGTGGCCTACAACTTCCCGCGCCGCAACCGGATCATTTCCGGACTGGCGCGGGGCGTGCTCGTCGTCGAAGCGGCCCCCGAGAGCGGCTCGCTGATCACCGCCCGCCTGGCCGCCGAGCAAGGCCGCGAGGTCTTCGCCATCCCCGGCTCCATCCATTCGCCGGTCGCCCGCGGCTGCCACCAGCTGATCAAGCAGGGCGCCAAGCTGGTGGAGACCGCCGGCGACATCCTGGAAGAGCTTGGCGACGATTGCCTGCCCTCGGCCAGCGTGCCATCGGTGGTCGCTGCGCCCGGCGAAACCTCGCCCATTCTCGCCGCCCTCGGCCACGCCCCCTGCAGCCTCGACGAACTCGTCGAGCGCACCGGGCAGAGCGCCGACGCCTTGCTGCCCGAATTGCTGACACTCGAACTCGGCGGCATCCTGGCGACACTTCCGGGCAACCGCTACCAGCGCCTCGCTTAGTAGCCCCCCCCCGAGATTGCGGAACAAAATGAAAGCGAAGGATTTGCGCTGCTGGCTAGGCGCGAACCACAGCGATAGCCAAAGCTATCGCGAGGATGCGCAACAACGCCAGCAGCGCAAAGACGAGTTTTCATGTTTCGTCATCTCGGGGGTGGACTACTTACCCCACTTATATAGAGACGGCTTGCCAAGCCGCTTGCGGGACACTTATCATGCCCCGGCACTCCAACAGGTCAAACCATGTCCAAACAGCTGATCATTGCCGAAAAACCTTCTGTCGCCGCCGACATCGCGCGGGCGCTGGGCGGTTTCACCAAACACGACGACTACTTCGAAAGCGAGCAGTACGTGCTTTCCTCGGCCGTCGGTCACCTGCTGGAACTGGCCTGTCCGGAAGAATTCGAGGTCAAGCGCGGCAAATGGTCCTTCGCCCACCTGCCGGTCATCCCGCCGCACTTCGCGCTGAAGCCGATCGAGAAGACCGAGTCGCGCCTCAAGGTGCTCAACAAGCTGATCAAGCGCAAGGATGTCGATGGCCTGGTTAACGCCTGCGACGCGGGGCGCGAAGGCGAGCTGATCTTCAATTACATCGCCCAGAACGCCAAGTCCGGCAAGCCGGTGCAGCGCCTGTGGCTGCAATCCATGACCCAGGGCGCGATCCGCGACGGCTTCGCCCGCCTGCGCCCGGGACGCGAAATGGAAGGCCTCGGCGATGCCGCCGTCTGCCGTTCCGAATCCGACTGGCTGGTCGGCATCAACGGCACGCGGGCGATGACCGCCTTCAACTCGAAGACCGGCGGCTTCCACCTGACTACCGTCGGCCGCGTGCAGACGCCGACGCTGGCCATCGTCGTCGAGCGCGAAAAGAAAATCCGCGAATTCAAGCCGCGCGACTACTGGGAAGTCGAAGCCGAATTCAGCGCCAAGGCCGGCAGCTACCGGGGCAAATGGTTCGACGAAGGCTTCAAGGGCAAGAACGAGGACGAACACGCCCGCGCCGACCGCCTGTGGGAAGTCGCCCGCGCCGAAGCCATTCGCGCCGCGACGCTCGGCAAGCCCGGCGAGGTGAGCGAGGAATCCAAGCCGGAAACCCGCCTGTCGCCCGCCCTGTTCGACCTCACCACGCTGCAGCGCGAAGCGAACGCCCGCTTCGGCTTCTCGGCCAAGACCACGCTGTCGCTGGCCCAGGCGCTGTACGAAAAGCACAAGGTCCTGACCTACCCGCGTACCGATTCGCGCTGCCTGCCGGAGGACTACCTGCCGACGGTCAAGGAAACGCTGGCCGTGCTGACCGGCCAGGGCGCCGGCAAGGGCCACGACGAAGTGCTGCTGTCGCGCTACTCGCCCTTCGCCCACCAGATCCTGGCCCGCAACTGGGTGCTGCCCAACAAGCGCATCTTCAACAACGCCAAGATCAGCGACCACTTCGCCATCATCCCGACGCCGCAGGCCCCGAAGAGCCTGAACGAGATGGAACAGAAGCTGTACGACTTCGTCGTCCGCCGCTTCCTGTCCGTTTTCTTCCCGGCTGCCGAGTTCCTGGTCACCACCCGCATCACCCGCGTCGAGGGCCATCCGTTCAAGACCGAGGGCAAGGTGCTGGTCAATCCGGGCTGGCTGGCCGTGCATGGCAAGGAAGGCCAGGAAGGCGACGAGGGCAACCTGGTTGCCGTCGAGCCCAAGGAAAAGGTCAAGACCGACGAAGTCACCGTCAAGGCCAACGCCACCAAGCCGCCGCCGCGCTACTCTGAAGCTGTCTCTTATACACATCTCCGAGCCCACGAGACCGAGGCTGATCTC
>NZ_CAMFKO010000039.1 GCF_945957265.1 uncultured Dechloromonas sp.
ACGGCGCTTGAACATGTGGATGTAGTCGTCGCCGACGAACAGTTCGGAGATGGCGCGGCGGTAGTTCTTTTCCACCCGGCGTTCGGCCTTGCGCGCGGTGTCGGCGTCGGCCGCCGCGGCCTGGGGGTTCTTCGCCAGGCGGGAGTAGCCCTGGACCAGCGCGTCGGTGCCCAGCTTGATGTGCATGGCCATTTCCAGGCAGTGCTTGTCGGGAGCCAGGCCGAGAACCTCCATTTCGCTGACCGTGCTCTTGCAGTAATTGACGATCTCGTCGAGGTCGACGATGGCGCGGTAGATGTCCTCGCGGTCGATCGGCGTCGAGAAGGCCTCGTTCAGCGTGTGCAGGTTGCGTATCTTGATGCGGTCGGCGTCGTGTTCGTCCTGGCGGATGCACTGGCCGACGGCGGGGTCGCCGCTCTCCATGAATTCGACCAGGCGCCCGGCGGTCTGCGCAACGTTCTGGCACTGTTCGGCGAGCAGTCCGAAAAAATCGGGCATTTTCGGAAAGACCCGTTCGAACAGGCGGCCGACTATCGATTGTCGTTTTTCGTCGCTCATGGCGTGCCTCCGAGAAAGAGATGAACCAGCGCGTAGGCCTGGATGGCGACAACGGCGGCGCCGGGAATGGTGATCAGCCAGGTCGTGGCGATGTCCTTGGCCTTGGCCCAGCGCACGGCGCGCGGGCGTTCCGAGGCGCCTATGCCCATGATCGAGGTGGCGACGACGTGGGTGGTCGATACCGGGGCCCCGACGGCCGAGGCGGCCATGATGACGGCGGCCGAGGTCAGTTGCGAGCCGAGGGCATGGATGGGGCGCACGCGGTAGATGGCGAAGCCCAGCGTGCGGACGATACGCCAGCCGCCGGAGAGGATGCCGAGGGTGATCGCCGAGGCGCAGGCGAGCATGACCCAGAAGGGGACTTCGAACGATGGGATGAAGCCGCCGAGCAGGAGGACCAGGGTCAGGATGCCCATGCTCTTCTGGGCGTCGTTGGCGCCGTGCGAGAAGGCCAGGCCGGCGGCGGTGACGAACTGCAGGCCGCGCAAGCGGGCGTTGGCGGCCGGGTTGGCCGCCATGAGCAGGGCGTGGAGCAGGCGGTGGATGAGGAAGCCGACCCAGAAGCCGATCAGCGGCGACAGGACGAGGGCGGCGAGCACCTTGACGATGCCGGTCAGGTGTCCCGAGGCCAGTTGGCCGAAGCCCCAGAGCACGTGATCGGCCCCGACCGAAACGACGATGGCGCCGATCAGCCCGCCGACCAGCGCATGCGACGACGACGACGGGATGCCGAAGTACCAGGTGACGAGATTCCAGGCGATGGCGCCGATCAGTCCGCACAGCAGGATGGACAGCGACAGGATGGGGAGCACGCCGTCGAGGACGACGAACTTGCCGATGGTGTTGGCAACGGCGGTGCCGCCGAGCAGGGGGCCGAGGAACTCGAAGACGCCGACGATGATCACCGCCTGGGCCGGCGTCATCGCGCGCGAGGCGATGACCGTGGCGACGATGTTGGCGGCGTCGTGAAAGCCGTTGGTGTAGTCGAACAACAGCACGACGACGACCGTGGCGACAGCGAGCAGGAAGAGCGTGTCCATGCGCATCGGCCCCCGGGGAGGGAGGGTGTCTCCTGTTTGTTTGGTTTTTTTTCCAGTATATCGCCGATGCAGGCGCCGTGTGGCGGCGATGGGCCCGGGTCGGCTGCGGTCGCGACAGGCGAAAAAAAGGCGGGAGACCGGCTCCCGCCCAAGCGGAGTCTGCCTCGGTGCTACTGAGGCAGGAGGAAAGCAGCTTTCTCCCTGACCTTGATGTCGGGGTTGTCGATGGCGACGATGTCGAAGTGAATGGGGTTGGAGCCGATCTTGCCGGCATCGGGCGGGACGCGGACGACGGTGTTGTGGGAGGTCAGCCCGGCAGCGGCGGCGTCCACTTCCGGGGTGCCGGCAATTTCGGCGCCGGGCAGGCCGTCGACGCTGATGCGGTAGCGGTGGGGGCGTTCCTCGGTATTCATGATCTGCAGCATGTAGACGTTCTCGATGCGGCCGTCGTCGGCTTCGCGGGCCAGGATCGAGCGGTCGCGGATGATGTCCACCTTGAGCGGAATGCGGTTCGCCAGGAACCAGGCGCAGGCGCCGAGAATGATCGCCAGGATGGCCGTGTACAGCAGGATGCGCGGGCGGACGACATGGGCCAGGATGGCCTTGCGGTCGAGGTGCTGCGACATGGCGTTTTCGGTCGAATAACGGACCAGTCCGCGCGGCTGGCCGGTCTTGTCCATCACCTGGTCGCACACGTCGATGCACGCGGCGCAGCCGATGCACTCGTACTGCAGGCCGTTGCGGATGTCGATGCCGGTCGGGCAGACCTGGACGCACAGGCCGCAGTCCACGCAATCCCCCAGTCCTGCCGCCTTGGCAGCGACACCCTTCTTGCGCGCCCCGCGCGTTTCGCCGCGCTCCGGATCGTAGGTGACGATCAGCGTATCCGGGTCGAACATCACGCTCTGGAAGCGGGCGTAGGGGCACATGTACTTGCAGACCTGTTCGCGCATGAAGCCGGCCATCAGGTAGGTGAAACCGCCGTAGAAGAAGATCCAGAAGGTCTCCCACGGTCCGAGGTTGCCGGTCCGCACGTTGTCGATCAGTTCGCTGACCGGCGTGAAATAGCCGACCAGCGTGAAGCCCGTCCACAGCGAGAGCAGCAGCCAGAGCAGGTGCTTGGTGCCCCTGATCCGCAGCTTGCGGGCGTCGAAGGCGCCCTTGTCCAGCTTGATGCGCGCATTGCGGTCGCCCTCGATCCAGTTTTCGATCCACATGAACAGCTCGGTGTAGACCGTTTGCGGGCAGGCATAGCCGCAGAACAGGCGTCCGGCAATGGCTGTGACGAGGAACAGCGCGTAGGCCGAGACGATCAGCAGCGCGGCGAGGTAGATGACGTCCTGCGGCCAGAAGACGACGCCGAAGATGTAGAACTTGCGTTCGACCAGGTGCAGCAGGATGGCCTGGCGGCCGTTCCATTCCAGCCACAGTCCGCCGTAGAAGATGAGCTGGGTGAACAGGACGAGGGCGATCCGCCAGTTGTCGAAGGTGCCGCGGACGCCCTTGGCGAAGATCTTCTTGCGCTTTTCGTAGAAGGAGACTTTGACAACGGTCTCCGCTTGCGTGGTGGCTTCTGGCTGGCTCATCGGTCCTCGTGCGGGTTGTGATCGGGTTGGAAACCGGGATGGGCGACGCCGGAGCAAGCTGGCCGCATAGAGCTTGCCTGCGGGGCGAACTAAGGGGGAATATGCCGCCAGTCAGCTTTCCGGAGCGGCCCATGCCCGCCCTGACGTGTGGTGAGGAGCGCGTCGGGTGGGGTTTTCGCCGGTTTCCGCGTGGTTTCTTATCAAGATGCATGCCTGTTGCTGCCGGGCGCTGAAAGTTCTTGTAAATCAATGCTATGGGCTTTTCTGAGGCGAATGAGCTTGTGCCAGGCAGGGGGTGTGTGCCAATAATGTCGGCATCGAATGGCATTGGTGACATTATTGGCATGACCGCCCACGTTCTCAGCGAACTCATTTCCTTTCTTGACGGACTGCCCGAGCCGCGCATCGTGATGGGCACCGATTACCGCATCGTTGCCGCGAACGCGGCTTACATGCGCGAGTTCGGCGCCGGCAAGCCGCTGTCCGGGCGCTTCTGCTACGAGGTGTCGCACCGCTTCGACGTGCCGTGCGACCAGGCCGGCGAGTCCTGCCCGCTGCGCCTGAGCCTGGAAAGCGGCGATCCGCAGCGCGTCCTGCATCTGCACCACACGCCGCGTGGCGAGGAGCATGTCGCCGTCGAGACGACGCCGATCCGCGACGACCAGGGGCGAATCGTCTATTTCGTCGAGACCATGCGGATCGTGCGCCAGGCCAGCAGCCGGGCCGCGGCGCAGGGCCTGGTCGGGCGCTCGCCGGCTTTTGTCGGGATGCTGGAAAAGATCCTGCGGGTCGCCAACTCGAATGCAGCGGTGCTGCTGCTGGGCGAGACGGGGACCGGCAAGGAACTGGTGGCGCGCGCCATCCACGAGGCCAGTGCGCGCGACGAAGGGCCGTTCGTCGCGGTCGATTGCGCCGGCATGACGGAAACACTGTTCGAGAGCGAGTTGTTCGGCTACGAGAAAGGGGCGTTCACCGGGGCGATGACGCGCAAGCAAGGGCTGGTCGAGGCTGCGTCCGGCGGCACCCTGTTTCTCGACGAGATCGGCGAATTGCCGCTGGCGCTGCAGGTCAAGCTCCTGCGCTTGCTGGAAACCGGGACATATCGCCGGGTCGGCGGCGTGGACTGGCTGCCGGTTGATTTCCGTTTGGTGACGGCCACCCATCGCGACCTGCGGGCCATGGTGCAGGCGGAAAGCTTTCGCCGCGACCTGTATTTCCGGATCAACACCTTCCCGATCCGGGCGCCCGCCTTGCACGAGCGCAGCGACGACATTCCGCTGCTCGCCGAATCCCTGCTCGAGCGGGTCGACCGCAAGTCCGGCCGGCGCCTGTCGGCGGATGCCCTCGCCTGGCTGTCGAGCCGGCGGTTTTCCGGCAACATCCGCGAACTGCGCAACCTGATCGAGCGCGCAAGCCTGCTCGCCGACGGCGAGGTGATCGACCGCGCGCATCTGATGGAACTGGCCGACGACCTTCCGCCGCCCGCCGTGCCGGTCGACGGCGGATTCGTGATCGGCGAACCGGTGGCCCTGGATGAGCTGGAGCGCCGTTATCTCGAGTGGGTCAGGTCGCGGCCGGCTGGAGATGCGACGCCGCTGGCCGAGCGCCTGGGGATAAGCCAGCGGACGCTGTATCGGAAAGTCCGGGCGTTGCGCCCGGAGTGATCGCGGGGCCGGCGGTCAGGCGCTGACCGAGAGCAGGCTGCTGAGTGTCGAGCTGTCGGTGTCGCTGCCGGCGCTGCCGTAGGCATGCATCAGTTGCATGATCTTGTGCATGACGCGCGCTTCGCTGTCGGCGGCAGCCGTGGTCGTGGTGCTCGTGTCGCTGGTGGCCGTGCTGCTGTTGTAGGCCTGCGCTTCGCTGAATGTCACCTTGCCGTCGCCATCGGTGTCGGCGGCATCGAAGTTCTGCACGACGTTCGAGATGAAGCTGGCGCGTTTGCTGTCCGAGCTGCCGATCTCGTCGAGCTGGCTGCTCAGTTCCTCCTTGGTGAATCCGGCGTCGTCCTGCGGGGGCGGCGGGGGCGGCATGCCGCCCATGCCCTGCGGGCCGTGGCCGCCATGGCCCTGCATCCGCATTTCGTTGAACTGGCTGTCGAGTTGTTCCTGCAACTTGGCCAGCGTCGACGAAAACTCGCTTTCGGTGACCTTGCCGTCCTGGTCGCTGTCGAGGGCCTGAAAGACGTCTTCGGCGACCGAGGTGCCGTTGTCGCTGCCGATCTTCGAGAATGCCGAGACCAGGTCGCTCTTTTCCAGATAGCCTTGGCTCTTGGTGTCGAGCCTGGCGAAAATCTGGCTGATGGAATTGCTGCTGTTTACACTGCTGACCATGATTACCTCCAATGAAAACGTGAATGAAAGCCTTTTGGGCTTGTCCTTCTGAGCAATTTATCGGCCAAATCATCAAGAAATTGCGATGTTTTCAGGTTAATCCGGGTAAATTTTGGTTAACTTCCGCGGTGTTTTTCTGTTTTATCCGGGTGTTTCGTGGTTTTTCGTGCGGGTTTCGGCAAAAAGGTTCGTTGCGGCAATAAATGCCGCCTGGCGATATTGCCGGCAAGTCGTAAATATCTGTAAAGGCGTGCCGGCCCTTTCCCGGCGCGCCGCGAGCTTGGCTATCATCGTGTTTTTGATGGGATTTGAGCCGATATGTCGCAGATATTGTTGGTCGATGACGATGTCGAGTTGTCCGGCATGTTGCGCGACTACCTCCAGCAGGACGGTTTTTCGGCCAGCGCGGTCCACGACGGCGAGGCCGGGGTGGCCGAGGCGCTGTCCGGTCGCTACGACCTTGTCGTTCTCGATGTGATGATGCCCAAGTTCAACGGGATCGAGGTGCTGCGCCGGATCAGGGCGGCCAGCCGGATTCCGGTGCTGATGCTGACGGCCAAGGGGGACGACATGGATCGCATCGTCGGACTCGAACTGGGGGCGGACGACTACGTGCCGAAGCCGTGCCTGCCGCGCGAACTCGCCGCCAGATTGCGGGCGATTCTGCGCCGCAGCCAGTTCGTCGAGGTGCCCAGCGGACCGCTCGTGGTCGGTTCGCTGACGGTGTATCCCGAGCAGCGGCGGGTCGAATGGAGTGGCGCGCCGGTCGATCTGACCAGCACCGAGTTCAATCTTCTCGAAATCCTGGCGCGCAACGCCGGGCGCCCGGTGGCCAAGGGCCTGCTGTGCGAACAGGCGCTGGGGAGAACGCTGCTGCGTTTCGACCGGAGTATCGATGTCCATCTCTCCAGCATCCGGCACAAGCTTGGCGTCCTGCCCGACGGGCGCTCGTGCATACAAACCGTGTTCCGGCAGGGGTATCAGCTGATTCGGGAGTAGCGGCATGGGGCGTCTTTTCTGGAAGCTGTTCCTCTTCATCTGGCTGGGCCAGGTGCTGGCCGTGCTCGGGACCGGGGCATTGTTCTGGGCTGAGCGTCGTGGCTTCGTCGGCACGGCCGAGCAAGCGATGCGGCCTCCTCCGCCGCCGCCGCCCGGCACGATGCGGGAGCGCGGGGAGGGGCCTCCCTCCCGCTTTGCGGAGGGCTTTGCGCACGACGAGCCGCCGCCTCCCCCGCCGCCGCGCCGCGCGCCTGGTCATTCGGGAATCCATTTGCCGTTCTGGCCCCTCTTCGCCGGGTTTTTCGCCAGCCTGCTGTGTGCCGGCGGCCTGGCGTGGTATTTCGCCAAGCCGATTCGCCACCTGCGCCGTGGCTTCAAGGCGGTTTCCGGTGGCGACCTGACGACCCGCGTCAGCCCGGGAATGGGCAGGCGGCGCGATGAACTGGCTGATCTCGGGCAGGATTTCGATCGCATGGCGGAGCGGATGGAGGGGGTGCTCGAAGGGCAGCGCCGGCTGTTGCACGATGTTTCCCACGAGCTGCGTTCGCCGCTCGCCCGGCTGCAGGCCGCCATCGGGCTGGCCCGGCAGCAGCCGGAGCGGTCGGGCGACTCGATGTCGCGTATCGAACGTGAGAGCGAGCGGATGAATCGCCTGATCGGCGAATTGCTGACCTTGTCGCGCCTGGAGGCCGGTTGCACCTTGGAACTCGGGTCGGTCGATATGGATGAACTGATGGCCGGCGTGGTCGAGGATGCGCGTTTCGAGGGCATGGCGCGCGCCCTGACGATCGCGTACGTGCCCGGGGAAATGGCCTGTGTGCGGGGAAATGCGGAGATGCTGCATCGCGCCATCGAGAATGTCGTGCGCAATGCCCTGCGTTTCTCGCCGCCCGGCGACGTGGTTCGCATCGAGGCCGGACTGGTCGAGGCGGGCCGTTTCATGATCACCGTGCTTGATCGCGGGCCGGGCGTCGACGCCGAGGACATGGCGTCGATCTTTACCCCCTTCTTCAGAGGGAAGGGCGAGGCAAACGGCGATGGTTACGGTCTGGGCCTGGCGATTGCCCGGCAGGTAGTACTCGCCAGCGGTGGGGAGATTGAGGCGGCGAACGGGAAAGAGTCCGGTTTTCGGATTTCGATCAGCATTCCCTCTTCATCCGATTAAGCGTTTTGATTCAGTGGCTTGTGTTTGTCTGGCGATTCGCTGCTGCGTTGCTTTTGTGCTATTTATTGGTAAATTGGCGAATTTTTGGTTTTTGCTCGATTGTTGGTGTGAGTGGCGCGCGCCTCCCCGGGCATCGGGAATGAAGCGGCAAGGCGGATTTGTCCCGTCTGGTGCGGCTCCTTGCCGACGGATGCGATCTCGATGGCGCGGAATATTGGCCCGTGTGTGATTTATTTCTCGGTTGCTTTTACGAATTCTTACAATCACATAGGAGGTGCTACCTATAATTGCGGGCATCAAGTTCGCGTGGTGGTCGCTTTAAGGTCGTTTTTGTTCCTGCTTGGTTGCACCGCGCTCAGCTTCAACTTTCAGGTTGCCTCCAATGAACAATAAAGCCATTGCCGTCCTCTGCATGCTTTCCGCCGTACCGGCGATTGCCCAGGTTTCCCCTCCCGCCGCGCCGGTGCAGGCGACGCTGAAGGACGTGGCGCAGCGCGCCGTGATCAACAGTCCGGAAGTGACTTCCAAGTGGCACAACTATCGGGCGGCCGAAGAGGAAATCGGCGTCGCCCGCGGTGGCTATTTCCCGCGTGTCGACCTGACGGCCGGTTCCGGCCGGGAGAGCCTGCGTACGCCGTCGGCGGCCGAGCGCGACTATACCCGCACCGGCTATGTGCTCAGCCTGAACCAGATGCTGTTCGACGGATTCGCGACACGCAGCGAGGTGCGTCGACTCGACAAGGCCCGGCTGGTTCGCTATTACGAACTGCTCGACGCGTCGGAAAACGTTGCGCTCGAAGCCTCCCGCGCTTACCTCGACGTACTCCGCTACCGGCATCTGGTCGACCTGGCCAAGGACAACTATGTCCAGCACAAGGCAACCCACGACCAGATCCAGCGCCGCGTCCAGAGCGGCGTCGGGCGTCGGGTGGATCTCGAGCAGGCCGGTAGCCGCCTGGCCCTGGCCGAAATCAACCTGGTCACCGAAAACGCCAATCTGCACGACGTCTCGGCGCGCTACCAGCGCCTCGTCGGCGCCCAGCCGGCCGGCGCCATCGTCGCCCCGACCCAGGTCAACGGCGCCTTCCCGGCACAGGCCAAGGCCGCGCTCGATACCCTGCATCGCAATAATCCGGCCTTGCTGGCGGCAACCGAGAACATCGAAGCCAGCCAGCATGAAATCGACGCGCGCCGGGCGGCCTATTCGCCCAAGCTCGATTTCCGTGCGCGCACCGACCAGACCCGCAACTACCTCGGCGACAGCGGTCAGCGCGACTACAACGTCGCCGAACTGGTGGTCAGCTGGAACCTGTTCAACGGCGGCTCCGACCGCGCCCGCGAAAAGCAGACCATCGAAAAGAAAAACCTGGCCTTCGACATGCGCGAGAAGGCTTGCCGCGATACCCGCCAGACGCTCCTGATCGCCTATAACGACGTGCTGCGCCTGAAAGAGCAATCGGCCCACCACGCCCGCCAGGTCTCGATGCTCGAGAAGACCCGCGACGCCTATCGCGACCAGTTCAATGTCGGCCAGCGCACCCTGCTCGATCTGCTCGATACCGAAAACGAACTGCTGTCGGCGCGTCGCTCGGCCGTCAATGCCGACAGCGATCTGACCCTGGCCTATCTGCGGACCTATGCCGGCATGGGCACGCTGCTCCAGTACCTCGGCCTGCAGCGTCTCGACGCCAGGACGCCGGAAGCGGGCGAACTGGCCGAAGTCGATCCCGCGCAGCTCTGCCCGACGGATCCGATTGCGCTGGATGTCACCGACCGCGAGGCGCTCGACGCCCGGGCGGCGGCGATGAATGCGGCGCGTCCGCAGGCCGTTCCCGCGCCGGCTCCGGCGGTGGTCGCCGGCCCGGCGGGCGAGATCGAAGGCCGCGTCAAATCCTGGGCTGCCGCCTGGTCGGCGCGCGATTATTCGGCCTATTCCGGCTTCTATGCGCCGAGCTTCACGCCGGATGGCGGCTTGTCGCGCGAAGATTGGGCGCAACTGCGCCGCAGCCGGATCTCCGCCCGTGCCGACATCAATGTCGAGATTCAGGATCTCAAGGTTCGCATGGATGGCAACGATCGCGCTTTCGCCGAATTCCGCCAGGTCTACAGCTCGAATGCCTTCCGCGACACGACGCAGAAGTCGCTGGAGATGATCCGCGTCGGCGGCAAGTGGCTGATCAACCGTGAAAGCTCGGTGCCTTGCGTCGGCAATACGGTCGGCGGCTGCAAGCCTGTGCGCTGATGCTTGAAGGGGCTGCCGGCGTTCGGCGGGCGGCCCGAAAACAACAAAGGCCATGCATTCGTGCATGGCCTTTCGCGTTTCTGGCGGGGCTTACTTCGCCAGCGTCGGGTTCAGCGTGTAGGTCCCGGTCAGGCTGGCCTCGGCGAGAATGTGTCCCTGCATGGCGGTGCGCACTTCCGGGCCGCCGAATCTGCCATCGACGGGGAGCTTTTCAACATCCAGGGCGTAGACGGTAAAGACATAGCGGTGGACGATCTCGTCGTTCCAGGGCGGGCACGGGCCGTCGTAGCCGTAGTAATCGCCTCGCATGTCGTTGTCGCCGGCAAACCAGTCGGTGTAGTTGTTGATGCCCTGGCGGGTGGCGCCGGCGGTCTGGGGGCCGGGTTTGCCGCGCGGGCTGACCTTGTTGCTGAACTCGCCTTCCTTCAGGGTGGTGACGGAGGCGGGCAGGTCGACCAGAACCCAGTGAAAGAAATCGACGCGCGGCAAGGAGGCCGGAACGGTGCGCCCTTCCTGGTTGACATCGTCGCCCTGGCTGGGGACGTCGGGGTCGTGACAGATCACCGCATACGATAGGGTGCCGGCCGGCGAGTCGCTCCAGGTCAGTTGCGGATTGGCGTTGCGGCCGAGGCAGACGTGGTGTGCGGGGTCGGGCGTGCAGAAAGCGAAGTCGCCGGGGATTTTCTGGCCATCTGAAAAACCGGTGCTGCTCAGTTTCATCGTTATAGTCTCCTGATTAGACGGCTGTACGTCTTTTGAAGTCACCAAGCCGGAAGCCGAGAAGCCATAGTGTAGCGAAATAAGCGCCGCAGCCAAGGGGTACGAGCCATGCCAGACGGATGCCGCGCGCCATGAAGGAGGCCTCCAGCCAGCCGGCCTCGCTGCCCATGGCGAACCAGAGCGCGCCGGCCATGGCCGCCAGGGCGGCCAGCAGCTTGAGCAGAAAGCCGGCCCAGCCCGGCTGGGGTTGGTAGATGTCCTGCCGGCGCAAGCCGCGGTAGAGCATGCCGGCATTGAGGCAGGCGGCCAGGCCGATGGAAAGGGCGAGTCCGGCGTGCCCTATCCAGCCGATGAAGGCGAGGTTCATGACCTGGGTGGCGGCGAGCGAGATCAGCGCGATGCGTACCGGGGTCCTGACGTTTTGCCGGGCGTAGAAGCCGGGGGCCAGGACCTTCACGAGGATCAGTCCGGTCAGGCCGACGGTGTAGGCAAGCAGGGCTTCGCGGGTGCGGAAGACGTCCTCGGCGGAGAAGGCGCCGTGGAAAAATAGGGTCGCGATCAGCGGGACGGCCAGGATGGCCAGCCCAATCGCAGCCGGGGCGGCCAGCAGCAAGGTCAGGCGCAGCCCCCAGTCGAGCAGGCGGGAGTATTCGGCATGGTTCTCGCTGGCATGGCAGCGCGACAGCGAGGGGAGGAGGATGGTGCCGAGTGCGGCACCCAGCATGCCGGAGGGGAACTCCATCAGGCGGTCGGCGTAATAAAGCCAGGAAACGCTGCCCGTCTTCAAGAAGGAGGCGAAGATCGTATTGATCAGCAGGCTGATCTGGGAGACCGAAACCCCGATCAGTGCCGGACCCATCAGCGTGGCGATACGGCGTACGCCGGGATCGGCCCAGGCGGCACGCCAGTTCAGCGTCGGCCGCGGCAGCATGGCGATCTTCCTCAGCGCCGGAATCTGGATCGCCATCTGCAGCAGGCCGCCAATGAAGACGGCCCAGGCCAGCGCCAGAACGGGCGGGTCGAAATAGGGCGCGGCAAACAGGGCCATGGCAATGAACGAGAGGTTCAGCAGCACGGGGGTGAAGGCGGGCAGGGCGAAGCGGCTCCAGCTGTTGAGCAGCCCCCCGGCCAGGGCCACCAGCGACATGAAGAAGATGTAGGGAAAGGTGATGCGGGTCAGCGTGACGGTCAGTTCGAATTTGCCGGCATCGGCGCTGAAGCCGGGGGCGGAAACCCAGACCAGCAGCGGGGCGGCGGCAATGCCGACGGCGGTGATGGCAAACAGCAGCATCGACAGCAGACTGGCGACATGGTCGACCAGCGTGCGGGTATCCTCCAGGCTGCGCTTGTTCTTGTATTCGCCCAGGATGGGGACGAAAGCCTGGGAGAATGCCCCTTCGGCGAACATGCGGCGGAGCAGGTTGGGTAGCTTGAAGGCGACGAAGAAGGCGTCGGTGGCCAGCCCGGCGCCAAACGCGCGAGCGATGACGAAGTCGCGAACAAAGCCGAGAATTCTCGACAGCAGGGTCATTCCGCTGACCGTGGCCAGCGCGCGAAGCAGATTCATTGGTTGGTGACGTTGCCTGAACGTGGGCGAAAAAGCTATAATTCTACGCTCTGCTTTTTCGGAAGCGGCGAAAGCTTGTAGTTTAGGGGCTTTCGGCAAGTGTGCCGTTGTAGCTCAGTTGGTAGAGCAACTGATTCGTAATCAGTAGGTCGAGTGTTCGATTCACTTCAACGGCACCAGTAATTCCATGCACTTGGGCTAACTCCACGCGGAGTTGGCCTTTTTGCGTTCATCTGCGTGGCTCCGCCGTTTTCGGCGTTGTTGGCCGGGAAGTCCTCTTCTGAAGAGGATCTCGGGCGGCGCCATGCAACAAACGAAGTAAAGGATTGGCGATGACTACTCCCAAGGTTCTTGATCACTTGAAAAAGCACGGGCAGTTGCTCGACCTCGAAATCGCAAATGCGATCAAGATTCCCCTTGAGGAAGTGCGCGTGGCACTCTCCGAGCTTTCCGCCCAGCAGGAAATCTCGATGTGCAGCGTGACCAGCTTCAAGAATGGCAAGCCTGTCGAGGCTATCCAGTGCCGTATTTTCGGTTACTTCCCCAAGCCGGCGCCGGGACGCAAGCCGGCCAGCAAGCCGGCCGAATAAGCCTTCGGTCTTTTGGGTGACACCCCTTTGCGGGTGTCACGGGTCAGTTGCAGCCGACCACGTCGCTGTTGATCTCGACCCGGTTTCTTCCGGCGCGCTTGGCGGCGTACAGCCCGGCATCGGCAAAGCGCAGGAGCTGCTGCGGCGCCTTGTCGGCGCGGGGGTGGGTGCTGGCGACGCCGAAGCTGCATGACAGTTGGCCGCCAATGCCGCGTTCGTGCGGAATGCAAAGCTCGCGGGCCGATTGCCGCATGCGCTCGGCCACCGCATAGGCGCCGCTGGCGTCCGTTCCGGGCAGGATGGCGACAAATTCCTCGCCGCCGTAACGGGCGACGCTGTCTTCCACCCGGAAAAGCGATTCGCTCAGCGTGCTGGCGACTGCCTTGAGGCATGCGTCGCCGGCCTGGTGCCCGTAAATGTCGTTGAATTGCTTGAAGAAATCGACGTCGCTGAGCACGATGCTGAGCGGCGTCTCGGTGCGCAGGCAGCGCTTCCATTCGGCGGCCAGCGTGTCGTCGAAGTAGCGTCGGTTGGGAATCCCGGTCAGGCTGTCCAGCGTCGCGATGTCCTTGAGCTGGCGATGGACGTCGCATATCTCGCGCTGGCGGGCGGCGATGCGCAGCATGGCGCGCACCTTGGCGAGCAGCACGACTTCCGACACCGGCTTGCAGATGAAGTCATCGCCGCCGGCCAGAATTCCTTGTGCCAGCAGGTTTTCGTCGTTGACCGACGAGAGGAACACGATCGGCGTCCACGGCGCGTAGGCGGCGTTGCTGCCCGCCTGTTCCCAGCTGCGGATGGAGCGCGTCAGCGAAATCCCGTCTATGCCTTTTTGCGCGCTGTCGAGCAGGATCATGCTCGGCCTGGCCTCGCGCACGATCTGTAGCGCCAGCTCGGCTTCTCCCGCGGCGATCACCTTGATGTCCGGCAGCTGGTTCAGGCATTCGCAAATCTGCGCGCGATCGGCCAGCGATGGGTCGATGACCAGGACGGTGGCGTGGCTGGCGCGGGCGTGGAGGCGATCAGGCATGTGCGGAGGACGGACTGCGAATGGTCACTCATTAATCATAGCACCGGACTTGATACGGGGATTTTTCTTTCGTGCATCCCGGAGTAATATGTCCATCTTTACCATACGGTACCGTCTGGAATGGCGGCCGACAACACAGAGGAGAGCGGCAAATGCAGATCAAGGACAAGGTTTTTCTGGTGACGGGCGGCGGTTCCGGCCTGGGCGCGGCGACGGCGGCGGGGCTGATCGAGGCCGGCGCCAAGGTGGTTTTGGCCGACCTCAACCGCGAGGCCGGTGAAAAGCTGGCCGGCGAACTGGGTGCCAACGCGCTGTTCGTCGAGACCGACGTGGCCAGCGAGGCTTCCGCTGTCAATGCCGTGAATTCCGCCGTGGCGAAGTTTGGCGCCCTGCATGGCCTGGTCAACTGCGCCGGCGTGGCGCCGGCCGAAAAGGTGGTCGGCAAGGAAGGCCCGCACAAGCTGGAGAGCTTCGCGCGCACCATCAACATCAATCTGGTGGGCACCTTCAACATGCTCCGCCTGGCCGCCGAAGCGATGCTCAAGAATGAGCCGGATGCAGGCGCCGAGCGCGGCGTGATCATCAATACCGCATCTGTGGCTGCCTTCGAGGGCCAGCTCGGCCAGGCCGCCTATGCCGCTTCCAAGGGCGGCATTGTCGCCCTGACCCTGCCGGTGGCGCGCGAACTGGCGCGTAGCGGCATCCGTTGCCTGACCATCGCCCCGGGGATCATGGAGACGCCGATGCTGCTCGGCATGCCGGCCGAGGTGCAGGATGGACTGAACAAGATGGTTCCGTTCCCGACCCGCATGGGGAAGCCGGCGGAGTATGCCGCGCTGGTCAGGCATATTGCCGAAAACGCTTATCTCAATGGCGAGGTCATTCGCCTGGATGGCGCCATCCGGATGGGTGCCAAATAATCTATACTTCGGCTCCGCCCTTGATTCAAAAGGCACTTCGGTGCCTTTTTGGTTTTTATGCCCCCGAGTTCGTGCCACCACTGCGGTCTTCCCATTCCCGATGACATCGAGCTGTCGGTCAAGATAACGGGAGAAACGCGAGCGGTCTGTTGCTATGGTTGTCAGGCGGTGGCGCAGTCGATCGTCGACAACGGCCTGGAGGATTACTACCGGAGCCGCGACGCGCTTCCCGAGTCGCCGCGCGAGGCGATGCCGGCCGTCCTGGATCAACTGGCCCTGTACGACCATGCCGAGTTCCAGAAAAGCTTCGTCAAGGAACTTGGCGAGAGCGAGCGCGAGGCGTCGCTGCTGCTCGAGGGCATTACCTGTGCCGCCTGCATCTGGTTGAACGAGCAACATGTCGGCAGGCTGCAGGGGGTAACCGCGGTCGACATCAATTACGCGACCCGGCGGGCGCGGGTGCGCTGGGACGATGCGCGCATCAAGCTGTCCGATATCCTGGCGGCGATTGCGGCCATCGGTTACCGAGCCTATCCCTACGATGCCGCGAAGAACGAGGAAATCTCCCGCAAGGAGCGCCGCGATGCCCTGTGGCGCCTGTGGGTCGCCGGTTTCGGGATGATGCAGGTGATGATGTATGCCTATCCGGTATACATTGCCGACGGCGATATGGCGCCGGATATCGAGAGCCTGATGCGTTGGGCCAGTTTGCTGCTGACGCTGCCCGTCATCTTTTATTCGTCCGCGCCTTTCTTCAGGAACGCCTGGCGGGATCTCAGGCTGCGCCGGGTCGGCATGGATGTGCCGGTGGCGCTCGGTGTCGGAGCGGCTTTTCTGGCGAGTTGCTGGGCGACCTTTGCCCAAGCCGGCGAGGTGTATTTCGACTCGGTCACCATGTTTGTTTTCTTCCTGCTCGGGGGGCGCTTCCTCGAGATGACGGCGCGCCAGAAAGCGATCAGCGTGACCGAGGCGCTGGCCAAGCTGTTGCCGGCCTTTGCCCAGAAGATGCGGGGCTTTCCGGCGGATCGTTCGGTCGAGCAGTGCGTGGTTGCCGATCTGCGGGCCGGCGACCATGTGCTGGTGCGGGCCGGCGATATCGTGCCGGCCGATGGCCGGGTGATCGAGGGGCAGAGCTGCGCCAACGAATCGCTGCTGACCGGCGAGAGCAAGCCGGTAACGAAAATGCCCGGCGATCCGGTGACCGGCGGTTCGATCAATGCCGAAAGCCCCCTGGTGGTCCGCGTCGAGCAGGTGGGCGAGGGAACGCGCCTGTCCGCCATCATCCAGCTGATGGAGCGCGCGGCGGCGGAAAAGCCGAAGATCGTCGAGATGGCGGATCGCGTGGCCAGTTATTTCGTTGCCGCGTTGCTGGCTGTGGCCATCCTGGTCGCGATCGCCTGGTATGTGATCGACCCGTCGCGCGCATTGTGGATCACCGTTTCGGTGCTGGTCGTGACCTGTCCCTGCGCCTTGTCGCTGGCGACGCCGATCGCGCTGACGGTTGCTGCGGGCGCGCTGGCCAAGGACGGCTTGCTGGTGACGCGCGGGCATGCCATCGAAACGCTGGCCCGGGCCACGCATTTCGTGTTCGACAAAACGGGGACGCTGACGACCGGCAGGATGCATCTGATTGACGTCCTGCCGACGGCGGAGCTTGGTCGGGAGGAGTGCCTGGCCTTGGCGGCGGCACTCGAACATGCCTCCGAGCATCCGCTGGCTGCCGCGCTGAAGCGTGCTTCCGGGGGTGTGCTGCGGGCTACGTTGAATGCCCGCAGCGAGCCGGGACAGGGCATGGAGGCCGAGGTGGATGGCCGGCGCTACCGGATCGGGCGGCCGGATTACGCTTTGGCGCTTTCCGGTGCGCGTTTGCCTGACGCGGCTGGCGACTGGTTGCAGAGCGGCGATACCGTCGTCGTTCTGGCGGGCGATGCCGGATGTCTCGCCTTGTTTCGCATCGGCGACGAATTGCGCCCGGAATCGGTGCGCCTGGTCGCCGAGTTGCGCGGGCTTGGCAAGCATATCGTGCTGTTGACCGGGGATGCGCAAAGCGTGGCGCTCCGTATCGCGGCCGCGTTGGGTATCGACGACGTGCGCGCCGGCGTGACGCCGCAGGGCAAGCATGACTGCGTCAAGGCCTTGCAGGCACAGGGGGCCGTGGTGGCAATGGTTGGCGATGGCGTGAATGACGCGCCGGTGCTTGCGCAGGCGCAGGTTTCGGTGGCAATGGGCGGTGGCGCTCAGTTGGCGCGCACGCAGTCCGATTTCGTCCTGCTTTCGGAGAACCTCGATCATCTGCGCCATGGTGTGCGACGCGCGCAGCGCAGCCTTGCGATTATTCGCCAGAATCTCTGGTGGTCGTTCGCGTACAATTTCGTGGCCCTGCCCTTGGCCATCGCCGGATATGTAACGCCGTGGCTGGCGGGTATCGGCATGTCGGCCAGCTCCCTGCTGGTCGTTCTCAATTCGTTGCGCATTCAGCGCCAGGAGGCTGACGACTGATGGAGAGCGTCTATCTGTTGATTCCCGTGTCGGTGCTTCTCGTGTTCGGGATCGCGCTGGCTTTCTGGTGGTCGGTGCGTAGCGGCCAGTTCGACGATCTCGAAGGGCCGGGTTTCAGGGTCCTGATGGACGATAATCCGCCGCAACCCCCCGTTGAAAACACGAAAGCGGAGAAAACGGAGAAAGTTTGACCTGTGTCAACGTGCAGTTTGCGCCAAAAGCCATAATGGGCGCATTGCGGAGCCGGTGCTCCGCAGCAATTCTCTGTTGGGGTTGGGGTGCGTTACGACGCACCCTTTTTTTGTCCACAATTTGCCGCCGATTGCAAGGCCTGCCTAGGCAATTAGGACTAATTTGACTTAGATAATCGGTAGGTTGATCTAGGTCAAAACGCCTCCACTCAACTAGAATACCATCCGTTTCTATGTGCCCCCTTGGTCTCAGGGAGGTGGGCATCCCGTTTTTTATTAACGAGAGGTGGGTTCATGTCTGGAACGCAAACCACATATAACGATAAGGTCGTACGGCAGTTCGCCGTCATGACCGTCATCTGGGGCATCGTCGGTATGCTTGTCGGTGTCATCATCGCGGCTCAGCTAGTCTGGCCGGAACTTAACTTCGGGCCCTGGCTGCACTTCGGTCGCCTGCGTCCGTTGCACACCAACGCGGTTATTTTCGCGTTCGGTGGTTGCGCTTTGTTTGCAACGTCTTACTGGTGCGTTCAGCGCACCAGCCATGCCCGCCTGTGGGGTGGCCCGCTGATTCCGTTCACCTTCTGGGGTTGGCAGCTGATTATCGTCCTGGCTGCAGTCACCCTGCCGCTCGGCATCACCAGCGGCAAGGAATATGCCGAACTGGAATGGCCGATTGACCTGCTGATTACCGCTGTCTGGGTGTCCTACGCGCTGGTCTTCTTCGGTACCATCGCCGTCCGCAAGGTTTCCCATATTTACGTGGCCAACTGGTTCTTCGGCGCCTTCATCATCGCCGTCGCGCTGCTGCACATCGTCAACAGCATGGCCATGCCGGTCAACCTGACCAAGTCCTACTCCATGTACTCGGGCGTGCAGGACGCGATGATCCAGTGGTGGTACGGCCACAACGCCGTCGGCTTCTTCCTGACCGCAGGCTTCCTGGGCATGATGTACTACTTCGTGCCGAAGCAGGCTGGCCGTCCGGTCTATTCCTATCGCCTGTCGGTCGTGCACTTCTGGGCGCTGATCTTCACCTACATGTGGGCCGGCCCGCACCACCTGCACTACACCGCCCTGCCGGACTGGACCCAGTCCGTCGGCATGGTCTTCTCGCTGATCCTGCTGGCTCCGTCCTGGGGTGGCATGATCAACGGCATCATGACCCTGTCCGGTGCCTGGCATAAGCTGCGCGACGACCCCGTCCTGAAGTTCCTGATCACCTCGCTGTCCTTCTACGGCATGTCCACCTTCGAAGGCCCGATGATGTCGATCAAGACCGTCAACGCGCTGTCGCACTACACCGACTGGACCGTCGGCCACGTGCACTCCGGCGCCCTGGGCTGGGTGGCCATGGTTTCCATCGGCTCCATCTACTACCTGCTGCCGCGTCTGTTCGGCAAGTCCGAGATGTACAGCACCAAGCTGGTTACCGCCCACTTCTGGGTTGCCACCATCGGTACCGTTCTGTACATCGCTTCGATGTGGATTGCCGGTGTGATGCAGGGCCTGATGTGGCGCGCTGTCAATGCCGACGGTACGCTGGCTTACAGCTTCGTCGAATCCGTCAAGGGCTCCTACCCGTTCTGGGCGATCCGTTGGCTGGGTGGCGTCCTGTTCCTGTCCGGCATGCTGATCATGGCTTACAACATGTTCAAGACCATGGCTGGCGGCAAGACCCAGGATATGCCGGTGGTTGCTCCGGCTGGTCATCACGCCTGATTAGGGAGAGATAACAATGCTTAAGCATGAGCAAATTGAAAAGAGCGTAGCCCTGCTGGTTGTGCTGACGCTGCTCACCGTGATTTGGGGCGGCCTGCTCGAAATCGTTCCGCTGTTCTTCCAGAAGTCGACCACGACGCCGGTCGAGGGTGTCAAGCCGTACGACGCCGTTCGCCTGGCCGGCCGTGACATCTACGTCCGCGAAGGTTGCTTCCTGTGCCACTCGCAGATGATTCGTCCGTTCCGTGCCGAAACCGAGCGTTATGGCCATTACTCCGTCGCCGGCGAATACGTCTATGACCATCCGTTCCAGTGGGGTTCCAAGCGTACCGGTCCCGACCTGGCTCGCGTTGGTGCCCGCTATTCCGACGAATGGCAGCGTGCTCACCTGATGAACCCGCGTGACGTGGTGCCTGAGTCCAACATGCCCGCTTTCGCCTTCCTGGCTGCCACCAAGGCCAAGGATTCGGTTGGCGCCGACATCGAGAAGAAGATGGAAATCATGCGTGGCTATGCCAAGGCGCGTGGTATCCCGACCTATTCCGATGAGGAAATCAAGGGTGCCAAGGCTGCCATCGGCGACAAGACCGAAATGGATGTTCTGATTGCCTACCTGCAGGGCCTGGGTCTGGCGCTGAAGAACGTCAAGTAATAGCCATGGACATCAACGATCTCCGATCCATCGTCACCGTCGTCGGTCTGCTCTGCTTCCTGGCGATTGTGGCTTGGGCCTATGGCCGTAGCAGCCAAAAGGGGTTTGACGAGGCTGCGAACCTGCCGTTCTCCGGAGATGATGATCACGGTGCGTCGTCGAAAACGACGCACCTGCGCTGAAAAAAAGGAAAGCAAATGAGCGATTTCGTTAGCGATTTTTGGAACCTGTACGTCGTGGCAATCGTCGTGGGGAGTATTCTCTTCTGCGTGATTCTGCTGGTAGTCCAGGGCAAGGCGACTTTCACGCCGGGCAAGACCATGGGTCATGTCTGGGATGAAACTCTCGAGGAATACAACAACCCGATGCCGAAGTGGTGGAGCTGGATGTTCATCATCACGGTCATCTTCGCCTTCGTCTATCTGGCGCTCTACCCGGGCCTGGGCAACTTCAAGGGCATGCTGGGCTGGACCGCTGTCGGTCAGCACAAGGCTGAAGTCGACAAGATGGATGCCACGGTCAAGCCGCTGTTCGACAAGTACATGGCCATGGACCTGAAGGCTGTTGCTGCCGACAAGACGGCCATGGAAATGGGCAAGCGTCTGTACCTGACCTACTGCATGCAGTGTCACGGTGCCGATGCGCGCGGCGCCAAGGGCTTCCCGAATCTGACCGACGCCGACTGGCTGTATGGCGGCGAGCCGGAGCAGATCAAGGAAACCATCTCCAATGGTCGCATGGGCGTGATGCCGCCGCATGCGCAACTGGGCGCTGACACGATCAAGGACGTGGCCAACTTCGTGCGCTCCCTGTCCGGTCTGCCGAACGATGCAACCCGTGCCGCCAAGGGCAAGGAAACCTTTACCTCCGCCGGCTGCGTGGGCTGCCACGGTCCGGAAGCCAAGGGCATGCATGCAATCGGCGCGCCTAACCTGACCGACAAGGTCTGGCTGTACGGCTCTTCGGAAGCCACCATCACCGAGACGATCACCAAGGGGCGTCAGAACCAGATGCCGGCCTGGAAGGAGTTCCTCGGCGAGGCCAAGGTTCACCTGTTGTCCGCCTACGTGCTCAGCCTGAGCCAGGGCGCCAAGTAATAGCCTTCGAACGGGGCGGCGCGATGCCGCCCCGTTTATTTCCATATCAGCGATGACTGATCTGTATCAAAATTGCGTTCGTCGTAACCCCGAACTGTTAACGCCCAGCGTAATTTCGATACGGATATAGCCCCGATGGATTCAAAAGAAAATACAACACAGGCGGTACCAGCTCCCGCGCCGGTTTCTTTCTACGAGAAACACAAGAAGATATATATCCGGGATGTAAAAGGCTGGTGGAATACCTGGCGCTGGGTTCTCGTCTGGTTCACGCAGATTCTTTTCTACGGAGCCCCCTGGATTGAATGGAACGGCCGCCAGGCGGTCCTCTTTCATCTGGTCGAGCGCAAGTTCTACCTCTTCGGCCTGGTCCTGTGGCCGCAGGACGTTTTCTACCTTGCCCTGCTGCTGATCGTTTCGGCTTACGCCCTGTTCCTGTTTACCGCGATTGCCGGCCGATTGTTCTGCGGATACGCCTGTCCGCAGACGGTCTATACGGAAATATTCATGTGGGTGGAAAACCGGATCGAGGGCGATCGTTCGGCAAGAATGAAACTCGACAAGGGGCCGCTGACCTCGCGCAAGTTCGCCCTCAAGGCGGTCAAGCATGCGGTGTGGCTGCTGATCTCGATCTGGACGGGATTCACGCTGGTCGCGTACTTCACGCCCGTCGACGAATTGCTGGCCGCCCTGCCGTTCAATTTCTCGGGCTGGGAACTGTTCTGGACGTTTTTCTATGGCGGCTTCTGCTACATGCAGGCCGGCTTCCTGCGCGAGCAGGTGTGCAAGTACATGTGTCCGTACGCTCGTTTCCAGGGCGTGATGTTCGATCCCGATACGCTGGTCATTACCTACGATCCGGAGCGGGGCGAGCCGCGAGGCGCGCGCAAGAAGAGTGCCGATGCGAAGGCCTTGGGCGACTGCGTGGATTGCGGTCTCTGCGTGGCGGTATGCCCCACGGGAATCGATATCCGCAAGGGAATCCAGTACGAGTGCATTGGCTGCGGCGCCTGCATCGACGCCTGCGACCCGGTCATGGACAAGGTCGGCAAACCGCGCGGCCTGATTCGCTATACGACCGAGAATGCGCTGGAAAGGCATTTTTCGCCAAAGGAGGTCGTCGGGCACATCATGCGTCCGCGCATCCTTTTGTACACGGCCATTCTGGTGGCGATTACCGCGGCGTCGATCTGGTCGCTGGCCACCCGCGTCCCGCTCAAGGTCGATGTCATCCGCGACCGCTCCATACTGGCGCGCGAGGCCGATGATGGGCGTATCGAGAACGTCTACAACCTCAAGATCATGAATACGACGGAAGAGCCGAAGCGCTATGCGCTTTCTGTCGAAGGGATCGAAGGCATGGAGATCGTCGGCGAGCGCATCGTTGAAGTTGCCAGCGCCGAGAACCATGAAGTGACGGTCGTGGTGCGCGTGCCTGCCGAATCCGGCAAGACGGGCGCCAATACGATCTATTTTGATATCAAGGCCATGAACCATGACGGAATCGCGGTTCATGAAAAAGCCACTTTCCTGATGCCCTGACATGAGCAATGCGATGACCTTACGCAGCGACAACCAGCCCTGGTACAAGCAACGCTGGCCCTGGCTATTGATGATCGGCCCCGGGATGGTCATCGTCGCCGGAGTGATTACGGTGTGGCTGGCCGTGGTCAGCAACGATGGCCTGGTGACCGACGACTATTACAAGCAAGGTCTTGCCGTGAACCAGACCCTGGAGCGGGATCACCGCGCGGCCAGCCTGGGTTTGCAAGCGGACATCATGCGGGCGGGTGGCGCTATCCGTTTGTTTGTCAGGGGCAATGACGATGTCGCGGTTCCGTCGGTCATCGAACTCAAGCTGGCGCATCCAACGCGGGCCGGTCAGGATCAGGTCGTTGTCATGACATCGGAAGGTCAAGGCTTCTACGGCGGAAAGATCGCCGGAGAGGTCGTGGGACGTTGGCTTGTTTCCATTGAAGATCCCGCCGGGCAGTGGCGGCTTCATGGGGAGTGGCAGGCCGACTCGGTGGAGCCACTGCGTCTCACGGCGCAAGCGGGGAAGTAGTTTTTTTGTTACGGGAGGTGACTTTATGGCATGGGAACTTTTGTTTGGTAGCGATATCGGTTTGATGAGCCTCGTCGTCATCGTCGGCGTTCTGGTTATCGGCGCCGTGATGGGCAAGATGTATTCGAACAAGATCGACGAAGAGTCTCGCAAGCTCGGCAGCAAGTAATCCGGCTGGCAATCTCCTGCCTCGGGCGGGAGAAATACAAGGCCCCTGTTCCGTTAGTTCGGGCAGGGGTTTGTTTTTTCAGGGGGTAATATAGGTGGCATGCGCCGTGCCCTTGTCATATCGATTCTTGCTCATGTGCTCGCGATTGCGGGCCTTTTCGAGTTTCGGCCGTTGTCTGCCTGTTCGACTTGCGGCGCGACGGGGCCGGTGCCGCTGACCGTCGATTTCGCCCGCTTCAGGGCGCTGGAAGAGGTTGGGGCGGGCGGTCGGCCTGATTCGTCGACTGTCCCCGTCGTTGCCGAGCGGCATTCGGGGAGGCGCGCGTCGGCTGCCTCAAGCGGCGGACGACGATCTTCCAGCACGCCGGTGCAGGCCGTTCGGCAGCCTGAATTGCAGTCACCGCCGTCGCTTGCAGCCGCCGAGGGCATGGCCGGTTTGCCGCCCGGACTTGAAAGCGAGTACCGGCTCCACATCGCCCGCGAGTTGCGCCGGGCCGGATCCATGTCGCAAGCTTCGGATGTGCCGGGTTTGGAGGGCGACGTCCGCCTCGTCATCTCGTACTGGGCCGGATCGCATACGCCGGTAGTGTCGCTCGAACGCTCAAGCGGCCATGCCGAACTCGACGAAATGGCCCTGGCCGGTCTGAATGCCGCCGTGGCAAGGGTGAAATTGCCCGGGATGGCTGCTACAGGTGGCTTCAGAGTGCCTTTTCTGGTCGAGTATCGCCGGGAGCGGTAGGCGAGTTACAGCGGCGCCAGAACCGCTTCGTGAAAGTCGTAGCGCTGGTTTTCGCGGTCGGCGAGATAGCGTTCGAGGCACAGCGTGACGCTGCGGAATGCGAGATCGTGCCAAGGAATTTCGGCGGGCGGAATCAGGCGCACTTCAAGACTCTCCTCTCCCGCCAGAAACTCGGGAGTACGCAGTTTTCCGCGATAGAAAAGGTGGACCTGGTTGATGTGGGGAATATTGACCATGGCGAACGGCGCATCCACCGCGACGTCCGCTCCCGCTTCCTCGCGGGTTTCGCGGCAGGCGGCCTGGGCCGTGGTTTCGCCGTTTTCCATGAAGCCACCGGGCAGCGTCCAGTAGCCGTGGCGCGGTTCGATGGCGCGCCGGCACATCAGGATGCTGCCTTGCCATTCGGCCACGCAGCAGACGACGAGGCGCGGATTTTCGTAGTGGATGTGGCCGCATGTTCCGCAGACGTGCCGGGGAAGGTTGTCGCCGGCAGGTATGACGAGCGAGACGCCGGAGCCGCATCGAACGCAAAATTGAATCACTACAACTCCAGAGCATTGCACAGGTAATCGAGTTTATCACCTTGCCCTCCCGGTGCCCGGAGTTGCCCTTGTGACGGGCATTTCTTTCTTTGCACTCCGGCAATTCATGTGGCTACAATAGCGGGAACCAATGCTGGGACGGATTCGCGCCGGTTTGCTTGCCGGCGCACGGGGGGGCTTGAATGTTTTTGATCGTCGGGTATGTCATTATTTTGGCTTCGGCTCTGGGGACGTATGCGATCCACGGGAGCCTGCTCGCCCTTTGGGTTCCGACGGAGTACATCGCCATCGTCGGCTTGACGATTGGTTATTTTGTCGCGGCCAACAACATTTCGATCATCAAGGCCACGGTCGCGGCGGTTCCCGGAATCCTGAAGGGCTCGAAGTTCAACAAGGCTTTTTATATCGATGCCCTGGCGATGCTTTTCGAGGTGCTCGCGAAGGTTCGGAAAGAGGGGCTGATGTCCATCGAAGGCGACATCGAGAATCCCGAAGCCAGCCCGATCTTTTCCAAGTATCCCAATCTGGTTCATGACCACCACATCATGGAGTTCGTCACCGACTATCTGCGGATGATGGTCGGCGGCAACCTGAATACGGTCGAAATCGAGAGCCTGATGGACGTCGAGCTGGAGACGCACCACCACGAGGCCGCCGAGCCGGGTCATGTGGTGTCGGCCGTGGCGGGCGCCGTTCCCGCATTCGGTATCGTCGTCGCGGTGATGGGCGTGGTGAACGTGATGGGCTCGGTCGGTTCGCCTCCTGCCGTCCTCGGCAAGATGATCGGTGGAGCCCTGGTCGGCACCTTCCTCGGTATTCTGATCTCCTACGGCTTTGTCGAGCCGGTCGCCAAGCTGCTCGAGCAGAAGGCGGCGGAGGAAGGAACCATCTACAAGTGCATCAAGATGGTGCTGCTGGCCTCGATGTCCGGCTATGCCCCCCAGGTGGCGATCGAGTTCGGGCGCAAGACGCTCGACTCCCATTCGCGCCCCAGCTTCCGCGAGCTGGAGGAAGAGTTGAAGGCCCGCAAAGGCAAGTAAGCTTGCCTGACAACTGAACCGATTCGATGAGCGACGATTCCACACGCCCCATAGTCATCAAGCGCAAGAAGGTCGTCGCCGGAGGCGGGCACGGGGGCGCCTGGAAGATCGCCTATGCCGACTTCGTGACGGCGATGATGGCTTTCTTCCTGTTGATGTGGTTGCTCGGCTCGACCGCGAAGGGCGATCTGCAGGGTATCGCCGAGTTCTTCCAGAACCCGCTGAAGGTTTCCCAGCAGGGCGGCAGCGGTTCGGGCGACGCCACCAGCGTGCTGCAGGGTGGCGGCAAGGACCTTACGCGCCAGGCCGGCCAGGTCAAGCGGGGTGATGTCGAGGCCAAGAAGTCCACCTCGTTCTCCAAGGAGGCGCAAGCCGAGTTTCGTCGCAAGGAGCAGGAGCGCCTCGAAACCTTGAAGGCCGACATCGAGAAGATGATCGAGAAAAGCCCGCAGCTGGCGCAGTTCAAGAAGCAGATGCTGCTCGACATCACCTCGGAAGGCTTGCGTATCCAGATCGTCGATGAGCAAAACAGGCCGATGTTCGACTCAAGTAGTGCCGACCTCAAGCCGTATACAAGGGACATCCTTCGCCAGATCGGCAAGGCCTTGAATGGCGTGCAAAACCGGGTCAGCCTGGCCGGGCATACCGACGCGGCCCAGTTTGCCGGGGGTGAAAAGGGGTTTTCCAATTGGGAGTTGTCGTCCAACCGCGCCAACGCGTCGCGACGCGAACTGGTGCTCGGCGGCATGGATGACAGCAAGGTATTGCGGGTGGTCGGCCTGGCGTCGACGGTTCTTTTCGACAAAAACGATCCGCTGAGTTCGATCAACCGTCGCATCAGCATCGTCGTGCTCAACAAGAAGACGGAGCAGGCCATTCTCCAGGAGGAGGGGCCGGAGTCCGAGGTGGGCGGGGAAGAATCGTTGCCCGAGGGGCTGACACTGCCGGGTGTCGGCAAGGGTACTGCCGGCTGATTCGCCGACGCTTGCTGAATCACAGGGAGAGGGAATGGCCTCAAGTGGCAAAGCGATGTGGATGGCTGTCGCGGCCTCGCTGGCGGTGATCGGCGGCTTGCTGGCGTGGGAGCCGGCGGCCCGCTCTCCGGCGATCGTTGGTGCCTTTATCCTGTTGCTGCTCGGCTGGATGCTGCTCTGTCGATGTTCGGGAAAGGCGCCGGTGGCGGGCCAGGCGGTGAGCGATATGGCAAGTGCTCGCCGGGAAATCGTCGAACGAAGCGGAGAAGCCATCCTGCACGTGTCGGCGGAGGCTTCCCGGCAGGTCGCCGAAATGCGCAATGAAATCCGGCGGACGCAGGTCATTTTTGGCGAGGCGATCGAAAAGCTGGTGGCCAGCTTTCAGGGCATGAATGCCCAGCTCCAGCGCCAGCAGTCGTTGGGCATGCAGGTCATCAGCGGCGGTAGCGAAGAGGGGGCGGTCAGCGAGTTCCAGAACTTTGCGGCCAAGACGTCGGATACGTTGCGTCAGTTCGTTGATAGTGTCGTTGAGAATTCCAGGCTGGCCATGTCGCTGGTCGAAATGACCGATCGCATCATCCAGCAGATGAGCGAGGTCCGGGGCATGCTGGGCGAAATCGAGGGCATTGCCAAGCAGACCAACCTGTTGGCGCTCAATGCCGCGATCGAGGCAGCCCGTGCCGGCGAGGCGGGCCGGGGATTTGCCGTCGTCGCCGACGAGGTCAGGGACCTGTCCGGGCGGACCAATCATTTCAGCCAGCAAATTCGCGGTTCGCTGGGCAACATGCAGACGACCATCGAGGCTACCGAAAGGGCCATCAACCAGATGGCGGCGCAGGATATGACCTTCGCGCTGACCTCGAAGAGCGATGTCGAAGTCGCCATGGTCGGCATTAACGAGATGAATCGACGTACCGGCGAGAGCGTCGCCGAGTTGAAGACCATCGCGGATCAGGTCGAGCAATCGATCAATCAGGCCATCATGTCGCTGCAGTTTCAGGATATGGTGACTCAACTGCTGGGTCATGCCGGGAGTCGCCTGGATGTGCTCGATGAAATCCTGGCCGACGAGCAACGTATGGCCGGTGTCATGAACGATACGGCGAATCCGGGGGCTGCTTTGGCCGCACTTTCGGAAATCTGCCTTCACGTTGACCAGATTTCGCAAAAAATGGGTGTGATTTCTCAAAAGGTGGATAATAATCCGGTTAATCAAACAGGCTTTGCCAGTGGCGAAGTCGAGTTGTTCTGAATATATCGAGAGGTAACGATGGCAAAAACCGTTCTAGCAGTTGATGATTCCGCCTCCATTCGCCAGATGGTTTCATTTACCTTGAAAAGCGCCGGTTACGACGTGGTCGAGGCCGTAGACGGGATGGATGGCCTGGAGAAGGCCAAGACCAAGAGCATCAATCTGGTTCTGACGGATCAGAACATGCCGCGCATGGACGGGCTGACCCTGATCAAGAGCCTGCGCAGCATGCCGCAGTACGCCAAGACGCCGATCCTGATGCTGACGACCGAATCCTCCGATGCCATGAAGGCGCAGGGGCGGGCTGCCGGTGCGACGGGATGGCTGGTCAAGCCATTCGACCCCCAGAAACTGATTGAAGTCGTGCGCAAAGTCATCGGTTAACCAACGGCCGATCCACCTGTCGGCGGCAGGTCGGTTGCATACCAATATCGGCTGCCAGGGGTTGGCGGTTGTGCTCGGGGGGTAGCATGGCTATCGACATGAGTCAGTTCTATCAGGTGTTCTTCGATGAGTCGGCGGAACACCTGGCGGCAATGGAGGGGTTGCTGCTCGATCTGGATATCGAAAATCCGGATCCGGAGCAACTCAATGCCATATTCCGCGCCGCGCACTCCATCAAGGGGAGCGCGGGGACGTTCGGGTTTACCGATCTCGCGGAAACGACGCATATTCTTGAGAACCTGCTGGATCGCATCCGCAAGCAGGAGCTCGGCCTGCGTGCCGAGATGGTCGATGCCTTTCTGCAGAGCGGCGACATCCTGCGCGACATGCTGGAGGCGCACCAGGGGCGAGGCGAGGTCGATGCCGCCGCGGTCGAGGCCATCTGCGCCCGCCTGCGCCAGCTGTCCACGGACAAGCCGCTTGCCGCGCCGTCGGCCGCAGCCAGCACCCCGCTTTCTGCTGCGCCAGCCGCCAAGCCGGGTGCCCGGGTGTTCGACATCCAGTTCGTGCCGACGGAGGTTTCGGCCAGGGGCGAGGGCGTCAAGAACCTGCTGGCCGAGCTGCGTTCGCTCGGCGAACTGGAGATTCTGAGCCAGCCGGATGACGGCGTACACAACGTGGGTTACTGGCAGCTGCGCCTGCGCGGTGAGTGCGGCCAGGAAGCGTTTGCCGACCAGATCGATTTTGTCGCGGACAACGGCGCCTGGCGCGTGCTTGAAAACCAGCCAGCCGGCGACGCGGGGGATGGCGCATTCGGCTTTTTCGACGATTCGCCGGGAGCGCCGGAGGCGGACGCCGCCTACGGATTTTTCGCACCGCTCGAAACGCCCTCGGAGCCGAGCCCGCCCGCCGCGAAGGCAGAGGACGACGGCTATGGCTTTTTCGAGCCGCTCCCGGTCGCCGCTGAGGCGGCCGATGTAACGACGAGCGCGGAAGACGGCGATGGTTACGGCTTTTTCGAGCCATTGCCCGCCGCCCCGGACGAGCCGCCTGTCGCGGCCGAGGAAGGCGACGGCTTCGGCTTCTTCGAGCCCCTGCCCGAGGCGGCGCCCCCGGCGCCCTCGCCGGAGGAGCTGGCGGTCGAGCGGATTGCCGAGCCGGCCGCGCCGGTGGCTGTCGTGGCGCCGGAAAAGCCGGCAGCGGAGCCGAGGGCACGCGCGGCCAAGGCCGCCCCGGCAGCCGCCGCGGGGGGGGATTCCTCCATCCGCGTAAGCGTCGAAAAGGTCGACCAGCTGATCAACCTGGTCGGCGAGCTGGTGATCACCCAGGCCATGCTGCTGCAGACCGCTGGGCAGATGCAGGAAAACGCGCCGGAGCGCCTGGTCAATGGCTTGGCCCAGCTGGAGCGCAACACGCGCGACTTGCAGGAATCGGTCATGTCCATCCGCATGCTGCCGATTTCCTTCGTCTTCTCCCGCTTCCCGCGCGTGGTTCGCGACCTGTCCGGCAAGCTCGGCAAGCAGGTCGAGCTGAAGACATCTGGGGAGACCACCGAACTGGACAAGGGGCTGATCGAGCGCATCGCCGACCCGCTGACCCACCTCATCCGCAACAGCCTGGACCACGGGATCGAACTGCCGGAGAAGCGCATTGCCGCCGGCAAGAATCCGGTCGGGACGATTACCCTGAAGGCCTACCATCAGGGCGGGAACATCGTGATCGAGGTCGGCGACGACGGTGGCGGCCTGCCGCGCAACAAGATACTGGCCAAGGCGCGCGAGCGCGGCCTGCAGGTTTCCGACCAGATGACCGACCAGGAAGTCTTCAACCTGATCTTCGAGGCGGGATTCTCGACCGCCGAGCAGGTGACCGATGTGTCCGGGCGGGGCGTCGGGATGGACGTGGTGCGCCGCAACATCCAGTCCATGGGCGGGCGCGTCGAGATCGATTCGATGCTCGGGGTCGGCACCCGGATGACGGTGCGCCTGCCGCTCACGTTGGCGATCCTGGACGGTATGTCGATTGCCGTCGGCGACCAGACCTATATCCTGCCGCTGTCGTACGTGATCGAGTCGTTCCAGCCGCAGGCCGGCGATATCAAGACGCTCTCCAACCAGGCCCGGGTCATCCAGGTCCGGGGCGAGTACCTGCCGGTCGTTGCCTTGCACGAGGTGTTCAACATCAAACAGCGCGCCGGCGATTTCACGCAGGGCATCATGGTCGTGATCGACGCCGATGGCATCAAGGCGGCGCTTTATGTCGACGCGCTGGTCGGGCAGCACCAGGTCGTGATCAAGAGCCTGGAGGCGAATTATCGGCGGGTGCAGGGGATTTCCGGGGCCACCATCATGGGCGATGGCCATGTGGCGTTGATTCTGGATGTGTCGGCGATCGCCGGCATGGCCAAGAGCAGTGTGCAGAAAGCCGGCTGACGGCTGAATTGAGGAGCATGAGATGGAAGCGATGACGCAGAGCGGAAGCGCGGCAGGCGAAGAGGATCTGGTAGCCAGCGAGTATCTGACCTTCACGCTGGGCAGCGAGGAGTACGCGATCGATATCCTCAAGGTCCAGGAGATACGGGGCTACGAACCGCCCACGCTGATTGCCAATGCGCCCGCCTTCATCAAGGGGGTGATCAACCTGCGGGGAACGATCGTTCCTATCGTCGACCTGCGCATCAAGTTCAATCTGGGCAAGATCGAATACACCCCCTTTACCGTCGTCATCATTCTGAACGTTGCAGGCAGGGTGATCGGCGCCGTGGTCGATAGCGTTTCCGACGTCATTTCGCTGACCCGTTCGCAGATTCGCCCGGCCCCCGATTTCTCGGCCACCTTCGATACCAAGTACATCATCGGTCTGGCCACCGTGGATAGCCGGATGATGATCGTGACCGACATCGAGCGCCTGATGACCAGCGCCGACATGGAGCTGATCGACGGCGCCGCGGCATGACGCGATCGACGACGCGGACAACATTCCTAGAAACGCATCCGGAACGGGACATATTTCGATGAAATCCGAGAAACTGGCTAACAAATTCATAGGCTTGGGCTTGCTGACGGCCATTGCCGTCGCCGTGCCCATGGTGCCCTTGATCGGAGGTTTCAACGAGCAGGTGCGCCTGGTGGATAAGGAACGTACCGGCGTGGCGGTCCACAAGGAATTGCGCTTCGTGCTGCAGGATGCGCAGCGACACCGGGGGGCGACGACCTCCCTGCTGCTCGGCAAGCAGGAGTTCAAGGAACGCGCCGACTCCGCCAGGACGGGAACGGATGCCGCCATTACGAAGGCCGATGCGCTGATCGCCGCCAACGATTCGGAACTCGGCCAGCTGACCGGCTGGAACGACTTCAAGTCGAGCTGGCAAAGCCTGAAGGGGGAGTTTTCAACGCTCGCGCCGCAGGAGAACTCGAAGCGCCATACCGAGCTCATCGCCCGCTTGATGGGCGTCATGGACAAGGTGGCCGAACAGTCGGAGCTGGTGCTCGACCCGGAGGCAGTCACCTATTTCACGATGGACCTGACCATCCTGCAATTGCCGCATGTCACCGAGCGCATGGGGCAGGCGCGCGCGATGGGCTCGGTCGTGCTGTCGGAGAAGGCGATCAACCAGGTCCAGCGCGATGCCTTGATCGGCGGCTTTGCCGAGGTCTCCCTCCGCCAGAAACAGATGTTTGCCGATGGCGACAAGGTGCTGGCCGAGGATCCGGCGGCACGGGAGCAACTGACGGGCGCCTTTGAGGCAGCGAAAGTCGGCGTCGATACCTTCATGGCCAATATCCAGCGCAACATCCTGCGGGCCGAGGTCCTGAGCTACGAACCGGCGCGCTATTTTGACGAGACCACGCAGGGCATCAATGCCTTGTTCAAGCTCTACGACAGCGCGGACCAGTATCTCGACCAGGCTCTGGAAAAGCGCAGCGAGCGGGTTCGCAAGCATCGCCTGCTGGTCTTGTCCCTTGCCGGCGTATTGATCGCGCTGGCGGCCGGGGTCGGTTTCGTGATCCTGCGGCGGGTGAACCGCTCGGTCCTCGACGTGTCGCAAGCGCTCGATCAAATTGCCGGAGGTCGCCTCGACGTTCCGCTGGTGGCGTCCAGCAACGACGAAATCGGGCACATGATCCAGCGCCTTGAGGACATGCAGGTCCAGCTGCGCAATCGGCTGACCGCCGAGCGCGATGCGGCCAATGCCACCTTGCGCATCAAGGTCGCGCTTGACGCCAGTTCGAACAGCGTCATGGTGGCGGATCCGGACGGCCAGATCGTTTATTGCAACATGGCCGTGTTGGCGATGATGCGCGCGGCGGAGAGCGATATCCGCACCCAGCTGCCGAATTTCCGGGCCGATGCCATTCTCGGGTCGAATTTCGACATCTATCACAAGCAGCCCAGCCATCAGCGCAACCTGCTGGCCGCACTGAAGGGAACGCACCGCGCATCCATGAATATCGGCGGCCGGCACTTCAGCCTGATTGCCACGCCCATCCTGAACGCCGGCGGCGAGCGCCTGGGCACCGTGGTCGAGTGGCTGGATCGTACCGCCGAGGTGCTCGTCGAGCAGGAGGTGGCGAGCATCATCAGCGCGGCAGCCAGCGGGGATTTCAGCAGGCGCCTGGATAGCGCCAACATGAGCGGTTTCTTCAAGCAGATTTCCGATGGGATCAATGCCTTGCTGGAGGCCAATACGCGAGCCCTGGGCGATGTCGGCGCGATGTTCGCGCGTCTGGCGCAAGGCGACCTGACGCAGAAAATCGATGCGGACTATCAGGGGATGCTCGGTACGCTGAAGGACGATGCCAACACGACCGTGGACAATCTTGAGCAGATCATCGCCTCGATCAAGGATGCGGCCGGCGCCATTACCACGGCGGCCAAGGAAATCGCCTCGGGCAACCAGGATCTCTCCGGACGGACCGAGCAGCAGGCGAGCAGCCTGGAAGAAACGGCGTCGAGCATGGAGGAACTGACGGGGACGGTGAAGCAGAACGCCGACAATGCCCGCCAGGCCAACGAGCTGGCCGGCACGGCACAGCAGGTGGCGGTCAAGGGGGGCGAAGTGGTCAGCCAGGTGGTCGACACCATGAGCGCCATCCACCAGTCGAGCAGCAAGATTGCCGACATCATCGGGGTGATCGACGGCATCGCCTTCCAGACCAACATCCTGGCGCTCAACGCGGCGGTTGAAGCGGCCCGCGCCGGCGAACAGGGACGGGGTTTCGCGGTGGTGGCGACGGAAGTGCGCAACCTGGCGCAGCGCAGCGCGGCGGCGGCCAAGGAAATCAAGGGGCTGATCTCCGACTCGGTCGAGAAGGTCGAAACCGGCAACCGGCTGGTCGATCAGGCCGGGCGGACCATGGATGAAGTGGTCACCAGCATCAAGCGGGTGGCGAAGATCATGGCCGACATCTCCGATGCCAGCCGCGAACAGAGCTCGGGCATCGAGCAGGTCAGTCGCGCCGTCAGCCAGATGGACGAAGTGACGCAGCAGAACGCGGCGCTGGTCGAAGAGGCTGCGGCCGCGGCCGAGAGCCTGGAGGAACAGGCGCACAGCCTGGCGCAGGCGGTTTCCATCTTCGTGCTGCGGCAAGGGGGCGGCGTTCCGCAGTTGCCAGCATCCCGTCAGCCGCTTCGGGCAGCGAAGGCAGCGGCACGCCCGGCATTGCCGCACAGGGAACCTGTGCGCCTGACGCCTGCAGCAAGCAAATCCACTGCGCCATCCGTTCCGGATGACGACGAGTGGGCGGAATTCTGACCAGCGTATCGATACCGACAGAAAAAGCGATCGAGGAGCCAATAATGAGAACCAACTTACCCGTTACCGACAAAGAGGTCGCGCTGCGGCCGGACTCCTTGATCGTCTCGAAGACCGATCTGAAGGGACGCCTGACCTACATCAACCATGATTTCATTGAAATCAGCGGTTTCGCGGAGGCCGAGCTGATTGGCGAACCGCACAATCTGGTCCGCCACCCCGACATGCCGAGCGAGGCCTTTGAGGACTTGTGGCGCGATCTCAAGGCCGGGCGCCCGTGGACCGGGATGGTCAAGAACCGCTGCAAGAACGGCGATTACTACTGGGTGCTTGCCACGGCGACGCCAACGCGGGATGCCAGCGGCAATGTCGATGGCTACATGTCGGTTCGTCGCAAGCCGTCGGCGGAGCAGGTACAGGCCGCCGATCAGGCGTATCGCCTGTTCCGGGAAAAGCGTGCCGGAAACCTGCGCATTCAACACGGCGCGGTCGTCAAGGGCGGCCCGGGGCTACTGGCCGGCGTGAGTTTGAAGGCCAGGATGATGGCCGGCTTCGGTGCCATGCTGCTGGCCTTGGCGGCGGTCGCCATCCTCGGGCTGTGGGGAATGGCCTCGACGGAAGAGCAGGTCGAGGGGCTTTATGCGCGGCGCATCATCCCGCTGCAGGAAGTCGCCACGATCGGCAAGCTGATGGCCGACAACAGGGCCCAGATGCTGTCGGCGTTGCAGCACGATCCGGCCAATCCCTTTGCCAAGATGCACGATCATGGCATCGATACCCACCTGGCGCATATCGACCGGAACATCGCGGCGGTTTCCGAACACTGGGCCAACTATCGCAAGCACGTGCATTCGCCCGAGCACGTCAAACTGGCCGACGCTTTCGAGCAGAGCCGGAAGCGCTTCGTAGCCGAGGGCCTGCTGCCGGCGCGCACGGCATTGGGAGAGGGGCGTTTCGGCGAGGCCAACGATATCCGGCGCTTGAAGGCCGATGCGGCCTATGCCGAGGCTTCGAAGGACATGGAAAACCTGCTCAAGTACCTGAACGACGCCGGCGTGCGCCAGGTCGAGAAATCCCATGACGCTTTCTCCACCACACGTCTCTGGATGATATTCGCCGGCGTGGCGGCCCTGGTTCTCGGCATGCTGATTGCCCGTGCCCTGATCCTGGCGGTGACCCGGCCGATCGGCGAGGTCGTCGCAACCTTCCAGTCGCTGGCCAATGGCGACTACACCCGCAATGTGGATACCACCCGCAACGACGAAATGGGGCAGGTGTTGCAGGGGCTGCAATCCATGCAGATTCAGCAGGGCTTCAATGTCGCCGAGGCCAAGCGCGTCTCGGACGAGAACCTGCGTATCAAGATCGGCCTCGACTGCGTGAGCAGCCCGGTGCGTATCGCCGACCCGGATGGGCGGATCATCTATGCCAACAAGGCGCTCCTGAAGGCGGTCGGCGAAATGGAGGAAGTCCTGCGCGCCTATATCCCGGGCTTCAGCGCCGACAAGCTGGTCGGCAGTGACGTGGGGGTGTTCTACCGCGACGGTCGCGACGAGGCGCTCGCCCGGCTCAAGACCCTGGCCGAAACCCGGCGTTCCGAAATGGGTATTGGCAACCGGGTCTATCTGGTGACTACCAATCCGATCGTCAACGACCGCGGGCAGCGCCTGGGCACGGTCGGCGAATGGCGCGACCGCACGAACGAGGTGGCCGTCGAGAAGGAAGTGGCGGCCATCGTCGGCGCCGCGGCGAACGGCGATTTCTCGACGCGCGTCATCGAGGACGACAAGGAAGGATTCTTCCGCAGCCTGGCCCAGGATCTCAACCGTTTGTTGAACACCAGCCAGCAGGGCCTGGAGGATGTCGCCCGGGTGCTGTCCTCGATGGCCGGCGGCGACCTGTCGCAGACCATCAATGCGGACTATGCGGGAACGTTCGGGCAACTGAAGGACGATACGAATGCCACGGTGCTCCGCCTGCAGGAGATCGTCACCCAGATCAAGGATGCGACCGATGCCATCAACACGGCGGCCAAGGAAATCGCCTCGGGCAACCAGGATCTGTCGAGCCGGACCGAGGAACAGGCGAGCAGCCTTGAAGAAACGGCCTCGAGCATGGAGGAGCTGACGAGCACGGTGAAGCTGAACGCCGACAATGCCCGCCAGGCCAACGAGCTGGCCGGCACGGCACAGCAGGTG